>JAZNXX010000001.1:0-115303 GCA_045594125.1 Candidatus Egerieisoma sp.
TAATAAGATAGAACTGGAAAAGGTAGCCAGAGAGACCAGCTTCATAAGGGATAATCTTGAGAAGGTGATCCGCTTAAGCAATATTCTGGAATTTCTCGTATCAAATGATGATTTGAAAGGGAAAGTGGTCCTTAAGGGAGGCACGGCGATCAATCTCACTGTGTTTGACATGCCTCGCCTGTCGGTTGATATTGACCTTGACTATTGCTGCAATTCCGATAAAGAGACAATGATGGCAGACAGAGCCGTTATTGGTCAGGAGATCCTCGGACATATGCAGTCCAACGGATATACTCTTCACCCTTCAAGCAAGAATACACACGCTCTTGATTCGTGGGTGTTCAGTTACTTGAACGCCGGTGGAAACAGGGATAACATCAAGATTGAAATCAATTATATGATGAGAGCCCATATTCTTGAGCCTCTGACCAGGAAGACATCCGTTCCTTTTATAGAAGAGGTAGATGTATATGCCTTGGCCCCGCTGGAACTATTCGGCAGCAAGATAAAGGCATTGATTGAAAGAGCGGCTCCAAGAGACATGTATGATGTCAATCGCATGATTAAAGAGAATATTTTCAAGGAAGACCAGATGGATATGCTACGAAAGATAGTTGTATTCTATCTTGCTGTCGGAGGGAAGAACAAACCGGAAAAGGCGTATTCGTTTGAGAGGATCCGAAACATCAAGTTTCCTCAGATCAGGTCAGCCTTAATCCCTGTACTTAAAAAGACAGAGAAGTTTGATTTTGAAGAGGCTAAAACAAACGTTATCTCATTCTTGTCAGAATTCCTCATCCCAGGAGATGCCGAGAAAGATTTTATAGAATCGTTTAATCAAGGAGAATATAAGCCTGAGGTTCTGTTTGATGACCATGAAATCGTTGAAAGGATCAAGGAGCATCCGATGGCTTTATGGAAGATGAATGAAGTTGAGTGATTATGGCAAAGAGCAAAGCAAAAATACTTGTTGTAGATGACAACAGCGGAATAAGGGCGGCACTGAATGTGCTACTGCCGTTGCATTTCTCATATATTGAGCTGATACCCTCTCCTAAGGAGCTGATATCAAAGATGGCCGACTTCCGTCCGGATGTCGTGCTGCTGGATATGAATTTCCATACCGACATCAATACCGGAAACGAGGGGCTTTATTGGCTGTCAGAGATCAAGAGACGATCCCCCGAAAGTGCGGTCGTACTCTTTACTGCATACGCCGACATCAAGCTGGCTGTTGAAGGGATGAAGCGCGGCGCATTTGATTTTATTGTCAAGCCTTGGGATAATGACAAATTGGTGGAGACGCTCAAAGCCGCTTATGAGAGCAGTAACAAGGAATCAAAATCCAAAGTTGCTGTTCCAAGCTCTCCTGTAAAGATGTATTGGGGCAAGGGGCGTACAATGTCGGGAATAAGGCTTACTTTGGAGAAGATTGCCCCCACTGATGCAACAGTACTGATTACCGGTGAAAACGGTACAGGAAAGGATGTTCTTGCCGGTGAGATCCACAGGTTGTCAGACAGAGCTCTCAGGCCTATGATATGCGTGGATGCAGGAGCCATCACTGAGACTCTTTTTGAGAGCGAACTGTTCGGTCACATCAAGGGTGCTTTTACCGATGCACACTCCGACCATGCAGGTAAGTTTGAGCAGGCCAATGGCGGTACACTTTTCCTTGATGAGATAGGGAATATTCCACTGCACCTTCAGGCAAAATTGCTCCGTGCTCTCCAGAACAGATGTATAACCAGAGTGGGAGACAGCAAGGATATTCCTGTTGACATAAGGCTGATTTGTGCTACAAACAAGGATCTGGGAAAGATGGTCCGTGACGGGGAATTCCGCCAGGATCTCTACTACCGCATCAATACACTTGAACTTCATTTGCCGCCACTAAGGGAGAGGATTGATGATGTTGCTCCATTGGCAGAGATCTTTATATCAAAATTTGCCGAGAAATACAGACGCTGTGTCACCGGTCTTTCGGCTGATGCTTCCGAATTGCTGAAGAGCCATTTCTGGAGTGGAAATATAAGGGAGCTCTCCAACTGCATTGAAAAGGCTGTCATTCTTTCCGAGAATAAACTTCTGACTGCTGCAGACCTGGAGATTCAGCAGAGAGCTCCATCAGGATCAGTTGAAGTTTCAAGCACTGATACATTAGAGGAGACGGAAGAAAAGGCTATCCGTGCTGCTATGGCACGATTCGGAGGAAATCTCTCTATGGTTGCAAAGTCTCTGGAGATAAGCCGTCCTACACTTTATGCGAAGCTGAAAAAATATAATATATGATGACAACCACAGCTGTCATACTTACTGTACTTGTTGCAATTGTAATATCATCTGCCATCACATCAATAGTTACATCCAGAAAGATGCGGGGCAAGGTTACCTATATGCTGGATGCCCTTGAAGATAAAGAACTGAATTTCCGTTTTGACGAAAATCGTCTCAGAGGACGGAAGTTCAATCAGACACTTAACCGTCTGCGCAACATCTTTGACAAGGAGAGGCACGAAATCATCGAGCAGGAGAAATATTTTGGACTTATGCTTGACCATGTCAAGAGTGGAATAGCAGTTATAGAGTCTGACGGTCGGGTCAATTATTGCAACAAAACAGCTCTTCTCCTTCTTGGAATAGCAACATTCGGCCATATAAGGCAGCTGCGCACAGTCAGCGAATCACTTTACAATGCTTTCCAGAACATTACAGACGGTACTGAGGAGAGAGCCAGCTATTACAATGAAAGCGGAAAGATGACTATCTCATTGACAGCATCAGTTGCCACTATAGGTAAGAGCCAAGTCAGAATTATAGCATTCAACGACATCAGCAATGAGATTGCAGAGAATGAACAGCAATCGTGGTCAAAACTTATAAGAGTACTCACCCACGAAATAATGAATACCGTAACCCCTATAGCATCGCTCAGTGAGACACTTCTTCAGTTTGACGGGATAGATGGGGAGATAAAGAGTGGACTTGACACCATTTCGCAATCATCAAGAGGACTCATCAAATTTGTAGATTCATACAGGAACCTTACAAGGATAGCACCACCAGTCAAAAAAGTATTCTACTTCAGAGATGTTGCAGAAAGGGTTATCGGCCTCACAAAGGAGCAGGCTCTGGTGTCGGGAGCCCTCTGTTCCTACATTGAAAAGACAGATGATATAATCCTTTATGGTGATGAGGGACAAATCACCCAGATTTTGATAAATCTGGTAAAGAATGCCATTCAGGCAGGTGCAAGGAGGGTGAATATTACTGCTCAGATCAATCTTTCAGAGCATATCATCATAAATGTATCCAACGACGGACTCCCTATCAGCAAGGAGAGCCAAGAAGAGATCTTTATTCCATTCTTCACAACCAAACAAGATGGAACCGGAATAGGTCTCAGCCTTTCCCGCCAGATTATGAGACTACACAATGGCTCACTCACACTGACCCGCAGCGATGAGAACGGAACTGTATTTACACTGGTCTTCAAATAGTGGAGCATAAGAATCACCAGATAAACCATACTGAAAATTCCCATAATTGGGAAGCTGGTTAACCAACATCAACACACTTGCTGCTTATCGGAAGAGGGCTATGTCTGCAGGAGAAAGAAGTAAGGGAGGTGGCAAGGGTGGTGACAAAAGTGAGTGACAAGAGTGAGTTGTGCGAGAAAGTGTATGTGAAGCAGGTACGCAAGAATGCGAGAGAGTGGATGCAAGCAGTGGTGCAGCAAGGTGGTTGGGAACCCTAAACGCGCTACAGCCACGATTTCGGTGCCCAACCACTTTGCGGGAAGGCAATATCCCCCCGGAAGAAGAGAATTTCACAATAAAAAATCGATTTCACCGAAAGAAGAGATAAGTATGAATTTCGAATACTCTTTGCAAAAGGTGGAGTGTTCAGTCTATTCAGGTATTTTGGGTGGATTTTTGGGTGGTAAACAAAGAAAAAGAGACTTAAGTTGACGATAATCAATCTCAAGTCTCTTTATTTCTGCGGAGAGGGAGGGATTCGAACCCCCGGAACCTCTCAGTTCAACGGTTTTCAAGACCGCCGCAATCGACCACTCTGCCACCTCTCCAAATCCTCCGCTTTTGCTTTGGGATTGCAAAGGTAAGTATTTTTTTTTATTCTCCAAATTTTTTCAAAAAAAATAATTGACAAATGTGCGACAGTTGCATATCTCCCCGAGAATTTCCATATAAATTAGTGGCGATTCAACAGTAAAGCGCCTGCTGCTTTTGCCGCACAACAAATTGTTACGGAACTTCACCAAAACAACATTTTTACTTAACAGAAATTTAATCATTTTGAAATATCGCTGTTCTACCTTCGTACAAAAGGGATTTCCGACTGAAACAATTTTATAATCAGGTCATTTTAGACCTCTCTATAAAATCTATACCTGAACTTTTTAATGGCTATTTGGTTATAAAATCGCATTAAATACTATTTGATTATGAAAAGCAGTTATAGAGATTTCGAAAGTGAGATCGTAAGCTTGGAACCAAGTTTGGCAAGATACGCATACAGTCTTACATTGGACTCTGACGATGCGAAGGATCTCGTACAGGAGACTTACTACAAAGCCCTCAACAATCAGGAGAAATTTGACTCTGAGACAAACCTCAAGGCCTGGATGTACACCATTATGAAGAATACTTTCATAAATGACTACAGGCGCAGAGTCAAGAAACAGGCCATCTTCAACAAAGATGTACAGGAGTTTGTAATAAACAGCAAACCGACAGATGCAAACCCTGAGAGCGATTACAACTTCAAGGAGCTTACTGCAATTGTGAACTCACTGGAACCTGAATTCAGAATCCCTTTCCAGATGCACGACAGCGGATTCAAATATCAGGAGATTGCCGATGAACTCGGACTTCATCTTGGCACTGTAAAGAGCAGGATACACTTCTCAAGGCAGAAACTTATAGAGAAGATTGTCGAGAAAAATAGCTCCTCTGGAAAATAATCAAATAGAAGACTGCTACAGAGATACAGCTATCGGCAAAGTTGAATACAGGCCTGAAGAAGAGGAAGTGTTCCCCTCCCCAGAATGGGACCCACTCAGGAAGTGTGGTATCAATGATAGGAAAATAGAGCATATCAACAACCTTACCCATCAGTAAAGAAGCATAGCCGCCCCCTTCCGGCAAAAACTCAGCCACCATTCCATAAGAGGATGCACTGAAGAGCTGGCCATAAAAAAGTGAATCAATCACATTGCCTATTGCTCCAACCAAAACAAGTGATACTCCAACCAACACACCGGTCGGAGTATCACTCTTTTTCAATAGGACTCTCTTGATATAGTAGATAATGAAACCTATCAGAACCAATCTGAACAGGGTAAGCAGCACCTTGCCCACTCCTCCGCCGAACTGCATACCAAAAGCCATTCCATTGTTTTCGATAAAACAGATCTGGAACCAATCTCCAAATACGGGGATACTCTCCCCTATCGTCATATTAAGCTTTACAATAATCTTTGATACCTGATCAATTGCAAGCAATACAACTACCAATAGAGCAACAAGCCCACCCTTAGATAACTTCATAGATTACCTCTTGTTCTTTGCCTCAACAGATAGGGTTGCGTGAGGAACCAACATCAATCTCTCCTTAGGGATGAGCTTTCCGGTCTCACGGCAGATACCATAACTTTTGTTTTCAATTCTAATGAGTGCCGCCTCAAGATTTCTTATAAACTTATACTGGCGCTGTGCCAATTGTCCCGACTCCTCTTTTGAAAGGGCTGAAGCACCCTCCTCCAACACCTTGAATGTAGGGGAAGTATCCTCAACGCCATTACTTGAGCTATGGGTAATTGCAGCCTTCAAATGCTCATAATCCTCTTTGGCTTTCTCCAACTTTTGCAAAATGACAGCTTTGAACTCTTGCAATTCCTCGTCGCTATACCTTACTTTTTCAATTTGATCTGTTGCCATAATCGTTCGGTTTTATTATCTCAAAGATAACAAATTATCTTTATTACTATACTCTTTCTACCTTAATATTTAGAGTCTCATCGTTATCCCACTCTATAGTTATGCCGCCAACAACCTCATCCACAAAAGCAATCTCCTCACATAGAGTCTGTTGACATACATAATTGGAGAATGAGGCCATTGCATCAACAATCTCTTCATGTTTCTCCATCTGGATGCGGATCCTGTCGGTAATCTTGAAGTCGCTCTTCTTTCTCACATTCTGTATACGGTTTACCAATTCTCGTGCCACACCCTCTCTCTTCAACTCCTCTGCTATGGTAATATCCAAAGCAACTGTCAATTTGCCCTCACTTGCAACCAACCAGCCCGGCATATCCTCAGATGTAATTGCGTAATCTTCCTTCTCAAGCACAACATCTCCTGAAGCCAACTGGAGGGTATAATTTTCGGAAGTCTCAATTGCATTGATTGTCAACTGGTCAAACTCAGCAAATGCAGCAGCAATCTCCTTCATCTGTTTGCCGTATCTCTTGCCCAATGTCTTGAAGTTAGGTTTGATCTTCTTTGTAATGATACCCACGGTATTACGGATAAACTCCATCTCCTTCACATTCACCTCAGCCAATATCAACCCTTTAACCCTCTCAAGCTGCGCTTCAATTGCCTCGTCAAGTACCGGAATAACAAGTTTTGCAAGAGGTTGTCTCACCTTGATGTTGACCTTTCTTCTGAGGGCAAGCACCATTGATGTGCTCAACTGGGCCATAGCCATACCTGCCTCCATCTCCTTGTCAATACAGCTCTCATCCTCCTTAGGCATATTTACAAGGTGAACTGAATTCTCAGCATATCTGTGTGAAACTGCATTCAGATCAAGGAAGAGTCTCTCCATAAAGAATGGGGCTATAGGCGCCGCAAGAATTGCAACATTCTCAAGGGCTGCATAAAGAGTCTGGTATGCCGACAGTTTGTCTGTACCCATCTCACCGCCTACCCAGAAACGTTTTCTGTTGAGACGTACATACCAGTTGCTCAAATCGTCACAGACAAAATCCTGGATTTTTCTTCCAGCTGTTGTAACATCATAATTCTCGTAGCACTCCTTAACCTCTTTGATCATTGTATTCATAAGCGATATGCACCAACGGTCGATTTCAGGACGCTCTGCAACCGGAACAAGAGGCTCTGCACCTGTAAATCCATCCACATTGGCATACTGAGTAAAGAAGCTGTATGTATTGTAGAGAGTTCCAAAGAACTTCTTTCTCACCTCATCAACACCGTCAGAATCATATTTGAGGTTGTCCCAAGGCTGCGCATTGGTCAACATATACCAGCGCAATGCATCAGCACCATACTCCGACAAGGCCTTGAACGGATCAACGGCATTACCAAGACGCTTACTCATCTTGTTTCCATTCTTGTCAAGTACAAGACCATTTGACATAACTGTCTTGAAGGCAATTCTCTTGTTTACCATTGTAGAGATTGCGTGAAGGGTAAAGAACCAGCCCCTTGTCTGGTCAACACCCTCAGCAATGAAATCTGCTGTCTGGCCAAACTGCTCCTTGCCAAGATTCTCCAACCCCTCCTGGGCAAAAGGCATAGCTCCTGAATCAAACCATACATCAATAAGGTCAAGCTCCCTCTTCATAGGTTTTCCACTCTCAGAAACGAGGATATAACCATCAACATATGGACGGTGAAGGTCAATCTTCTCATAATTCTCCTTTGAGAAATCACCAGGCACAAAACCTTTATCTTTCAAAGGATTTGAAGTCATAAATCCTGCTGCAACAGATTTTTCCAACTCATTGAAAAGCTCCTCAGCCGAACCGATGCAGATCTCCTCCTTCTTGTCCTCTGTTCTCCAGATAGGAAGCGGTGTACCCCAATAACGGCTCCTTGAAAGGTTCCAGTCCTGAAGATTCTCAAGCCACTTTCCAAAACGGCCTGTACCTGTACTCTCAGGCTTCCAGTTGATAGTTTTGTTCAAAGCTATAAGTTCGTCCTGCACAGCTGTTGTCCTGATGAACCAGGAATCAAGCGGATAGTACAACACCGGTTTGTCGGTTCTCCAGCAGTGTGGATAGTTGTGGGTATGTTTCTCTATCTTGAAGGCCTTGTTCTCACCCTTCATCATAATACAGATATAGATATCAAGATTCTCTGCAGCAGCTGCCGCCTTCTCATCATATCTGTTGTCGACAGTGAATTGAGGATCGTATGCATTCTTTACCCATCTGCCCTCATACTCCTTGTAGAGTTCAACATTGATGCAGCTCTTCACAAACTCCTCATCAAGATCCTCCATAAGGTAGAATTTGCCTGTAAAGTCAACCATAGGCCTTGTCTCACCCAACTTATTGATCATAAAGAGTGAAGGGATACCTGCAGCGCGGGCCACAAATGCATCATCTGCTCCGAATGTAGGTGCAATGTGAACGATACCGGTACCGTCTGCGGTTGTCACATAGTCACCGGAAATCACCCTGAATGCCTTGTCTGAGGCATCATACCATTTACCACTCTCATCTACAGCCACAGGTTTTACCCAAGGGATAATCTGCTCATACTCCATACCGACCAAATCCGGTCCCATATACTCTCCAACAACCTTGAACGGTATGAGTTTGTCGCCCGGCTTGTAATCCTCCAATGCGATCTCCTCTGCCTTCTTGTTGAAATGGTTATAAAGAAGGGCTTTTGCCAAGACAGCTGTCATCTTTTCGCCTGTGTAGCCATTATATGTCTGAACTGCCACATACTCTATTTTTGGTCCTACACACAATGCTGTGTTTGAAGGCAATGTCCATGGAGTTGTGGTCCAGGCAAGGAAATAAGGTTCACCCCATTGCGCCATCTCAGCTTTTGGATTCTTTATCTTGAACTGTCCGACGACAGTTGTATCCTTCACATCCCTGTAACATCCCGGCTGGTTAAGCTCGTGCGAACTCAAGCCTGTACCTGCAGCTGGTGAATATGGCTGGATTGTATAACCTTTATAGAGCAGCCCCTTTCCATAGATATCCTTCAAGAGGTGCCACAATGTCTCGATATATTTGTTGTCATAGGTGATATACGGATTATCCATATCAACCCAGTAACCGATCTTCTCGGTAAGTGCCACCCACTCTCTGGTATACTTCATCACCTCCTTCCTGCAGGCATTGTTGTAGTCATCAACTGATATCTTCTTTCCGATATCCTCTTTTGTGATGCCCAACATCTTCTCTACACCCAACTCTACAGGGAGTCCGTGGGTATCCCAACCGGCCTTTCTATGTACCAGATATCCGCTCTGGGTTTTGTAACGGCATATTGCGTCCTTGATTGCCCTTGCCATCACGTGGTGAATTCCAGGCATACCATTGGCTGAAGGCGGTCCTTCAAAGAAGATAAATCTTGGAGCACCCTCGCGCACCTTCAATGTATTCTCAAAACATTTTTCACTTTTCCATTTTTCAAGAACGGATTCATTGATCTTTACAAGATCCAAACCCTTATATTCTGCAAAACCCATCGTAATATAGTATATTAATGTATGTTATCTATAAATTGAATTTGCAAAGATAATCAGAAGTGCTGTTCCAATCAAAATTTTTGGGAACAGTTTTTGATTTTATCGGTTATTTGTATGATATTTATTATTATTTTTGCTTTTTTAAAATGGAATATTATGCTAACACAAATTATAAACGGTAAAATCCTTACACCACAAGGCTGGTTGAAGGATGGCTCTGTAATTATCAGAGACAACAAGATTCTCGAGGTTACCAACTGCGATTTGGCAATAGTTGGTGCAAAACTGATTGATGCAAAAGGAATGTATGTGGTTCCTGGAGGAGTAGAGATCCACGCCCACGGAGGTGGTGGAAGAGACTTTATGGAGGGTAGCGAAGATGCCTTCAGGGCCGCAGTCCATGCCCATATGCAGCACGGTACAACAAGTATCTTCCCTACATTGTCATCATCTACTATCCCTATGATCAGAGCTGCAGCTGAGACTACCGAAAAACTTATGGCAGAGAAGGATTCTCCTGTTTTGGGTCTGCACCTTGAGGGCCACTACTTCAATAT
Organism: Candidatus Egerieisoma sp.; assembly: GCA_045594125.1. Lineage (GTDB taxonomy): Bacteria > Bacteroidota > Bacteroidia > Bacteroidales > UBA932 > Egerieousia. Next base: position 10,044 of record JAZNXX010000001.1, read on the forward strand.
GGCTATGGCGGGAGGCCAGCTTCCTGAGAATATCAAGAATCCTGATCCGGAGGAGTACATTCCGCTTTTGGAGGAGACTAACTGTATCAAACGTTGGGATGCGGCACCTGAATTGCCAGGAGCAATGCAGTTCGGAAAATATGTAACTTCAAAGGGTGTCCTTGCATCAGTTGGCCACACAAAGGCTGAGTATGAGGATATCCTTACAGCTTATGAGGCCGGATATTCACACGCAACACACTTCTACAATGCAATGCCAGGTTTCCACAAGAGAGGCGAGTACAAGTATGAAGGTACAGTAGAGAGTATCTACCTGATTGATGATATGACAGTTGAAGTTGTAGCTGACGGTATCCACGTTCCTCCTACAATCTTGAGACTTGTATACAAAGTGAAGGGTGTGGAGCGTACCTGCCTGATTACCGATGCCCTTGCCTGCGCAGCGAGCGACAGCCAGACAGCATTTGATCCTCGCGTAATTATAGAGGATGGCGTTTGCAAGCTTGCAGACCGCTCAGCTTTAGCCGGAAGTATTGCAACTATGGACAGATTGATCAGGACTATGGTACAGAAGGCTGAGATTCCTCTTGAGGATGCAGTAAGAATGGCTTCGGAGACTCCTGCCAAGATTATGGGCGTATATGACAGAAAAGGTTCTCTTCAGAGAGGCAAGGATGCCGACATAATGATTCTCGACAAAGAGTTGAATGTACGTGCCGTATGGGCAATGGGAAAACTTGTTGAGGGAACTAACAAACTTTTTTAAAATCAATTGAACAGCGCACTATGTTGACCCAAATTATAAATGGAAAGATTCTTACCCCAAACGGATGGGTTAAAGATGGTTCTGTACTTATCAGCGACAGCGAGATTCTTGAGGTTACAAGCAGCGACCTTGCTGTCGTAGGCGCCAAGGTGATAGACGCCAAGGGAATGTATATTGTTCCCGGTTTTGTAGCTATGAACATTTACGGTGGAGGTGGCCACAACTTCAAGGAGTGTACCCGTGAGGCTTTTCAAAGCATTGTTGATACACATCTCAAATATGGAGCAACTACCATATTCCCGACACTCTCGACTGTCCCTACAGAAGATATCCATAAAGCTGTAAAGATCTGCGAAGAGATGATGGAGAGTAATAAGGGTATCGTCAAGGGTCTTCATATAGCCGGACCATACCTCAACAAGAAGATGGCCGGTACAATCCATCAGGTGAGGACTCCCGATCCTCAGGAGTATCTTCCCGTTCTTGACAGTACAGACTGCATCAGGAGATGGGATGTGAGCCCTGAACTTGAAGGAGCCCACGAACTTGCCAAAGAGCTTACAAAGAGGGGAATCCTTGCTGCTGTCACCCACACTGAGGCTGAATATGAGGATATCAGGGCGGCGTATGAAGCAGGATATACACATACTGCAAACTTCTACAACTCAATGCCCGGCTTCCATAAACGTCAGGAGTACAAATATGAGGGAACTGTAGAGAGTGTGTTCCTTATCGATGATATGACTGTAGAGGTCATTGCAGATGGAAAACATCTTCCTCATACCATCTTGCGTCTTGTCTACAAGTTGAAGGGGGTTGAACGTACCTGTCTGGTGACTGATGCATTGCAATATGCCGGAAGCGACGAAAAGCCAGGGGAGGGAGACCCTATCATTATAGAGGATGGCGTTTGCAAGATGGCAGACCACTCCTCTTTGGCAGGCAGTATTGCCACAATGGATGTACTCATCCGCACTATGGTGCAAAAGGCAAATATTCCTCTTGAGGATGCAGTGAGGATGGCTTCAGAGACTCCTGCCCGACTTATGAAGGTCGATGACCGCAAAGGTTCTCTCCAGAAAGGCAAGGATGCAGATATCGTAATTCTTGACCAGAAACTCAATGTAAGGGCTGTATGGTCAATGGGAAATATGGTAGAAGCTGCTGACACTTTACAGAACAGATAAAATCATTAAAGGAGTAGAGAATGGATCTTTGTCTTATAGATTTAATCATCACGGCAATAATTGTACTTAGTGCAATCTATGGTGCTTTCAAAGGGTTCATTGCCCAGCTGACAAGCATTGTATCATTGCTTCTCGGTGTCTGGTGTGCCTTCAAATTCTCAACCATCCTGGCAGAGGAGATGGGAGAGTTGTTCTCTATGGGGGAATCTGCCGTCTATATCATCTCCTTTATAATAATATTGGTCATTGTAATCTTTCTGGCCAATATTATAGGCCGTGGAATTGAGAAAATTATACAATTTGCACTGCTCGGATGGCTTAACAGGTTGCTGGGAATACTCTTTACAACAGCAAAATTTCTGATACTTCTGAGTCTTGTGGTATATCTCATAAACTATATGAACAGCAATATAACCACTGTCATCCCTCAGGAGTATCTCAATGAATCCCGTTTCTATCCGGCTCTTACTGAGTTGTCACAGAACATCTTCCCATATCTGCAGAAATTCTTTTAAAACCTATATATAGGATTTTAAAATTTTAATCTTGTAAAATTCCCGTTTTTCATCGTAAAAACGGGAATTTTTATCTTTTTGCACTGCTCTTTCCAAATCTCTCCCCAATTTTGAAAAAAAAAGAAGAGATGGAAAAAGAGTTGTTTACTCAGGATTCCGAAAAAATGACGGATTCCATTACACCTGAATCATCACCGGTGTTTGATCTGGTCTACTATCTGGCCATCATCATCGCTGTTGCCATTATTGCCACAGCATTCATACTATTTTATATATAAAAAAGTTGATATGATGAGTGGAGCAGGATACAGAAGGGGCGTAAAGGTAAAGCAACTCGACAAATATGATTGCGGGGCTGCGGCACTTGCATCGGTTGCCGCCTGGTACGGATATATTGTACCAATATGTAAAGTCAGGCGACTTTGCGGATGTACGCGGGAGGGGATATCACTTTCCGGCATTATAGATGGAGCCGGGAAGTTGAATATAAAGGGAACAGCATTCAAAGCTCCTGACAAAGAGAATCCTGAACTCAGAACTATGCCTCTACCTGCCATAGCACTAATAGTACAGGATGATGGGGCAAGCCACTTTGTAGCGGTCTATAAGATTGTCAAGGAGAAAATTACAATTATGGATCCTGCCTACGGTGATATGGTTTCACTCGATTGGTCCCAATTTGCAGGCAGATGGACAGGTTATCTGATAACATTCAAACCAGAAGAAGATTTCAGACCTGCAAATGAAAAAAGCGGCTCATTCCGTCTCCTGTTAAGGCTGCTCTTCAAGGGGAACCGTATATTGGCACACAGCATTGCAGGTGGAGTGGCAGTTATTGTTTTGGGTATGTTCAATGCCCTCTTCCTCCAACACCTGGTCGATGAGATAATCCCGGACAAGAGAGCGGGGATACTCATCCCTTTTACTCTCATAATACTCACCCTATCAATTATTCTGGCCGCCATTGACTATATGAGATATCTATACCTTGCAAGAAATGGTATACTTCAGGAGAGCAGGCTCATAACCGGATATCTGCATAAGATATTCCATCTGCCCGCAGAGGAGTTCAACCAGTTTACTGCAGCTGACCTCAACTCAAGGATAGGAGATGCTTTCAAGATAAGAAGGCTCTTTTCAGAGGGAATAACAGGTATAATCTCTATGGCAACAACCATTTTGACAGCGCTCATCTTTATGTTCAGCTTCAACTCGGCACTTGCCTCAATGGTACTGCTCTTCATACCTCTCTATGGACTTCTTTACCATACTTCAATGAGGGTCAACAAAAGGATGGAGAGAGATATTGCAGCAGAGAGTGCCCGATTTGAGACAAGGCTGATGGAGACACTCAATGGGGCTGCAACATTGAGATATCACTCTGCAGAAGGGGCATATATTGAAAGATTGAGAGACCATTTTGCCAAACTTGAAAAGAGAATATATGGTTCTGTCAAAACAGGAGGTCTCTTTGAGATGGGATATGAGGCTACTACTGCCCTCTTTACGGCAATTGTGCTCCTTGCAGGAGGATATTATGTAATTGTCGGGAGATTTACAGTGGGGGAGTTCATCTCATTCTATACACTATCCGTGATGGTGGCAACACCTCTCAATATGCTTGCAGGTATAGGAACGCTCGTCTCTCAGGCAAAGATCTCCTGGGAGAGACTCTATGAGATATTTATAATTAGGAGTACCAACCCGGAGGATTGTCCCGCAAATGATGGAATTATAGAGAATCTCCATAAACTTGAAGAGGATGATTTTGGGATAACAGCTGAGAGGCCGGCTCTGGAGCTGGATAGAGTCTCCTTCTCCTATCCAGGAAGAGGAGCTGTATTTGAGAACTTCAGTTTGGAGTTTTCTCCGGCTGGAATTACAGCAGTTACAGGGGGAAACGGCTCCGGCAAAAGCACACTCTGTTCACTTCTTATGAGAGAGTACCAGCCGCAATCCGGCAGAATATTATGCTACGGAGTTGATATCTCGGCAATACCTCTCCAGAGATGGCTCAAAATCATCTCCATTGTTCCTCAGAGATGCCACCTGCTTCCCGGAACTCTGATTGAGAATATAACGCTAAACGCCAAGGAGCCGGACATTGGAAGGGTCAATGAAATTTGCACTCTGCTGCAGATGACAGAGTTCATTAGAGGGCTTCCCTGCGGACTCCACTCTTCTCTCCGGTCAGATCTCCTCTCTGGAGGTGAGCGTCAAAAAGTTGCCTTCGCAAGAGTTCTCTACCGCAATCCCCAGATCATTCTTATTGATGAAGCCCTCACATTTGTAGACCAACCTACAAAAGCCATTATATGCAGGCTGCTCAAGAAATTGTCTGATGAGGGAAAGAGAATAATAATGGTTACTCACGAAAGGGAGATGGCTGATTTTGCCGACAATCTGGTAGAATTGAATGGAAGAGTATCTTGTTAAATAGAAGCCAGACAATCTTGCCGAATTATATATGGGGAAATCCCCGGGTTGAATATTGAGTGCGCACTCAAGGGTGGAAGCCTACGCACCGTTACGGTAGGCAGAATTTAATATTAAAATTATGGAAGAGTATTTAGTAAAACGGAATGTACTGGTTCCTGTTCCTCAAGGGGAGATGCAGAGACGGGGAGGGATTTCCTGGGATGAGATAACTTTAATACTCAAGTATCTCAAGAAGGCATACGACTTCTTCAAAGAGTATCAGGATAATTTTGAGAGAGGATTTAAAAAAGGGTGGAGAATGTTATGATGAATGGATTGATTTTAGTTTCAACAGCTGAGGCCTCCTCAATTTATGGAGGTAAAGATCAGGCTATAGCCCATTTCGTTGAGTTTGTTGCACAATGTTTCGGATTGCTTACAAAACTGCTCTACAGAAGCGGACAGGAGTTCAAATTTACATTGGCCAGACAGTTGGAGAATGGCTATTATCCAAAGTAACCTCAATTTCAGACTGCCATTCAGCAGACCGTAACTTTACGGTAAGAGGAAAAATGGGGAGGAGATTCCATCAAATGGAGATCTTCTCCTCTACCTTTACACTATAAAGTGAAATATAGAGCCGAAATGACTATATTTGCAATAACCATAATCAGATTGGTATGAAGAATCCACGTTTTGTTTTTTTGACACTTGCCATATCTTTTTCCCTCATCACTCTATCGGCACAACAGGAGGTTGATATATGGGATTTGGAGAGATGCATCAATTATGCCATCGAGAACAACATAAGCATCAAACAGCAAAGTCTTGCAATCAAGAGGGCAGAGGAGCAGGTTCTGCAGTCGAAACTCAATTTTCTTCCCTCCGTCAATGCCTCTATTGGACATAATATGAACTGGGGAAAATCTGTAAATATAAATGACCTCGAGATAAACAACCAGCTTACACAGAGTACAAATGCGAGTATCAATGCCTCAATGCCGCTTCTTCAGGGTCTGTCAAGGATAAATGCACTGAAGGGAAGCAGAGTGCAATTGGAGATTTCCTGTCAGAATCTTGAAAGTCTCAAGGATGAGATCTCAATCTCAATTACCAGGGCATACCTCGAAGTTCTCCTCTCAATGGAGCTGGAGATGATTGCCCGGGAGAGCTGCAAGGGTATTGAAGAGCAGGTGCAGAGAAGCCGTATCCTTGTAGAGGCGGGAAGCCAACCCTACTCCTCTCTGCTTGACCTTGAGGCGCAGCAGGCATCTGAGAGAGTACAACTGATTTCAGCACAGGGCAATGTGAAGAACTCACTTCTGACCCTTGCCCAGCTTCTTGATCTTACAGATAATTCCAGATTCAATGTTTCCGTTCCGGTTGGTGTGGATAAGGAGATTGAGCCATATTCCATCCCAATCCAGGAGATATATGAAGCAGCATTGGAGCTTCCCAAGATCAAATCGGCAGAATTGGCTCTCGAAAAGAGCAGATACGATTACAAGATCCAGAAGGGAGGAGCCTACCCTACCCTCTCCTTCTCTGCTGGATATGGAACCTACTACAGCGACAGCAATCAGGAGGCTTTCTTCAGCCAGTTCAATGAGAACAGGAACCCCTCTATCGGATTTGGACTCTCCATTCCGATATTCAACGGATGGCGCAGCAACAGTGCAATACGCAATGCACGAATTGATGTGGAGAATGCAGGGCTTGAGGTAAGGAGAAGCCGTCAGGATCTCTATAAAGAGATTCAGCAGGCATTTACAGATGCCGGCAATTCCTACGAAAGATTCAAAGCCTCTGAAAAGAATCTGAAGGCATCAGAAGAGTCCTTCAAATATGTGGAGTCCAAATTCAATGTAGGTCTGCTTAACGGCACAGACTACACTGTGGCCAAGAGCAATCTGCTTAAGGCTCAGGCTGAGTTGAGACAGGCCAAATATCAGTATATTTTTCAGACCAAGATTCTGGATTTTTACAGAGGTACCCCCCTTTCCCTTTAGTTATTTTGACGGAATTTCCTATTTTTGAATTATGAATATGAGAAGAAACTACAAGAAGCACATTGTTATCGGAGCCTTTACAGTGCTGATTCTGCTAATCCTGTTTGGAACCGGCAAAAAGAGCAAAGGTGTTGAGATATATGTAAGGCCTGCAACGAGAGGTACAATCACCGAATCTATCCCGGCCAATGGAAAGATACAGCCTGTTACCGAGATAAAGATCAGCCCGGACGTATCAGGTGAGATTATTGAACTTAATGTAAAGGAGGGAGACAGGGTAAAGGCAGGAGATCTTCTCATCAAGATCAAACAGGATCTCTATATCTCTGCGGTAAACAGGGCTGAGGCCTCACTTAACTCCATAAAGGCACAATATCTGCAACAGAAGGCACAACTGTCACAGACAGAACTGAGTTTCAACCGCAACAAGATACTTTACGAGCAGAAGGCCATCTCTGAGTCTGAGTATGAGAACTCCCTGTCGCAATACCAGATTGCCACAGAACAGCTTAATGCAGCCCAATATAATGTAAAGAGTGCAGAAGCTGCATTGAATGAAGCTCAGGAGAATCTCTACAAAACCACCATCTATGCACCTATGACAGGTATAGTCTCAAAACTGGATGTAGAGAAGGGTGAACGCGTTGTAGGAACCAGTCAAATGGCTGGAACAGAGATGCTCCGCATTGCTAATCTCAATGAGATGGAGGTATTGGTTGATGTAAATGAAAACGATATCATAAGATTGTCGCTTCTTGATACAGCCATTATAGAGGTAGATGCCTATCCTAACCGCAAATTCAAGGGTGTGGTGACACAGATTGCCAACTCCGCAAAGAATAGCGGAACGGCAGTATCACTGGATCAGGTTACAAACTTTGAGGTTAATGTATCAATCTTCCCCGACTCATACCGCGACCTTATTGAGATCAGCCCGATACCGTTCCGTCCTGGAATGTCGGCATCAGTTTCTATCCAGACAGAGCGCAGGGAGAATGTTTTCGTTGTACCTTTGCAGTCTGTAACTGTAAGGGCAGACCTTGCAGACTCTACCTCTACCGGGGAGTTGAATGAATATATATTTATATATAATCCCGCTATGTCTGCAGTCAAGCCTCTCAAGATAGTTACAGGTATACAGGATATGAGCAATATTGAGGTGATCTCCGGACTTTCCGACTCACTTCAGATTGTTACAGGGCCATATAATGCAATAAGCCGCACCCTGAAAAATGGCACCCAGGTTAAAATAATTTCAGAAAAGGGAGAAAATTAAGATGAAGAAGATTATTCTGCTTATAGAGACAGCCACTGAATCCTGCTCTGTTGCTCTTGCCTGCGACGGAGCGGTGATTTCAGAGAAATATATCAACGAGCCTAAATCACACGCGTCACTTCTTGCCAAATATATCAAGGACATTCTTGAGGAGAACAGCCTTACAGTAAAAGATTGTGCAGCAGTTGCTGTGAGTGAAGGTCCTGGCTCCTATACCGGTCTCAGGGTAGGTGTCTCCTGCGCAAAAGGGCTCTGCTATGGAGCAGACAAGCCTCTTATCGGAGTGGGTACTCTCGACACAATTGCACAATGTGCTGTCGACAACAGATTGGCCGGGGAGTATGCCGATGACGAAAATCTACTGATTGTACCAATGATTGATGCAAGGAGGATGGAGGTATACACAGCTGTTTTTGACAGCAAATGCAATGCTTTGACAGCCACAGAAGCCCACATCCTTACAGAGGAGTCTTTCAGCAAGGAATTAAAGGAGCACAAGGTTCTCTTTACAGGCAACGGCGCAGAGAAGTTCAAATCGGTCATAAACCATCCCAATGCCATCTTTGCCCCTCAGATGCCTCACGCATCGGGAATGAGAGTGGTAGCAGAGAGTATGTACAATAAAAAAGAGTTCAAAGATTGTGCATACTTTGAACCCTTCTATCTAAAGGAGTTTATTGCAGGAAAACCTAAAAAACTCCTGTAATTTACAGTTTAGAACAATTTGTTCAGACTTCTCTCCAAAGCCCCTTTGTCAAAGAGGTTCTTGGCTACAATGTTACCCTCCTTGTCAAAGACAAACATCATAGGGATTGTTGTTACACCATAGGTATTGAGCGCTGCTGATTGTGCTCCGAGACCGTCGCATACATTAATCCACGGCAACCCCTGCTCCTTTACAACTGTAGCCCATAGAGTCTTGTCGATGTCGGCAGAGACCTGGTATATCTCCAATCCTTTAGGATTGAACTTTTTGTAGACCTCCTTCAAGTCGTGGTTGAACATCTTCTGGTCTGCCAACTGGCTTGACCAGAAAACCAAGATGAACGGTTTGCCCAAAAGTGACGAAAGTTTCTGCACCTCACCCTTGGTATCAGGCAAGCTCAACTCAGGATATGCAGTTTCACCGGCCTCATTCAACTTGTGGCTCAAACTGATTGTCTTCTCAAATTTGGCAATATCCTCCTTCAATGAGGTTACATAAACCGACTCCGGATAGATTACAGAGAGTGAATCATATACTCTCTTGAAGTAGGCGATATCATACATATCTCCAAAGAGAGGAAGATTGTCACTCAATTTCTGGTACAACAAGCTCACATTCGAGAATGAATAGGGTGCACTCATAATATCTGAAACGGCAGCTCTCTTATACATAATGAAATGACGGCCAAGCTCTTTACCCAACTCCTCATAACCCTTGCTGTCGCCTCTCTCATTCGCATTTACAAGCTCTACCGAGAGGGAGTCAAATTTTGCAGTAAATGTATAGATCTTCTTCTCTATTCCTGCCAACCTTACCGACTCATCAGAGCCGCTGATTGACAAATTCTTTCCCAATGTATCGACAGAAACTGCAACCTTATCTCCACCCTTGAGGATAAGGGATGCTATCCTTTTTCTGTTGTAAGAGAGATAGTAGAATTCAGGTGAAGCCGGTGTAACATTAACCCTACACTTTGCAGAGCCGGATGCATCAAGTTTCAATGTATCCTCAACTACAATCCTGTTGACCTGGAGCTTTGACAACACAACCTCCTTCTCTCCACCACCAGGAACTGTAAGATCAATTACGGCACTATCTTTTGGTGCGCAGGCAAACATCATTGCCGACGCCATAAAAATTGAAAATATCCTTTTCATTCCTTTCAAGTTATATGGTACTTACTTATTTACAAAATGCTCCGTTTATTGCTTTGGCCACCTCCGCAAACTCCTCTGGAGAGAGTTTCAGCTTCTCGTTGGCAAAGTTGAGATCTGCCTCTGACTGTAACGGTACAAGATGTATATGGGCGTGAGGCACCTCCATTCCCAAAACTGCAACACCTACTCTCTTGCAAGGGACAGCCTCACCGACAGCCTTTGCAACTCTATGTGCAAAATTCCACAACCCGTCGAACTCACCGCTCTCAAGGTCAAAGATATAATCCACCTCCCTCTTTGGTATTACAAGGGTATGGCCTTTAGCCAAAGGATTTATATCAAGAAATGCATAATAGTTCTCATCCTCTGCAACCTTGTAGGATGGAATCTCGCCATTAACTATTTTTGTAAATATTGATGCCATAGCAATTGTATTAAATAGAAATATCCAAAATTTCGAAATTGATCATACCGCTCGGAACCTGTACAGCCACAACATCACCCTTTTTCTTTCCAATAAGGGCCTTTCCGATAGGTGTCGCAGCAGCCAATTTGCCCTCCTTGAGGTTAGCCTCGCTCTCACCTACCAATGTATACTCCATTATGGCATTGGTCTTTAAGTTCTTTATCTTTACTTTATTGAGCATCTGAACCTGATCCGTATTGATCTTCGACTCATCTATGATTCTTGCATTTGCTATAAGATCCTGAAGTTGTGATATCTTCAACTCACACAAACCCTGAGCCTCTCTTGCTGCATCATACTCCGCATTCTCCGACAAATCTCCTTTATCTCTTGCCTCTGCTATCTGTTTTGAAATAGCAGGTCTCTCAACCGAAACCAGATGTGCCAGTTCGGCTTTCAATTTCTCTAATCCTTCTGCTGTTAAATAGTGTATTTTCGACATAACATAAAAAATTAAAAAGAATCCCGATTGTATTCGGGACCCTTCTGATGCAAAGGTAGTAATTTATTTCTAATATTCCTTGTATTTCGGATTCATTATCTCCGAATAGATTACCAAATCTTTCGGTGAAAGTTTTATCCTCTCCCTAATATTGTTTATAGGGGAATCATCCTCACTTTTAAGAGGTTCAGCAGTATAAAACGAATCAGTCTGCATAGCTGCACCGCCATCACCGGCAATCTCCTCAACAACTGTAGCACTTGTCCCTTCAACTGATTCACTCTCTCTTACAGACTCCACATCAATATCTCCATTTCCGGAAGGAGTATACTTACGCTTACGGCGTTTTGTATGGATATAATCCACCTCGTCAAAGGACTCTTCAGACTCCATCATACCATACAAGTCCAGATTCTGGCTGGCGTTGCCTGTAAGAATATCGATAAATTCAGAAAAGTCATCACTTGAATCCCCTCTCTTGCCATCAGCGGCAACACCCGTGCCTTTCCCCTTTCTTGTCGCCGTTACACCGGCAATAAAGAGTACTACTGCAAGTATGATTGTAACGATATCGGAACCCAAATGATACATAGAGATGATTTTTCTCCAAATTTAACAATTTTTCCTTAAAGGAAGATGTTTTTCGAGGCAAATCTCTTGTTCTCCTCCAATTCTGCCTTAAGTGCCTCCAACGATGAAAACTTCTTCTCATCCCTGATTTTGAGAACAAACTCCAAAGAGATATCCAAACCATAGATATCCTCATCAAAATCAAGTATATAAGTCTCTATCGTCCTCTCATTTCCACTTCCCACTGTTGGTCTTGTGCCTATGTTTGTTATTCCAATGTACCTCTTGCCCAAAACATTGACATATACTCCATAGACACCGTTGCCCGGCAACTCTTTTAAAGGATTGTAGAGTTTCATATTTGCTGTAGGAAAACCTATGGTCCTTCCTATCCTGTTGCCCGATACAACCACACCCTTTATGAAGTAGTTGTAACCAAGGAAACGGGCAGCCTCAACAACATCTGTCTGCTGGAGCAGTTTTCTGATCTTTGTTGAACTTATAATATTTCCATCAATCAGAAACTCGCTGACCCTCACCACATTGAGCCCCAATGATTCAGCTGTGCGGATCATCTCCTGCTGCGACTCCGAGACATCATTTCCCAACCTGTGGTCATATCCTATTACAAGAGTGGAAACGCCGTGTGTCTCTATCAGGAACTGCTGCATGAACTCCTTGGTGGAGAGTTTGCTGAACTCTTTTGTAAATGGGATGGCAACAAAATCATCCACTCCTATACTCTTGATTAGAGCCTCTTTCTCTTCAAGTGTATTGAGAAGTCTCAAATTATACGCCTGTTGCTGCAAGACGCTACGCGGATGGGGCCAAAAGGAGATTACACAACTCCTCTTGCCCTCACTGCGTGCTATTTTGCAAAGCGATTCAAGAACTTTACGGTGTCCCAAATGGACACCGTCAAAAAAGCCTGTTGCTGCTACAACCATTTTACCAATTCAAAGTCTTGTCTGTGTGGCAATGATTTATGTTTTGCATACATTCTGCCTGCAATCTGGTATGCACCAGTCTTGTCAGGTACAATCTTGCATACATATGTTGCAATACCGTTTACACAATCTCTCAATTTGTACTCGAATACCTCCTTGATGATAAGTCTTCCCTTCTTGTTGTACTCGGCCAAAAGTATCTCAACTCCAATATCCTCAGGATTTACCTCATTTCCTATTGAAAGTGTCAGGCTTGCCTCATAGTTGTTGCCCAATACCAATGTGCCTGATGCTGTATTCACAAATGAGTTGTTGAGAATCTCTATCGAGTTCCACTCCCTGCGCATCTTCCTCTTCCACATTGCAATCTCGCGTGCCTCAAGATAATCATTTGCTATCAATCCATTGTAGCGCGCAGCCAACTTGTTGTAGAATTTGTCGAAGTAGTCATTCATCATTCTGTTGGTAGTAAAGTCACAAGCAACCTCCGCTACGCAATTCTTGATAGTGTCAATCCAGATATTTGAGATACCTTTTGAGTTCTTGTCGTAATATTTAGGGGCAATGTCAGACTCAAAGATATTGTAGATTGTTGCTGCATCCAACTCATCCTGGAAGTTCTGGTCGTCGTATGTACGCTCCATCTGAAGAGCCCAGCCGGCACCCTCCTTGTAACCTTCAACCCACCATCCGTCAAGTACGGAGAAGTGCATAACACCATTCATTACCGCCTTCTCACCACTTGTTCCAGAGGCCTCCAATGGTCTTGTAGGGTTGTTCATCCAGATATCCACACCCTGCACAAGATATTTGGCCAATGTAATATCGTAGTTTGGAACAAATACAATCTTACCGATGAATTGAGGCATCTTTGATATCTCAACAATACGTTTGATCAAATCCTGACCAGCCTTATCTGCCGGGTGAGCCTTTCCTGCAAAGATGAACTGCATTGGACGCTCAGGATTGTTAAGGATAGAGCTTAGAGTGTCAAGATCCCTGAACAAAAGGTGTGCTCTCTTGTATGTGGCAAATCTTCTGGCAAAACCGATAGTAAGAATATCATCTCTCAATGTATTCTTGATCTCTACAATATGGTGAGGAGAGTAGTGGTTTGCAATTGCTGTATCTGAAAGACACTCCTTAACTTTCTCAATAAGTTTCTTCTTCAAGTGGCATCTGATGCTCCAGATCTGCTCGTCGCTCACCTTACGGATTCCGCTGAAGCAGCTTCTGTCGTAGTTATGGTTTACAAATCCCTCACCGAATACCTTTGCGTGAAGCTCTTTCCACTCCGGAGCAGTCCAGGTTGGATAGTGTACACCATTGGTTACATAATCGACATGCAACTCTTCAGGAAGATAACCTGGCCATAGGTTTGACAAAATATCCTGGCTCACCTTACCGTGCAACCAGCTCACACCGTTCACCTCCTGAGAAAGGTTGGCAGCAAGGTTACTCATAGAGAATTTGTCATTGCCATTATATGGATCAAGTTTGCCCAACGACATCAAAGTGTACCAGTCAATCTTCAATCTCTCAGGATAGTGTGCAATATACTTTCTCAACATATCCTCTGAGAATGCATCGTGACCTGCAGGAACAGGAGTGTGTGTTGTAAAGAGTGATGATGCACGTACAACCTCCAAAGCCTCAGAGTATAGAAGGCCCTTCTCCTGAACATACTCTCTCAATCTCTCCAATCCGATGAATGCTGCGTGGCCCTCATTGCAGTGGTAAACCTCCGAGTGGATTCCCAATACTCTCAAGGCCCTTATACCGCCGACTCCCAATAGAAGCTCCTGCTTCAATCTGTTCTCCCAATCTCCGCCATACAACTGGTGAGTAATTCCTCTATCCTCATACTGGTTCTCATCAATATCGGTATCCAACAGATACAAATTGATTCTACCAACCTCAACTTTCCAGATTCTTGCATAAAGTGTTCTGCCAGGGAAAGCAACTGTAATCTTCAACCAGTTTCCGTGCTCATCCATTACTGGAGTCGCATGGGTTTTAGAGAAGTCCTGAGGGTCATAGTTTGCAACCTGATCTCCCTGTGCCGACAGTTTTTGTGTAAAATATCCGTGTTTGTAAAGGAAACCTACAGCTGTCATCTGCACATTCATATCGCTCGCCTCTTTCAAATAGTCTCCGGCAAGAATACCCAAACCGCCGGAATAGATCTTAAGCGAGGTATCAAGACCATACTCCATACAGAAATATGAGATATTTGGAGCTTTTGCCTCCTTTTTCTTTGACATATACTCCTCAAACTCTGCATAAACCTCATCAAGTTTTACAGTAAATGCCTTGTCGTTTGCCAACTGGTTGTATCTGTTGAGGTCAATCATATCCAACATTGCAATAGGGTTGCCGTTTGAAAGCTCCCACAACTCGGGATCAGCCATCTTGAACAACTCTATAGCCGACTGGTTCCAGCACCACCACAAGTTTTTAGATAAAATATCCAGGTTCTCCAATCTTTCCGGTAGTTTCTTGTTAATTAACATGTTACGCCATGTAGGATTATTCACTTGAAATTTGGTGTAACTCTGCATTGTCTCCTCTCTATACTCCGGAAACGCACCATTTCTTGACGCTACTCTGTCCATTGAATTCATATAAGCTTGTTCGTAAAATTTAATATTATCCTGCCACAGCACCTCTTTTGAGAGCTTCTTGGCAAGCGCCGAAATTTCAACTCTTTTTTCGGCATTCTGTTTTGAAAATTCCTCTATAATATCTGACAGTTCTTCAACAACTGTCCCGTAATTTGACTCCCTTCTCTCTACCACCCGCACTGCCGGCTCCACACCATTGCATCTTTGTCTGATCCAGAGGCCGAAACCTGCCAATGTTGTGGTTACTGTAGGCACACCAAAAGCAAGGCTCTCCATCGGTGTATATCCCCAAGGTTCATAGTATGAGGGGAAGAGTGTCAGATCCAAACCTGAAAGAAGATTATAGTATGTCATATTGAATACTCCATCATTTCCTTTAAGGTATGAGGGGACAAATACAACACCTATGTTATCGTCTCTCCTGTTAAGATTGTAATATTTAATCCTGTTAAGGATATTGTCATACTCAGGTTCTGCCAAATAGTGTGATGAGTGGGACGGATAATCAAGTTTTCTCCCCTCCGCCATCACCTTCAAAAGCTCCTTGTCAGCACCATTGTGTGAAGCAGGCACCATCAGAAAGGCAACAATTTTTCTGCCTTCATATCCACGATGCTTCAAATTACCCAATGCATCCAGAAATGCATCTATGCCCTTATTTTTATACTCATATCTTCCAGCTGTACCAACCAACAGTGTATCTGAAGGATACTCGATACCGTGCATTGCAGAGGCTACCGAGAGAAGTTTTTTTCTGGCCTCCTCCCTAATCTGCAGTGACTCTTTTTCCGACGGTACAACAGAGTTGTCAAAACCATTCGGTGTTACAATATCTACGGCACGCCCCAATAACTGCCTGCACTCGGCTGCAGTCATTTCGCTTACCGTTGTAAATATATCTGTCTCTCTTGCAGCAGCCTTTTCCAATGAGTGACGCGCAACTACATTGAATGCCTTTGCCTTTTCATCTCCATTATAATAAGGCATTGCATCATATAAGGCCATATTGTTGAAGGCCAACGCCCTTCCTGCAACTGTAGCGTGAGTGGTGAATGTGGTTCCGACAGCAAGATTCCTCTCTTTGATATAGAGTATTCCCGCAGCCGACATCCATTCGTGGAATTGGGCTGCAACTCTATTTCTTGAGCTGAGATTATACTTTACAAAACTCTCTATAACCATACCTGACGCATAGCCAAAGAGAGCCGACTCAATATAATCCCATTTGGCACTGATTGAATCAACTCCAAATTTCAGCCAGAGATTGGTAAAAATCTCATTCTTCCTGCCAAAGAATTGGGTAAAGTCAACGAGTATTGCCACCGGTTTTCCGGGGATATTCCACCTTCCTACCCTTACCCTGAGCTCCTCATTTTTCAAAGCATGTCTCCTCCAGCTCCTGAACAAAAGAGGATCCTCAGCAAACTCAGGATTCTTCTCTGTATCCATCCAGACATCCGGACCTATAACTATATGGTTGGATCCATATATCTCCCGGTTCTGCAAAGCCTTTGAGGAGATTACCGTATGAATTCCACCAACTTTGTTACAAACCTCCCAACTCACTTCAAAAAGGTAGTCCGGTCTGCCGCTTCTCACATCACTCATATATACGCACTAATTTTAGAGGGTGGCTTAAAAGTCACCCCCCTTATATTTTACAGCTTCTCCGCTTTTGCCTTTGCTTTTGCAGCCTTTGCTGCAACAGCAGCCTTCTCAACCCTGATCTTGAAGTCACTCAACGCATTCATATAATTTATAAATGCCTCATATGGAGTGTCATAAGGATTGAAATATTTGTGCACAGCTCCGTCTGAGAAGAATTTGGTACACATATAGTAGAAGTGGTCACTCTCCTGCAACTTTCTAAAGTCTGAAATCAGTGCCTCATTCTTTGTTGCCTTTACATCTTTCTCTACCTCATACAATTTGTGGAATGCCTCATTCTGAAGCTCATTACCAATCCATGCACTTGTATCACGCTCCTCATCTGCCCAAGAGATTGCAAATGGCACGTGTAGAGGCGCTACAGGCTGGTGAAGCGCTACTGCCTCTGAAGGTGTACAGAACTTGAGGCCGGTATTTGAAAGGACAGCCTCAGGCAATGCTCTCATAAACTCAAAGATACCTGTAGATTGTCTCTGGTGCTCACCGAATGTCTCATAATCCATAAAGAGATTGATTATCTCATCATTCTTTCCAGACTCCTCCAACCATTGTGCATATTTCTCACTTGTCAAAGGCCAGTTAGGATTGCTTCTGTCCGAGAATCTGAAAGCGATATCATCACTCAAATTGAAGTTCTTCAAAAGAAGTTTCAATTTTGGATTGATGGCGTTGGTATATACATAGTTAGGACTCTTCCATCCCAAGATGTGCCTTGCACCCTCTGTCAACATCACATTGTAACCCATACCGGCAACAACTGAACCGATCTCATCCGAATAGATAAGCTCTGTGTTTCTGAATGCCTTAGGGGTAACTCCAAAATGTCTCTTGATTGCAGCAGCATGCTCTTTAACCTGAGCCTTGAACTCTTTCTCTGAGATCAATGATGCCAAGCTGTGTGAATAGGTCTCAGCCAAGAACTCCACACATTTGGTCTCAGCCAATCTCTTGAAGCTCTCCAATACCTCAGGAGCATACTTCTCAAACTGCTCAAGGGCAACACCGGAGATTGAGTATGCAATCTTGAATGCACCTTTATGCTTGCCGATAAGCTCCAACATAAGGGAGTTCATAGGGAGATAACATCTCTCGGCAACTCTCTTGAGGATTGTTCTGTTTGCAAATTCATCAAAATATTGGGAATCATTTCCAATATCAAAAAAGCGGTATAATCTTAACCTATCTGGTTGATGTACCTGGAAATATAAACATAATGACTTATCCATATCTTTTTTTATTTTTTCTTCTCTTAATAGAATTACTCGCCTGCAATTGCCATTGAGTAGACATCTTTAATTTTAAGTGCGGCATTCTCCCATTTCAACTCATTAACCTCTTCAACTCCGCATCTCATGCTCATCTCAGACAGAGCCGGATAAGCCAATAATCCATACATTGCATCAGCCATTGCATCAATATCCCAGAAATCAACCTTGATGGCATATTTCAACACCTCTGCAACTCCGGACTGTTTTGATATTATTGTAGGCACATTCGATTTCATAGCCTCAAGAGGAGAGATACCGAAAGGCTCAGATACCGACGGCATCACATATACATCAGAATATGCAAACATCTTCTTCACATCTGCACCCCTCAAGAATCCTGTGAAGTGGAACCTGTCAGCAATGCCCAATTTGGCAACACGCCTGATTGAACGGTTCATCAAATCACCATTACCAGCCATAACGAAACGGGCCTTCGGATAGCGTTTCAACACCTTTGCAGCCGCCTCGATAAAATACTCGGGACCTTTCTGGAATGTGATACGGCCAAGGAATGTAACAATCTTGTCGTCAACGCCACGTTGTACGTCAACCTGCTTGAACTCATTGAAATCAACAGCATTATGTACTGTGATAACTTTTGCAGGATCTATGCCGTATTTGTTGATGACTATATTTCTTGTCAAGTTACTTACAGTTATAACCTTGTCGGCAGCCAACATACCCATTCTCTCAATCTCAAATACCCGGGTATCAATATTATCCTCACTACCCCTGTCGAATGAGGTCGCGTGAACGTGGATTACAAGCGGCTTGCCTGAGACTCTCTTTGCAGCAATACCGGCTGCATAAGTCAACCAGTCGTGTGCGTGGATTACATCAAATGTATTCTCTGATGCTATAGTGGTTGCAACCATCGCATAACTTGCAACCTCCTCCATCAAGTTTACACCATACTTGCCTGAGAATTTGTACTTGCTGCCATATTTTACTTTAAACTGTTCAAACTCAGACTCCTCAATTTTTGACCCTGCATACTCTGTATATAGCTGAGGATCGATATAAGGAACCAAGTTTGATGAAACTTTCACAAAATCAATCTTATTCAGGAAAGTTTGCATATCACTCCAGGTCTGAGTAAAAGGCACATCACTGGCATTTACGATCTTGACAGCTGACTGGTCCTCATCACCCGATGCAGAAGGCATAACAAAAAGTATGTCTACATCGTGCTTTGCCAATCCCTTTGTAAGACCATAACAAGCAGTACCAAGTCCGCCGGCGATATGAGGAGGAAACTCCCAACCGAACATTAAAACTCTCATTGCTATTTCTTTATTTTATTTAACAAATATTTTCCTCTTATTATCTCTGCCACACTTACAGAAGATGATATACAGCCGTGAGGCTTGTGTGAAGGATTACCGTCATACAACTCTGCGATTGATCCGATTCCGTGGATATTTATATCCTCTTCGAATCCGTTCAACAACTCCTTGCACCTCTTCACTGCACTCTTGCCGAGCAATTTCACCATTGACTCTACATATGGACCCAAAAGCCAAGGGAATGCACATCCGTTGTGGTGGGCGTGGTCACGGCTCTCCTGGTTACCCTCATAAACACCTTTGTAAAGAGGATTTTTTGGTGAAAGTGTCCTTATGCCCCTTACAGTCAAGAGCTCCTTGCGGATGCCTTTCAATACCTCCATCTGTACCATATCATCAATTGGAGAGTATTTTACAGCAACAGCCATCAACTGGTTAGGACGCATAAAGCTGTTCTTTCCATTCTCATTGTAGAAATCGGCAAGGTGTGCACGCTCCTCAATCCAGAAATAGTTCGTATAGTTGGCCTTGATACTCTTGATAACCTTGTCCCACTTCTTCTCCAATGTGCCCTTTCCATACTTTTTATCCATCTCCACAGCAAAGCACAATGCATTGTACCACAATGCATTTGTCTCCACCTGATATCCGTAGCGTTCTGTTACCGGAACACCTGAACTGTAAACATTCATCCAAGAGAGTGCAGCACCAGGTTTTTGAGACCACAAAAGTCCGTTTTCGTGCAATACCACCTCTTTTCTCTCGCCGTTTACATAAGTATCAAGAAGCGCCGAAAGATCTTTGCCGTATTTCTTCCATACATACTCCTCTTTTGCACCATACTCTATGTACTGCTGCAATGTTCTGAAGAGCCACAATGGAAGATCAGGCTGGTTGCCTGATTTGAAGAAGCTCTCCCTCTTTACAGTAAGGAGATTCTCCAGTACAGCCTCAAAATGTTTTGTATCTCCATCATTATAGAGTGTAAGACCCGGAATGGCAATCAGTGAGTAACGCAAATCCTCATAATCCCAAGTATATCCTGCACATACACTGTATTGTCCCTTCTGCTTCAAGACACACTGCTGGGCAGCCAGCTTGAGACAATCCTCATAACAGTTACGTGAATTGTCCTCTCTCTTTGCAACCTCATCGGCAAATCTTGTCTTGAGTCCTCTTGGCTTGATCTCAGATGTAGAGGCAGACAATATTATGCTCTCGCCCTTCTTGATTGGAACCTCAAAGTAACCTGGAACAAAGAGATCCTCCTTGTCTGCAAAACCTCTTCTGCTCTCCTCCTTGTATGTGATATTCTTGTACCAGTCAGGATTTGCCACCCACTCGTTGCTCTTGTTCAACTGCAGATAGAGTGTTGGAAAATCTTCATACATCTTGAAGGCCACTCCATTTGCCACACCTGTATATTTTGTGTTTGCAGAGGTGTTGGCACAGGTTAGCGCGTGGATGTTCCTGTACGCAAGGAACGGTTTTATTCTCAAAGTGGTCTCGGAGTGAGCATCGAGAAGTGTATATTTTACGAGTACCTCTTCGGTCTCCCTCACAAACATTATGGTTTTGCTGAATATCATTCCTCCAACTCTGTATACAACAGTAGAGGCATAATCCATCTCAAAGTCCACTATATATTTGTGGCCACGCGGCTCATACACCTTTCCATATGAACTGATACCCAAGTTGAATACCTGTCCGTGCTGTACCAACGACTCGTGCAGTGTTGAAAGAAGTATATGTCTTTCATTACCGAACTTCTCAATTGGAACAACCAGCAGTCCGTGATATTTACGTGTATTGCAACCCACGATTGTGGTGTTGATATATCCGCCGGCCCTGTTTGTTAAAAGAATCTCTCTCTCCAAAGAGTACTCGAGATTTACAAGTTCTTCTTTATTAAATTCCAAATAAGCCATTATACTATATTTTTTGACGCTGCAAAGATAATTTTTTTTTTACAAATAAAAATTACATAAATGTTTCACAACCAATTATCACCTCTCCACAAGTTCCGCACAGCTACCTCTTCACAAGCACAAAAGCACTTCTGGACGGTATGTAGAGTGATAATTTGGCTCCATCTTCACAAGGGGATGTGAAGTGTGAAATTTTTCTGCTGTTCCTCTCAAATCCGTTGAACTCTTTCCAATCAGTATCGAGTACAACCTTATACTCTCCGGCATCAGCATTGACAAGATAATTTTCATACGAATTAACGGGACTGAAGTTGAAGACAAAGAGATATCCCTTTCTTCTCATTACAAGAATCTGCTTCTGTTCATCGTTATAAACGGAGATTGGCGGTTCCGACAGAATCTTCTTACCCTTGAAGAGCTTTATCATCTTCTGCTCAAACTTCATAAGCGCCTCATACCTCAAAAACGGACTCTGCGAAAGTGACCATTGGCGACGGGCATAGAGATACGACCAGTCATTTCCTTCACGTGGAAAATCTATCCATTCCGGATGGCCGAACTCATTTCCCATAAAGGTAAGATATCCATTGCCTGATGTTGCTGCAGTAAGCAGCCTGATCATCTTGTGAAGGGCTATTCCCCTATCTACAACCAGATTCCGGGAGCCGTAGTTCATTGATGTATACATCTCCTTATCCATCAGCCTGAATATTATGGTCTTGTCACCCACCATCGCCTGGTCGTGACACTCAGCATAGCTGATTGTCTTCTCATCCGCCCTCTTGTTGGTAAGTTCATACCACATATTGCAGACATTCCACTGCTCATCGCTCAACTCCTTGATCCATTTTATCCAGTGGTCAGCCACACCCATACTCATCCTGTAGTCGAATCCTGTTCCATACTCAGCAACCGGAGCTGCCAGTCCCGGCATACCGCTCATATCCTCCGCTATGGTAAAGGCATTAGGTTTGATCTCCTTTACAAGGATATTGGCCAGGCCAAGATAGGTGAGCGCATCCACATCCGTATTATCACTGAAATAGTCGTCATACGATGTAAAGCATTTTCCCAAACCGTGGTCCCAATAGAGCATACTGGTGATTCCGTCAAATCTGAATCCGTCGAGATTATACTCCTCCATCCAGAATTTGCAGTTTGAGAGGAGAAGCCTTATCGTCTCATCACGGCCATAGTTGAAACATCTTGTACCCCAGGCCGGATGGTCACCCCTCTCTCCCTCGTGGAAATATGGGAAGCCCTTGGCTCCATCTATATTGGAGATACCCTCATTCTCATTCTTTACAGCGTGGGAGTGGACTATATCCATTATCACCGCTATACCATACGAGTGAGCCTTGTCAACAAGCTCCTTAAACTCCTCCGGAGTTCCGAACCTTGAACTCAATGCAAAGAAATTTGAGACCTGATATCCGAATGAACCATAGTAGGGATGCTCCTGCAAGGCCATAATCTGGATTGTATTGTATCCCATTCCAGCTATATGGGGCAGTACGTTTTTAGTAAAGTTACGGAAAGATGCCACAGCCAGCTCCTCTCCTGCCATTCCTATATGAGTCTCATAGATAAGCGGATTTTCCACCTTCCTGGAGAACCTGTGTTTCCACTCATATTTCTCTTCAGGAGCCCACACCTGTGCCGAGAAGAGATAGGTTGACTTGTCCTGCACACAACGGGTTGCATAGACGGGCAGTCTCTCACCCTCGCCTCCATTCCATATGACAGACCACTTGAAAAGATCACCGTGCTTTACAGCTCCCGCACCAACCTTGAGTTCCCAATTGCCTCTACCGATGTTCTTCATCTGAAATTCAGCCACCCTCTTCCAGCCGTTGAAATCTCCTATCACATAGATGGCAACCGCATTGGGTGCATACTCCCTGAATACCCATCCGTCATCCTCCTTGTGCACGCCATAGTAGAGATGGTTGTTTATTGAATCCTTCAACTTCCTGCCATATCCTGCAAGTTCATTTCTCCTTATCACCAGACGGGCATACCTGTCGGTAATCTGCTTTTTGAACGGCTCTAAATAGGAATCGTTATCAAATATCATATAAGGCTTTTTTAATGTTACTGGTTTTTCAAAATATCCGAAATCTGCTGGTCATACCCCTTCAACTCCTTTCTGCAGAATTCTACAAGTTCCTTGGCCCTCGAGACAAGATCCTGAACCTGTTCCAGATCAACCTCCTCATCCTCTATCAAATTCACAATCTCCTCAAGTTCTGCAACGGCGCTGTCGTAGGTGATGGCATTATCCTGATTATCCATAATTCTATTTTTTGAAACTCCACAAATTTACAAAATATACCATTAAATTATCTTCAAGATCTAAAAAAAATGCAAACAAATCACACACCTTCCCCTCTCTTTTTCTCTCCGGACGGTTTTACGGCAATAAGCGCCAACTCTGCCGTTCCATCTGCCATAATCAACTTGAAGGTATCTCCAGGAAGCATATCCTTGACAGAAGTCACCCTCTTGCCCTCTTTTACCGCTATTGCATACCCTCGGGAGAGAACTGCAAGAGGGTTATGGGCATTCAGTTTCAGCTCCAGCATATCCAGACGGTTCTCCCTCTCCCTTATAATCCTTTTCACTCCATTTGCAACCCTCTCCATACAGCTGTCGAGATAGTTGTGGCGGGCATCAAATCTCCTCTTCAAGCCATTCCTCAAACGGAGCGACAGCTCTTCTACCACTCCATACTGCTCCATATAGAGCGATATTATATAATCTGCAACTGCTGTCGGTGTCTTGAAAAAGGAGTGGGCAACCATATCTGCAATATGCAAATCGTGGTCGTGGCCTATTCCGGTGAGTACAGGCAAAGGGAACTGGGCAATATTCAGCGCCAGTTCATAATTGTTGAAACAGGCGAGTTCCAGCGCCGCTCCACCTCCCCTCACTATTGCAACCAGATCAAACTGTTCTCCATCTGAGAGATCCTCTGCAATCTGCTCAAGTGCCGATATTATACCTCCGGGCGCCTCCTCTCCCTGCATTGGAGAGGGGTATAATTTTGTATAGAAGCCTGTTCCAATATCATTCTGCGAGAGATGTTTCATAAAATCCCGGTATCCTGCCGCATTTTCCGAAGAGACTACTGCTATCCTGTTGGGCAACAGCGGAACAGCCAGTTGGGAGTTAAGACCGAACATTCCCTCCTTTTCCAGACGGTTTATAATCCTCTGGCGCTCTATTTCAAGCTCACCGACTGTAAATGAAGGGTCAATATCGGTTATATTGAGCGAGAGTCCGTAAAGAGGAGAATACTGCACCTGGACCTTCAGAAGAACACGCATTCCCGCTGCAAGCGGCGATCCGGTAGTGGTCTCGAAGAAAGGCACAAGCATTGCAGCTGTCCGGCTCCACATAGTCGCCTTCACCTTGGCAACAAGCCCACCCTTTCCAACATCATAATCTGTCAGTTCAAGATAACGGTGGCCCGAAAGATTGGCCTTTATCTCCCCTATCTCGGCCTTGATCCAGTAATATCTCTCCAACCCCGATGCCAGACACTCCCTCACCCTCTCCTGAAGTTCATATAGCGTAATCTTTTCTTCCATACTTCTTCCTGTCAAATTCATTCCCTCATTAATAATTTCCCCAAAGATAGAGGTTTTCTCCATTTTGTCCCGAAAAGGCAGGGTTCAAAATGAGGAATAGAGCAAGATTCATTTCATTTTTACGGAAATTAATTGTACATTTAGCTTTTATTTTAGATTTTTCGGTTCCGCTTTCGTACATTTGCACTAAATTTAGAGATATGAAGATTACAAAAGCTGTATTTTCCGGTAGCGGCAAAGTGTTGGAAGACCGTCCAAAGGCCAGATTGCCTGAATTCGCATTCATTGGCAGATCCAATGTGGGCAAATCATCGCTGATCAACACATTGTGCGGCACCACCAAATTGGCAAAGACATCTGCTACTCCCGGAAAGACACTCCTGATAAACCACTTTATGATAAATGACTCGTGGTATCTTGTGGATCTTCCGGGGTATGGTTATGCAAAGGTATCCCAAAAGGAGCGCGAGAACCTTACCAGGATGATCAACGGCTATATCAGCAAATCGGAAGAACTTGCCCTCCTCTTTGTACTGCTCGACTCGAGGCACGATATCCAGAAGATTGACCTCGAATTTCTCACTGCCTGCGGAGAGGGAGGAGTCCCGTTTGCCATCATCTTCACCAAAGCAGACAAATTGGGCAAGAATGCCCTCGCCAAACAGATAGAGAAGAACAAGAGGACTTTGCTTGAATATTGGGAAGAACTGCCACCTGTATTTGTCTCTTCATCAGAATCCCATCTGGGCAAAGAGGAGATTCTCGACTATATCGGATCAGTTTTAAAAATAATTTAATATACTTAACTTTTACACTATGGATCATACACACACAATCAAAATTTTCTCCTGCAGGGGTTCAAGACCTATTGCCGAGAAGATTGCCCAATCCCTAAAGATGGAGTTAGGCAAATCTGCCGTTACAGTTTTCAGCGACGGCGAATTCCAGCCAGCTTTTGACGAGAGTGTCAGAGGTGCAACTGTATTTATCGTACAATCAACCTATCCGCCTGTAGAGAATCTTTTTGAGTTGCTTCTTATGATTGATGCGGCAAAAAGAGCATCTGCCTACAAGGTTATTGCAGTTATCCCTTATTTCGGATGGGCAAGACAGGATAGAAAAGACCGTCCAAGAGTATCTATCGGAGCAAAAATGGTTGCCAATATGTTGGGAGCAGCCGGTTGCGACAGAGTTATGACTGTTGATCTTCGCGCCGACCTGCTTCAGGGCTTCTTTGACTTCCCTGTAGACCATATCTATGCAAGCTCTATCTTCCTTCCATATTTGAGAAGCCTTAAGATGGAGAATATCTCAATTGCAGCACCTGATATGGGTGGAGCAAAGAGAGCCAATGCATATTCAAGAATCTTGGGTTGTCCGCTTATCGTGTGCCACAAATCAAGGGAGAGAGCAAATGTTGTAGGTTCTATGACAGCCATCGGAGAAGTTGAAGGAAAGAACATCATCATCATTGATGATATGGTTGATACTGCAGGTACTTTGACCAAAGCTGCAAATATGCTTATGGAGAAGGGTGCCCTAAGTGTAAGGGCCCTTGCTACACACGCAGTGCTTTCAGGTGCAGCTTACGAGAACATTGCCAATTCACAATTGGCAGAGCTTATAGTTACAGATACCATTCCTCTTCGTCCTAAAGAGGGTTCAGATACATCAAAGATCAAAGTTATCTCAATTGCTGAACTTATCGGTGATGTAATCGACAAGGTATACAACTACAAGTCAATTACTCCGACATTTGTATTCTAAATATATACCGGTATGATTTCCAATGACCTCCGGATAGACGAACTGCACGACAGGATAGTTGATGGCATCAGATTGTACTTCAACAGGTGCGGTGCCCAAAAGGCAATAATCGGACTCTCCGGAGGTCTGGATTCTGCCGTAGTGGCAACACTCGCCGTAAGGGCGCTTGGAGCCGCAAACATTCACGGCTTTCTGATGCCAAGTGAATTTTCAACACTCCATTCAATTCAGGACGCTCTGGATCTTGCCGACAATCTCGATATAGAGTACAACATTATCCCTATAAGTCCCATCTACAACAAATTCATCAAGGAACTCCAGCCTGTCTATGGCTCACACAACAAATGGAATGTTGCAGAGGAGCATCTTCAGGCCAGAATAAGGGGGACACTTCTGATGGCCTATGCAAACAAATTCGGGGCGCTTCTGATAAATACAACCAACAAGAGCGAACTGAGCGTCGGATACGGAACTCTGTACGGGGATCTTGCCGGTGCATTGATGGTATTGGGCGACCTCTACAAAAGCGAAGTCTACGAGCTCGCACAATATATAAACAGGGATGATGTTGTCATTCCGGTCTCATCAATTACCAAAGCTCCTTCCGACGAACTGAGACGGGACCAGAAGGATAATGATTACCTTCCCGACTACAATATTCTTGACAGAATATTATATGCTCTGAATGAGGCTGGAAAGAGTGGGGATGAGATTGTTGCTCTCGGATACAGCCGGAGCGATGTAGACAAAATTATAAAGTTGTGGGAAAGGTCCGGATATAAACTTCTGCAGGCCCCACCTGTTTTAAATGTGAGTAAAAAGCCCATCCTGTCGAAAGAAAAATGGGTATTGTAATTGGTATCACTTATGAAATTGATTATTCTTACCGTTATCCTGATTGCACTCTGTGTATTTCTTCTCTGTTTCAACATAATCTTCCGGAAAGACGGAAAATTTCCTGACGGGGAGATTGAGCACAACAAGGAGCTCAGAAAAATGGGCATCCAGTGTGCCAAAATCGAAGAGAAGAGACTCTGGGGAAAGAAGGGAGATAAAAAAAGAGGGCAGCAAAATGGAAAAGAGTGCAACAACGACTGCGGAAGTTGTACTATTGACTGCTGACCACCTGTATGATTTTTAGAATCTTTTTAAGTATCTTTGCAGCCGAATCATTAAAAATGACATTATTATGGGAATAGTAGCTATAGTCGGAAGACCAAATGTGGGTAAATCTACTCTTTTTAACAGGTTGGTTGGTATGAGACAGGCAATTGTCGATGAGACTGCCGGTGTTACAAGAGATAGACATTATGGAAAATCTGAGTGGTGTGGAAAAGAGTTTTCCGTTGTGGATACTGGAGGATACACCAGCAATTCTGATGATGTATTTGAGGGAGAGATCAGAGACCAGGTTGCCTTGGCAATTGATGAGGCTGATGTAATACTCTTCCTCTGCGAAGTTGAGACTGGCGTTACAGATTACGACGCCGAGATTGCAGGATTCCTCAGAAAGTGTAAAAAGCCTGTAGTACTTGCAGTAAACAAAGTTGATACCGGCGACAAAATGTACGGTTCATATGAGTTCAATTCATTGGGACTTGGAGAGCCTTTCTGCATTGCCGCAGTCAATGGAGGAGGTACAGGAGACCTGCTCGACAAGATATGCTCTCTTTTGCCGGATGATGTTGAGCCTGAGAAAGAGGAGAAAGAGTTACCTCACATTACAATTGTAGGCAAGCCAAATGTTGGAAAGAGCTCTATGACCAATGCGCTTTTGGGAGAAAAGAGAAATATCGTAACTCCTGTTGCAGGAACAACAAGAGATTCAATATCTACATATTACAACAAGTATGGATATGAATTTATGCTAGTGGATACAGCAGGTTTGAGAAAGAAGAACAAGGTGACAGAAGATCTCGAGTTCTACTCCGTTATGAGGGCGGTAAGATCCATAGAGAACTCTGATGTCTGCATCCTTATGCTTGATGCCCAGAATGGTGTTGAGGCACAGGATATGGCAATCTTCAACCTTATAGTGAGAAACAAGAAGGGATGTGTGATTGTCGTGAACAAGTGGGATGCCATTGAGAAGGACAGCAATACTATGAAAGAGTACAAGGAGGCTATCCTCAAGAGAATTGCCCCTTTCAATGATGTTCCAATCATCTTTACATCTGTACTCAACAAACAGAGAATCTTTGATGTGCTCAAGGCTGCCAACGAGGTGTATGAGAACTATTCACGCAAGATTCCTACCTCCCAGCTCAATGAGGTTATGCTTGAGGAGATTGAGAACTACCCTCCACCTGCAATCAAGGGCAAATATATCAAGATAAAGTATATAACCCAGTTGCCAAGCCAGAGTCCGTCATTTGCATTTTTCTGCAACCTTCCGCAATATGTAAAAGATCCATACAAGAGATATCTTGAGAACAGATTAAGGGAACATTTCAACTTCAACGGTTGCCCTATACAGATTTATCTGAGACAGAAATAGAACTCCCTTCTGCCTAACCTCTATAGAGAGGCAAGGTGAATGAGAAGTTTGCACCTCCAAGTTCGGAGCGGTGGTAGAAGATGGTACCGCCGCTCTGTTCTATTATATTGCGGCTGATTGCCAATCCCAATCCGGTTCCTGAACTCTTTGTTGTAAAGTTCGGTTTGAAGAGTTTTGTGATATTCTCCTCATTTACACCGGTACCGTTATCCTCAACAGATACCACATAATTGCCGTTCTGCCTTGCGAGGGAGATTCTTATATAGCCTCCGCCAAGTGCTTCAAGAGCCTGCACCGCATTTGAGAGAAGGTTTACAAAAACCCTTATGATCTGTCCTTTACGGGCATATACCAAAGCCTCCTCAGACTCATAATTGAAGAGAATCTTTATACTCTCGCGTGTATCAAAGAGAATCTTCTGTTCAACAATGATATTATAGAGATTGAGCACACTGTTCTCCTCATAATAGAACTTTGCAAAGCTGGAGAACTCAGAAGCTGTATCCGACAAGATATCAATCTGTTCGAGAATTGAGCCCGCAACCTCTTCAAACTTGTCCTCCCATCCCTCAACATTACGCTGCTTTAGCCTTACAAGATGTTGTATGCTCAAACGCATAGGAGTCAAAGGGTTCTTGATCTCGTGGGCAATCTGGCGGGCCATCTCACTCCAGGCCTGCTCCCTCTCGCTTTGGGCCAGACGCTTGGTACTCTCTTCCAGATCATCAACCATCTTGTTGTAGGCTGTCACCAATGTACCCAATTCATCATTGTTGCTGTAATTGATATGCTCAGCCTGACCCGATATATCCACACGCTGCATCTTCCGGCTGATCTCCGCCAACGGCCTTGATACCGAATTGGAGATGATTGTTCCTCCAAGAATTGCAGCCAGAAGGAGAAGGATATAGACATTTATAATTGCTGCAATGATAGAAGAGATATCTGATGATATATCTGCATCCCTTGTAAAATATGGAATATTTACAATTGCAATCAATTTGCCGTCATTGTTTATCACCGGAGCATAGAGAGAGTGGTAAGAGAGTTCAGCTATCTTCTCCCTGTTTACAACCTGACGTTTGCTCTCAATGATAATCTCCCTGTAAGCATCCCCATTCATTCTTGATGAGAGAAGATATCTCTCAAACAGTTCCGGCTGCGTTGACCTTATCAACCTTCCGTGAGGATCATACAGATTGATATCAACCTGCACATTGCCGGCCATCCTCTCCATTGTCTGGTAAAGGTCGGGACGGTTAAGATCGTTGTACTGTTCGATATATTTGCAGAAATCAAGCAATGCCGACTGCACAGTGAGCAATTTCTCCTCCATCTGCGACCTGTTGACCTCATTGAAATAGTGCAGACAGTACCATACACTGCCCAATCCCATACAGAGCAATGAGATGACAAGTGAAAATGTGAGCAGATAATTGACCTTTCTTCTGAATGATTTGCTTGAAATGTTCATCCTGGCAACCCTCTTGCTCACACGTCTGGCCACAATGAAGACAAAGAAGAGTGCACTGAAGAAGAGGACAATATATGAGAAGGAGACGAAATAGATAAACAGATCCCTCTTAGGTCTGCTGATTACGATGACGCTGTCGGATGAAAATTTATTTACAAAATGGATATAGCCATCCTTCTTGAATTTTGAAAAGCCCTCAGAATATTGTGACGGATCTATTGATATAGGATAATTGTAATCACCTCTATATATAATCATCCTCTCCCCCACATACTTTGCATAGGAGTATGCTCCCGGCATATTTAGATTGTCTGCCTGTTTATAGTCAAAGAGCATTGACGGATATCCTATCACATCCTTCATAAAACGTGAATTGAGCTCTATATAGAGCGTAAGAGCCTCCCCTCCAAAGTTGAAGGTCAACATTCCCAGATAATTTACCCTTCCGCTATAGTTGTTGAGGAAGAAAAAGACATATCTGTCCGAGAGTGGTGAACCATACTTTATCACCTCATTCTGGAAATAGCTGTTGCAATCAACCAGTCTCTGATTACGCATAAAACTCTCGTTCGGACGGCAAATTGTAAGCTGTATCTCATATTTCTGGCTGATACTCTGCAGATAAGACTCATTAAGCCTGTTCGACAGAAGTGTAGAGACATCAACACCCTGGTCATATATCTGCATTATATTTGTCAGAACCTGGTCGTTCAGAAGTTTTCCCTCCATAAAGCGCAGCTGCAACTCCAACCCCATATCCCTCTCTACAGAGAGCCTGTTGGTCCACATCTTGGTCCTTGCCAGCTCCTTCTGGTAGCTCAGGTAACTTACTGTAGACAGAAGGTAGATGGAGACTATAAATATATAGACCAGCTGATACTTTACCTTCAACAATGATATCCGTCCATAATAGCGGGTAATGGAGAGTCCTGTCTGGAACTGCAGCAAAAGTGCTATAAAGAGCAGTCCATAGGAGATATAGCACAATACAGAGTAGATATCCAGCTCTTCAATCCTGTAGATCTCCATAACAATATTGGAGTTCTTGATAAGGGAGAGCAGTGTCAGATGGATATAGATTGCTATAAGGAGCGGCAATATCAGAATAAACAGTATCTGGACAGAGCTCTTGAGCCAGCCGTCACGGCCGTGGAAATATCTGATTATCCTTCTTCGCACCATATATATTCCCATTACCAGCAGGAAGACATAGAGGTTGTTGAGCAAAAGGTTTCCCAACGATGAAAAGATACCCGAATCTGCATAGAGATTTGGAGAGAAGAGCTCCTTCTCCAATACCATATATCCTCCCCATATATAACAGGATACCCAGAGGAGAGTCATTCCTGCCCAATAGAGAAGAAAGGATGTGACGCTCCTTTTGTCCATAAAATAGAAGAAGAGCGCTATAAATGCAAAGAGCAGCGAGAGCCATCTGAAACCGGAATTATCGGCGTAGCGAGCCGACGCAACATCGTCAATGACAGAGAAGAGTACTCCTCCATCCTTTCCCTTTACAACAAATCCGTCATCGAAGTTCACCGGTGCAAGATGAAGTTTTCTGTCTATTCCAAAAGCGGGATTGAGCTTGCTTACAAGAACTGCATTATCTGATAGATACTCAGTCTTTATAAGAAGGCCCGCTATCACCTTTACCCTCTCCTTTACATAAACTTTCACCACATACCAGGCAGAGCCGAGATTGACATATTGTTCATTTTCGGTAAGATAGGCAAGTGGTGTATTAAATAGTGAGCGGCTGTTGAGATAGTGAAGCCTGTACCACAAAGGCACCACATCAACCTCATCATTATTTATTGGAAATTCATTCAGCCAGCACTGTATGGTATCAGCATTATATTTATAGATTACCATATCATCCGGAAAATCCTCTATATCAACCCACTGGTCAACAGGATGCTCCATCACTTCCGCCACATACCTTTCAAGAATTTTCTGACGGTTTCCTATCCTCTTCTCAAGCTTCCCGCTCTCCCGTTTTACCGTATTGTTGCTTGGTGTGGTAACAAATGATATTGCAAAGAAGAGCAGTGTGAGAATGACGGCCACCCTTGTCCTGTAGGCAACAATCCAACCCGACAGGGTTGAAGCTGCCCTGCAGACTCTCTCCGTCAAATGTTTCAGATTTTCCATTTTACTCCAAACTTCTACTTGTGGTGATAAGGTTCTCCTTTTATTATTGTAAAGGCCCGGTATAGCTGCTCAAGAAATATCACCCTTATTATCTGGTGTGAAAAGGTCATTTTTGAGAGGGAGAGCATTCCGTTTGCCCTGCTGTAGACCTCTTTTGAAAAGCCATAGGCGCCACCTATCACAAAGACGATATCACGTGAACCGTACAGAATTTTCTTCTCCAAATGGCGTGCCCAACTTTCAGAGGTATGGAATTCACCCCTTTCATCAAGCAATATCACCTCGTCATTGGGTTTGATATGTTTGAGTATCAGCTCACCCTCCTTCTCCTTGATCTGCTCTTCCCTAAGAGACGAGACACCCTTAAGCTCAGGAATCTCCACCTTTGAATAGTTTGTATAGAACGACAATCTCTTCTCATATAAAGAGATTCCTTCGTTGATATAGGGGAAGGCTGTCTTTCCTACCAATAAAAGAGTAATTTTCATTATTGCAAATTTAATGAGTTTCTAAAATTTTCCCAAAATATATAATGGCTTGATTTTTGCATACAATCTTCATTACCAAGAATGGAGATTAATTCTACAGACAACAGGATGAAACAGATATTGCTTCTAACATTTGCACTGCTACTCTCACTTACCGCAGCAAACGCCCAACAGGATGTCTTTGTACCAATCGGGAAATATATACAGCAGGGAGATTCAGAGAGCCTTTCAGCCTGGTTTGCAGATAACCTTGAGGTGGATATTCTCGGGAATAACACCGACTGCAGCAAGGTCCAGGCAAAACAGATAATCAAGAATTTCTTTGTCACATACAATCCCAAAAATTTTGCAATTATCCACAAGAGCGGGAAAGCCCCTATGAAATATGCAATAGGCAATCTCAATGCAGGTGGAGAGACATTCAGAGTTACTCTATTTGTAAAGACCCACAGCGACGGCAACCAGATCCAGCAATTGAGAATCGAGAGGGAAGAGTAGTTATCCTTCAGGATCAGATCCTGAATTTTGGTCCGACCACAACCTTGATGCATTGCGGCACAAGTTCAAATGTAAATGGAGATGTACCCACAGCCTCTCCATCTATCTCTATCCTCGTTTCAGGAATTGTATCTATCTCTATCCTCTTTGCCTGTGTGTGGAGCACCTCCGGAAGTTTGTAGATATTTCCCGTATAGAGCTGGTTGAACTGGTTAAGTATCCTTATCTTTGATATGTCACTGATGATTGTCAAATCCATAAGACCATCATCTACAGAGGCATCAGGAGCCTGCATCATTCCTCCTCCATTATATTTGCCAATACCTACCACCCCTGAAAAGACCTTACCCTCATAGAATGGCTTTCCATCAACCTTTATATTGAAATATTTGTGGGTATAGCCCAGAAAGGTGTGGAAGGCACTGCGCAGATAGAGCATTTTTCCATACTTGCCATCATCCTTCAGATTGTTGTACTTCAGATTTACTACAGCATCATAGCCCAATCCGGCAACATTTGCCATATATCTTGTATGTCCTACACGAGTCTCGTAGAAGTGGACTTTGGCAACATCCTGCATAACAGTCCTCTTCTCTACAAGGGAGTTGACAGCCTCCGAATAGGTCTTTGAGATTCCAAACATCCTCACCCAATCATTACCTGTACCTGCAGGTATTACAGCAAGTGTTATCCCTGATGTCGGTACACACTTCTGGATAAATATTCCGTTGACAACCTCGTGGACAGTACCATCTCCACCAATTGCAACAATATTCCTGAAACCGTCCTGTATTGCCTTTACCGTAAGTTCAATTGCGTGATACTTATGTTCGGTAAAGAGACAGGTGAACTTCAGGTTGCTGTTGTACATCTTGTTGGATATAATCGGCCAATCCTTCAAACCCCGTCCGCTTCCAGCCTTTGGGTTGACAATAACCATCCACATATCTTTATCCATACGGCACTATTTATGTAGTATAAGAGAAAATTATTTTTAGCAAATGTAATAAATTCTATTTGCTAAAAAAAGATTTCTTATTTTTGCAGACTAAGCGGTATTGAAAGAGACCCATTCATAATAATATATTGAGTTAAGATTTTATGGGAAAAGTTATTGCGATTGCAAATCAGAAAGGAGGAGTAGGAAAGACGACAACAGCCATCAACCTGGCTGCATCGTTGGCTGTATTGGAGAAGAGGGTGCTGCTGATTGATGCCGACCCCCAGGCCAACAGCACATCAGGCTTGAACTTCGATCCTGATTCTAAAGATGAGAAGACTCTCTATGAAGTTTTGATTGGAAAATATGATATTTCTGATATCATTCTGGATTCAGCCATCAATAATCTCAAGCTTGCTCCATCTCATATCAACCTCGTTGGTGCTGAGATAGAGATGCTCAAACTTCCGGAGAGGGAGATGGTGATGAGAAAAGCCATAAGCAGTGTTGCCGACAAGTTTGATTTTATAATCATCGATTGCTCTCCTTCACTCGGTTTGATTACAATCAACTCCCTGACAGCTTCTGACTCTGTAATTATCCCTGTTCAATGTGAGTTTTTTGCCCTGGAGGGGTTGGGAAAACTGCTTAACACCCTTACAATTGTCCAGAACAGATTAAATCCGTCGCTTGAGATTGAAGGATTTCTCCTTACGATGTTTGACGCAAGGCTGAAATCGGCAAACCAGGTTGTGGAGGATGTACGCCACCACTTCGGAGGGATGGTATTCAACACGGTAATTGCCCGCAATGTCAGATTGAGTGAGGCCCCAAGCCACGGAAAACCTGTCATCCTATATGATGCACTCTCAAGCGGTTCAAACAATTACCTCAACCTGGCAAAGGAGATACTTACAAAGAGATTGGAAGAGTTAAAGGAGAACAGTTGATATGGCAAAGATACAGACAGGTTTGGGTAGAGGATTGGATGCCCTCATCTCAAATACAGATTACATCCAGAAGAGCAGGAAGGAGCAGACGGAGCCTGCAGTTCCGGCAGTTGCCATCTCCGAGATTGAGATAGGCAAGATTGAGCCTAACCCCTATCAGCCGAGGACAGAGTTCAACCTTGAAGCGATTGAGGAGCTCTCCAACTCCATAGCTCTGCTTGGAGTCATCCAGCCAATTACCGTAAGGTCTGTAAGCGGTGGAAAATATCAGATCATCAGCGGCGAACGCCGTTTCCGGGCGAGCAAACTTGCCGGTCTTAAGACCATACCGGCCTATATCAGGGAGACTGATGACAACGGAATGCTCGAGATGGCTATTGTGGAGAATATCCAGAGGGAAAATCTTGATGCAATGGATATCGCCTTGAGTTTCCAGCGTCTCATTGAGGAGTGCAACCTTACACAGGAGGCTATGGCTGAGAGAGTTGGCAAAAAGAGGACAACAGTGACCAACTATCTGCGTCTTCTCAAGCTTCCTGCAGAGATCCAGTTTGCCATAAAGGCAGGAAAGATTACAATGGGACACGCCAAATCGCTTTTGGGAATAGAGAATCCTAAAGTGCAGTTGAAACTGGCTAACCAGATTATAGAAAAGGATCTCTCCGTAAGACAGATAGAATCCAAAGTGCAGGCCCTCAACAACAAGAGCAAGAAGTCCAGGAAAGAGAGGGATGTTATGGAGATTCCCGACAACTATTTCAGGGTGATTGAGACATTTGGAAAATATTTCAACAATAATGTATCCATCAAACGTACCGAAAAGGGGTCAGGAGAACTTACCATAAGGTTTGAGTCTGATGCTGAAATGGAGAGGTTCATCCAGGCACTTGAAAAGACCGGCTTGTAGTTATGGAGCGATTTTATTAAAAGAGATAATGGTGCAACTGAAAAAAATTATATTGACATTGGTCGGAGTGATGGTAATAGCTCTGTTTATGGGTCAGGAACTCTATGCCCAAAACAGGAATCTTGCCTCAGGCTCCTTCAATGCCGCTGGTGTTCCGGGTGCAACTAACAACACTGCCAACCAGAATGACCAGCAGCTGAACGGAGAGGGGGTGCCTGTCAGGAAACCATCCTTTACAATTCCACGATACTTCAAGGCTCTGGCCCACAAGGACAGTATGAAGATCAGCCATATGTTCTTCGGCTCCGCAATTCTGCCTGGTACTGCCCAGATTTATAATGAACAGTACTGGAAACTTCCTGTCGTATACGGATGTATCGGAGGCTTTGTAGGAGGTGCAGTTGCATTCAACTCCAGCTACCAAAGTTCGGGCAAACAGAGCGACAAGAATTGGCGTAATGCGATGATTGCAGGAGCTGCCCTCACCTACTACGGTTCAATACTGGATGGTGTGATTTCATACAAGAGCCCGCAGGAGCCGCTTCCTGCCAGAGCCACACTCTACTCAGCACTCTGTCCCGGTCTCGGCCAGGCCTATAATGGAGATTACTGGAAAATCCCTATCTTTTACGGAGGACTTGTTGTGTCCGGATATTGCTGGTCATTCAACCAGAAACAGTACAAACGATATAAAAATATGTATATAGAGGCGATGGAACTCGGTGATGCGTACGACGGATTTGAGACTCCTGAAAATATGATATGGTACAGGGATAAGTTCCGCAGATACCGTGACTACTCCATCATTGCCACTGTTGCAGTATATGTATTGAATATAATAGATGCCAATGTTTTTGCCCATTTCAACAACTTTGATGTTTCCGACGATATCTCCTTCAATGTTGAACCGGCCATAATAGAGCCTGTAAATTCGAAATATGCTGTAAACAGTTTCAGCAGCTATACCAACCAGGCTGTAGGATTGCAGATGAACCTTAAATTTTAACATACTTAATTTACCGTTTTATAAATACTTTAAAATCATGCCGCAAAAAACGCACTACTCATTAATTGCACTGTTGATTGCCCTCATCATACCAATCACTTCAAACGGACAGTTCTGGAAAAAGAACAACCAGTCAAGCAAAAAGGCACTTAAAGAGAGGCTTGAATCGGTTACAAGAGAGAGAGATTCCCTTAAAAACATCATTGAGAATGGAGCAATTGAGATGTCTGATACCACTCAACTTTCGGAATCAGCATCGGAGGAGTTTACCTTTACCAACAGCCATATCTTTGAGGATGCAGAGCCAGGCAGCAATCCGGACAGTCTGCTGTCGGTATGGTACAACGGAAGGAGCATAGATATGGAGAGATATATAATCACATCCGACAGTGTGGAACTCTTCTCCAATATACCCGACTCAATATACATAGCAAAGATCAAGAAGATGAACTCTTTCATCCCTATTCCGTATAACCATATTGTAAGGAACCAGATCATTGCCTACACAGAAAAGATGCCTACCTTTTCAAACAAGGTCCTCGGATTGAGTGAATACTATATGCCTATATTTGAGGAGATTCTCGATAAATATGGGTTACCTAAAGAGTTGAAGGCTATGGCCATCATCGAATCAGGACTGAATCCTACAGCTGTATCCAGAGCACGTGCCAAGGGTATGTGGCAATTTATGTACCGTACCGCACTGCAGTACAATCTTCACATCAACTCGTTTGTTGACGAAAGATTTGATCCTATAAAATCTGCAGAAGCTGCTGCAAAATATCTTAAAGATGCCTATACTGTCTTTGGAGATTGGGCTTTGGCCATCTCCTCATACAACTGTGGCCCAGGCAATGTAAACAAAGCAATCAGAAGGGCTGGCGGTTCACGCGAATTTTGGGATATCTATCCATACCTTCCAAGAGAGACACGCGGATATGTTCCTGCATTCGTGGGAGCCCTCTATCTGTTGAACTACCATAATGATTACCCGCAGCTCAAACCAGACAGAATTTCTCTTCCTGCCCATACCGACACCTTCTCAGTAAAGAAGAACCTTCACTTTGAGCAGATTACTGAGAATATCGGGATTTCCAAAGAGGCATTGAGGGCCTTGAATCCACAATATCTGCACGATATCATTCCTGGAAATGAAAGGGAGTATACATTGGTATTGCCCTACAACTATACCGGAATCTTTGCAGAGAAAGAGGAGAGCATCTATACCTATAAAGACAGCGTATACTTCAACCCTGTAGTCTACAACAAGATCAAGGAGGAGAAGGCATTAAGCCAAAGTTCAAAGATATACCACAAGGTAAGGTCGGGTGAGACACTTGGCGGTATTGCAATGAAATACAGGGTAAGCCTCAACAGTCTCTTGAGATGGAACGGACTTACCAAAAAGAGCATAATCCGTCCGGGACAGCGACTTGTAATCTACAGAAATGGAGGCGCACCTGCATCATCAAGAAGTTCAGCAGCTCCGGCCACAACAAAAAGCGGAGGATATCTTTGGTACACCATCAGAAAGGGTGATACCCTTCTCGGAATTTCATACAAGTTCCCTGGAGTGAGTCTGAATGATATATTGAGACTCAACGGTTTGTCGAAAAATTCCAAAATATACCCAGGCAAGAAACTGAAGATCAAAAAGCTGTAATATTGACAGCAAGCTTGAGACGGGTATCCGGCTCCTTGCCGTTACCCGAAGAAGAGATGCGTTTGAAGCAGAGTTCCTGCTCCCCTTTTACAAATATGCGGAATCTGCCCTCCATCCACTTCAAAGGATGAAAATTCAGCAAAATATGACAACAACCGCCTTCCCCATAGAGGAGGCGGTTGTTGTATCTGCCCGGGAGCTCCTTTTCATATTGATAGAGCCTGCAATTCCAATCTGGCACATTGAAATATGTGACACCTGAGCTGCACCCTATCCTGCCACTCCACAACTCCATATTACAGGATATCGTATTCTGGAAACCAACAGCTCCATACCTTTTATCGGATACCCAGGCCACACCTTTTAAAGAGCCACCATAACTCAAAGAAAGGGATGGGGAGAGCCTGAAGTTAAAAGCAAGTTTAAACAGAATGTTGTTTTTTTGTAGATAGGAATCATAAGATGTGACAATTGATAGATATCGGCTGCTCCCCAACCCCTTATATTCATATTTTCCTGTTAATTCTATCTTGAACGAAGAGTCATCTGCATAATATCTTTTCCAGGGATAGCAACTATATTGGGCACCCACGTAGAGAGCACTCCTATAGTTGGGTCTGTAACTTCCCTTCACTGTAACTCCATATTGGTTTGAGATAGTTGATAGAGTTGTATATGCCCCTGCGTGAGGGGATATATAGCCTCTGGAATAGGCCCGCAACAATATGCTCCACTCCCATCTGCCAAGGGTGGGAAGTATCACTCCCGCTATTGCAGCCATCTCTCCCCCATAATCGGATGCAACCTCTCCAAAGATTCTGGCTTTCCGGAGAATTGTATAAAAATTGACCCCGATATTCCCCCATAGGCCATCATATATCTGATACCTGTTATAATCTGATACCCTTCTGCCATTTTTCTTATTGTAGCCATACATTCCCCAGGCAAGGCCAATATTGAAGAGCTCTCCAAGATATGAGAGTGAAACACCGCACACCAGTTCATCCATAGTCCCCTTTTTTGCAATTGTTCCTCTTGTGTTATGTAATCCTGTCTTATATATTGCACTATATCTCCCACCCTTCACATTGGCATCAACTCCTTTATATGATACCATTCCTGAAAATTCGAAATTTTCAAGAGAGAGTGAGGTTGCCACCCCTCTAAAGAAGCCATACTCGGCTGAAGATGTATGGGGCCTCACAGATTCACCTCTTCTGAATATTGACTGGGGTTCCGGAGAGAGACCGAATGAGAATGAGTTCCACAGTGTCAGACCCTGGCCATAACGGACTGAGTAGTCTCCCACCACCAACCTTCTCAATACCCCAATCTCCTTGAGGGTTATATGGAATGATGCAAAATCAACTATAGGATATCCCTTTGCAAACAGATACTCCCCCTCATCACTCTCCAGCGTAAATCCGGCAGAGACTTTTCTCCCAAAACCGGCTCCATATTTCAATCTGAAATGGTATGGAGACCCGAGATATCTTGACTCTGGCGAGTTTTCCAGCATCTCTTCCGTAATGGGTGCAAACATCTCATCATATCCAATACCTCTTGAGAGTTCAACCTGCAATGTTGACCTCCATTTTGAAAGGAAATTGGCAAACGGCCACTCTCCACCATTTCCATCAGAGCCCTCCCAATATTGGCTGTCCATCGAGCCTTCAAATGAAATTACCGGCAGGAGAAGCTCCACTGTCTCCTTATCAAATCCATTAAGAGACTGGAGCTCTGCAGGAGTAAGTATATTTCCACTTCGTTTCCTGTAATCGACGATGCTCTCTATCTGATAACCGGAGAGGAGATAGAGCCTCTCCAGCTCTCTTCTCCCTGCTCTGTTTATATTTATAGGACGCTGAAATAACCCTTCATAATACTCCATTACCGCCTCGATCATCTCCTCAACCTCTCCTGAAATATCCCTACCGGCTCCATCTTCCATATTTTCAGCGTCCATTGTCAACCGCTCCATTATATAAATCTCCATCCTTGATTTTATCATTGCTGTCAGTCTGCTCCTCTCCGCATCTGCTGCATAAACGGAATGGCCTGCAGAATCTCTATATATTATGGGAGAGACTTCTCCACAGCGACCCTCCAGAGGATATACTGTAAAGGCCAACAGAAGGTGGAGACAATAACAGCAGTGAGGGATGGAGGCACCATAGAGTATATGGGACAATAATCCCCCAACATTTACCTGCTTCAATCTTATAACCCTTTTTCTCTTCATACTGACCTCCATCCGGATCAACGCCACCTCAGCAACTCTCCGGCAAGAATTGATGGTGCAATTTTATAAAATGGAGTAAAAAATTCAGTGCAGAATGGTAAATTTACGCTGGGGAAAGAGAAAAAATTAATTTTAAATTTTCAAAAATAAAAAGAGGGCAACCCAAAAGGTAAAATCTACCATTTTGAGTCGCCCTCGGCTAAGTTTTATACTATAAAGTTAATTTGTCTTGAACTTATACTCTATCTTGGCCAGCTCTTCATTTGCCTTAGCTATCTTTGAGGCAAGATCAGCCTTGAATTTCTCAAATTTGGCAAAAAGTCCAGAATCAGATGTTGCAAGAATCTGCACTGCCATAATTGCAGCATTTTTTGCTCCGTCAAGGGCCATTGTAGCAACCGGTATCCCGCTTGGCATCTGCAATATCGAGAGAATCGAATCCCATCCGTCGATTGAATTGCTTGATTTGATTGGAACTCCTATTACAGGCAGGGGTGTTGATGCAGCTATAACTCCTGGAAGATGGGCCGCTCCGCCTGCTCCGGCAATAATGACCTTAATGCCCCTTTTATGTGCGTTGTTTGCAAACTCAGCAACCATATCCGGAACCCTGTGAGCTGAAAGTGCATTTATCTCAAAAGGTATCTCCATCTCTTCAAGGAATTTGGCAGCCTGCTCCATTATCTTCATATCGGAGGTGCTTCCCATAATAATACTAACTAACGGTGTCATATTCTAACAGCTTAATATTTTTATCATTAAAATTGGCAATAAACAAAATTAATACATATTTTTGCGCTTTCAAAACTAAATTGCCCGAACAAGGTCACTATTTGTATATTTAAACGTTTAACACTATGAAACGCATCAAGGTACACGATAAATATTTCAAGATCTATATGACCAATGAAGAGATTGAAAAATCGATTCAGAAGGTTGCAGACAAGATCAATTCCGACTTGAAGGATGTTGACACTCCCATCTTTCTCAGCGTATTGAACGGATCTTTTATGTTTACAGCTTCACTGATGCAGAAGATAGAGTTCCCTTGCGATATCGCATTCATCAGATTGTCCTCTTATGAGGGTACATCAACTACCGGATCTGTCAAGCAGGTTATGGGACTTACAAAGAGTGTTGAGGGCAAGACAGTTGTTATAGTTGAAGATATTGTTGATACAGGCGGTACCGTCGTAGAACTTGACAAGATTCTTAGAGCAGCCGGCGCTGCGGATGTGAGAATCTGTACACTTATGTACAAACCGGAATCATATTCAAAGAATCTTAAGATAGATTACGCAGCAAATGCAATCCCTAATGACTTTATCTTGGGATTTGGTCTGGACTACGACCACTTGGGCCGTCAGTATAAGGACATATATGTTATTGATGAGCAATAAGAGATGAAATACTACATTTTATTCGGGCCTCCTGGAGCCGGAAAGGGCACCCAGGCTGCGCTTATGGTTGAAAAATTCAATTTGCATCACGTATCGACAGGTGAATTGTTGAGAAATGAGATTGCAAAAGGAAGTGAGTTGGGTCAGATTGCAAAAAGGCTCATTGACAATGGAAATTTTGTAGATGACTCCATTGTCGAACAGATGATTGAAAACGAGATTGGAAACAATCCCGAGGTCAGGGGATTTATATTTGACGGATTTCCCCGTACAGTTGCCCAGGCAGAACATCTCGACCAGATGCTCGCAAGGAGGGGCAATGAGGTAGAGAAGGTGATATCAATAATAATCAGCGATAAACTGGTTTTTGACCGTATCCACCATAGGGCTACCATTGAGGGAAGAAAGGATGATACCGATCCTGCCATTATACAGAACAGAATCAATACCTACCATAAAAAGACAGAGCCTCTTATCGAGTATTACAGAGAGAGGGGCAAATACAACGAGATTTGTGGAGAGGGTACCATTGAGGAGATATTTGCAAAAATTGAGGGGCTGCTGTAACAGAGAAGGCTGCTGCTGATATAGAAACGACACTATTATGGGAAACTCTAATTTTGTAGATTATGTGAAGTTGTTCCTTGCATCAGGTGATGGAGGAAACGGCTCGACGCATATGCGCCGTGAAAAATATATCCCCAAAGGAGGTCCAGATGGTGGAGATGGCGGCAGAGGTGGCCATATAATATTGCGTGGCAATCCGCAATACTGGACACTCATTCACCTCAAGTACAGGAAACATATCAAGGCCGAACCGGGAGAGAGCGGAAGCGGCGCACTATGCAAAGGTGCAAACGGCAAGGACATCTATCTTGAAGTTCCACTTGGCACAGTTGCCAAAGATGCTGAAACAGGCGAGGTTCTCTTTGAGATTACCGAACCCGGTGAGGAGAGGATTATTGTCAAGGGTGGTAGAGGCGGACTCGGCAATGCAAACTTCAAGAGTGCCACCAACCAGACTCCAAGATTTGCCCAACCGGGAGAGGAACACGTTGAGGGGTGGTTTATCCTTGAGTTGAAGATTCTTGCTGATGTGGGACTTGTAGGATTCCCCAATGCAGGAAAATCAACACTCCTCTCAACAGTATCGGCAGCCAAACCAAAAGTTGCAGATTATGCCTTCACAACCCTTGAGCCAAGTATC
The DNA here is from genome assembly GCA_045594125.1 of Candidatus Egerieisoma sp. GTDB lineage: Bacteria > Bacteroidota > Bacteroidia > Bacteroidales > UBA932 > Egerieousia. The sequence continues at coordinate 54,063 of JAZNXX010000001.1, forward strand.
GGCATTGTAAACTATTATGACGACAAATCCTTTGTGATGGCCGACATACCAGGTATTATCGAGGGCGCAGCAGAGGGTAAAGGTCTTGGCCACAGATTCTTGAGACATATTGAGAGAAACTCCATACTTCTCTTCCTTGTTCCGGCAGACAGCAAGGATATCAAGGAGGAGTACAGAATACTGCTCAAGGAGCTCAAGAAGTTCAATCCTGAACTTCTGAACAAACAGAGGATTTTGGCCATCTCCAAATCAGATATGCTTGATGCTGAGCTGAAGAAGGAGATAAGGCCTCATCTTCCACGCAAAATTCCACATATCTTCATCTCATCAGCAGCAAATGAGGGTATAAAGGAGTTGAAGGATCTGATCTGGAAAATACTCAACGAATAAGTGGAGATGATAGAGAGAATTCTTGAACTTGACAGCAAACTTATGTTGGCAATCAACGGTTGCCATAATGAGTTTTTTGATTTTATGATGCCCCTGATATCAAACAAGTTCACAGGCATCCCTATCTACATTGCCATACTTCTGCTCATAATCTACAAATGGAAAGGCAATTCAAAGGAGGGTATAAAGATAATGGTGCTTGCCGTAGCCGGAGTCCTGCTTACATTTGCACTATGCGACTCCCTCTCTGTTGCACTCTTCAAAGATGTGTTCAAGCGGTTCCGTCCCGGATGGGATCCGCAAATCTGCGATATGGTGCGAATGGTTGAATATAAAGGTGGCAGGTATGGTTTTGTCTCGAGCCACGCAGCCAATCTCTTTGGGCTTGCTGCAGTTACATCTCTTATGATAAAGAGAAGATGGTATACAATATTCATCTATCTTTGGGCAGCTGCAGTTGGATACAGCAGAGTATATGTTGGGAAACATTTCCCCCTTGATGTAATTTGCGGAGCACTCTTCGGATTTCTTGTCGGGGTTGCAGTATATAAGTTTACAGTTGCTGTAAGCAGAAAATTGAAAGCTGATGCTCTATATCTCAGAAAATAGTACAGATCCCCATTGGAATCTTGCGGCAGAGGAGTATCTGCTCAAAGAGTTCTCAGAGCCTCTCTTCAGATTATGGCAAAACAGCAATTCCATTATCATCGGACAGTACCAGAACGCCTTTGCCGAGATAGATTTTGATTATGTAAAGGCCCAACAGATAAGTGTTGTCAGGCGCCTCACCGGAGGAGGTGCAGTTTTTCACGATATGGGCAACCTCAACTTCAGCTTTATAGAGCCATATACCATCAAGGAGGAGACCAACAGTATGTTCCGTCGCTTTACAGCACCTGTAGTTGAAGCTATCAACTCCCTTGGTGTGAAGGCTTATATTGAAGGAAGAAATGATCTCCTGATAGATGGACGGAAATTTTCGGGAAATGCAATGTGCATAAATTCAGGCAGAGTTCTGCAACACGGCACACTCCTCTTTTCATCAAGTATGAACAACCTCTCCAAAGCGCTGAAGAGCAGACCCGAGAAATTTATAGGCAAATCGGTTAAATCAAATGTGAGCCGTGTTACAAATATCTCTGAACACCTTCCCATCAAGATGGATGTTATCCAGTTCAAGGAGTACATTGAGGATTTTCTCTGCAACCGCTACAGGAATGGGGGCGAAGGAGAGAATATTATAAAATACAACTATACTGAAAACGACATCAGGGCGATAAATGCGCTTGTCGAGTCGAAATATGGTCAGGACCATTGGAACTTCGGCAACTCTCCCAAATACAATACCCACAATACAAGAAAGTTTCCAGGAGGATTGCTGGAATTCTCATTTGCCGTCAACAGAGGCAAGATTACCGGTCTTGAAATTTTCGGAGATTACTTCTTCTCCCGTCCCACATCTGAATTTATAGAGAAACTTCTCTCTGAGCCTCTTCTCCACACCGAGAGAGAGATTAGAGAGAGAATCTCAGCCTTAAACCATAAGGATTACTTCCACAACATAACGGAAGCGGAACTTGTTTCAATGTTTTTCTGATAATGGTTACAGTTTCACTGCCTTACTGTAAAGTAATATGGTTTTGAATAATCCAGAAGTTTATTGCCGTACATTACCTGAATTTCAAAATAGAGTCTGTGCTCTCCACTTGTAAGATGGAGTTCTGAATATGGCAAGAAGAGTTTGTAATTCTCATACAATCTGCTGTCACTGTCGGGATTGACAATCTTCGTTGCTGCTACATTACCGTCTGTAGTGTAATAGCTCTTGTTTTTATCCTTCAGCGGAGTCTTGTCGGAATTGTAGAAATAGTAGTTGCATTTGCAACTCTCCCCTTTTACATTATTCAGAAGAAGATCCATCGAGATCCAAATGCCGCCATCCTCCTTATCGTGTTCCAGCTTCAGGTTTGCCATAATTGCCGACGGTCCGTCAATACTGTTTTCGGCAGGCTGTTCAATAGAGATTGTGGCAGATTTGTCTCCCGACTTGATCTCAAGATAGTCTGCCCGTTTTTTGCCGCTTCTGTTCGCATCATACTGTATTGTAAAACTGCCCGCACTCTTGGCCTCCAGAGAACACCACTCCGGCAATAGTCTTACAAGATAGTTCTTGCCGTCGGTCTCCACAGTGAAGCTCCTTGAGCCGCCCTCAGCATTGCATAGAGCCGTGATCTTCTCCTTGCCATTGACAGTTATATATGTTGCACCGGCAACAGTATCACTGTGAACGGTAATTTTTTGTGAGTAGAGAAATTTGCCATTATACCAGAGTTGAATCTTATAATCGCCCGGAGAATAGGATCCTCCATCAGAATTTCCCCACCCCGATAATGTAGCATAATTGTAGCCGTCACTCTTCTTGACATTTATCTGGGTAGAATAGGTATAGCTTCCCTCATTGCCCTTCATAACTGACCCATCGGGTTTTATAATCTTGACATCAATGGATATGCTCTTATCTTCCAACCCTTTATACATAATTCTTGGAGCAAGGAAACGGAGCTCCTTACTCTTAAGGTCCGCGCCATAGTTGTCTATTATTTCATACTCCTTGGTCACATTGGCAAAGTCCATTGCATAGATTCTCATATAGCCCTGATCGGCAATTTTTCTCTTCCGCTCCTCTTCTTGCCGCATCTGCTCCTCTTTTGCCTTCTGCTCTTTTACCCTTCGCTCCCGTTCAAGCCGCTCATTTCTGGCCAACTCTTCAAGAGAATCATTACACTTTCCAATCCAGGATTCAAGGTCATCGTCTGACGGTTTGTCGGGACAAATTCTTGCAGCCTCAAACTGATCCTTGGCTATCTGGAACTCCCCTTTATTATAGTATGTAATTGCCTGGTTTCTTGTATAATTATAGCAATCCTGTGCAGAGAGATCTGTCGCAAAGGTGACAAACAGTATAAAGAGTGGTGACCACAAAAGAAGATTTTTCATAATCAGTTATATTTTACAACAATCTCATCTGATGCAATACACAATCCCTCACTCCATATCTCCACTTTAACCGAACCGGACTTATAGACATTGCCCTTATCATTTCCCCAACCGCTGAAACATAGGGTATTGCCATTGCCTGGCTCAATAATATGTGTCTCAAGAAATGAATATGATTTTGATTTTTTTGAATTATACACAAGATTTCCGTTATTATAGATCTTGATCTTGAAATTTACATTATGCTCCTTTGTTGCATCCCAGGAGTCATAAACCAAATTCGGGTAGATATATCTTACACTATCCAAAGGCATCTTCTCATTTATTGCACCTTTTATCTTGTCGGAATATGAGGCGAGAATCTCAACATCCGCACGCTTTATGAAGCCATATTTCCTTGCCTTGGATACAAATTTATCTCTCACCTGCTCATTCTCCATCAGGGCAAGTGATGTTGAATAGAACTCTACCGCCTTTTTCTCATTATGCACCTTAGCCTGTGCATCTGCTGCATCAGCCCAGCTCTTTGCCGCTGCATTTGTTTTCCGGTCAAGAAGCGAATCTATCTCCGCAGATCTGCAATAGCTACCGTTTGCAGCCTTATACATCGCCTCATACTTAAGAATGCTCTTGTAGAGTTGCTTTGCCTCTACAAGATATTGGGGATTTGAGGCGCTGCCCCTATCCATCTTTACAACGCAGGAGTCGACCATTCCGTTGTAATTCTTCCACTCCAGATATGAGTTGAGTTTCAGCTCACTTGGCATAATGAGAGGAATAATGGCAATAATGATATATATAATTGTCGGTATCCCCAATTTGGCCTCACTGAAAGTTCTGTCGGAAAGTGACCAGGCAGAATATCCATTTCTCCTGATTTTTAGAATGAGCCAGAGCAGCACCACTCCAACCAGGACAACAGATGCGAGTACCCATCCTTCAGGTTGGCTCAATGTGTCAACAATATCAATTCCTCTACTGATTTTACGGGTAAAACAGAGTGATATACCGGAGATAAATAATGCCAGAGAGAAGAGATAAAATCCTTTCCTATAGTAACGGCTCAACATAAACAGGCCCAATGATCCGGCCAAAATGCAACTCTGCACAATTGCAACAAACATATAGTAATTTGATTCGCGCTCCTCAAAGTAGACACCTATGGAAAAGAGAACAAAAAGAAGAAAAGAGAGGATTGCTCCACCAACCAGAGCAAGTGTTACAAACCAATTTCGGCATCTACGGGGTAATGCAGTAGGCTCTTGTATGGTCGTTTTTTCGCCATCTTCCTTTTGACCCTTTTCTTTACTGCCGCTACCCTTTCCGTAATCAGCAGAAATGGTTGTCTCATCTTTACCCTCTACCGTTTTATCTTTGGAACTCTCCTCCTCAACGGCCTTATAATACGGATTCATCCATCCGCATCCGGGATTGGGGCATATCTTCTCCTTTGGCAGGAAGATAAATCCACACTTTGGGCAGGTGATGATGCCGCTTCCACTATCGAAGTTACCCACTTCTGTCTCTTCTTTCTCTTTCTTGACTGTCTGTTTCATCTCTTTATTGACTCCTCTCCTTATAAACCACCTGCAAATATACTTAATGATGATTCTTTAAAAGTGATTTGCAGGGGATTTTATCACTATCTTTGTTATAAATATCTTTGCTATTATGAAAAAGTCCTTCAAAATATTCTGTCTTGTCATCATATCATTTGGAATCTTTATCTCCATTATGGAACTTCCATCCATTTTGTACTGGAGCATATCCCACATTACAAAATACCTCTGGTTCCTTGGAGGCATACTTCTCTACTTCCTTACCAGAATGATTCCTGCAGTAAAACAGAATGAGGGGCTCTTCCAGACCTTTTCGCACGAATTGTCCCACACCGTTGTAGGTCTGCTCTTTCTCCGCAAAATCCACTCCTTCAAGGCTACCGACAGGGATGGGGGCGAAATCTGGCACAGCGGCAGGAGCTCAATAGGTGAATCATATATCACTCTGGCTCCATATTGTCTCCCGCTTGGGACCTACATCTTTTTATTGTTGGGGCTCTTCTGGTCAAACAGTACACTTGCTGTACTGCACCTCTTTGTCGGCTATACACTGGCATTCCACATACTCTGTTTCTACACCCAGCTCAGTCCGTCCCAATCCGACATAAAAAAGTTCGGCAACCTCTTCTCCTATCTCTTTATACTGTTTTTCTGGATCTTCAATCTATCTGTTATACTTGTCTCAATAAGATACGATATCATTGAGGCCTTTGGCACCCTTCTTGGAGAGTATTGGCACAATATCACCTCTCTTATTGGCCTCTTCTTATCCTGAATTCAGCCATCTCCCTACTATACTCGCTGTCAACCAGAGAGCATTGTTCCCTGATTATCGCTCTCATCCTTACTGCCGGTTTCAGACAGTAGTTCTCGTATTGCACCTTGAATGCCTCAAGACTCTCAGGTGTCAATATTGAGAGATCCGTTATATGAGGGAAGAGCAGCTTGCAATATGCTGTTGCCAGTTTTGAGACAGCCCGTCTGTCCCTCATTCCCCCTTTGCTCTCATCAAACTCCACAAGTTCATCAAATATGACTGAATACTCAGGAGCTGTTCTCAAAAGATGGAGCACCTCAGAGAAATACTCTTTATTCAGTGCCCAACCTCTATATGCCGAGGCTGCCACAAGCTTAGGTATCTTCCACCCTTCGATAAAACCGTGAAACCTGTCAAGCATTGCCGACTCCTGAAACACCTTTGGAAGTGATTTACAATATTCCGCTCCAGCAGGCTTCATCTCCTTTGTCAACTTGATATTTCCCACAAGGCCCAATCCGCACTCCGACATAAATTCCACTTTGTCGACATTTGCCTTACCCTGCTCAAGATAATTTTTCAATATTGACTGGAGCTCATCATCCCGTCTCAAATCGAATGTGGAGATCTCATCTATAATGACGGCGTCGTTACTCTTTATATATCCGAACTGCTTTGTTGCCCTATTATAGAACATTCTTGCCCTGGTTGTACTTCCGCTTCCCAAGAGCCACATATATTTGCTGGTGTTGTTGTAGACATAGCTCTTTCCCGTCTCTTTAGGGCCAAGTTCAATCATATTCAGGCGGGGTTCTACAGCAATCAGAATCCTTGAGATAAACTCGAGCTTTTTCTCGATAGTCTCCTTCAGGCCTGCCTCTCCAAAGAGTTCCGGCGCATACTCCATACTGCTTATGATGAGATCAATCCACTCTTCAGTAGCCTCAAAATTGGCTCTGGCCTCCCTGTAGAAATCCAGGTCTATCGTATATGGCTTGAAAGATTTGTAAGATGTCATAACTATTGAGCCTCTGCCCTTCCCTTTAGGGTCAATATACTCGATAGTTATATTTCCCCAATTCTCTCCGGGGTTGAGATCACTCTTCTCTTTATGCTCCTCAATAAGAGATGGTAGTATATATGTCTCAACATCAAAATTTACTTCAGGTATCGTGAAGGTTGTCACTCCCCTCTTCAGATCTACATCACAAACAAACTTGCAGGTAATGTTCACAGCCTCTCCAGCCACAAGCCGCTGCTTGATTTTGCCCCCATCACACATCATCTTGCTGTTGAGATATCCAACAAGAGCCTCTCTATCTACGACACCCTCCTCATCCGAGAATTTTTTCACAATATAATCCTTGATGAATGCCGGAAGGTTCCTTCCGGAAAATAGTTCGTTTGTCTCCTTGCTCTTAAGCACAGCCATATCTGAAAAGAGGCCTCTTATTTTTTCACCAATACCACTCATAACAACTTTTGAAATTTCTATTCCTTAAATTATACTCCATTTTACACTGTCTGATGACATATCTCCTGACTCTAAAATGAGTCATCATAAACCTTTACTCCCTTCAGTTCTTTTGCAGGAACAGCAATATTCTCCGCTCCTCTTTCATTTATCTTCCCGACAGGTGCAATATTTTCTTGACCATTTCCTCCTGTAAATGAATCTCCTTTGAATCTTATCTCACCTCTTTGGCTTCTGCCTTTGCGCACTCTTTCACCAACTCCGGATAGATTTGCTTCTACCGGTTCTTCTGATTCTCTTAAGTGTTCAGAAGAGACCTTTCCCTGACTCCTCTCCGGACGGGGAAGCCTTGCCGTAACCTTGACCAGATAATCACTCTCCGACCCCACACTTGCAGCACAAAGAGAACTTCCACTCACCTCAACAGATTCTCCACGTTCTACCATCACCACCTTGTCACCCGACTCCACAATAAGTTCATCCAAGAATCTGAACTCACTGATAAAAGGGTGGAATCCCCGGGGTTGAACCCTATTCTTGAGATTTATCAGAGCCCTCTCCTTGAGATTCAGCTTCAGATTTATATGCATTCTCCCAAGCTCCTCCTCAAATGCCATATCCCTCCTCTGCCTTATTATCTTTATATCCCTGCCGACAGCCACCACATCCAGAATTGCATATTTTCTGTAGTATTTCACAAGAAAGAGCAATATCTGCCTGTGCAACCTCATTTTAAAGGGGAGCTTGCGTTTCTGGGCAGAAGGTGCCACCTCTGGACGGGTAAGTTTGAGCATCAGCCGTAAAATCATCATCTATTCAATTAAGAGAAGTTTGTTCTCAATCATCGGCACAATGAGGAATGCCGGAATTGTTACATATCCTCCAGACAGCCTCATTCTGAAGATATATATGTCATCAGCCTCTTCAAAAGTGAAGAGATGCGGATAATCTTCAGCTATATTCTTTGCTGCATCCTCTTTATCAAGATGGCTGTAGAATTTATCCCCTTCTGCAGCCTTTACTGTTATATATGCACTGCTCCAAGGCATTGTGAGACAAGGAATATTGATCTCGCCCCACCCTTCACCTCTCTCTTTAACAGCCTGTTTGAATACCGACTTCTTTATACTTACCGATACCCTCGACTCATCCATTAACTCTGCCGGCTCCTCAAGCGGACGAGGGTGGATAAAACAGAAATAACCGGCCACCATAATTACAGCTATGATACAAAATGTAAATGGGGCACATCCCATTCTTCTCTTCTCTTTCATCATTTATCCTCCTTCATATACTTTTTAAATGAGTCCGAATCTATTATTGCCTGAATTGCCTTGCCGTAGGTAGCTATCTGTAGGTTTGTAGAGCAGGTAAAGTAGGCGACATAGAACTTCACCTTATCCAGATCATCTTCATCCAATATGGAGATATCCCGGTCGGTTATTATTATGCCCAGCCTGTGGTGATTCTCATTATTACCTTCACCTGTTGTTCCGGTCTTGCCATATATATAGAATTTCTCGCCATCATTGTTCACTACAACATTTATCTTACGCTTCCCTTCAACAATATTCTTTACCACTCCGGTTGATTTGGCTGTTCCCCTCTCACTTCCTGTAAAAATGCGGTTCATACCATATAACAGATGGCCTCGGGCTTCAAGGAACTCCTCCTGGAGATCATCCATCATCTCATATTTGCAACCTCTGCCATCAGCCCCCTCGGGATTTAATGTAAGTTTGAAATTCTTATTGAGCAAGGCCACTCTTCCAAACATCTCGGCCATCTTATATGGGGTAACCTCCCATACGCCACCGGCACCAATAGCAGTCTGGCGGATAACCTTCTCCATAATGGAATTTTTAGCCCTATCCTCAATGCCGTACCGCAACACCGAAGACTCGGCATAAGAGTAGCCGTTTACCCTATTGCCGTTATCAAGATACTCCCCAAAGAGGGTAGTATAGTTGTCAGGCTCGCCATTAATACCAAACATCGTATTGATTCTGGTCATAAAGAGTGAGTTTTCAAAAACTTTGTAATCCGAAGGCAACTTAGTATTAAATACAACTGACTTGTCAAATATTCTTCTGTCAAGTCTCATTATCGGGAAATTTGCCTCTATTGAATCAAGATTCTTGTTATTGCCGAATCCTCTCAGGATGGTATTGTTACCTCTATCCCCAATTTTCAAAAACTTCTTATCATAATGGTCTGCAGGGAAGGCTCCAAAATAGAGCATTACACCATTATAATAGTTGCTGGAGTGGGTCATATATCCTGAAAGGGTCACACCTTCTCCATAATTTTCATCCTGTCTCAAGGCCTTGAAAGGATGCTTACTTTTGAACTTCTGACCTGCAAATGAATTAATTGCATATTTACCACTAACTATGGATGGTATAGAGATATAATGCTTATTCTTCCCTTTACCTATACTCTTTTTATAATATTCCGGAATTGTCAAATTACTCCATTCAAAATCAATACCCGAAGCAACAGTTGTCCATACAATAGGTTTTTGGGAAGATCCGGGGCCCTCCTTCATCTTCAAGAGATTCCTGTTTCCGAAATAACCCCTGTCGGCATCCCTATCCACCTCCATATAGAGTTTGTCTTCAAGTTTCTCCACTTTTTTCAGATCATTAGGATTGAGAATGTATCTTCTCTCATAATCCACAATGGCTGATATGGCTCCATCTCCATTGGCTGCTATTACAGTCAGATATTGTGGATTTGCACCTTTGAAGATGTCATAGATCGAGGTATTCAAATTTGCGTCAAGCGACACAGCAATATCATCGTGGAACTCGGGAGCCTGCTTTATCCTCCTTTCAGCCTGTCTCTTCTGTTCCAACAGCTCTTTGGCAAGAGTCCTTGCCCAGAAAAGTTTCTCCCCTTTTGGATAGATAAAATTCCGCTCTCCATTAATCATCACATTTCTGGCAATATACCTCTTATGTGCAACAGCATCATTAATCAATCTGTCCTGGGCATAATCTGTATCAAATACCCTGCAAGCCCTGTTATACCCTCTCCCATCATTTAGCTGTACACTTGTATGGGACTTGCTGTTGTTTCTGATGGTAATGGAGATATTATCTTTTGTTGTTACCAGAACTGCGCTCTCTCCGCTCCTCAACCACTCGTGAGGAAGTGAAATCTTCTTTATGGTGCCCGACACTTTTGATCTCTGGATAGAGCTCTCTTTATCATACTCCACAATATTACCTCTCCAGGCTGTTGAGTTGTCGAACGGCAGCTGTCTGTTAAAGAATTTAACCCTTACATCAACTGCAAATGAGTCTATTTTAGTCTCTTTTCCATCTTCTATTTTATACTTATTATGCTTTCTTACGTGAAGCACGGCACCACTCTCATTGCTCTTTACACCTGTAGAGACAAAATTTTTCCACAATCTGTAGTGGAAGGATGTATCACCACCAAGCTCTGCCATAATCTGATCACTATTCTTCTCATCAAGGGCCTTCACCATATCTGCAATTCCTGCACTCCTTCCAACCTTGGAGAGATTTCTCTTATACTCATTCTGGAAATCGACAGTAAAGTAGTTCCTATTTATCCTCTCCACATATTTGTCTGTCTCTTCCAACAGCTTTTTCAGATCATACCTGTTATCCTTATATTTATTCTTCGCACCACCTACAAAGAGGTTAAGAATAATTACTCCAATTGCCGCAGCACCTCCTATATAGAGACACCGTGACCAGAAATTCACCTTCAATCTCTCCAGGCCACAATCATCAGAATAATCTTCAAGATATAGGACCGACATCTTTTCATAAACTGCCACGGCAATCCAGGCAGTAACCAATAGTGCAAAGTAACATATCGACATCTTTGAGTGGAGCGACAACATCGGGATATCCTGTCCAAGGAAGATAAACCTCTGGGTATTGGCCATCCATACCATAAGAATATGGATAAAGAGCAAAAGGGGTATCTGAACAAGCATCATCTTTGCCACCCTGTGCCTGACATTCATAGCAAATCCGGCAATGAACATTATAAGGAAGATGACCACAAGGGCTATCGGCAGATTCTTGTTGTGTTCAGCTACTATAAATCGGGCAAGAAGGATATCGCTTGACTGCGCACCCCACATTGCCCCCAATTTTGAATGGGGCTGCATCTTGAAATAGCCTGCGCCACGCTCACCAACACTGTTTACCCTCTCTCCAAGATCGTTGTAGGTGTAGAGAATGTAATCATTCAGCGAAGCCTCAAAATATCTCTGCTGGTCTCTTGCTGAGGTAATCTGCTCAAGTCCGTCAGCCGGATTGTCATAAATATGCACATTCACGCGCTGCGCTGTATGTCGGGTAAGGGCACCATTTACAACCAGAACTACAGCTATGCCAATTATTGCTGCAGCCGGCATACCTGCCTTGAGAATCTTCTCTTTAGGAACATACAATATATAGAGCACAAGCAAGAGCGCAATTGCCATTACAACAATAGTAGCAATATAAGGCGTAACTCCTGCCCCCTGCTGATACCCGATAAATATCCACTTGTAGCTTACAAGCATTGCCACAATCATCAATGCCAAACCAACTATTGCAAAGCCCCTTGACCTTGATTTTACCAGATGGGCATCATAATAGTCGTGCAGTTTTATCAGGAAGGCAAACAGAGCATAGGTGATGAAGAGAATGCCATATCCGGAATCCATAAATACCAGAGACACTGCCGCCACCATCGAGTTAAAGAGCGATTTGAAGAGATTTGAGCCAAAGAGCTCCACAAATCCCATAGAATCAACCTTTTCTCTTCCTTCTGCACCAATATAATCCTCAGATGAGAACTTATAGATAAAGAACTCAACCACAAAATAGGTGAGAACAACTATCAATATTCCAAAACTTCCCAAAATTGTTCTGCCAACCAAATAGGCAGCAAGATAGAGCAGAACGATGGCAAAATAGGAATTGAATACAAATCTTTTCCATCCCCTATTTTCGCTCTTTCCAAACCATCCGGCCCATATATCTTCATATAAAAAGAGGAGAGCAACTGCTATTGTAACAAATGGCACCGCAAACATAAGATATGACAGTCCCAAATCAAATATTGACATCTCAAGAGAGAAGATTACAATATTTGCAACAGCTGCCTTCACAAAGAGCATCAATATATGTTGCCAACCTATAGCAATCTGCCGGACAGTCACTTTACGCATATATTTGACGGCATATACCACACTGCCTATAATGTTCAGTCCGATAAAGAGGTACGACATCATATTGATATCCCTGAAGAAGTGGGTAAATTCATAGAGTGTAACCCCCTCTACAGGCGGGAAGACAGAGGTTCTCCAGAGCAGGAACATCCTCAATGTCACCATAAAGAAGATGATCATATATGCAATCAGTTCAAGCGAACTGAAAAAGTATTCTCTCCATCGGCGGCCATCCTGATCCTCCACAACAAATGCCGATCCGTAGAAATACAACCCGAGAAGAAGAATATAGAGCAGTCCCAAAAAGAGCATTATCCTTGTCTCTCCAAAACAGGTAGTGCTCTTGAAGTCCTCTATACTCATCAGATACTCCAAATTTCCGTTCTTTGATGTTATTCCACCAATTGTAGTGCCGGACTTTATATATTGGACATTCGGACCTAACCCTTCGAGAGCAAATTTCATATCCTGTGTTGTCGGGCCTGAAACATACGAAAGGTAGAGATCCTGCTTCAGATGGTTCTTATTCTCAGGTGTACTGAAAAGGTCGAAAAGCATTATATTCTCGGGCGGATTGTCATTGATGATCTTTGTCAGATCTGATGTGATATAGATTGTATTTGACCCTATTTTATTGACTGAACTGAGATAGTGGTAACGAGGCATCATATACTTCATCACTACAGACTCTCCATCTTCCCCCTTTTCAAACCTTACAGGCAGAGTTTTTGTATCATCCAGAATACCGACAGAGATAACAGTTCCATAATCCACAATAATCTCATTTTCCACACTACTTCTCAATGACTGCATAGGATATCTTTTGCGGTTCCCATCTTGATAGCAAACTATCACCTCGCGTAGCTGGCCCCTTTCAAAAACCGGACTTCCAATTTCAAGAACATATCCAATACCTCTCGAATCAATCATCACCTTCGGGCTCTTTTTGTAGAACAACTCTTTAAAGTTGTCCATCATTCCCTCATTTTCAGTGAATACACTATCCCTCAAAAGATTTATACCGGAAAAGTCAAGATCCGGCAGAGCTATGCCACTAAGAATAGTATTCATAGGAAGCGCCTTTGATATAAATCTCTTCTCCATCGAACAGAATGTGGTATCGGCCGATTTGATATAGTAATGGGAGGTATCTCTTGCCACTCTCCTCATACCCAAATTCTCTCTCTCTACAGTAGTAGTTTCGTCAATATAAAACTTGTAACTCCTGCCAGCTCTGGTGATAAAATTCAAAGTATCACGAGGCGAGAATCTTACGACACTGCGTTCGTTGTAAAGTTTTAAGCCAGTAACCCTTTTCCCTTTATTGTGAGTCTCTTTATATAGAGGCTGGCTGAAACCTGTTGCCTTAAGATGGAGCTCCTTCTCCCCAAACTTTGAGATTGAGAGTGTTCCATTCAACCCCTCCTTATCGAAAAAGGCCTCCTCCGAGTTGCCTGCAATGATAAAATTCTCGGGATTTACAATTTTTACCCCCTCTATCTTTACAGCGTGATGGTCACTGTTGCTATATACCTCCCCCTCTGCCTTGAAATAGTTATTGAGCGTCCACAATGAGACAAAGGCAAAAAATGAGAAAAATACCGCCCCCAAATGGAGCTTCGTCATTCTGTTCCTGATGCTGCTCAACCAACAGATAAGCAGAAACGTAATGAAGAGTCCGATTGCAAGAAGCGAGAAATTAAATGAGACAGATGTAACAATACTATAGCCCACAGCCACAAGTATGGCAACAACTATCGCAATCCTGATTATTTTATTAGAGAACAGCTCCTTCATAAAATGCTATTTAAGTTTATATCCCGAAAAAATCACATTTTCATCCTCTACACCAATCCCCTCGACACCTTTCTTTATATTTCTTGCCCAGCGTGGAGATTTGTGCGAGAGTGTGGAGATAAGCTCCGATTTTGCCATCGCCTCACCAATCTCCATTTTACCCTCAACAACATTGAGGTTGAGCCGCTGCTCCTCCCTTTCATTTACTGAGTTGAAACTGTCCACACCATCATAAAGCTGCATAGCCATTCTCAGAATTGCCCCCCTCACCTTTACCTTATGCTCCTCTGTTGGGGCAGGCTCCTGGTCGATACCCTTCAAAAATGGGAGGGTAACCTTTTTTTGCAACAGCATTATACGCTCATAGGCCTTTATACACAAACCAAGTTCTGATATCAGATTCTCTTTACCATTTTTGAAGATCTCGTTTGGAGAGAGCAGATCAAGAGATTTGTCAAGTTCCTCCAACATTTTTCCTGCATCACCATTATAGTTTGAAAATGTCTGTATTGCTGATATAAAAGCAATCAGACGTCTTGCAGCCTTATCTCTATTCTCCTTTTTCAATTGCATCTGATAATCATCCTCCACACTGTTCCTCTTCTCCAGCAATGCCTTATTGAAACTGTCAAGTTTCAACCTTAGCTCCTCAATTCTCCTCTGTGCCGAATACCATTTGTAAAAGAAGATTGCTGCAACAATAAAACAGACAAGCAGCAAGGCCACCAATATAATTACTGTAATATCCATCTTTACCAATTTATAATATTGACTCTAAATCTTTATCAAGCTGCTCCTCCTCATCATTGGCTCCTCCACCTTTATTCTCTACATCTTCACTCCCTGCAGAAGAACCTTTAGCACCAGCTGTTTTGGCAGCGCTATCACTCTCTCCTCTACCTGCGCCTTTCAATCCAATCTCAGGAACCAGAATAACCTCATTTAAATTAGAGGCCTCACAATATGGGAAGAATGAGGCGAATTCAAACTTCGAGCTCCTGACATTCACCTGATTATCAAAAACAACAACCTCATTTCCAGAAGTCCTGATTATATAATCCTTTCCGTCAAAAAAGATCTCAACCGACTCTTTTCCAACACCGTTTGGAATAGTATAGATTCTTCCTCCAAAATTAAGTTTGTCCTTTAACGGATTACCAATATTGATAGTGTATCCCAATCTGTTGCCATCACTCTGCAACTCAGCCTTCTTTTCGGGAGTAAAAGATTTCGGTTGGTCACCTTCCAAAAAATAAGTTACCGTATTCCTCAACCCCTGCAACATTTGGAGATTATCCTTCTCAGATTTATCTGCCTTTTGACCTAATCCAAACTTTTCTGCAACCCCGGCAAAAAAGGATCCAAATCCGGATGATGAATTTTTCTTTTCACCCTTTCCTGTTTTGCCACTCTCCGGAGATGCCCCCTTTTCTCTAATCAAAAACGGATAGGACATAACCTTTGGATTATACTCTCCATTCTTTAACGGGTTACAACAGTAGAGACAGATATTCTTGAGAGTGAGGGCCTCAACCTCCCCAGGCAAAACTTGTGCGCTCTGAAATTTTCCCATCATAGACTCTGCCATTTTACTGCTGAATGCCCTATGTTTGAACCCTCTTCCGGCAAATATGATATAGTTCACACTCTTTTGAGCGCCCTCCATCATCCCATTGATGTTGTTGCAAGTCTCAATTGCCAATGAATCCACCATCTTCTCCACATCATCAAAATTTTCATCTCCATAGATAATCCTGTTCTCACCATCCATTCTTCCTTTAAGAAAATCGAGGAATGTGGAGAGCTGGATAGAGCCCAAATCTCCGGTAGTTGTACCACCCTGTTGTCCATTCCTTGCCTTCTCCTCTTTAGTAGCCGCTCTCTCCATCTCACCGCTCTCAGCAATCTTGTATTTGTCTACAAGCGACATCATTTTATAGAAATTGGCTGAGTCGCCTGCTCCAACCGCCTCACTTCCCCCTTTTCCCAAAATATTGGTATAGATATACTCCTTAAGAAGATCGTCTGTCAACTCTCCCTTAAACTTATATTTAAGGAAGATCTTCAAAAGTGAGATAAAATAGCCATATGTGATGGCGTTTCCAGCCCCTATTATTCCAGATCTGACATAATTTACATATTGCCATCTTTTATTGACTCTGTTTGCACTCAAAAGCGAGTAGTCAAGGGTTCCCTTTCCGGCATCCAATATCAGGTAGGTGCCCTCATTTGTCAATTTTCCTGCCGATATTACACCAAGAATCGAGGCATCACTCTCAGAGACAGCTGAAAGTTCAAATCCAAGAATATTTTCCTTAAAGCTATCCTCATCCAACATCATTCTGATATCTTCATATATATGGCCGAGATTCTCAACAATATCCCTCTGTGTATAGACATTGGGCATCAATATTCTGAATGAGACCAGTTTGCCGCCACTAATCCTCTTTGCAGCCTCGCGCAAGAAGAGATTTACAGCAGCCCTGTAGAAATAGTTGTTTGAATACTCATTTATTCCAATGGCTCTCCTGGTATTGTCACCTCTTACCAATTTCAGTTTGGGGAGATCTACACCTCCAAAATTGATAAGTTTTATATTTGGAGACTGCATATATGAATTTCTGAACTCAACCTCATCAATCTCATTTTCAGTTGTAAGTATTCTCATCTTGTCACCTGGAGCATTGGATAACGCCAAGGATGGATTCTCAACCGCCTCCTCAATCTCCTTCTTAATAAAGAATTTGGAGAGATAAAGTTGCCTATTCCCTCCCCACTGCACATACTTGTCATCCTTTTCAATTCCTTTATAAGAGCTTTTCAATTCATCAAAAATATCCACTATCCCGTGGATTGTCATATCCTTATCCCTATTGAATATAGCCATCTGGGACGCCTCGGAACCAAAATCGAGAACAACCTCCTCTATCCGGTCTCTTGATGCCAAATGATATATCACATTTCTGCTTCTATCCCTTAATGTAACCACAAGTTCTATCTTGTAGAGCTGATTCATGTCAAATTTGGATAATATGAAGATATCCTGACAGCTGCCAACTTCACTTCGCCTCTCCAATGACAATCCGCCGCCAATATCTATAATATCACCCTCAGCAGCAGAGTCTGCCACTATATTCTCTTCATCAACTTTCTCTTTTTTTTGCGCACGCCTAAGTTTTGGTTCATCCGGCAACTTCTTGCCTGCACTCTTGACAGGTGCACTCTTGACAACCTCTTCAAGCGGAACAGAAATGGTTACAAAGTTGCCCTCTTCACTATATGTTGCCGCTATACTTCCAGCTATCCTGCAATACTTTTCTCCTTTATCACTTTGCAGAATGTATCCGTTTCCTCCTCTATCACAGCTGAATGAAAAGAGCTTTACCTCACTTGACGGAGTAAGCTCCACTATAACATTCTCCTCCTTCTGTTTTCCAGAATCAAAATCAACCTTATGGTCAATCCTGTCGTTTAGTCTTATATTAAAGAGCTTCATAATCTATAATTTAAGCAAAATAGTACACTTTTGGTTTTATTGTCACGCCATTCTCATCAATATATCCCACACAACTGATATCAAAGACAAGTCCTTCAACACCTTTTGGTTTCAGCCCCTCATCAAAAAGGGTTATCATACGCTCGGTATTCTCATATTCGTGCTCATCCTCATCAAATTTATCTATAAGAAGATTCGGCACAATTGTCATTATACCCAATCTTGCCACTATTCTGCGAGATAGAGCCCTCAACCTCAAAAGTTTGCCGGCAGGAATACCAGCATCCTCAAATTTTCTGTTCAACTGAATTGTGGCACCTGCATAACAGTTGAGTATCTCAATGATATTGATCCATCCCTTCTGATAAATACCCGATTTTGCCTGTTTGCGCAGATCAGAAATAACATCATCAAGAGTAACTTCTGGGATCATCCAATTTTCGCCATTATCCTTTGAATTTATCAGTTCAATAAATTTTGAGAGGCTTATCATTGCATTATTCAGTGTTATATAGTAGATGCTCTTCTCACCGGCAGCTTCAGCTACTGCTCTCTTCAACCCTTCCAATTCTGAGCTGAGCTGCTCCGATTCGTTTCTGAAGATTGCTATGGTAACCTGCTTGATTGAAGCCACCATACTATTCAACTTGAAGATCTCCTCATCTTTTTGGTTCAATGCATTCTGATAGAGGCCATTCTGGTTCTCCAACTCACTCTGCATAGAGGCAATCCTCCCCTCCTGTTCACTTTGTTTTGAAACCAATCCGTTTTTCTCCTCTACAAGCAGATTATAGGCCTCCTCTCCCTCTTTGATTTTCGCCTCCATTAACTCTCCTTTTGCCTCCAGTTCTTCAATCATCCTGCTGAGTTCCACATTTTTCTCCTTAAGTACCATATTCTCATTCGCAAGGGTCTCCAAATTTGCTTCGCCACCTTTTACCGCTCCAGTGCCGGCTGTCAATTCACCCTTACCTGGAATCTTGAGTTCAACTCCTGCCCCCCTTTTACGGGTCTGCATTCTGTAGAAGAGAACCATTCCCACAAGACCAAATACAACAACAAGGACGATAACTACAACCACCCAGGAAATTTCTGAAGCTGAGCCAGCCGAACCTCTATCATAGCAGATGTAGAACCTCTCTGTCGCCTCCTTGAGACCGTCTTCATCCAAATACTTGTATCCAATCTCTACCACATCTTCACCATCACCTCCATTATCTCCAACTTTTACCGGAGCGGCAGATCTCATTACCGCACTGCCCGCTGTAATACAATCCTGCTCATAAAGGTCTCCATTAATCTCAAGCGCCACCTCCACGGGCACAGAGTTGTATTTTATCCACTCAAGGGTTGAAAGTCCCTCTCTCCTGACCTCGAAATCCACCTCTTTTCCTGCTCCAATCTTTAAAGAGTCTCCAAAATCACAAAATCTATCATCCTCCCCACATTTGAGAGTCACCTTTATGCACTCTTTATTGAAGCCATCTGCCAAGATAATCTTGAAGGTCTTTCCATCAACCATAAATTGGAGAGCATCATTCTCTACACTATAGTAGTAACTTTTTCCAGCCGACAATTCGTGGTCATCCGGATCTATCTTTGACAATTGATCACTATGGTTGTTCCTTATAAAACGGCCCTTTCCATCCACATTCAGTATTCCGTCTGTGCTATTCCTTACCTCAATCCATCTCTTGTTGGTATAGATATAACAGGTCTCCACCTCTTCTGCCGGTTCTACCTGGTGCAGTGCACCTGATTTAATCTCCGGAAGATTGTTGCCGGCCTCATCTTTCAAATAGTGAATCTGCAACAGTTCAGATTCAGCCGGCTTGTCAACATAATCATTAGGGTTATTTTGTGCCAGAATCTCCCCGGCAATACCCATCAATAACGCAATCAAAAATATGCTCAAACTTCTCATATCTTGCTTCTCCTTTTAAACTCTATCTGAATAAAACAGGCCACAAACTCTTTCTCAATGACGGGTTGTTGAAATCATCTTCAGGCTTGTCGGTAAGTTCGCCGCACAAATCAGGAATGTGGCAATGAATATCACCCAAGGTATCTATCAACATCTCCATTTTATATTCACTGTTTCTGATATCTCCAGGTACCACATACTCTGCAATAAGCGAAGTCATATCCCTCTTGCCCTCCCTCCATCTTGTTGCAGGTGAGTTCTCATAACTCTGGACAAAGAGCACCTTCGCAACATCATACAATTTGCAGGATATGTCGCCTTTATAGAGGATATTAGTGGCAAAGAGACCATTTTGGTTCACTTTGGAATCTCCCCTTCCAATCATCTCCACCCATCTGTATTCATCATCCTTGTTGCGAGGAACAAGAATGACACCGTATCGGGCAGATAAATTTTCATTTGCAAAGGTGTAGCTCTCTCCACGGTTACACCACTCGGCATAGATTATCGAACCAACGGCAACCACATTCTTGAGCGTCCGTATTGATTTGTCTGTCAAACTTTTTACAACAAAATCATCATTCAGCTCATTTTCAGCAATATACTTAAGGTTTCCCAAATCTACATATCTTGTCCCCTCCATTCCAAGTTTTGCTGCAGCCCTCATAACACCCCGCCTGATCTCCATCAATGAGGTACTTCTTCCGGAAAAGACGATGACATCAACCGGAAGCCTTGGAACATTTCTATTGTCTCTGACACCAAACTGGTTTCTGAAATTGTCCAATATCTCCTCTGTACACTCCCTTATATACTCCCTGAACTTAGGATGGGCCTTTATATCGGCAACAGTCATCTGAGCAAAAGAGCCGGTATCTCCTTTGATACTCTTTATCTCCTGCTCCAAAGTTAGTATTTTCTCAATCACCATAGCCTTCGACTTCTGCTTTTTAGCTATAGCCCCGTTAAGGAGAATGTGATCAGACGGTGAACTTTCCGCTTTAAGTTTCTGCAACTCCTTATTCAGATATGCAATATTTGAATCTACAGCTTGCAACTCCTTACGGGCCCTCTCCATCATATCATTCAATTCAGAGAGCTTTTTCGCCTTCACCGTCTCTTCGATTTTTTGCCAGAAAGCATATCTCTTGTCTCCAACTACATAATCGGGGATAGTCTCATCATCTCTGTTTAACAGAGGTTTTATGCTCTCCTTGATATACTCTTTCAAATGAAGACGCTCCTTGTATGAGATTTCATCATTGATACTCTTTCTGTCTGTTGCTATAAGATTTGCAAAGTACACCTTGTCATCACCTGATATATCTCCCTTCTTCAACAGGTCACAGAGAATCTCAGCCAAAAGATGGTCAAGATAGTTTCCAGCCCTATTGACGCCCATCTTTCCTTTTATCTTTACACTCTGGCATCCATTCTCTCTCTTAAAGGTAAAATAGGTAAGGTCCAGTGTTCCTGCTCCCATATCAAAGACAAGTACCCTCTCCTCATTTGCCGGTTTATATTCCACATTGCTCTTCTCACAAATCTCCCTCTTGTTGTAGATATAGTAACAGGCCACAGCATCAGACTCGCTAACTATATGGAAATATTTGCCGTACAACGAAGGGAACATTTTATAGACCTGCCTTTTTAGGGATGCACAATGGCCTGGGGTATATGTATTAGGTACCGACAATACAATCTTGTTTACATTATCCATCCAATCCTCACCGGTCACACCCTTTGAAGCAAGCGCACTCTTCACATAGTGGTTGAAGAGCTGCTTATATACAAATTCAAAGAGTGTTGATACATTAGCCATCTCGGTAGGCAACATCTTGTTGTTCACACCCATATCATACAGATGACGCGGAACCTGCCTGCGCCCCTCCTTTATGTAATAGATGAAACTTTTATTCTCGTTATCACTGAGAATATTGGGTATGGTCTCATACTCCATCATTGTCTTAAGACAAGGCAACAGGATATCCTGAATACCGGTAGATGGCGACAACCATATCGAATATTTCTTGAAATCCTTATCCTCCCGTACTATCCTGAAATCATTATTGTCCCGGCTCTCCCTATTTAAAGAGATGTTGGATGATATAAATCCGCTTCCTACCTCACTTCTATCTGCCCTCTTTGCCTTTTCTTGAGGATAGGCTCTCCGAAGAATCTCTTTTTTTGACTCCTCAAGGTTCAAAAGCAAATCCGAGACATCCTTATCCTCATCCAATGTACCATAAGTTGCCACAATTGCTGAGGTTCCAAAATCAAGACCCAGCCACTCCTCAGCTGGCTCCTTAACAAGTTTGAACTTTATAGTTACCACCTTATGGACGAGTTTGTCTTCACATTTTTGCAACAACTCTTCTACAGGTGTATCGCCCCCCTTATCAACAATATAATCCAGTTTCAATGTAATAAGAAGATCAATTTCCGCCTTTCTCTCCCCATCAAGCCTTATCTTCTCTATATCATCCGAACATATCTTAAGCTTCAAATCCTTATACTCTCCTGCCGACAGCCTCATAGCCTCACAATTTTCATTTTTGGCATCACCTTCAAAGAAAAGGAATCTGTCGTTACAGGTAAAACGGAAGTAATCTCCTGCATCTATATTCTCTCTCTGGAACCTGTTGCGGTTGATCTTCATCTTGTGTTCAGGATCTTTAACCCTTGTCTGACACAGGTTCAAGACCACTATCCTTGAGTTCCCGTTGTCCGGCACAGCCTGCGCCATATTGCCAAGACGTATATTCAATTTATGCTCAACACCTTTAGGCAATCTCTTCACTCCCCAATTAAAATCAGAATTATCCTCCACTATCTGCCTGTTATCCACAAAGAGACCAAGTTCAACCAAAGTCCTGTTACGCGAAATACCAATATTGCAAGCAGAAGCAATCTTACGGCTCTCCCTGCTGCCATTAGCCCGTTTGAAACTGTATATTACTGCCGCTTCAATTGTATATTTGTCGGAAGAATTTTCCATTTGCGGATTCCCAATCCTGGACATATCAAAGAGGAGATCATATTTGAGATCATCCCCTTTCTGAAGTTTGTCAAAACGATATTTGCCGTCACTGCATATCCACTTGCCGTCGGAAACAATCGGCTGGGCCATTGACACCAGCCCTGCAATCTCTTCACCTTTAACATTTTTCACCCTCAGCGCAACTTCTGCAGTTGCCTCACCGGCGCTTATAAGTGCCGGATCATAGAAAAGTGAAAACTCCGCCACTCTTACTCCGGAGGAGGCTGCATACTCTGCACCCACGCCAAAAATATCAATCTGTGGAGCGTTGAACCCTTCACCCAACTTCACCACAATTTTATGTGATTTACGGAGTTGCTCTCTCTCATTCTTATTATATAACACCAGGTCAAAAGAGATTTCATAACTGTCACTTATGCCTATATCCTCAACAGCATCAATTGCACACGGATTTGCATAGAGCACAAAATCGCCCCCATCACCGGTAATATTCACATTGCAGCTCTCTATAAAAGAGGTGATTACGCCCGCTTCGCTTGTACAGTCCAATCCCAAAAGTGCTCTTCCATCCCCAATCCTCATATTAGGAGAGAGCACATTCTCCACCTTCAGAAGAAACTGCTCCCCGCTATCACCACCGAAAATGGAGCCTATTGAAAACTTTGACCTCTTTACAGCAATTTCACCAGCAATCTTGGCCACCCCACCCTCAGGAGATGCAACAGTTACCTCTTTCTGTTTAAGTTTGATGTCAACAACCTTTATACCCATAGCAACATCAGATTATTTTGACTTTTTGGCCTTATTTCCCTCTATGCCAAGCTCCTTAAGAATTTTACGGAACTCCTTTTCAGCCTCTTTACCTGCCTTCTCAGCCTCCCTGCAAAGACGGTCAAGATCCTCCTGCATATCGTTCTCTATATAATACTCGGCATCTCTCTTCCACTTTTCAAAATCGATCGACTCTTCAACCTCCTCAAGGGCAGAATTTACCTCAGACAATGAGAGGTAATAGGCAAACTTGACCTTATAACCTGCTACAGCCAGTTCATCCTTTACAGTCAGCTCATTTTGAAATTTTTCATACCACTCCTCAGACAACTTCTCAAATTTTACCTCCTTCCTCTTCCAGTCGGCTTCTGTATATGATTTGTAGTTTTCTGCAATTTCATCAAGAAATGCGGCATAATCTGTCATATAGCTCTCCTTATCTGACGGAGCACAAGAGACAGCAACCCATAGAAGGGTGGCGATTTTCAAGAAATTCTTAAGGTAATTCATAGGCTTACAATTTACTATCCTACAAATTTACCATTTTTTCAGCTACTGGGCAATAAATCTGTATACTATTTCGCCAGCCTCTTTTTCAGGAGCATTTGATGAGGCCCTGAAACGGCTTCTTTTGGCTGCATCTACAGCAGAACGCACTATGCATTCGTCGGAAGATGTTGCTGATGTCGACAATACAGTGGCAGATATTACATATCCCTTTCTGTTTACCACTATCTGCACAGTAACATCACCTCCACCATAACATTTATAGACAGGAACGGGTAATGAGAGAGCCTTTCTTCCATTAAGTGAATAGGAGATGACAGACGGCCCCTTATAGGTCTCCCCGCTCCTCTTTTCTTTATCATTTAAAGAGGCAACCTCATCATCGCTGCCCTGTTCGCTCATTGCCCTGCGACGCGACTCATCAAGTTTACGCTGCAACTCCTCAGCTTCATCATAAATCTTGGAGGGATCTTTATGTCTGTCGTCACGAAGATTGCTTCCGCTGCTCCTCTCCACAACCACATTCCTGACAGATGGTGAAGCTGTGGCGCGCCCGGAAAGAAGATCCTCCACCTCCTGCTGTGCCCTCAGCTTTATCTCCTCCTGCTTTACCCTCTGCTCTATCTCCTCAAGTCCTGAAAAATCGAGCACAAACGAAGTCTCCACGGCAACTATACCGTGAATTGTTGAGAGCAGCATCACAATTATCAGAAGAAGATGAAACACCACAGTAGTGTAGAACCCAATTCTGCGCTCTTTTGTGTTGAGCCATCTCTGCCCAACTATTTCCACCAATCGTTTAAACATTCCAGATGTTGGAAGATTCTATTTCAGTGCCTTCTCAATAATGGCAACCAACATATCTATGGCAACACGGTTGTGGCCACCTTGAGGAATAATTATATCGGCATACCGTTTGCTCGGCTCTATAAACTGGAGATGCATCGGCTTTACTGTCTGCTCATAACGTCTCAAAACCCACTCCACATTCTTTCCCCTTTCAACAATATCCCTTGATATTACCCTTGAGAGCCTGTCATCAGCATCGGCATCCACAAATACCTTGATATCCATCATCTCCCTCAATTTCTCGCAGGTAAAGACCAGAATACCCTCTACAATTATAATATCTGCCGGATTGATAGTAACACTCTCTGTCTTACTGCGTGAACAGGTAATATAAGAGTAAACCGGCTGTTCTACCGGTCTACCCTCTTTAAGTTGTCTGATATGCTCAACAAGGTAGTCAAAATCAATCGAATCTGGGTGGTCAAAATTATGGACAGCCTTCTCCTCCT
The DNA here is from genome assembly GCA_045594125.1 of Candidatus Egerieisoma sp. Lineage (GTDB taxonomy): Bacteria > Bacteroidota > Bacteroidia > Bacteroidales > UBA932 > Egerieousia. The sequence goes on from JAZNXX010000001.1 coordinate 79,237, forward strand.
CAGTCAGATGACTGCTGTCTTTATAATATGCATCCTGGGGAATGACAACAAAATGCTCCTCCTTGAAAAGGGTTTTCAACTTCTGGACCACTGTGGTTTTACCCGATCCGGTTCCTCCTGCAATACCTATTATAAGCATATCTCTCTTTTTTTTATTAAAAATCTGCAGATTTAGGTGTTCTTGGGAATGGAATCACATCCCTGATATTCGCCATTCCGGTAACAAACAACAACAATCTCTCAAATCCAAGGCCAAAGCCGCTATGAGGAGCTGTACCGAATTTGCGTGTATCAAGATACCACCACAAATTGCGTGTATCCATATTCAACTCGGCAATTCTCGCCTCAAGCTTCTCAAGGCTTGCTTCACGCTCAGAACCTCCGATAATCTCACCAATTTTAGGGAAGAGGACATCCATTGCACGTACTGTCTTGCCATCCTCATTCTGCTTCATATAGAATGCCTTGATATCCTTAGGATAATCTGTAAGGATTACCGGTTTCTTGAAGTGTTTCTCAACAAGATATCTCTCGTGCTCACTCTGAAGGTCAATTCCCCAACCCACAGGATACTCAAACTTCTCACCGCTTGCCTCAAGAATCTTGACACCTTCTGTATATGTAAGTCTTACGAACTCTGTCTCAATAACTCCCTGAAGGCGTGCAATAAGCTCTTTGTCAAACATATCGTTCAAGAACTTGAGATCATCCATACAATTATCCAATGCATATTTTACCAGATACTTGATAAAATCCTCTGCAAGATCCATATTATCTGTAATATCATTGAACGCAACCTCAGGCTCCACCATCCAGAACTCTGCCAAGTGACGTGGAGTATTTGAATTCTCAGCTCTGAAGGTAGGTCCGAAGGTATAGATATTACCCAACGCCATTGCACCAAGCTCGCCCTCCAACTGACCGCTTACAGTAAGCGATGTCTGTCTTCCAAAGAAGTCCTGTGAGAAATCTACAGCTCCCTCCTCATTTTTAGGGACATTGTTGAGATCCATTGTTGTAACCTGGAACATTGCACCGGCACCCTCACAGTCTGATGCAGTAATCAGCGGTGTGTGAAGATAGTAGAATCCCTTTGAGTTGAAATAGTTATGAATAGCAAAAGCCATAGCGTGACGTATTCTCAAGACACATCCGAATGTATTTGTACGGGGTCTCAAGTGTGCTATTTCACGCAAAAATTCCAAACTGTGGCCCTTCTTCTGCAATGGATATATCTCAGGATCAGCCTTGCCATATACCTCAATCTCCTTAGCCTGTATCTCAACACTCTGTCCTTTACCCATCGACTCCACCAATGTACCCTTCACAGCAATACAGGCGCCGGTAGTTATCTCCTTCAATAACTCCTCCGAGAAATTATTGGTATCACATACTATCTGAATATTATTTACTGACGAACCATCGTTCAATGCTATAAAAGCAACATTCTTATTACCTCTTTTTGTTCTAACCCAACCTTTTGCCAAGACTTCGCCTCCCGGAGCCTCTTTCAGTAAATGGGACACCATTTTTCTCTTAATTTCGCTCATAGTATAAAATCTAATTATTTGATTGTAGCTTGCAAAAATACAAAGAAGAGTGTTATTTAACAACACTCTTCCCTTCAAATGTCTTATTAATCTACTTAAAATGTAGCGGTTCAGATCTATTTTACATATTTTCTGATAGCCTCCTGCCAGATCTCGTATCCCTCTTTGTTGAGATGAAGTCCGTCAGATGTCACTTCAGGTTTGAGACTCTCAGTCCCCTCTTCCAAAAAGAGAGGATGAAGGTTGATGAATGTAACCTTATGTTTTTTTGCCACTTTAACCAACTCCGCATTGATCTGGGCAACCATCGGGGTCTTTCCGTCAAGTCTGCGGTATCTTTTGTAGCTTTCGTTGAACGGCAAAAGGCTCTGCAAATAGACCTTTGTCTTTGGTGACTCGCTCCTTATTCTACCTACGAGGTTATCAATCAATGTAACAATGCTGTCAACTGAGAGGTCGTGGCTAATGTCATTCACGCCACACAACAGGAAGAGTTTATAAGGTTTTCCCGGCATAATCTGATCCAACCTATCAGATATTCCCTCAGCTGTATCTCCAACAATGCCTCTGTTTCTGATTGCTCCCCCTTTTTTCTTCAGTTTGATCTCCGTTTGAGGAAAATATTCACTCCACGATCCCCCTTCTGTAAGGCTGTTGCCCAAGAAGACGATATCTGCAGAGGTTACAGGTGACTCCTTTTCAAACTCCTGGTATCTTTTGTAATAGTGGTCGGTATACTTCTTCTCCTGTGCCGGCGCCACAATCATCAAAGCCATAAACAATGTAAACAAAAATGTTCTTTTCATATCTCTTTTCACTCCTTCAGTTTAAGAAAGTTATCCAATTTACATTAAAACCCGATACTCATAACACTATTAGTACCAGAGAATTTTCGACGGTTTGCTCTCATTCCAGCATCTGTCGACAACAGTTATAAAATATTTGCATCCAGCCCCATGCTGACTGTTCTCTTCAATTACATTATAACTGTTTTTGTCTGTAATCTTCTTGATATATTTAGGATTCTCCATATTCTGCAAATTTGCATCCACCCCTTTAGGGAAACAGTAGATGATATAGAAGAGAGCCTTTTGCATAGGATCCTTTGCCTGAGATTGTGACTGGCTCCATCTGATGAGGCGTCCGTCTTTTGCTATATCAGTTATTGGCTCCGGAATCTTTGAGTCGATATCTGTATATGCATATGGAAGTGCCGGATAGCGCTGATACCTTCTTGCCAATGTATCAGCAAATCCAAATGGATTTCTGGTAATTGACCATCCCGGCCACCAGACATTGCCGTGTACATTCGGCAAACTTCTCACAAGCTCCATCTTTCTTCTGAACTGGGTAGTCTTCGGATTCTTCAGATCTTTCTCCTTGAATGTTGCTATATTCTGTCCTACATATAGATGTCCTTTAGGTGTATTTTTATTCCACCATTTGATCAGCACCTCATAATCTGCCTTAGGATGACCAATTTTCCAATAGATCTGAGGTACATTATAATCTATATACCCCTTCTCTACCCATAGCGGAACATCCGCATAGAGCTGCTCATAATTCGACAGTCCGTTTGTCTCACTTCCACTTCCGTCCGGAGTGTCCTTCTTGTTCCGGTGAATACCGAAGGGACTTATACCAAACCTCACCCAAGGCTTCAATGATTTGATTGCCTCATTAAGTTCTTTTATAAGGAGAGTAACATTGTATCTTCTCCAGTCTCCCTTCTGTGATGCGGCAGAAAACCCTTGAGATGCTCCATATTTTCTGAATGCCGCCTCATCATCAAACTCTTCACCCTCTATCGGATAGGGATAGAAATAGTCATCAAAATGGATAGCATCAATATCATAGCGGGCAACTATATCCTTTATCACCTTCACCACGTGTCTCCTTGATTGTGGCTCTCCCGGGTTGAAATAGATCTGTTTTCCGTGTTTTACAAAGATTTTTGGATTCTTGTGGTAGAGATGGCCCTTGTAGAGTTCATCGCTCTCTTCGAGCGTTACCCTATATGGATTACACCAGGCGTGCAGCTCCATACCTCTCTTATGGCTCTCCTCTATCATAAATTGGAGAGGATCCCAGAAGGGTTGGGGAGCCTTTCCCTGAACACCGGTAAGATAGCGGCTCCAAGGTTCCACCTCAGATTTATAAAGAGCATCAGCCGTCGGCCTCACCTGAAATATAACAGCATTGCAACCTACCATCTCAAGTGAATCCAATGTCCTGATAAACCAATCTTTCACCTGACCGGTACTCATCTTTGCAATCTCCTTGTTTCCCACAACGTGGAGCCATGCCCCTCTGAACTCACGTTTCGGATAGAGAAGCGAGTTGCTCTTGCCTGCTGGCTGCTCTGCCCTCAATGAAATTGGGAAGAGCATAGCAACCGATACCAAAATTTTGATTAAATTTCTCATACTCACAATAATAAAACCAATAATATACCTCTTGTCAATATCGTCTCTACTATTTTTTCAAACCTGCCGCCTCAAGTATCCTGACAGGAATATCTGTATTATCCATACGGCCTGCAAACTTATAGCTCGAGGCGCCGATTGCAAATACCGGTACCGCACCTCCTGTATGTGAAGAGGTTGTCCAACCGATTTTGGCCGCTTTTGAGAGTGAATCCTTTGGTAGCTGCTCCATATAGTTATCTACATTCAAATCATTATGGTCAAAATCTCCTTTTTTTGCGGATACCAGCGAGAGGTCAAAGGTATATCCTTTCTGACGGCCCAATGTTACTCCACCTGTCTCGTGGTCAGCCGTAACCACAATCAAGGTCTCATCTGGATGGTCAAGATAAAATTCATACGCAACCTTTATTGCCTCATCAAAATCCAAAGTCTCGTGAATTGTATTGGCAACATCATTGGCGTGGGCAGCCCAATCTATCTGACCACCTTCAGCCATAATGAAAAATCCATCTTTACTATAGAGGAAATCTATTGCACTCTCAACAACTTCTGCAAGCGACAAATCATCTTCACCTCTTTCTGCAGCATAAGGCAACTCTTTATCTGCTCTCTCCTTATTCTGGAAATAGATGATTTTTCCTGCAGAACCGCTCTTGCTATCATACTCATTCTCACCAAAGGCAACTTCATAACCGGCTTCTGCTACAAGGTCATAGAGAGACTTCCTATCGCCCTGTTTTTTTAGTCCCTGGAATCCGCCACCACCAAAGAACTCAAAGCCACTTTCAGGCAATTGAGCTGCAATTGAATAATAATCATTCCTCGAAACTGAATTTGCATAAAAAGCAGCAGGTGTAGCGTGGTCAATTGTAACAGATGTCATAACACCAACTTTATAGCCGTTATTATGAAATTTGAATGAGATGCTCTCAAGCTCTGTAGAGTCAGGGGCAACACCCAACATTCCATTATTTGTCTTTACACCTGTTGAAAGAGCCGTACCTGCAGCAGATGAACAGGTGATCATATTGCTTGCCGAGTAAGAGGTAGCCATTCCCATAACAGGGAATTGGGTGAAACAGAGAGGTTCACTGCCAACTTTTCCCTCTTTAGCAGAATTATAAGCCTCAGCAAGAGCAATGTGCGAAAAGCCCATTCCATCACCAATAAAATAGAAGACATACTTAGCCTTTTTATCTCCTCTGCAACAAGAGAAGGAGAATAAGCTCAACAATAGAAGAGCAACAAGATTAATAGAAAACCTTTTCATAAGATATCAATTAACAATTCAAATAATAACAAAGGGACACCACCCCACACTCAATTAAAAAGCGGGAATTATGACCCCAAAGATACAAAAAGGGAGTTGAATCATCAACTCCCTTTTCAATATCTGTTCTAACCAAGAATTACTCACCTGCTCTTGCAGAGTACATAATCTTAAGTGCAGAACAACGTCTAAGCTCTTGCTTAACATCGGTAATGATACCCATACGTACATTCTCGTCAGCTTTGATAACAACAGTCATAAATGATCTGTCAGCCTCGCTCAAACTCTCGCGCTCTGCAGCAACGAAGTCACGAATATCATCAGTTGTCTTGAATGAATCGTTCAACTGAATACGAGTCTCAGTACCATACTCTGCCTGTTTTGAAAGCACAGGAGCACCGATATTAATGTAAGACGCAAGGTCTTTTCTCTCCAATTTAGCAATCTCTGATGCTTGCGGTAACTTAACTGTTACCAATGAAGTCTCCTCTCTCAACTGTGTTGTAGCCATAAAGAAGAATAGCAACATAAACACGATATCAGGAAGAGATGTGGTTGCCAATGGTGGAACCTCTTTTTTACCACCCCTATTAAATTTTGCCATATCTTTTTTCCTCCTAATTATCTACGTTTTCCAATATCTTTAGGCTCGGCCTCAGAAATATTCTGCGGAATAGCTTCACGAACGATTTTCTGTTTATCCTCGTCCAACGCACTATATTTCTTGCCATAATTCTTCATTGCAAAATCATCACGAATCTCATTGAATGCCTTAACAAGCTCATTCTGAACCTGAAGGTAAGCATTATAACTTGTTCCACGGTCATTCTGCAATGATACAACACCTTTAGAAACTGCATATTGGCCAAATCCATCGATCTCTTTCATCTCCTTTTCAGGAAGATTATCAAGATTCATAGGATTGGTAACGAACTCGACAACCTTGTCCTTAATCTCCGAAATCTCCATAATCTGACCACCTGCAATGATTCTGTCATTAGAGTTGATCTTAACCTGGATGATATTTCTACGGTTAATCTTAGCATCCTCTTGTTTCTGATTCTCATCAGGCATAGGAGGCAAACGACGCTGAAGACCTTTATCGGAATTCATTGTTGTTGTAGTCAACCAGAAGATTAGTAGCAAGAAAGCGATATCGGCCGATGATGAGGCATTGACACCTTCAACTTTTCTATTTATTGCCATAATCTAATTGTGTTATATCTGAATTTTTATTTGTTTCTTAGGTTACTGATAAGTGAACCGAATAGGATAGACAAAACTGCAATTACAAACAAAAGAGCAGTTAGAATCAAACCGGCATCAGTATATTTCCAAGCTGACTCGGTTGCCTGAACTCTCGCACTCTCAACTGCATCACCAGTTGCGCACAAATATGAAACAACGCAAAGAACAGCAATAAATGCCACTTTAACCAACATTCCCTTCTTGCCCTTACCATTGCTGAAGAATAGAGGCATCAATACAGCTCCTACCAATGCAACGCATGAAAGAACAATTGACCAGTTGATTATAGTTGTTACCATTCCGTCTGAATATCCTGAGCCATAGAAAACTATTGCAAGGATAGCAGAAACGACTAGCAACAAAACTGATATATATTTTGTATATTTCATTTTATTTCAAATTATTTTTTAGCGTATTTAACAACCATATCAACCAAAGCAATTGAAGCGTCCTCCATTGAAAGAACGATACTATCAATCTTAGAAACGATATAGTTATAGAAGAATTGAAGGATAATTGCAACAATCAAACCACCTACAGTTGTAATCAACGCAACTTTCATACCACCTGCAACGATGTTAGGAGAGATATCACCAGCAACCTCAATTGCATCGAACGCTGCGATCATACCAAGCACTGTACCCAAGAATCCAAGAGAAGGAGCGGTTGTGATGAACAACTGAATCCAAGAAAGACCACTCTCAAGCTGGCTCATCTGAACACCACCATAAGAAACAACTGATTTTTCAACTACGTCTACACCCTCATCTGCACGGCTAAGACCCTGATAGAAGATAGAAGCAACAGGACCACGGGTATTGCGGCAAACCTCTTTAGCAGCCTCTACGCCATCATTTTTAAGAGCCTCCTCAACTTTAGCCAACAATTTAGAATTGTTAGTAGTAGCAAGGTTTAGATAAATGATTCTCTCAATAGAAAGTGCCAAACCGAAGATAAGACACAACAAAACAGCACCCATGAAGCCAGCACCACCCTCGATGAACTTAGCTTTTAGTTGTTGATACACTGGAACATCTGATTGACCTGCTAGCAAATCAGCAGCAGCATCCTGAGCAAATGCATAGTCAGCAGCAATAGCGATAAGGCCAAACACTGCCAAAGTCATGAAAACTTTTTTCATAAATTTTTGAGTAATTAAAATATTAAACAATGTATTTTTAAAAATTATAGTTAATTATCCTATAAAATATCGTGCAAGTTACGCAAAATATTTTAATTAGAAACATTTATTGAAACTTCTCCTCTAATATTTTTCTGTACTTGCTCCTTAACACTCATATTATCATCACTTTGTCCAAGTAAAAAAAATAATTTTGTGAGTGCAGCCTCAAATGTTGAGTCATATCCGCTTATTACCCCCTCATTTTTCAGTGCAACGCCGGTTGCATAAGTATCCATATCTACGCTACCTGCCTGACACTGAGTTACATTCAATATTATCAAACCTCTCTCCACCGCACTTTTGATTGCATTTGTAAACCATTTTTTTGTAGGGGCATTGCCTGAACCGAATGTCTCAATTATAACTGCCCTTATACCCTCTGTTGAGATTACAGCATCAACGGTCTGGGGTGTTATTCCCGGAAAAATCTTAAGCACACCCACTCTTGTATCAATCGCTGTATTTATCTTCAGAGGCTTTCCCCACACCTCCGGATACCGGATCGAGGCCCTGTTATACTTCAAATGTATACCTGCCTCCGCCAATACAGGATAATTTGCAGATCTGAATGCTCTGAAATTCTCTGCATTATACTTTGTTGTCCTGTTTCCCCTATAGAGACAACTGTCAAAATAGATGCATACCTCCGGCACCATTGAGTTCCCCATCTCATCCTTTGCTGCTGCAATCTCTATCGATGAGATGAGATTCTCTTTTCCATCTGTCCTCAACATTCCTATCGGAAGCTGACTTCCTGTAAAGACAACAGGCTTCTCCAGATCCTCCAACATAAAGCTGAGAGCAGATGCAGAGTATGACATTGTATCGGTTCCGTGCAGAACTACAAAGCCATCATATTTTTCATAATTCTCTTTTATGATGGAGGCAAGCCTTATCCAGAACTCAGGCACAACATCCGACGAATCAATAAGCGGATTGAACGAATAGGAATCAATCTTACAGCCAAATTTCTTGAGTTCGGGTACCTCATCCTCAATCTGGTCAAAATTGAACGGGACAAGAGCCAGAGTCTCCGGATCCTGCTTCATACCGATTGTACCTCCCGTATAGAGAAGCAATATAGACCTGTTTACCATATATCTGATCATTTGTTTTTCAATCCGAAAAGCTCTCTGGCATTACAGCTTGTAACTTCAGCAACCTCCTCAACTGCCACACCTTTTATCTGGGCAATTTTCTCCGCTATTACCCTCAGATTTGAGCTGTCATTCCTTTTCCCCCTGAAAGGCACCGGAGTGAGCCAGGGAGAATCTGTCTCAAGGAGAATATCCTCCAGCGGAATCTTTTCAAGCACTTTTGCCACCCCGGCGTTTTTATATGTAACAACCCCACCTATGCCCACTTTAATGTTGCCATAGCGCTTGAGCCGGCAATAAGTTTCATAACTGCCGGAGTATGCGTGGAATACTCCTCTCAAATCTGTCAGTTCCAATAAATCGAGTACCTCAAAGAGCTCCTCCATAGCCTCCCTCAGGTGAACAATAACCGGCAGACCATATCTTCTTGCCAACAGAAGCTGCTCACGGAATGCCACTTTCTGCTCCTCCATATACTCCCTGCTCCAATAGCCATCCAATCCAATTTCGCCCACCGCCACAAAAGGCCCTGAGGATATGCCACATCCATTCCGTTTCTCCAGCATCATCTCCACAAACTTGAGTTCCTCCTTCCAGTTTTCCCCCACTGATGTAGGGTGGAGACCTATCGCCTCATATACAAACCCCTGGCAGATCTCAGCACAGGAATGTTGCCGCTGATAAGATGAACTGTCGACAGCAGGAAATATGCAGCATCCGACACCTGCCTCCTTAATTTTTGCTATGGTAGGATGAAAATCACCATCAAAAGCCTCATCATAAAGATGAGTATGAGTATCAATAAAATTTAGCCCCATTATCCTTTATCATTATATCTGTATCTGCCAAAGGCACAACCAACCCTACCTTCCAGTTCCAAATCGAGAAGAATCATAGCCATCTCATCAAATGGAATGGAAAACTCCGCACACAATGCATCGATTCCCCTTGGCGAATCAGATTTTAAAGATAGTAATATTTTTTCCTTTTTATCACTCCCAACCGAAAATAAATTGCTGCCTGAAAACTCTTCACCTGCCCCCTCCCGCCTCTTCATACCTCCAAATTCAATTGAACCGGCCGTATATATCTGGGCAATATTTTTAGATATCAAATAATTACATCCCGCTGAATTTACATCACAATAACGTCCGGGCACAGCATAGATGTCTCTGCCGTATGAAGAGGCCATCTCTACACTGCTCATCGCACCACCCTTCATTCGGCTCTCCACCACAATCAGCGCTCTCGCCATACCTGCAATTATTCTGTTCCGTTTGAGGAATTGCCACCTCCTGACGGGTGTTCCGGGGGGAAATTCCGTAATGATTCCCCCTTGTGACACCATTCTTCGGGCTATATTCCTATGTGATGCAGGATAGATAGTATCAATCCCGCAAGGCAAGATACCGACGGTAGCAATACCACAATCCAGCGACGCCTTATGGGCAGCTATATCTATACCGAATGCAAGCCCGCTCACTATAACCGCCTCCAGTTCCGCCATATCCTTCACTATGCGGCTGCACATCTCCCTGCCGTATGAAGAGGCAAGCCTTGTTCCCACTATGGAGATGACATTATTTTTTGAAAGGTCACCATTTCCCATATAAAAGAGGAACGGAGGGGCATCCTCGCACTCCTTTAGCAATGGAGGATAGCTATCCGACCTGCACCAGAGCAGCTTCACACCACGCTGGTGACACCATTCAAGAGTCTTGCGCGACTGTTCAAGCAATCCACCTTCGAGCAACTTGCCAAGATATCTTTTATTGTTCCTGAAGAGTTCCTCAAGTTCATCACGCCCCATTCCAAAAACCGCACCGGCACTCCCATAAAAATCCAATATCTTGTGGTACATTGCCGGTCTATCCGCAAAGACCGCAGCCAATGCATACTCATACACCATACTCTCCTTATCCATAAGCCCAAACATACAACCATAAAAAAACCTGCCGAAGATATAATCCGACAGGTCATCTATCCATTTTAAACGGATAATTATCCGTTTATACCGTAAATTTACGCTTAGATGATCAACATTGCATCACCGTAGGTTCCAAACGAATAGCCATTCTCAAGAGCAACCTTATAGGCATTCATCACATTATCGAAACCTCCAAATGCCGCTACAGACATCAGCATTGTAGATGAAGGCAGATGGAAGTTAGTTACAAGTGCATCTGGTATTGAGAAGTCGTATGGAGGGAAGATGAATTTGTTTGTCCATCCGTCATACGGTTTAACCTCCGATCTGGTCGTTACCGGTGTCTCAAGTGCTCTGACAACGGTTATTCCTACAGCAAAAACCTTTTTACCTTTAGCTTTTGTTGAGTTTATCTTCTCCGCTGTTTCCGGAGTAATCAACATAGGCTCAGAATCCATTTTGTGTTTTGAAAGATCCTCAACATCCACTGTGCGGAAATGGCCCAATCCCATATGAAGGGTAAGAAAAGCACTTTCAACATCCTTTATCTCCATCCTCTTGAAGAGTTCCCTGCTGAAATGGAGTCCTGCAGCAGGAGTAGCCACAGCGCCCTCATTTTTAGCATAGATAGTGTGGAATCTTTCGTGATCTATCTCCTCAGGCTTGGTTCTGATCCACTTTGGAACAGGGATATTTCCAACACTGAAGAGTGTCTCCCTGAACTCCTCGTAAGATCCGTCATAGAGGAATCTCAAAGTCCTGCCCCTTGAAGTTGTATTGTCAATCACCTCGGCAACAAGAGAGTCATCCTCTCCAAAATAGAGTTTGTTTCCAATTCTTATCTTTCTTGCAGGATCCACAAGCACATCCCAAAGTCTCTGCTCCCTGTTCAACTCCCTGAGCAGAAAGACCTCAATATCAGCTCCAGTCTTCTCCTTGTTTCCATTCAGGCGTGCCGGAAAAACTTTGGTATCGTTAAAAACAAAGATATCCCCCTCATCTGCATAATGGATAATATCTTTAAATATTTTATGCTCTATCTCTCCGGTATCTTTGTGAAGAACCATCAATTTTGATTCGTCACGGTAATTTGCAGGATATTTTGCAATCTGCTCAATTGTCAAAGGAAAATTAAATTGAGATAACTTCATATATAGTTTGGTTATAATTGATAAAAACAACCTTTATACGAAAAAAACGGAAAAATGTTTCACTTTTCCGTTTTTTTTGCAAAAATCTCTGCAACTTCCTCCATCGAGAGGCTATCAGCCACCAAAAATCCCCCTGAAGCACTTCTTATCAGTCCTGTAAGATGTGCTCCGCTCTGCAGTGAGACTCCTATATCCCTTGCCAATGACCTTATATAGGTACCTTTACTGCATTTCACACCTACAAGAAGTTTTGGCAGATTAAAATCAAGCAACTCAAGTGAATAGATATTTATTCTGGCAGGTCTCATCACAACCTCCTCTCCTGCCCTGGCCATCTCATAAGCCCTTGTACCATCTATCAGCTTTGCAGAGAAAATTGGCGGAATCTGATCCTGCTCACCAACCATTTCCTGCAGGGTCTGTTTTACTGCCTCCTCACTTATATGGTCATAGGGGTAGGTTGCATCTATCTCCTTTTCAAGGTCAAATGATGGGGTTGTGGCACCGACTGTAACCTCAGCAATATACTCCTTATGCTGTGCCTGAAGCGCCTCTGCCTGTTTTGTAGCCTTTCCGAGACATACAAGAAGGACTCCTGTTGCAAGAGGATCAAGGGTTCCGGCATGCCCCACTTTTATATTCTTCTTATGGAAATGGCGCTGGGCCATAAACTTCACCTTCCTCACAACATCTGCAGAGGTCCACCCCAAAGGCTTGTTCACCGGGATTACAACTCCCCCAGGATAATCATCTATACAATGGGAGAGCTCCTGTAGAGCTCCCCTCTTTAATATTACATATTTTCCGTCCATCAAATATGAACTCCTCCATTAAATTACAAAATGTGGGAAATTACATTCCACAAGCAATCTTCTCAACTCTTCTGCTATGTCTTCCACCCTCAAACTCAGCAGCAAAGAAACTCTTTACAATATCTTTTGCCAATTCAACAGAGATAAAGCGTGCAGGCAATGAGAGGATATTTGCATCATTATGCTGTCTGGCCAAAGCAGCAAGTTCTGTTGTCCAGCATAGCGCAGCCCTTATACCTTTATGCTTGTTGACAGTCATACTGATTCCGTTACCTGAACCGCAAATGGCAATACCGCAGCATAGTCTGCCGCTCTCAACGCCTTCTGCCAAAGGATGTGCCACATCTGGATAATCCATACTCTCAGTTGAATGTGTTCCAAAATCCTCAACCTCATAACCCATTTCGTTCAACATAGGTTTCAAGATCTCTTTCAATTCATAGCCGGCGTGGTCGGCTGCAATTCCTATCTTTTTCATCTTATCAAAGTTTAAGTTAAAATTTACTCTTTTATATTACCAAACTAAATGGCCATTATCCTCTCTACAACATTGTCGACCCTCAATATATATGGATAAAATGCATCATCATCCAATATTGAGTACCTGCCGAAGAGCCCTTTAAGCTGTGTCACAATAAACTCTCTCGACTTCTCCCACTCTCCTCTCTTTGGAACAACTCCATTTTTTGCGGCATACTTGAGGAAGCCATCCTCAAAATCAATTCTATCTATCAGTTGCTCAAGCTGCTCCATACTCTTTACATTTCTCAGGTCGGCCCTGTATATATCTGCCAATTCAATGCTGTATTTGACTTGAAGGCTCTTTTTATTGACAGATACAAGAAAATCTGTTACCCCTGCCGTATCAATAGGGACAAAAAGATCCGGTATTATACCACCACCGCCATATACGACTTTACCGCCCGGAGTTACAAATTTGAGAGAATCATTCCTTCTTATACTATCGGCCACTGTCATCTCACCGTGGTTATATCTCTCGAGAATATCATATTGATAATCATCGGTATATGGTTTTTGAATTGATCTTCCTGTCGGGGTATAGAAGCGGGAAACTGTCAATCTTATACCGGAATTGTCGCTGAAATAGATAGGTTCCTGTACAAGTCCCTTTCCAAACGAGCGCCGTCCGACAATTGTACCCCTGTCATTATCCTGGATAGCTCCTGCAAAAATCTCACTTGAAGAGGCTGAATTCTCATTTATCAATACAAATAGTTCAACATCCTGCAATTTTCCCTTTCCATCGGCGTAGAAGTTGTTCCTCGGACGGTGGATACCCTCCATATATACAATCAGCTGATCCTTTGCAAGGAACTCGTTGGAAAGCAACAAGGCCTGGTCCATATATCCGCCGGTATTGTCCCTCAAATCAAAAAGCAGCCTTTTAATGCCATTCTTCTTCAACTTGGCAACAGCATCGGAAAACTCCTTGTAACTTGTACGGGCAAATTTCGACAATTTTATATAACCGGTTGTATCATTGAGCATTAAAGCTACATCAATACTCTTCACCGGAATCTTGTCCCTCTTAATGGTAAATGGGACAAGTTCAACAAGATTGTCACGCTTGATTTCAATATTTACCAATGTTCCCTGAGGTCCCTTAAGTCTCTTGATAATTGAATCCTGAGGCATATTCACACCGGCAATATTCTCCCCGTCAACAGTCACTATCCTGTCGCCAGAAAGGAGACCTGCCCTCTCCGATGGTCCTCCAGGAATTACATTTATCACTACAACAGTATCTTTAGGCACATTGAATTGTATGCCTATTCCACTGAAATTACCCTCAAGTGACTCCTCTGCCTCCTCAAGATCTTCAGGTGGAAGATAGACAGAGTGGGGGTCAAGGTTTTCAAGTATAGAGGGAATTGTCTTCTCTACAATATCCTTATAATCCACCGAATCCACATAATGCTGCTCTATCTGGTCGAGGATGAGCAACAATTTATCCCACCTGTAATTATCTACAGGTATTGTTCTCTTAGAGTCGTTTGAACACCATCTGACAATTATTACCCCTATCAATATTCCAATGACAACTGGAAGTATCCGGGAGATTCTGTCTGAAAATTTGGACATTCTGATTACTTTTTAAAAATTATCTGTCTCTATTTGCAGAAGTTCTATTCCAGCCCTCTCCATAAGTTCCAGACCGTCAGTTATGCGGTACGAATCTCTGTAGACCACACGCTTGATTCCAGCCTGTATTATAAGTTTGGCACACTCAACACAAGGAGCTGCAGTAACATAGAGTGTAGCTCCATCGCTGCTATTGTTGGACTTCGCCACTTTGGTTATGGCATTTGCCTCGGCGTGAAGAACATACGGCTTGGTTATACCATTCTCATCTTCACACACATTCTCAAAACCACAGGGAGTTCCGTTGTATCCGTCTGAGATTATCATCCTGTCCTTTACAATCAAAGCGCCAACCTTTCTCCTCTGGCAGTAGGAATTTTCTGCCCACACACCTGCCATCTTCAGATAACTTCTGTCAAACTGCAACTGTTTATCCATATTATTGGTACATATAGCGTTTAATACTCTTCTTAGGGGTCTTTTCAAACTCCTCCGGCATTATTCTAACAGATGAAATCTTTGAGTAGTTAGGCATATCAACATTTACAGCAGTGATATTCTCCTCCATCTTTCTCTTCAAAGCCTCAGCATCAAGATTGTCATTCTCTGCCATATCAAAATCGGGATAGATAAGGGCTACAAGCTGACCTTTATCCTCTATAACCAATGATTCAACAACATAAGGCATATTGTTGATTGCGCTCTCTATCTCCTCCGGATATATATTCTGGCCACTCGGTCCCAAGAGCATACTCTTGCAACGTCCTTTGATATAGAGGAATCCCTCGCTGTCCATTACACCCATATCGCCTGTCTTGAACCATCCGTCTTCAGTAAATACCTCGTCAGTAGCCTGTTTGTTATTGTAATATCCCAACATCACATTATCACCCTTTACCTGGATCTCTCCGGCAATTACACGAGGATTTGAAGAGTCAATTCTTATCTCCATCCTTGGGGCTACCCTACCGCAAGAGTACAATTTTGTCTCATTCCAAGGGGCATATGTTATGATTGGCGCACACTCTGTCATTCCATAACCGATTGTATACGGGAACTTGATTTTATGGAAAAATTCATCTGCCTCCTTATTGAACGCAGCTCCTCCTATAATCACCTCCGCAAAATTTCCGCCAAAGGTCTTTACAAGTTCATTCTTTATCTTCGCCTCAATCTTCTGGTCAATCACAGGGAGTTTCAACAGCACCTTTATGCTTGTCTTGTTGATGATTGGCTGAAGTTTCTTCTTATATATCTTCTCAATAATCAAAGGCACAGCTATTATCACATCGGGTTTGATCTCTGCAAATGCATCCATTATTATCTTGGGACTCGGTATGCGGGTCAGGAAGTGAACGTGTGCGCCTACAGTCATCTCAAAGAGGAACTCGAACATCATTCCATACATATGGGCTGTAGGGAGCATTGAGACAATATTTGAAGTGGACTTTATCTGAGGGAAAACAGACTGGGCAAAGAGCACATTCGACAACAGTGCACGGTATGGTATCATTACACCTTTGGAGAAGCCCGATGTTCCCGAAGTGTAGTTGATCATAGCCAATTCATCTGGCGACGACTCTTCATAATAAGATATATCATCCGCGGTAAAATTCTTTGGATATTTCTTTCCGAAGAGTTCGTTAAGATGCTCCCTGGTATCTGTAATCTGGTCTCTGGTAGCATAGAGCAGAGAGAAATCATCTATCTGGATTATAGCCTCAAGATCAGGCATCTCTGTCTCCGACAATGTCTCCCAAACCATCTTTCCCACGAAGAGAATTCTGCTGTCAGAATGGTTTACAATATGGTGCACATTACCTGGCTTGAACTCGTGCAAAATAGGGACCGGTACCGCACCGTAAGTTATACTTGCCAGAAATACCACACCCCAATTGGCCTGATTCCTTGAACAGATGGCAATTTTGTCACCCTGTTTGACACCGCAGATCTTGAATATTATATGCAACTTCTCTATTCTTCTCGCCACATCCCTATAGTAAAGAGTTATACCTTTATAATCCGACAGTGCCGGAGAGTTCCAGTTCTTTTTGAAACATCTCTCCAACATTTTGTTCAAAGTCAAATTCTCTTTCATATAATTTTATTTAAAGTTTTGCAATTCACATAAATGGGAATATAATCCCTTGGCATTTATCAGTTCGTCGTGTCTGCCCCTCTCTATAATCTCACCCTTCTGCAATACAACAATCTCATCTGCATTCTGTATGGTTGAAAGCCTGTGGGCTATTATGATTGAAGTCCTGTTCTTCATCAAATTGTTCAGTGCATCCTGAACGAGCCTCTCACTCTCTGTATCCAATGCAGATGTTGCCTCATCCAATATAAGTATTGGAGGATTCTTGAGCACTGCCCTGGCAATTGCAAGGCGCTGACGCTGGCCTCCCGACAACTTTGCCCCCCTGTCACCGATATTGGTCTGATACCCCTGTTCCATATCCATAATGAAGTTATGGGCATTGGCCACCTTGGCGGCATTTATCACCTGCTCCTCCGTTACATCATTCATTCCAAATGTGATATTGTTGTAGACAGTATCATTGAAGAGTATCGCCTCCTGTGTCACAATTCCCATCATCGAGATAAGATCCTCCATCCTGTACTCTTTGATATTTACTCCGTCAACCAGAATTTCGCCACCCTGGACATCATAGAATCTCGGCAAAAGATCTGCCATAGTTGACTTTCCACCACCCGACGGTCCAACAATTGCCACACTCTTTCCCTTTGGGATCTGCAGATTGACACCCTTCAATACAGGCTCACTTCCATAGGCAAAATCTACATTACGATACTCTATACCCTCCTTGAACTCCTTCAACTCCTTTGCACCTTTCTTGTCGACAATAGGATTCTCCACATCAAGTATCGCAAAGAGCCTGTTTCCTGAAACTATTCCCCTCTGGATATTTGCATAGGCGGTTGAGATGGATTTTGCAGGCTCAAGCACTCTCCAATAAAAGCTGATGTAGACCACAAACTCAGGTATACCCATACCCAATTCTCCGTGAACCTGAAGCCATCCGCCATAGAACAATACAGCGGCTGCCACCGATATTCCCAAAAATTCAGAGAGCGGTGATGCCACATCATATCTGTATGACATCGCCCTTGTACTCTGTTTGTGCTGCTCATTCAACGCATCAAAATTATTGTTCACATACTTTGTTGCATTGAAACCCTTGATTATCCTTATACCTGATATCGCCTCCTCAAAATTACTTACAATCCGAGCCATAAGAGCCTGCGTTGTGGAGGCTTTTCTCTTTAATGAACGGCTTATCTTTCCAATTACAATTGCAGAGAAGGGCAAAGTGAGAAGGGTAACCAGGGTAAGTCGGGGAGACATATAAAAGAGTCCCGCCAAAAAACCTATCATAAGCAACGGCTCCCTGAAGAGGATGTGGATACTGTTGGCTACACCATTCTGCACCTCAGTCACATCATTTGAGATACAGGAGAGAATCTCACCCTTTCTCTGCTCATTGAAATATCCGACATTGAGGCTTGAGATCTTTTTGAAGAGGTCCCGCCTGATATTCTGCATAATGAAGGTCCTCATATTTATGAGAATCCTATATGAGAGGTATCGGGTAAGGTTGGAGAGGAATGATGTGAGTATAATTATCAGACATACAAACATCAACGCCTTGAGGACACCGCTCGATATAAGTATCTTGGTCAGAAAATATCTGAAGAGATCCTGAAAATACTCGGCAGTAAGGGCAAATTCTGGCATCATAGCCTGCTGCTCTACATTGGCTGGCTCAAAGAGCACTGTCAAAAGCGGTCCGATGAGTGCATAATTGACAACACCAAAGACGACAGACAAAATCGACAAAAACAGAAATCCGGGCCAAAATCTGCTGAATGGCCTCGCATACGACAATAATCTTTTAAATGATTCCATTGTAATAATTTGCTACCTAAAACTAACTCTCTTTTTCCTCTTCAAAATCTATATATTCCCCCATATTATCCTCAATCACCTTCTCCTTCTCCTCCATAGTCACGACAGTAACCTTTCCCTCCTGCTCCTTATTCCTCTTTAAATCATCCTCCCTATTCTCCGCCTGGGCAGCTCCAGTATAGAAGCCCCCGGCAAAAGGGCCGAACGATCCAAAACCTGTTCCCCCACCCTTGCTCATCTTCCTCTTGATATACCAAGTGAGCAAAAGGGGGACAAGTATCTTGAGAATCCACCCCACCAAAAAGAGTATCAATAAAAATGTCAAAATAAATTCCATCACTTTTTCCTGCATTTACCTGTTTCCAAATTCCAGATAAAGGTCTTACCATCAGTTCCTGTTACCTCCACCTGATTATCACCTGCCTCGACAAACTCACTCTCCGGAGCAATCATCCTCTTCTTGTCCTTCAGGGTAACCTGCTCCCCATCCATCTTAAAGAGGCTTCTTGTTGCCACACTCCTCACAGCTATATATTTTTCGCCATAAATTTCAACAATCTCCGGGAGTTCCTTGACATAGTGGTTCATCTTCAGTGTTAACCCCTCCTTTACACTGTTTCTCTCCAAATTGTACAGCGACAATGTATTATCCTCATTCAGCACAAAGAAGGAGCACTCTCCCCTTTTCGGACCAATAACTTTCGGACCAAGAACCGCCCTCTTTGGCATTACCGATGGGAATCCTCTTACAAAACGGCCCACTCTGTCGAGAAGATATACCTTATTGCCCGAGACAAAAAGCATCTGCAGCTTACCGTTGTTGAAGAAATCAATCTGCTCAATATTTCCGCCGATTGGAGTCTCAAATGGAATTGTCCATATACCTTTCCTGTTGCCATCCATCAACCTCAACTTATTGTTTGGCAGCTGCTCCATATACCATTTTCCGCCCTTTACAAAATTCACAAGTTCAAACGGGCCTTTTCCTGCAACAATTGTACTGTCCACAAAAATTACGCTCTCTCCACTCTCCCTTAGCCTCTCCTGTGGCAACTGCTGTAGCCTTGTAGCATAAAGGTCCACCTCTGCCTCCACTTCATCTCCATCATACCCCATATTTATGGTCAGACACTCAAAATTATTGTAATCCAACGCTTTTTCAAACATCTTACCGTAATATGGCTTGACAACGGGCAATACAGTCTCCTTGCCCTCCTTAAGATTTGCAAAAATCTTCACAACTCCCTCACTGCCAAGAAACTCTCTTGACGGAGTCTGTTCAAGATAATACTCCAGACTGGTATAATTTGCATTCCCCGACGCAAACTCTTTCACAACCTCTTTCGGACCAATTACCGTCCAATTGCCAATCTTGCAGAATGTCTCTTCATTACAATGAGAGAAGGCCTCACCAAAGAGTGACTCCACATAACCTTTAAATCTGTAAGGCTCAACAATGACACTATCCTTTCCCCTGATTACCTGAGAGACCATTTTAGAGAAGTCGCCATTCTCCTCCTCCCGCAAAAATGTAATCCACTCGCACTTGTCTCCAAATTTGCAATATGCAGCAACCACCTCCTTCAACTTGAGTGAATCTTTGAGGTAGGTGTACGGAGGAATACTCTCCTCGCGCCAGATCTGCAGGCTCTTTTTCCTCTGCTCTTTACTTTTAGCCTTTACTATAAGACCATCCTCAACTCCGCCATTCTCCTTTGCCACCCTGAATGTATCCACATAATGCTGTCTGTTCTTATATGAGGTCATTCTCTTCCTTACCTCAAGATAAAGTTCCTGATCCTCAATATATCTCCCTATATCGGAGAACGAAAGGGAGAAAGCATAAAGTGTTCCGTGTGAAAGGATCTCACCCATAAGACTTTTTTGGCGTTCCTGACCGGCAAGCACCAGCGACTGGTACTTCTCATCATTCCCATTATGCATCCTGCCTTTAAGCAAAAGCCTTCCATCTTCAAGGATAAGTTGGTATGAGCTACACGAAGTGAGCCTCATAAAGAAATCTGAATACTTCAGGAACCCCCTCTCCATCACTCCAGAAAAGAGTTTGCCTACCTGGTGATGGTTAAGGTAAATTGATGAAAATTTTCCACCTTTTTCCAGACAAGGCGACATTTCAGGACTGTCCAATATGGAGGTCCCACTGACAAGGTGCCTTACAGAACTCTCCAGAACATAGAGGGATGAGCTCATCAAAACGAGATTCTCATAACAGGCAACATACAGGGCATTATTGTAGAGATATATATCCATATCGCTATACCTCTTCACCCTTTTATCCAACAGCGACTTTAGCTGGACAGATTCAGAAGATTCCGAGAGAGATTCGTCTGAGGAGATGACAGAGAGCAACGATATCTCATTTTTTGACGAATAGTGGACAGAATAGAGCACCTCTGATTTCGAAAACTCTTCAATTTCTCCTGCCCTGTTCTGGAACCTTACAAGATTATCCTCTCCGTCAAACATTTTGTAAAGGGCGGATGTTGTATCAGCCAACATATCCGGCAGTAGTGATATCTCTTTCAGGTCAACAATCAGAACAGCATCACTTGGGAGCGCCCTCATAAGAGAGTGATCCTTATCAACCATCCCTCCCCCTTCATCTACTGGAGAAAAGAGCTTTGATATGAAATATATAATTGCCGCCAGAAGGAGAACTGCAACTGCAGATCCATACAGCAACAACTTTCTGTTACCATTCATCTCTACAAAAAACAACAATTCATCTTACAAAGATAGAAAAAACAAGACAACCAAACAAAGAGAGCGGCCCAAAAGGTCAATTTCACCATCATAATATCTTCTCAACCCATAACCATACAGGTCAAGACCAGCAATTTGGTCTACTATGATTTTAAAATTTATCCTTATGGACCACTCTCTTCAATCTCTCCTTTGGGAGTATGGCTTAGAATGGCAGGTCTCCTTCATCATCCCCATCACTTCCCGCTCCTATAAACGGATCTGATGATGGAACTGTATCTGCAGGATTGCCTGTATTTTGGCCGGCTGGCATCTCTTTCTGAATTCTCCAGGCTCTGACATCTGTATACCATCTGCCGTTGAACTCCCGCGACTCTATATTCACCGATATTGTAAGGAGATCACCGGCATTATAGAGGGCAAGCTCCGACACCTTGTCATCCCCCCAGACATTCATACATATCTTTTTTGGATATGTTTCAAGTGTCTCAACGATAAAATCCTGCTTGCACCACGCTCCACGGGCACTCTGTCCCCTTTGTGCAGAGAGTTTTACCACCAATTTGCACTTTATCTCAACAGCCATTATTTTTTCTCCTCCTCAACAGGCTCAGCCTTGTAAACTTTAATAAGTTCTACGTCAAAAACCAATGTTGAATAGCTAGGCAATTGTGGACTTACAGCTCTTGGACCATAACCCAAGTCAAATGGAACCCACAATTTGATCTTACCGCCTTCTCCTACAAGTTGCATACCCTCAGTCCAGCCTTTAATGACTCTGTTCAATGGGAACTTGATACTCTCGCCTCTCTCAACTGATGAATCAAAAACAGTTCCATCCAAAAGTGTTCCGGTATAATGAACCTCAACAGTATCGGTAGCTGCAGCCATAACCTCACTGTTACCTGGCTCAACTATCTTGTACTGCAAACCGCTCTCAGTCTCCTGAACACCCTCAGCACCTCTATTTTTGGCAAAAAAGTCAGCCTGCTCTTTGGTCTTTACATCAAGCATAGCCTGAGATGCATCAATCATATATTTTGAGATGACTTTATCGATATCATCCATCTGAAGTTTTGTCTCATTACCGCTTACTACATCGACAATCGCCTTCTCCACCTCTGCCATATTTACGCTAGGGATGTTGTTCTGTTTCAAGATATAACCGAATGACAATCCAATTGCATAGCTCACAGAATCCAATTGTGAATCAGGAATACCTGGAAGTTTCTCACCAACCATTTTGTTGCCGCAAGAGGCAACCACCATTGCGCATAGTGCGCATACTGTTAAAAATTTTAATGTTCTCATAAATTATACTATTAATTTCAAAATATTATCTCTTCTTACAAGTATAAGCAACTGCACACAGACCGAAGAGTGCCGCCAAAGTGGAGGTTCCGAGAATTGCCGCCTTGCCCAAATTGATGAGCGTCTGGTCTTCGAATGCAAGCGTGTCGATGAATATCGACATTGTAAAACCTATACCGGCTATTACTCCCAATGCCAGAATCTGACGCCATCTCGTTCCTGCCGGCAACTCTGCTATCTTCAATTTTACAGCAATGAAACTGAAAATAAAGATTCCTATAGGCTTTCCGCACAACAGGCCGAAAAGAATACCCAATCCAATGGTAGGTACCGGTGTCGCAAAAAGCCCTCCATTTAACTCCACGCCTGAATTGACAAGAGCAAAGACAGGCATAATGACAAATGTAACCCAAGGATGAAGCGCAGCCTCAAACTTGTGCATCAGAGGATTGATCTCCTGAACGTGATTATCCATCTCGTGGATGATATGCTGCTGCTCAGAATTTGCAAGCACCTCTATCTCACTGTTGCTCACACTTTTGAATTTTTGTAGCAGATATCTCATCCTAACAGAAAATCTCACCTCATTGATGACTGTACTCGAAGGTATAGTAAGGGCAAGAATCACACCGGCTATTGTTGCGTGGATTCCCGACTGCAATATCAGCCACCACAAAAGTATTCCGGGCAAAATATAATAGAGCACACCCCTTAC
This sequence comes from Candidatus Egerieisoma sp., assembly GCA_045594125.1. Classification (GTDB taxonomy): domain Bacteria; phylum Bacteroidota; class Bacteroidia; order Bacteroidales; family UBA932; genus Egerieousia. The sequence goes on from JAZNXX010000001.1 coordinate 102,688, forward strand.
CTTATTTCTGTTGAACAGATAAAGCAGGCCTGCCACAAGAGCCGCATATCCGAGCATATCAAAATGCAGCGCGTGAGTGGGATAGAATATTGCCAAAACGATAATCGCCCCCAAATCATCAACAATAGCCAGTGCCGTAAGGAAAACTTTAAGTCCGACAGGGACCCTGTTTCCAAGGAGTGAAAGGATACCTATCGCAAATGCAATATCGGTAGCCATCGGTATTCCCCAGCCATTTGAAGAGGGAGTTCCAGCATTGAAGATTGAATATATCGCAGCAGGAACCAGCATTCCACCGACAGCTGCAAATATGGGAAGGGCTGCGTGTTTGAATGACGAGAGTTCACCCACAAGCATCTCCCTCTTTATCTCCAGACCCACCACAAAGAAGAAGATTGCCATCAGGCCATCATTTATCCAATGTTCAATTTTCATTGTCAAAGAGAAACTGCCAACAGTTATACCGGCATCCTGATGCCAGAGGTCGTGGACAAAATTAAGGGCTGGCACATTGGCACAAACAAGCGAAATAACAGCGCAAATCAACAGCAGTATTCCGCCAACAGACTCGTTATGCACGAATTGTCTGAAAAAGTTTCTCGCCTCAAGGGTCATTACGGCACTCTTCGGTACTCTCATCATACTATTTTTTATTTGTCAGTCTACAAAGATATGAAAAATTTCACTTGTACAATCTACGCCCCTATACAATTCCTTCACGCAGGATATCGTGGATGTGGACGAGCCCCACATATTTGCCGTTATCCATAACAACAACTGAGGTTATCTTGTTCTTCTCCATAATATTGAATGCATTCACAGCAAGTTCCGAAATCTCTATCACTTTAGGTTTTTTAGACATTATATCCTTAGCCTTGAGTGATTCAAACGGTATTCCCTTCTCCACCATTCTGCGGACATCACCGTCAGTTATTATTCCAAGCAAACTTTCATCCCCGTCAAGAACCACTGTAGCACCAAGTCTGTTCTGGGAAATGTTGAAAATTGTGTTAGGGATAGTCTCATTCTCCATAACACAAGGGCGCACATTCATATCTATGAGGTCACCAACTGTAAGATACAGTCGTTTTCCCAGCGAACCTCCCGGATGGAATTTTGCAAAATCCTCCTGAGAGAACCCCCTCATCTTGAGAAGACATACAGCAAGAGCATCTCCCATTACAAGCTGGGTGGTGGTGCTTGAAGTTGGGGCAAGATTATTCGGACAAGCCTCGGCATCCACCGTAGCCCTTATAATATAGTCGGAGTGTTTGGCCAGATATGAATCAATGCTTGAAACCATACCTATCAACTTGTTTCCCATCCTTTTGATTAATGGAACAAGGACCTTGATCTCCGGGGTATTTCCACTTTTTGAGATACAGAGGACCACATCTGCAGGCTGAATCATACCCAAATCTCCGTGAATTGCATCAGCCGCATGCATAAAGATTGCGGGAGTACCTGTCGAATTCAATGTAGCCACAATCTTCTGGCCTATGATGGCACTCTTGCCAATTCCGGTGATTATAAGTCTCCCTTTGGATGAATAAACCAGATTTATTATCTCAACAAATTTTGCGTCTATGTAATGCTTTAGATTATTAACCGCTTGCGCCTCCTTTTCAATTACGCTGAGGGCCAATTCCATCAATTTTTTTTCTGAATTTTCCATAAAAATTTTGCAAAAAATAAACTAAATGGTAACTTAGTACCACAAAGATAAAGAATTTTATCCACACCACCATTAATATTAATTATGAATATAACATCTGAGACCTTACACCGGAAATTAAAGGAATTTTTCGGTTTTGACTCTTTCAAAGGGGAGCAGGAGGCCATTATAAAGTATTTAATAGAGGGGAACAGCGCTTTTGTACTTATGCCTACTGGAGGTGGAAAATCATTGTGTTACCAGTTGCCGGCACTTCTTATGGAGGGTACTGCGATAGTAATATCGCCGCTTATTGCACTGATGAAAAATCAGGTTGATGCAATCAGGGGATTTGTCGACAACAAGGAGGGAGTTGCCCATTTTCTCAACTCCTCCCTGAACAAGGCGCAACTGCAGGAGGTGAAGGATAATCTTCTTTCGGGGGTTACAAAGTTACTCTATGTCGCTCCTGAATCATTGACCAAAGAGGAGAATATCCAGCTTCTCCAAAAGATAAAGATCTCTTTCTACGCAGTAGACGAGGCACACTGTATCTCTGAATGGGGGCACGATTTCCGTCCTGAATACAGGAAAATCCACCCTATTGTAGAGGAGATAGGCAAGGCTCCCATCATAGCTCTCACAGCAACTGCCACACCCAAAGTACAGCAGGATATCCAGAAGAATCTTGGAATGGCCAACTCCAGAGTTTTCAAATCCTCATTCAACAGGGAGAATCTCTACTATGAGATCAGGCCGAAGCAGAATACAGAGCGTGAAATCATCAAATTCATAAAGAACAATCCGGGCAAATCCGGCATTATCTATTGCTTGAGCAGAAAGAAGGTTGAAGAGCTGGCAGAGCTGCTCAATGTAAATGGCATAAAGGCATTGCCTTACCACGCCGGACTGGATTCATCCACAAGGGCTGCCAACCAGGACAAATTCCTTATGGAGGAGATAGATGTTATTGTTGCAACTATCGCTTTCGGAATGGGTATCGACAAACCGGATGTGAGATTTGTCATCCACTACAATATGCCCAAGAGCCTTGAAGGATACTATCAGGAGACTGGAAGAGCCGGAAGAGATGGTGGTGAAGGCCAATGTATCGCCTTCTACAGCTACAAGGATATCCAGAAACTGGAAAAATTTATGCAGAGCAAGCCTCTGGCAGAACAGGAGATAGGCAAACAGCTGATAAATGACACATTGGCTTATGCCGAATCCAATGTATGCCGCCGTAAAACCCTATTGAACTACTTCGGAGAGAGTTATACAGCAGACAGTTGCGGTAATTGCGACAATTGCCTCCACCCTAAAAGACAGTTTGAGGGCAAAGAGTATCTTTCTACTGTAATAGAACTGATTACAAGTATGAAGGAGAATTTCAAGGCTGACCATCTTGCCAATATTCTTGGTGGAGTGATGAACTCCATCATCAAATCATATAACCACCACGAACTTGACCTTTACGGCATCAATAAGGATAAGGGAGCCCGTTTCTGGCTCGCTGTAATCCGTCAGGCTATCGTATTTCGGTTCCTCTACAAGGATGTTGAGAAGTATGGGCTCATCTCCGTAACGGAGAAGGGTATGGAGTTCTTCAAGAATCCGTACTCTGTTATGCTCACAGAAGACCGTGAATTCTCAGATACCGATGATGATGACGAAACAGTTACAATGGGATCCCAAAAACATCAGGGAGGCGGAGGAGACGAGGTCCTTCTGAAGATGCTGAAGGATGTACGCCACTCAATGTCCAAAAAGCTCAAGTTGCCCCCATTTGTAATCTTCTCCGACCCTTCATTGGAGGATATGTCAATTATGTATCCTATAACCATTGAGGAGTTGAAGAACTGTCAGGGTGTAGGTGAAGGAAAGGCGCGCAAATTTGGAAAGGAGATCATCTCCCTCATTGAAAAATATGTGGAGGAAAATGAGATTGTCAGACCTACTGAATTTGTTGTCAAATCAGTTGCAAGCAAATCTCTGAACAAGGTATATATAATTCAGAATATCGACAGAAGAGTTCCGCTTGATGAGATTGCTGATGCCAAGAATATGGAACTTGAGCAGTTGTATAGTGAATTGGAGGCTATTGTAAATGCCGGAACAAGAATAAATATAGACTATTACATCCGTCAGGTAGTTGATGAAGACAAAGTGGATGACATCTACGACTATTTCAAGGAGGAGGCCACAAGCGATTCTGTAAATGAGGCACTCAAGGCACTGGGACCCGACTACACAGAAGAAGAGGTGAGACTGATAAGAATAAAATTCATGTCGGAATTGGGCAATTAGAAGAGGCCGGATATAAAAAGAGGAGAAGACATCAATGTTTTCTCCTCTTTTGTACTATATTGAGATGTTCTGCCACTCTATTTCATTATCCCTTCCCCAATATGTCAGCTGCTTCTTGGCATAGTGACGGGAGTTTCTCTTTATAAGTTCAATTGCCTTTTCACAGGAGGTCACTCCGTCGAAATAGTCAAATATCTCCTTGTATCCTACAGTCCGTAGAGCAGGCATATCCCTGAACTTCAGCAACGACTCCGCTTCTGCCACAAGTCCATCCTCTACCATAATGTCAACCCTTCTGTTAATCCTTTCATAGAGTTCGTCCCTATCTCTGGTCAGACCAATCTTCCTGATATTGAAAGGGCGCTCCTTTTTGCTGTTTCTCCTCCAGTCAGAAAATTTCCGTCCGGTCTGCAATGTCACCTCAACAGCCCTGACAACCCTCTGTCTGTTGGAGATATCAATGACAGAATAGGATTCAGGATCTATCTCCTTCAATTCCAGGGCAAGGGCCGCAAGCCCTTCTGGAGTGGAAGCCTGATTGCTCAATCTCTCCCTCAGAATCTGGTCTGCCGGAGGAAAATCATCAAGGCCGTTGCACAGAGCATCTATGTAGAGTCCCGAACCTCCAGCCATCACCACCTTGTCGTGGCTCTTGAACAGTTCTTCAAGCAATTGCAGGGCTTCAATCTCATATCGCCCTGCAGTATAGTAGTCGGTTACAGAATGGGAAAAGATGAAATAGTGTTTGACCCTCTCAAGCTGATATGGTGAAGGTGGAGCTGTTCCTATCTTCATCTCCCTGAAGATCTGTCTTGAATCACAGGAGACCACAGGTGAGCCATACTCCAATGCAAGGTCTATGGCATAGTCTGTCTTACCTACACCCGTAGGGCCCAAGACTATTATAAGTTCAGGTTTACCCATCTGACAGAATGAGAATTAAAGTTGCATCTGGCTATAAATACTCCTCACCCTCAGGAAGCTCATCATCATCAACAGCTTCCGATTCATCACCGCCATCATCTACAGGCTCCATAAACTGGTCAAGATCATCATATCCCTTGGCAAACTGGTCGGGATTCCTTCCCTTTTCTGCAGTAAGACGAGGATACGACGCACGTGGCAGCTCAGCCACCTCACAATCAAATGTCAATTTGATACAACGGTCTGAGCGTATATCAAATACATACAGAATCTGAACCTCCTCTTTAGCAATAATATCACTAACGGTAACTGTATCCATAGAGCCGTCCCCAAAATCAAAAAGGCCATACTCGCTTCTTACCTTACCGTTGGCATCCACGCCTCTGAAGAGTACCATCTGATCCGGAGCAAACCCCATATCATTGATCAGATACTCGTGAAGATCATACAAAGAAGTATCACCCTTAATTTCGTATTCACGCATAAACACCTTACTGCCCGGTATTGATGCCTTATATCTGTAAACTGCCATAATCTTGTAATAATATACCAACTCAAAGATACTACATTTTCTCAATCAAGTCAAGATTTTTGCCATTCCCTGCCCCATTTTAAATCAAAGAGGCTGGAAAGCAGGAGATTTTTTTAACCGTTACAGAGATAAAATTTAATTGCATATTTGTAAAAAAGAGAGTAATTTTACAGTCTGATATGGATAAGCTAAGCACACCCGTTTCAGATTGCTACAAAAGCATTTCAGCGCTTTCAACAGGCCTTTTCAAGGATAATGGGAGCAAGTTTCTTGCGTTTGCATATCCAGTCACATCAGAAAAGGAGATAAAACCGATCATCCAGCAGCTCAAGAAGGAGTATTTTGACGCACGGCACCATTGCTACGCCTACCGGATAGGCCATACCGGTGCAATATGGCGAATGAATGATGACGGAGAACCCTCCTCAACAGCAGGCCGTCCGATCTACGGACAGATTCTCTCTGCTGAACTAAGTGATATTCTTGTGGTTGTCGTAAGATATTTTGGTGGTATAAAGCTCGGTGTTCCTGGACTGATAAGAGCCTACAAGACATCAACAGCTGATGCCATTGCCAATGCAACCATAATTGAAAAGATTGCCACCGAGCCATTCAGGATAATTTTTGACTATCTGCAGATGAATGCTGTAATGAAGAGACTCAAGGAGATGCAGCTCGCCCCCACAGAGCAGGAATTCAATCTCAACTGCTCCCTGAGAGTCGATGTAAGGCTCAATGCCATCGGCAACTTTCTGGAAGCTTTTGACAAGCTGGAGGGATGCAGGATTGAGAAGATTACAGCCGAGGAGGAGGAAGCTGAAGAGACGCAAGAGTAAATTATGAGAAAACTATATAGAAACTGTTAAAAGAATAGAATAATGCCAAAGAGTTTAATTTCCATTCACGACTTCACCAAAGATGAAATATTGCACATTCTTGATGTTGCAAAAGAGTTTGAAGCCAACAAGACACAACCTATCCTCAGGGACAAAGTGGTGGCAACCCTCTTCTTTGAACCCTCTACAAGGACAAGACTCAGTTTCGAGACAGCAGCCAACAGATTGGGCGCAAGAGTTATCGGTTTTTCCGATGCAGGCAATACAAGCGTAAGCAAAGGAGAGACACTTAAAGATACCATCAAGATGGTATCAAACTATGTGGACATAATCGTTATGCGCCACCCGCTTGAAGGCAGTGCAAGATATGCATCCGAGGTTGCCTCTGTACCGGTAATCAATGCAGGTGACGGCGCAAACCAGCATCCGTCCCAGACTCTTCTCGACCTCTACACCATCAAGCAGACCCAGGGTCGTCTCGACAATATCGACATCAATATGGTAGGAGACCTGAAATATGGACGTACTGTCCACTCCCTTCTCCAGGCAATGTCACATTTTTCACCAAAATTCACCTTTACAGCACCTGATGAGCTAAAGATGCCTCAGGAGTACAAAGATTTCCTCTCATCAAAGAATATCCCTTACCACGAGACAACAGAATTGAGCGAAGGTCTGGACAATACAGATATCCTCTATATGACACGCGTACAGCAGGAGCGTTTTACAGATATAATGGAGTATGAGAAGGTGAAAAACTGCTACAGCCTCACAGCCGATATGCTTGCCGGCGCAAGGGAGAATATGAAGATTCTTCACCCGCTTCCACGCGTAAACGAGATCAGCCAGGATGTCGACGAGACAAAACACGCATACTATTTCAAACAGGCTGAAAACGGAATGTATGTAAGAATGGCCATAATTGCCTATTTACTTGGTTATAAATAATTCAACAGAGAAACAATGGGAAACGAGATAAAGAAACTAAAGGTAAGTGCCATTGAAAACGGCACAGTACTTGACCATATACCTGCCAACCAGCTCTTTAAGGTAATAAATATTCTTAATCTTACTGAGTGTGCCAATCAGGTGACATTCGGAACCAATCTTGACAGCAAACTTCTCGGCAAAAAGGCAATCATCAAGATTTCCGACAGAAATTTTGCAGATGATGAGATCAACAAGATTGCCCTTGTCGCCCCTATGGCAAAGATCAATGTAATCAAGAATTTTGAAGTTGTTGAGAAGAGAGTTATCTCCGTGCCGTCAGAGTTGTGTGGAATTGCCAAATGTTCGAATCCTAAATGCATTACCAACCACCAGCCGGTACAGACCAGATTCAGGACGATAACAGAGAACGGACATCTCAAACTTCACTGTCATTTCTGTGAAAAGATGACCGATTCCGAAAATATTACCATAATATCAAAAAATTAGCTCTTTTCAATAAAAATCTGAGCTGTTTTTAGACATTCTTATTATATTTTATAATAAAAAGACTATCTTTGAATTAAGATTAATAATAAATTAAAAATATATACGATGAAAAAAGTTCATAATTTCAACGCAGGCCCTTGCGTACTTCCTAAACAGGCTATCGAGTCAGCAATCGAAGCTATCCGTGATTTCGACAATACCGGTATAGGTATTTTGGAGATTTCTCACCGTACTCCTGGTTGGGAGCGCATTATGGCTGAAACTGAGCAACTTTGGAGAGAGTTGTTGAATATTCCTGAAGATTACGCAGTAATGTTCCTTGGCGGTGGTGCATCAACCCAATTCTTTGAGGTTCCTGCCAACTTGTTGAAGAAGAAAGCTGCTTACCTTCAGACTGGTGTTTGGGCTAAAAAAGCCATTAAAGAGGCTAAATTCTATGGAGAGGTTGAGGTAGTGGCTTCATCTGAAGACAAGACCTATTCATACATCCCTAAAAACTATACAATTCCTGCAGATGCAGACTATTTCCATATCACTACAAACAATACAATCTATGGAACAGAGATTAAAGAGGATATTGACAGCCCTGTAACATTGGTTGCGGATATGTCATCTGATATTATGAGCCGTCCTGTTGATGTGAAGAAATATGGAATGATCTATGGTGGTGCCCAGAAAAATGTGGGACCTGCAGGTGTAACTTTCGTTATTGTCCGCAGAGATCTTCTTGGTAAAGTTGACCGTCCTATCCAGACAATGGTTGACTACCGCACACACTATACAGATGAGGCAAAGAACAGATCAATGTTCAATACACCTCCTGTATTCCCTATCTTCGTTATGCACGAGACCTTGAAATGGGTTAAAGAGATGGGTGGTGTTGAGGCAATGCACAAACTCAACACAGAGAAGGCAAATCTGCTTTACGGTGAGATCGACAGAAACTCATTGTTCGTAGGTACAGCTGCTAAAGAGGACCGTTCAATTATGAACGTATGTTTCGTTATGGCTCCTGGTAAAGAGGCTCTTCAGGATGAGTTTATGGCATTTGCCAAAGAGAGAGGTATGATTGGAATCAAAGGCCACCGTTCAGTTGGCGGCTTCAGAGCTTCAATCTACAACGCTTGTCCTATTGAGAGTGTACAGGCTTTGGTTGAGTGTATGCAGGAGTTTGAGCAACTTCATAAATAAAATATACTATAGCCCGGCAGTGTAAAGATATCGGATACCCTGCCGGGTATTTTAATTAAAGGAGAAAAGAGAATATTATGAAAGTTTTAGTAGCAACCGAGAAACCATTTTCAAAAGTGGCTGTAGACGGTATCAGAAAAATCGTTGAGGGTGCAGGATATGAATTTGCAACCCTTGAAAAATATACATCTCCCAATGAACTTCTTGAGGCTGTAGCCGATGTTGACGCATTGATTGTACGTTCAGACAAAGTTACACGCGAGGTTGTTGAAGCAGCCAAAAACCTCAAGATTGTTGTAAGAGCAGGTGCCGGATTTGATAATCTTGACCTTGCAGCCTGCACAGAGAAGGGGATTGTAGCAATGAACACACCAGGCCAGAATTCAAATGCAGTTGCCGAATTGGCTCTATGCTTTATGATCTATATGAGCAGAAACCAGTTGACTCCAGGTACAGGCTCAGAGTTGAAGGGCAAAACCTTGGGTATTCAGGCATACGGTAATGTAGGCCGCCTTGTAGCAAACCATGCAAGAGGCTTTGGTATGAACATTATGGCATTTGACCCGTTTGTTCCAGCTGAAGCTATGGAGAAAGAGGGTGTTATTGTAGCAAAAACTTTGGAAGATCTGTACGAGAACTCCCATTTCGTTTCACTACACATTCCTGCAACCGAGCAGACAAAGAACTCCATCGGATATAACCTTCTTTCAAGAATGCCTAAAGGAGGTTGCCTTGTCAACACAGCCCGTAAAGAGGTCATTAATGAAGAGGAGTTGATCAAAGTTCTCAGAGAGAGAGAGGATCTTAAATATATTACCGATGTTGCAACCGCAAACCACGCAGCTATAGCTGAGGAGTTCGGAAAACGCGTTTATGGTACTCCTAAAAAGATGGGAGCTGAAACAGCAGAGGCCAATGTGAATGCAGGTCTTGCAGCAGCAAACCAGATTGTTGACTTCTTTACTACAGGCAACAAGAAATTCCAAGTAAACAAATAGTATATAACCTCAATAGAAATTTACGATTATGGTAAAAGTAAAACCATTTGCAGCAATCCGCCCGCCTAAAGCTATAGCAGCAGAGGTAGCATCACGCCCATACGATGTTTTGAATTCAGTTGAAGCAAAAGCTGAAGCAGGCGAGAAATCATTGTTGCACATCATTAAACCTGAGATTGATTTTGATCCTATCGCTGATGAGCACGGCCAGGCAGCATATGACAAGGCCGTTGAGAATTTCAAGCTTTGGCAAGAGAGAGGATGGCTCGTTCAGGATGCAAAAGAGAACTACTATGTTTACGCCCAAACAATGGAGGGCAGAACTCAGTATGGACTTGTAGTTTGCGCTAATGTTGAGGATTATATGACCGGTAAGATCAAGAAACACGAGCTCACCCGTAAAGATAAAGAGGAGGACCGTATGATTCACGTGAGGAATCAGAATGCCAACCTTGAGCCTGTATTCTTTGCCTACCCCGACAATGCACAGATCAACGAAATCGTTGAACGTACAATCAAGACTAAAGAGATTGAGTACGACTATATTGCACCGGTAGATGGTTTCGGCCACAAATTCTGGGTAATTGACAATGAAGAGGATATTGCTGCCATAACAAATATATTTGCAACAATTCCTGCATTCTATGTTGCTGACGGTCACCATAGGACTGCTGCAGCTGCCCTTGTAGGCGAGGAGAAGAGACGCAACAATCCTAACCACACAGGAGAGGAGGAGTACAACTACTTTATGGCTGTAGTATTCCCAGAGAGTCACCTTAAGATTATTGACTACAACCGTGTTGTAAAGGATCTTAACGGAATGAGCGCAGAGCAGTTTATCGACAAATTGAATGAGGATTTCGTTGTTGAAAAGAAAGGTACTGAGATCTACACTCCATCAGGACTTCATAACTTCTCAATGTACATTGGCGGTGAGTGGTACTCTCTACAGGCTAAAGAGGGAACATACGATGATGCTGACCCTATTGGTGTTCTTGATGTTACCGTATGTTCTAATCTGATTTTCGACAAACTTCTCGACATTAAAGATTTGAGAACCTCAAAGAGAATCGATTTTGTCGGCGGTATCAGAGGCTTGGGAGAGCTCAAGAAACGCGTTGACTCAGGCGAGATGGTTGCTGCATTTGCACTATATCCTGTCTCTATGAAGCAACTTATCGACATCGCAGACACAGGCAACATTATGCCTCCTAAGACAACTTGGTTTGAACCTAAACTACAAAGCGGTCTTGCAATCCACAAACTTGAGAGATAGTTTAAAAATTATATAATTGAAAGGGAGGGTATCACTGCGACACCCTCCCTTAATTTTATCCTGCATAAGCAGTCACCTAATCAACAAGCATCATCAGAATACAAGCAAAAACTCTGCTGAGAGCTTGTTCTCATTATGATAAACTGAGGTGAATACAGGTGACATATCCATACTGTTGTTGAAATAGTGCTCATAGTTCACCCTGAACAATGAGACAAATGAAGTAGTATTCAATACAAGATTAACACCAACAGTAGCCCTGTTTACGCCAAGTCCTCTGTCGGGAAGGTCATATCCCATACCATCCCATCTCAAAGCCGGTTCTACCCTCTTGAATGTTTTTGATGAAACCGGGAATTTGAGCATACCTTGCGCATAGAGAGTTGAGAGAGATTGTGTAGGAGCGCCAGCCTCTGTAAAATCTGCACAATTGTGTTTATTCATATACTCAGTCTCAAATCTCACCTTACTGTTATCATATCTCAAATCAGCGCCCCAGATAAAATAATCCTCAAAATCATTTATATCATTCTTGAAGAACTTTGCAGTAGCCCTCCATCCTTTCATTGAGCCGAACGCCAAACGTCCTCCATAAGCTAATGAACCGGTCCATTTTGCATTATTGATACCATCACCATTATAAAGACCGGCCTCCAAAGAGATTGGGAATCCTTTCTGCTTGATAGCACAATTTAGTGTCAGTCCAATATCCCTCGACGAATTGATATATTTACCGACGAAAGGACGGTTTACAAAGTCTGTTGAATTTGGGCTGACAGTATATGAATTGAAGATTGGCAAGCCACCTTGACCAAATGTAAATTTCAAACGTTTATGAGGTTTGAATGCAACATAAAGATCCAAAACCTTAAGCGAACCGTTATCTGAAGCGTCAATCATAAACTTATAAGAGATCTTCTTGCTAAGATCACCCTGTACTCCTATCCTGGCATTTCTGACTGAGAATCTTGAATCACCACTCTCCGTAGAAATCTCATATTTACCCTTAAAGATCAGGATTGGTTTCAAGACAGTAAGAGACTGGGTAGTGGAATCCTCCATCAGGGTATTCCTGACCAATCCCTTATTTGTTAACTTATAATCTGACTTCAGCACATTGTCTGACTGGCCGTAGAAAATAGTTGGCAAACATACAAGCAACAGCCCCAAAAGTATTGATTTGAATAAAAATTTGTTAAATATCATAATAGTTAAATTTGGTTTACAATAATATAATACATTGGCAAAGATATAGATTAAAATCCAATAAAAAGCAATAAATCAGCTCATCCGGCACAAATGACTATATGACCCATATACAAAAAAAAGACCTTCAAGATTGCTCCTGAAGGTCTCACAAAGTTGGCGGCTACCTACTTTCCCACTTGGTATAGCAGTATCATCGGCACTAATGGGCTTAACTTCTCTGTTCGGTATGGGAAGAGGTGGATCCCCATCGTT
>JAZNXX010000002.1:0-30154 GCA_045594125.1 Candidatus Egerieisoma sp.
TTCGAAAAAGAACTGAAAAAATACATATACTATTATAACAACGAAAGAATCAAGACTAGGCTTAAAATGAGTCCTGTTCAATACAGGTTGAAATATCAAAACACAACAACTAACCCGTCCAACTTTTAGGGGGCACATCAATTTTACCGGGTTGGGGCCCCTAGACGCGCTACAGCCGCGATTTAGGTTCCCAACCCCCTTGCACCTGCTAATACATCTGCTTTTACTCTTCTCAACCTACTTTCCAATTGCTTCCCTGCCTTCGTCTGGAAGTCTGACTCCTTTTGAGAGCCGTTAAAAAGTAGGAAAATTTTGTTTTAGCGATAAATTGCGTGGTGTCAAATTTGGGGTCAAATTTATTAAATTTCAAAGGACTAAAACAAAAAAAGAGCCTCGGAAAGGCTCTTTGACGCATATAACAATATGGTAGTGACCCCGACAGGATTCAAACCTGTAACCTTTTGATCCGTAGTCAAATGCTCTATTCAGTTGAGCTACGGGGCCGAATCAGCTGATATTACTCAGCTTTATTTTTTGAAACGAAAGTTCTCTCTTTAATACGAGCTTTCTTACCTGTCAAGTTTCTTAGGTAGAAAATTCTTGCTCTGCGAACTTTACCTGCCTTATTGAATTCAATTGACTCAATAAATGGAGATGCAAAAGGGAAAATTCTCTCTACACCAACACCATTTGACATTTTTCTGATGGTGAAAGTCTTTGTAGCGCCTGAACCTTTAATCTGGATAACTACGCCACGGAATTTCTGCAATCTCTCTTTGTCACCCTCTTTAATTTTGTAAGTAACAGTGATTGTATCACCTGCTCTAAACTCTGGTAGGTTTTTAGCCTCACCTGCAAACGCTTGCTCTGCAATCTTAATTAAATCCATCTCTTTAATCTTTTTTAGTGCAACATTACACCTTAAAAAACCTGATTGCAGGTGCTTGTAAGAGGTTGCTTGTCATTTGAGGTTGCAAAAGTAGAAATTATTTTTTATTCCGCAAACTTTTTTCAAAAAAAAGTAAACTTTTTAAAATAAAATACCTGAAAGGAGCACTGCAACTACCCAAAAGGAGACTTTCCCGAGCTATCTGATCAGTTTTTCACCCCTCCAGCCTTATAGAGGGCTCCTCCAATACAGTTATACTCTGCGCCAGTAACCGAACTCATGCAGTTTGGCATATTTGCCATATACAAGGCTCCGAGAAAAGCAAAGATAAGCGCCTCCTTGAAATTGACAGTCTGTCTGTCAGGCACACAATATTCACATTGCGGAGCGGCAGCCTGCATTCTCTCTACAAGATATCTGTTCAATGCGCCACCGCCGGTAAGGAGCACCTTTCCCCCCTTTATATGGTGAGATATCTGGATAGCAACGTGTTCACAGAAGGTTGCAAGTTTGTCTTCAAGAGATATTTCATAGCTGTCTATCAATGGAAGCACATCCGACTCCACCCACTCTCTGCCAAGCGATTTGGGACCCTCCATAGAGTAAAACGGAAGATTGTTCAACTTATCAAGCAGTTCACTGCAGACAACTCCCTTGCGGGCCATCTCCCCATCCTTATCATAATCAAATCCTATAGTCCGTGTATAGTGGTTCAGCACATAATTGACAGGAGAGATGTCATACGCCACCCTCGTTGCAATCTTTTCACCATCTTCACCCTCCTTGAAACTCTCAGAAGAGATATTTGAGAATCCTCCCATATTCAGGCAATAATCATAATCTGAAAAGAGATTTCTGTCGCCAATCGGAACAAGAGGTGCCCCCTGCCCCCACAAGGCCACATCTGTCGTTCTGAAATCGCATACACAATCCACACCTGTAACTGCCGCAATTCCGGCGCCGGAACCTATCTGCGATGTAAATCTTACCGCCGGCTGGTGAAATACAGTCTGGCCGTGAGATGCTATAATGTGGGGTTTTGCCCCGTTCCTCTCAATAAAGGCCTTGACCCTCTCTCCGAGATAGAGTCCATAATCAGAATGGAGCCTCGCATACTCAAGTGCTGTCATATTTTGGGCTGTACCCAATTTTTCCTTCAAATCATCCGCATAACCCTCATCTTCAGCCTTGATTATCTCATAATTCCATTTACCCCTTCCCCCATTGCCGGATTTGTCATATCTGAAAGTAACATAACAGATATCAAGTCCATCCAAAGATGTTCCCGACATCAATCCTATTACCCTTATCTCCTCTTCAATATTGATGATTTCACCCCAAGATGTAGAATTCTTCAGTTCCATAGATTTTGTTTTATTGTGACACACTTATTACCTGATTTGTAAAGATAGCATATTATTCTAAATATCCGACAGTTGGAGAGTAAAAATCTCCAATCCTACAGAAAAGATCCTACCATTTGAAACTCCTCGTCAGGACTCTCCTGTTCTCTTTTGAATCGGTAACAACAATTTTAAGTTTATGCACTATGCCCCTCTTTATCTTTGCCGCCTCCAATGGCACGGACAATCTTGCATTTTTTGCATCAAATTCTGCCAAAACCCAATGGCCGTCAATTTCCACCCTATAGCTCTTTATTCCCGAGAGCGCATCCTTTATAATAAAGGAGATTCTGTTGCCCTTAAGTATTGCCCCCTCCTTGAAATTGGGAGTAATTGTTGGCCTTACAAGGTCTACCGCAACAGTATAGCTGCCAAAGGAGCCTATCCTTCCAGTAATATATCCCTCGGAATAGTCACCTCCAGCTCCATAAAGACGGCCATTCTTGCCGACAGAGGCAAGCAGAGCCTTGGAAGCCAGAGAATCCGGACCATCATACCTTATAGAGAGCATTGCAGCTGAATGCAAAGGCACCTCAGGCTTACCTATTTTCCAGGTAGGGGAATAGCGGCCAGCCCTCTGTTCCAAAGTGTCTATCTCAAGATATGTGGAGCTATAGAGTGACGCAGCAGGTATCTTCAGCTTAAGCCCCCCAACTTCATAAAAATTGGCCAGATGCCAAGGCATAAAGTGTCCTGCAGGTCTCTCCCCCATCTCCTCTGTAAAGAGTGAATCAACTCTCTGCACCTTATAACTCCTTACAGCCTTATTGTTCTTGTAATCATAGACCTCTATCTTTACTCTATGCACAAGAGAATCTGTCAGGTACATCACACCGTCATTCAATGCACTGATCTTATAATCCAACCTGTTTCCAGGCTCAACATAGCTCTTGACAAAAGATTTTCCCCTCTTTCTCCTCAACGGATACTCAATAAGAGAGTTTATATATCTGCCCTGGTTGAATGGCACCTCCCCTATCACAAGATCATAAACCAGAGTTGTATCCAGAAATACCTTATACCTGTTTACCGCCAGCTTGGCATTTGTTCCCTCCATCTTGTCGACAGCATCCACTGCTGTATAGAAATACATAGGAACCTTTATGGTATCCTCAGCCGACTGCGGACGCTCAAGCATAAAACTCTTTGAAGCTCCATATACTTGGGAAAAACCTAAAAATTCCACTCTGTTGAATACAGGCGGCAATTTGTCTGATGCCTTTATCATTCCTCTCTCCAACACACTCAACGGCACATTATTGTTGTCGCGTATCTCAAAATGGAGATGCGGTCCACCAGAAGAGCCACTATTTCCTGCATATCCTATAAGCTCCCCCTTTGTCACCACAAACCTGGTAGAATCCAGATCAATATTGAGAGAAAAACTCTCATTCTCATACTGTCTTTCCCTCACAAACTTCTCAATCCTCCCTACAAATCTGTGAAGGTGGCCATACACCGTAACATAACCTCCAGGATGAGTTATATAGAGAGCATTGCCATAACCCGACGGCGAGACCGATATTTTTGAAATATATCCCGACTCTGCTGCCATTATATCTGCCCCTACAACGCCTCCTACCCTAAAATCTATTCCTCCGTGAAAATGGTTTCCCCTCAACTCTCCATAATCTCCCGACAGGCTCATAGGAACCTTCAACGGGTATATGAAATCGAGGGTAGGCCTGACCTCCACATTAAGAGCAAGTCCCTCTTCTCCACCCAAAGTATCCTGATCTGCAGCGACTCTGCCAGAGAGGCCATATTCCAAAAAAGAAGCCTCTGCTACTGAAGCTCCGCCCGACAGCAGAAACAGCAACAGAGACAATATCCCATACTTTGCAAAATGCACTTTTGCTCTATTTTTCGACATAATGTATCAAAATCATTCTAACTAAACATCCTCTTTATCCTGTCAAAGAAGTTCTTGTCGTCGGATGTAGGCTTAGGGGAGAAATTTGAAGATTTCTTCATCTTTTCAAGCTGCTCCTTCTCCTGAGAACTTACGTTTTTAGGAATCCATACCTGCACATAAACCAGCAGGTCGCCCGGACCATATCCATTTACATCGGGAACGCCCTTGCCCCTCAACCTCAAAATCTTTCCAGATTGTGTACCCGGTTCTATCTTTATCCTCAATTTGCCATCTACAGAAGGCACCTCAGCTGTTGTTCCGAGAATGGCATCCGGAACACTTACAAAGAGTGAGTAGATCAAATCATTGCCATCCCTTTGCAGCTCCTTCTCGGGTTCCTCCTCAATAAGTACCAGCAAATCACCGTTGATTCCGCCATTTTTGGCAGCATTTCCCTTACCCTGAACGGTAAGCTGCATCCCTTGGGCAACTCCGGCAGGTATCTTGAAGGTTATCTCTTCTGAATCCTTGACCAATCCAGTTCCGCTACATTTAGAACAAGGTTTTGTAATCTTCTTGCCCTCACCGTTACAAGATGGACAGGTACCTTGACTCTGCATCTGTCCAAACATTGTCTGGACAACCTTTGTAACCACACCTGTTCCGTGACAGGTCTCGCAGGTCTTTATATCTGCCTCCGAAGCGGCACCCTTTCCGTGGCACTCGGAACATTGTACCATCTTGTTTATCCTCACCTTCTTCTCCACACCGTGCACAATCTCCTTAAGGCTCAATTTCACCCTTATCCTGATATCACTGCCACGCTGTACTCTCGACGAGCGTCCACCGCCAAAACCGCCAAAGCCACCGAAGCCACCGCCAAAACGGCCTCCGAAGATGTCACCGAACTGGCTGAAGATATCATCCATAGAGAATCCGCCCGCATTGAAGCCACCACCTGCAGCACCACCCACACCGGCATGTCCGAACTGGTCGTAGCGCTGTTTCTTGTCGGGATTGCTCAAGACGTCATATGCCTCTGCTGCCTCCTTGAACTTCTCTTCGGCCTCCTTGTCACCTGGATTCTTATCCGGGTGATATTTGATTGCCATCTTTCTGTATGCCTTCTTTATCTCATCTGCAGATGCCGATTTCTCTACACCCAAGACCTCGTAATAATCTCTTTTTGCCATCTTAAAAACTCTTTGCAGCCATTAAAAACTCTACATACCAACAACGACCTTTGCATAACGGATAACCTTTCCGTTTAGCATATATCCCTGTTGCACTACATCAATTACAATATTCTTCTTAGACTTATCCTCTACAGGGAATTGGGCAACCGCCTCGTGGAACTCAGTGTCAAACTCCTTCTCCTTAGCCTCTATCACAGAGAGTCCCTTACTCTTGAGATATCCCATCAATTTACTGTAAATAAGCTCTGTACCTTCCACTGCAGCAGCTGAATCAGTTGACTGGCGCAACACCTGCAGGGCCCTCTCACAATCATCAAGAATAGGAAGCAGCCCATTAATTACCTCCTCACCGGCATTTGCAATAATATCAAGTCTCTCCTTTGCAGTACGTCTTCTGTATGTATCAAACTCTGCTGCCAATCTGAGATACTTGTCCGAAGCCTCTGCCAACTTGCCCTCACACTCCTCAAGTTTCTTTGCCATCATCTCCTCCTGCGACAACTCCTTTACCTCCTCTTTAGCTTCAGTTGTTGTATCCTGAGGCTGGTTTTCAACCCTCTCTTCTCCATTTTTGCCGGCAGCTTCATTCTGTCCGTTTACCTTTTGTCCGTCTTTATTTGAATTGCTCATAGCTATATTACCATTTTATTGTTGTCAATTTTTGAAACCGCAAAGATAGGAACAAATAATTTGCCAAAAGAAATATTGCCGTCGGGAGGATAAAAATGCGACAAATTGTCATATTCCATCCCGGATAGAGTGCTACAATATTCCAAAATGGCGGAGCGCCCTCTCCACGCCATCCTCATCTACAGAGGATGTAACATAATCTGCAACACTCTTCACCTCATCAGAGGCATTTCCCATTGCAACACCTATAGCTGCGTGCTTTATCATAGGAATATCATTTGCAGCATCACCAAATGCCATCGAAGCTGAGAGATCTATATTATAGTGTTCAAGAATTTTGTCTATTCCCAACTGTTTGGTCACCCCCCTTACATTTACATCGGCAAACCAGGAGATCCATCTGTTTGAGATACAGTCGCTGAGATTCTCCTTTAATATGGAGGTAAGTTTCTCATCATCTTCCAGATAGATACAGAGCTGATAGACAGGCTCCTTTATTATCTGTTCAGGCTCCATTACAATTGGAGGTTCCACATTTACGTGTGCCGCCACATCCCTCACAATCTTTGCCAGTTCGTTTACATACATTCCATCCTTGCGCATATATGATACCGCAAAATGGTCACTCTTCAGCCTTTTGTTAAGTTTCTCCAGTTCCGAAACGGGAATAGGTCTGCTGAAGATCTCATTTCCAGCAGCATCTACACAACATCCTCCATTATAGGTGATGAATCCGTCAAATTCTATTCCGTCAAGCACACTGAGCATCGACAGCATCCTTCCGGTTGCCACAAAAACCTTTACCCCCTTTTCCCTCAATCTCCTTATTGCATCCACCGCAGATTGCGGCACCTCGTGGGTATTGAAACTTACCAATGTTCCGTCAACATCAAAAAATATCGCTTTTATATTGCTCTCCATTCCTTTATATAAATTAGGATGCAAAGATAATAGAGGTTTCTCCATTTAAAAATCTATAGCCCCCTGAACTAAATCTTATTTGCTGCTGTTGGTAAAATTTTATACTTTTGCAGCCGTAAAAAAAAGGCTATAATAATTACATTAAATATCTATTAAGAATGGTTTCATACAAAGAGCTAGGTTTGGTAAACACAAGAGAGATGTTTGCCAAAGCAATTAAAGGCGGCTATGCAATCCCTGCTTTTAACTTCAACAATATGGAGCAGATGCAGGCTATCATCAAAGCTGCCGTTGCAACAAAATCTCCAGTTATTCTTCAAGTATCAAAAGGTGCACGCCAGTATGCAAATGCAACATTGTTGCGCTATATGGCTCAAGGTGCTGTTGAGTATGCTAAAGAGTTGGGTTGTGAAAAACCGGAGATTGTTCTACACCTTGATCATGGCGATACATTTGAGACTTGCAAGAGCTGTATAGATTCAGGATTCTCTTCAGTGATGATTGACGGTTCACACCTTCCATATGAGGAGAATGTGGCTTTGACAAAGAAAGTTGTTGAGTACGCACATCAGTTTGATGTAACAGTTGAGGGTGAGTTGGGCGTTTTGGCAGGAGTTGAGGATGAGGTATCTTCAGACCACCACACATATACCAACCCTGAGGAGGTTATTGACTTTGCTACCCGTACAGGTTGTGATTCATTGGCTATCTCAATCGGAACTTCTCACGGTGCATACAAATTTACCCCTGCACAGTGTACTATCGATCCTCAAACCGGCCGTATGGTTCCACCTCCATTGGCATTTGATGTATTGAAGGCTGTAGAGGAGAAACTTCCTGGTTTCCCTATCGTTCTTCACGGTTCATCATCTGTTCCACAGGAGGAGGTTGAGACTATCAACAAATATGGCGGAGCTCTTAAAGAGGCTATCGGAATTCCGGAGGAGTGGTTGCGAGAGTCTGCAAAATCAGCAGTCTGCAAGATCAACATCGACTCTGACTCACGTTTGGCAATGACTGCCGCTATCCGCAAGACCTTCGTTGAGAAACCTGCAGAGTTCGACCCTCGTAAATATTTGGGTCCTGCACGTGACAATATGGAGAAATTGTACACCCATAAGATCATTAACGTATTGGGATCAAACGACAAACTTGAGTGCTAATCGGCTCCCCAAAGAGAGGGTTTGCCAATATGGAAAATGAGCCGGGTCATCCATTTGATCCGGCTCACTTCATTATAAACAATTTCAGTTCCGGCAACAGAATAATCAGATGAAGAGGGAGATGATCAACAACACTGCAATGGCAGTAACTCCCATTATACCTGTCACAACACTATGTGTCTTATACCCGTCCTGAGGTTTCAATCCGCTTAAATTGGTAACTACCCAGAAATAACTGTCATTTGCGTGTGAAACTGTCATTGCACCTGCGCCTATAGCCATTACAACCAATGCTGCCTCCAATGGGGTGGTCATTCCAAGCGCATACATCAGAGAGGATTCAGAGGTGAAGAGCCCCATCATTCCAGCTGTTGTAGTCATAGCTACAGTTGAAGAACCTTGGGAGGTCTTGATAATTGCTGCTATCAGGAAGGGAAAGAAGAGGCCAAGTGCAGATAAAGATTCGGCATTCGCCCTTATATAATCGACAAAACCCGCTTCAACAATCACCTGACCAAGTACACCTCCGGCAGCCGTGATAAATATTATAGGGCCTGAAGTCTTCAGTGACTCTTGGGTATAGTTATATAGCTGATCCATCTTTTTAGATGAGACAAGTAACGGAAGGGTTGCCAATAACCCTGCGGTAAGAGCTATAACCGGTTTGCCCAAAAAGAGCAGTATCTCCCCACCAAACCCCTCGGCTTTTGCAAGTGAAGCAATAGAACCTGCAGCCATCAATATAATAGGAAGGAGAATAGGAAAAAGCGATGCTGCAAGGCCGGGCAGTTTCTCCTGATTATATGTTTCAGAGATGGTATCGGTATCCGGATTATCCTCATTTGACCTGACCCTTTTACCTATAAAATTGGAATAGAAATAGGCAGGGATGAGTGAAACGATGGAGATAACAGCACCTGCTCCTATCACCAGAAGCAAATTGCTCTCAAGTCCGACAAGACCCGCTGTTGCTATAGGGCCTGGAGTTGGGGGTATAAATACGTGTGATGCATAAAGTCCTGCTGAAAGGGCTACAGTAAGGGTTACCGACGAAAAACCGCTCTTACGGCTCATCCACTTTCT
This sequence comes from Candidatus Egerieisoma sp., assembly GCA_045594125.1. GTDB lineage: Bacteria > Bacteroidota > Bacteroidia > Bacteroidales > UBA932 > Egerieousia. The sequence goes on from JAZNXX010000002.1 coordinate 9,141, forward strand.
GATTGGGTTTACTATTACAAAACCGCTGTCGCAAAATACCGGCACCGATACAATCCAGCCTATAAACATAATGGCCAGTTGCGGGTAACGTCTGCCGAAAAGGCGTATTACGCCATCAGCCAGACTCACTGCCGCTCCTGTCTTCTCGAGTATCAACCCTATGACAGTTCCCAATATTATAACAATGCCTATACTTGCAAAAATTGATGAAAAGCCTTTTCCTATAGTTTGGGGAATTGTCTCAAGCGGAATACCTATCATCAGGGCCAACACCATTGAAATGCCCATTATTGCAAGAAAAGGGTGGACTTTCCATTTTGAAATGGAGAGTATAAGCAGCACAATTGCCAAAAGAAAAACGATAATCATCTCTTCAACAAATAAGATTTTTGGCAAATTTAGCGATATTATACAAACTATACATAACCGGCCATTTTTTTCAACTTTGGGATATTTAACTGCAGGATTCAATATCTTTGTGCCAGCTGTCAGTTTGGCAATCGGTTATATAGGAAAAAGGAGGAATAAAAGAGATGAAAAATATTGAAGTTGTTGCGGCTATAATTGTTGAAGGTGACAAGATTTTTGCCACCCAGCGCGGATATGGCAAATATCGTGGATACTGGGAGTTCCCCGGAGGCAAGATTGAGGCTGGCGAGAGCCGCGAAGAGGCACTCAGGAGAGAGATAATGGAGGAGCTCTCCATCTCTATTGAGATAGAGAAGTTTTTCTGTACAGTTGAGTATGACTATCCAGAATTTCATCTCACAATGCACTGCCATCTGTGCAAAATATCAGACGGAAAACCAAGACTCAATGAACACCAGTCTGCAAAATGGCTCACACCATCAGAACTCAGGAGCGTTGAGTGGCTCCCTGCCGATCTTGATGTGATTGATATGCTTGAAAGGTAAGGCTGTGGGATAAAAAAACAAGGTGCATATCAGAGTTGCACCTTGTTTTTCTTTATTTGTTTCTCTCCTTTACGGAGTCGGATTATTTCACCTCCTCGAAATCGACATCGGTTACTTCGCCGTCCTGTTTTCCACCGTTGGCACCGGCATTACCGCCTTGAGCTCCACCCTGTGGGCCCTGGGCTCCAGGAGCTGCACCTTGTGCTCCGGCAGCAGCCTGCATCTCTGCAGAAGCGGCCTGCCAAGCAGCCATCAACTCCTCAGTAAGTTTATCCAACTCTGCAACATTACCTGCTTTATGAGCCTCTTTCAATTTGTTTGTTGCAGCCTCGATAGCTGATTTTTTATCTGCAGAAAGTTTGTCGCCATACTCTTTCAAGTTCTTCTCAGAGTTGAACACCTGTGCATCTGCAGCATTCAATTTGTCAATTCTCTCGCGCTCCTCTTTATCTTTGGCCTCGTTTGCCTTAGCCTCATCTCTCATTCTCTTGATCTCCTCCTCTGACAAACCTGACGATGCCTCGATTCTGATCTTCTGCTCTTTGCCGGTAGATTTGTCTTTTGCAGATACATTCAAGATACCATTTGCATCGATATCGAAAGTAACCTCAATCTGAGGAACACCTCTTGGAGCAGGAGTGATTCCATCAAGATGGAAACGGCCGATGGTCTTGTTGTCTCTTGCCATAGGTCTCTCACCCTGCAATACGTGGATCTCAACAGATGGCTGGTTGTCAGCTGCAGTAGAGAACACCTCTGATTTGCGGGTAGGGATAGTTGTATTTGACTCGATAAGTTTAGTGAATACGCCGCCAAGAGTCTCAATACCCAATGAAAGAGGGGTAACATCCAAAAGGAGCACATCTTTTACATCTCCTGCCAATACACCACCCTGGATTGATGCACCGATAGCCACAACCTCATCAGGGTTAACACTTCTGTTAGGCTCTTTACCGAAGAATCTCTTCACAATCTCCTGAATTGCAGGAATACGGGTTGAACCGCCAACCAAAAGAACCTCGTTAATATCTGATGCAGTAAGGTTCGCATCTGCCAAAGCTCTGCGGCAAGGCTCAATTGTACGCTGGATCAAAGAGTCACATAGAGCCTCAAATTTTGCACGGGTAAGGGTCTTTACCAAGTGTTTTGGAACACCGTCAACAGGCATAATGTAAGGCAAGTTGATCTCAGTTGAAGTCTGGCTTGAGAGCTCAATCTTAGCCTTCTCTGCAGCCTCTTTCAATCTCTGTAGAGCCATAGGATCCTTTGACAAGTCAATGCCGGCATTGTCATTCTTGAACTCCTGAACAAGCCACTCAATGATTGCGTGGTCGAAATCGTCACCGCCAAGGTGAGTGTCACCATTTGTAGATTTCACCTCAAATACACCGTCACCCAACTCAAGGATAGAGATATCAAAAGTACCGCCACCCAAATCGAACACAGCAACTTTTGCCTCCTGAGACTTCTTGTCAAGACCATAAGCCAAAGCGGCAGCTGTAGGCTCATTGATAATTCTTCTCACCTTAAGGCCTGCAATCTCGCCAGCCTCTTTGGTAGCCTGACGCTGAGAATCGTTGAAATATGCAGGTACGGTAATGACAGCCTCAGTAACCTCCTGGCCAAGATAATCCTCAGCAGTCTTCTTCATCTTCTGAAGAATCATAGCCGAGATCTCCTGTGGAGAGTACATTCTTCCGTTAATATCGATACGAGGTGTATTGTTGTCGCCTCTTACCACCTTATAAGGGACTCTTGAAATTTCACCCTCAATCTGGCTGTATGTCTCACCCATAAATCTCTTGATAGAGAAAATAGTATTCGTAGGGTTGGTGATAGCCTGACGTTTTGCAGGATCTCCAACTTTTCTCTCTCCGCTCTCAGTAAACGCAACTACTGAAGGAGTTGTTCTTTTACCCTCACTGTTAATGATAACTGCAGGCTCGTTACCCTCCATTACGGCAACACAACTGTTAGTTGTACCCAAGTCAATACCAATAATTTTTCCCATGATGTTTCTATTTTAATACTTATTATATTTCATTTCTATACGATATCACTACCGTTTTCGGTTATCCTTTACGCCAAGATTGTGCCAAAAGAGAAAAACTGACATAGTGTCAGTCGACACTGCAGTGAAACTTGAAATCTTTTGGTTATCTCATAATAAAGTATTTTCTTTGCCCCATATTATTTGACAATAAAAAAATTACAATATACATTATGTCGACAGGAAGTACTACACGTGTTATAACAACACATAAATTATTGGAAATGAAGCAGCGTGGCGAGAAGATCGCTATGCTTACAGCCTATGATTACACCTCTGCCAAAATTGTTGACCAGGCAGATATCGACATCATCCTTGTGGGTGATTCTGCTGCAAATGTTATGGCAGGTCACGAAACAACCCTTCCTATTACCATCGACCAGATGATATATCACGCCCAGAGCGTTATGCGTGCAGTTAAAAATCCTTTGGTTGTAGTGGATATGCCGTTCGGTACATATCAGGGCAACCCTAAAGAGGCGGTAAGAAGTGCCATCAGAATAATGAAGGAGTCTGAAGCTGATGCAGTGAAGATGGAGGGTGGAGCTGAGATTATGGAGTCAGTGGAGCGTATCCTTTCAACAGGAATTCCTGTAATGGGCCACTTGGGACTGACACCACAATCTATCCACAAATTCGGCACATATGCTGTAAGGGCCAAAGAGGAGGCTGAGGCAAAAAGGCTTGTAGAGGATGCACTCGCTCTGGAAAAGGCAGGATGCTTTGCAATTGTACTTGAAAAGATTCCTGCAAAATTGGCAAAAGAGGTGTCAGAAAAACTCTCCATCCCTACAATAGGTATCGGTGCAGGAAAATGGTGCGACGGACAGGTGCTTGTAATGCACGATATGCTGGGATTGAACAACTCCTTCTCCCCAAGATTCCTCCGCAGATACGGCAATCTGTATGAGGAGTACCTCAAGGCATTCCAGAATTATGTTGCGGATGTAAAGAGCGGTGATTTCCCTAACGAATCTGAACAATATTAAGAGCCGTTTGTATTCTATTTCAAAGAATTGGAATAAATATGCATACCGAGAGGGAGAATATGGGGAATCAGAGTGCCAATCCTCTATACAGAACAATGTCACCATCAGAATTCGGTGATATTGAATCCCGTATCCTGTACGAGGATAACCATCTGATGATATTCAACAAACGTTCCGGCGAGATAGTACAGGCCGACAAGACAGAAGACGAGTGTCTGAGCCACACTCTGAAGACCTTCATAGCACAGCGCGACAAAAAGCCCGGAGCAGTTTTCCTTGGCGTTGTCCACCGGCTCGACCGCCCCGTAAGCGGAGCCGTCATCTTTGCAAAGAGTTCAAAAGCTCTTGAAAGGCTCAACAAGGCATTCAGGGATGGAGAGATCCACAAAACATATTGGGCTCTTGTCTGCGCCGAACCAAAAGTTGCAGAGGCTGAGCTCAAACACTATCTCACAAGAAACGAAAAGCAGAATAAAAGCTATGTCTGGAACACTCCACGCAACGGAGCAAAAGAGGCCAGATTAAGGTACAGACTCATACGCCGTACCGACAGATATTTCCTGCTTGAGGTGATACTCTTTACAGGACGCCATCACCAGATAAGAGCCCAATTGGCATCGATGGGGTGCATTATAAAGGGAGACCTCAAATATGGTGCAGCAAGATCCAACCCTGATGGGAGCATCTCACTCCACTCAAGAAGGGTAGAGTTTGTCCATCCTGTAAAAAAGGAGCCTATGACAATTGAAGCGCCGCTTGTTTCGGAGAGTTTCAGAAAATGTCTTGGAGGAGAGTATCAATAGCGCAAATGGCTCATATCGTGTCCGGCCTTCTCCCCTTCCCGGATCATTGTCGAAGAGACATCATTGAGTGGAGCATCCAGATAGGTTGCTCCATATTTTTTGCACAGTCCGCGCGTCTCAAAACCTTTACGGGGATATACAAAAACCTCATACTCAGCCAGAATCTCCACCCCCCTGTACCACCTCTCTATGGCAGCAAGATTGTCGGCACCCATAACTATGGCAAAACTGTTTTCTGGCTCCAGAGATTTGAGATACTGTAATGTATTATAGGTATAGTTTGGTTGCGGAAGGTTGAACTCGACTGTTGAAATCTCCACCCTTTTGCCACCTATCTCCCCATTTAACCTCCCCACGGGACCCTTCAGAGCCTCCAGCCTGAGATTGACATCTGTAAGTGAAGGATCATTCTGCTTGAATGGGTTCACAGGAGTAAGGACAAGACGCAACTGCTCCACATCGGTGTTTTCAAGCACATATTTTGCAATGGCAGCGTGGCCTATATGCATAGGATTGAACGAGCCAAAATAGAGGGCACACTTCATAATTCAAATTCTTTCTGAATGGTATAACTCAAATCAATAGTTGTAGAACTCCTCCACAATGCTCTCCGCTCTTGCCAGAGCCTCCTCAAGATTGTCATTCACAAGCACAACATCAAATTTGTCGGCATAAGTGAGCTCTTCCTCCGCTTTGGCAACCCTTCTCTCGATAGCCTCAGGAGAATCAGTCCCCCTGCCAACAAGCCTGTTCCGCAACTCCTCCACAGAAGGTGGCTGGATAAAGACGGCCATTGCATTTGAAGAATAGAGCTTCTTGAGATTCACACCGCCTTTAACATCAATATCAAATATGATAATATTTCCCTTGTCCCAGATACGCTGCACTTCGCTTCTCAGTGTGCCATAGTATGATCCGGCATATACCTCTTCATACTCGACAAACTCCCCGTTTGCAATCTTGCTCTCGAACTGGTCTGTGCTGAAAAAGTAATAATCTTTACCATTTACCTCTTCACCCCTTGGTTTTCTGCTGGTTGCCGATACAGAAAATTCCAGAAAAGGGTACTTGGCTAACAAATGCCTCACAATTGTACTCTTGCCTGCGCCCGACGGGGCTGAAAAAATTATCACCTTCTTATTCATATCCTATTGCTTTAGAGAACCGCAAAGATAAACATTTCCTCAAAAATAATCTCAATCATCATTGGCATTTTTAGGCGTTAATATTGTAACTTTGCCCCGTTTCAAATTGGAACAAAAGCTATTGAGATATAACGGAAATGAACAGAAGTTTAATATTGCCAATATCCATACTTTTCGGTCTGATATTCCACCGATGGTGTGACACATTAGTATTGATTGTCCCCTACCTCATCTTTACAATTCTCCTTTTGAATTTTACAGCCGTCAACATCCGGCAGCTCAGACTTCTCAGGATGACAGGGATGAACATCTCCCTGCTGCTCTTCCAGATTATTGCAAGTTTGGGAGGATTCTTCCTTGCCAAAGCGCTCGGAGGTGACGAGATTATCGCAGAAGGTGTGCTCATTGCCATATTGTGCCCCGTTGCCGCCTCATCCGTTGTAATCTCCTGTCTGCTCGGGGCAAACAGAGAGACAGTTACTGCCCATGTCATACTTGGAAACCTTATGGTGGCAGTTGCCGCACCTATATACTTCTCCTTCATAGGCATACAGCAGGAGATGCCATTCCTTGACTCATTCTGGCTCATTCTAAAGAGGATAAGTCCAATTATAGCATTCCCATTCTTTTTGGCTCTCGCATTACAGATCTGGATTCCATCCCTAAACGGATTTATTGCCAGATACAAAGCCTGGTCGCTCCATTTTTGGGCCGCAGCTCTTGCCATCACATTGGGACAAACTATAAACTTCATATTTGTCCACGGAGAGAAGAATGTCTCAAGCATTATAATTCTGGGAATCATCTCCATCTTCATCTGTGCAATCCAGTTTGGTGTAGGCAAGTTGATTGGAAAAAGATATGGCGACATCATCGCAGGCGGGCAGATGCTCGGACAGAAAAACTCGGCACTCGGCATCTGGATGGCAAACATCTATCTCAGTCCTCTTGCCTCAGTCTCCATTGCGCTCTACTCCATCTGGCAGAACCTATTCAACAGCTGGCAGCTCTATATGCACGAAAAGGGAGAAAAAGCAGAAAAGTCAAGCATACCTCCACACTCTTCCAAAGAGTAGGAATAGCCACCTGACTGGCCGGCATTACGACATATCTCAAAGGTATGGCTTCCGTCACGAAGATTGTACTCTGCAGAAAAGTTGTCAAAAATATTTCTGGCAACAAGTCCCATTGTCATACGCAAATTGATCTCCACCATCGGATTGAAATAGTAATCGGCAACTCCGTCTGCACCATTTTCCATAGGACCGTTAACGGGATTGTCTCCCCTATATCCTGTAAAATCACTGCAGACAAACTGGTCTACCCCCACAAATCCATTGTACCAAGGGGCAATCTTTCTACCTATATATCCTGCAACTTCCCCCTTTATCCCGTCAAGCAGCTCTTTAGGAAGATAAATGAGAATAAGTTTCTTCAAAAAATCATTGGAGGCAAGCAGATTTCCCCGATATGCACCATTTGAGGCATAAAAGAGCGAATAGCCCAGAAATTGCACCTCCCCCGCTTCACATCTGAAGAGCATCGCACACTCCAGAACAGGAGCAAATCTCTTCTCAACTACAACATAACCATAACGTGAAATATTATTGCGGCACCATCCGCTGTCGCTATGCGACAACTCCCCGGATACAAACCTTATTCCCTTTCCACTTCCCGACAAAGGGGACTTCAATACTACATTTTTATTCTGGTTGATAAAATTTACCACTTCGTCAAGTGAACTTGCCGCGATCCTATATGAAGAGCCAATCACTTTGCACCTTTTATCGTTTTTACCGCTACATTCACCGCTTTCATCATCATAAAAATGGTCAAATAAACCGTCAAGTTCCGCCAACCCATCCAATGCCACTCTTCTGTGGGACAATCTGCGGATTGATTCAAGCTCCTCACTATCGGGAAGCAAACTTCTTGAATACCCCTCCTTCAACAACCTGTCACACAAAAGTGAATTCCATCCCCAGGGAACAATCTTACGGACCATTCCTTTGGCTGTATCCTCACCATCAAGGTCGGCAAGAGAGTCAAGCCCCCTCATAAATTTGGTCAATGAGGCACAATCACGTCCGAAACGGAGAGCGCTTTCGGGTGGAACAAAATGGATATCCCCATTTGCCAATGCAAGATCGTGTTCTGGATTGAAAATATACATACTGCAAAGATATGGCGTTTGAAAATAATTTCAAGCAAATTGTCCCCGCTCTTTAGGATTGAACAAAACAGATTCTTATATTTGCAGAGCGGAGCCCTTTCCCACCTCTTTATAATGGACAATATCATAAAACATAAGAAAACGATTCTTTTTATCCTGTCACTGCTTGTTCTTGCCATTGGAATCAATCTCTACAGCAAGGGCAATGGTGCAAAGGAGGAGCACTCCGACAATATCCCAACAAAGCCACCTACTCCTGTCAACCATCTAATTACCAACTCGATGAGCGACACTCCACAGACTGCAAGATTTGATGCGGCAATACGCAGGTTTATGCGCCAGTGGAATATAAAGGGGGGATCATTTGCCCTGATGCGCAACGACAGCCTTATCTATGCCAAAGGGTACGGATATGCAGATATAACCGACAGCACCGAGTGCGAAGTGAAACATATATTCAGAGTTGCCTCCGTCTCCAAACTCATTACCGCAGTTGCCATTATGAAGCTGGATGAGTCGGGAAAACTCTCGGTAAAAGATACTGTATTTGGAGAGAGGGGAATTCTGAACGATTCAATCTTTCTAAACACGAGGAGCCGCAATATAAAGAGAATTACAGTTGAACATCTGCTCCGTCACACCGGAGGCTTCTCCAATCCGCACGGAGATGCAGCCTTCCATCCCGACCTTGTTGCACGATGGCTCAAAAAGGAACTTCCACTGAGTATGGATGATATGGTGGAATATGCCTCTAAAAACAGATTGAGGGCACGCCCGGGCGAATGGTTCGACTATTCAAATATGGGGTACATTGTCCTCTCCAAAATTATAGAGAAGGCATCGGGTATGCCATACGAACTCTATGTACGCGACTCTGTACTGGCTCCGGCCGGATGCTACGACATTCACCTTGCCCAAAACTTTGCATCAGATTTCAGGGAGAATGAAGTGAGCTATTATGAGGTAAAGGAGGCAGAACTTGTTCCTGCATACGACGGAAGCGACACACTTGTAATGAAGAGCCTCGGAGGAAACAATGTCAGAGGTCTCTATGGAGCTGGTGGCTGGGTTGCATCACCTGTTGAGTTGCTTAAATTCATCTCTGCCATAAACAGATGCGAAATAAGGGAGCAGATTCTCTCCGATGAGAGCATCGACTTTATGATACTCTCCGACAAAAGGCACCGCCCTGCCGGCTGGTCAACTGCCACCTCCCGTGAATGGCACCGCACCGGTTCTATGGCCGGAACAAGTGCAATGATCAAGGCCCAGACCAACGGATACAGCTGGGTCTTCATCTCAAACAGTTCATCCTGGACAGGTCCTAAACTTGCCCGCCAGATGAACGGCTCCATCTCAAGGGCCATTTCAAGGGTAAAGGAGTGGCCAAAGGTGGATCTGTTTGAACTCTCAGAATCTGAAAACACCATTGAATATAAATTGTCGGAATCTGAAACCGGCTCTCCCAGCAACTGATAAAGATTATGCATACAAAAGAGAATAGAGGGGGAGAGAGCTCTCCCCAAGAGGTCAAGAAGCTAAAATATTGTGCAATTGGCGACTCCATCACATACGGATTTATTCCCCGCAATTATCCTGGATATCCCGGCCAGCTGAAGAGCTATGCAGCCCTGACTGCAGAAAAGTTGTCGGAGAGTCTGGAGTGCGAGGTGGAGTTCTGCAATTTTGGCATATCTGACTCAACAATTGCAAATCTGGAGGGACACGATCCCATCTCAATCAGATACTCCCAAATGCCGGATGATGCCGATATCATAACAGTTATGGGTGGAACCAATGATGTCAGGTGTGGAGTCCCCCTCGGCAAGATGAGTGACCGGAGCAACAAGACATTCTATGGGGCCCTCCACTCCCTCTGTATGGGGCTGTACAAAAAATATATAGGAGATGCAGCACCAGAAACTGGAGCAAAGAGGAGTATTGTTATACTCACTCCCATCAAACTGCTCGATGCCGAAAAATCGCACCTCACAGATTCACCCGAAAACAATGCAGATATACTCTACAAGTGGGATGAATGGATTGGGGCTATAAAGGAGGTGGCTGCATTTTACTCATTCCCGGTGGTTGATATGTACAATATGAGCGGTATAACACCCCATATAAACCGTACCGTCAAGGGATATGAAGATGGCTATTACGGCTATTACAATCCATATATTACAGACGGAACACACCCTACGCAAGAGGGGGCAGAGATGATGGCACGACTTCTGACAGCCTTTCTCAAAACCTCTCTCCTCCTCTGATATACCTGCCTGATATGCACCTGCAGGGAACCATCAGGTTGAGAGGACAATAGCCCGAACTGAGTCAAAGCGCCGTTGTGCCAGATCCTCCGGAGAAATGAGAAAATCCAGAACTCCGCAATCCATAAAGTTCAAGTTAAAATCATCTCCGAAAAATGAATCAACTTGCAAAAGTATCTGCCACTCTTCAAATGGCGGATCCCAACTCTCCCACTCCCTGTGTGTAGGCTCAGCAAAGAGTGCGTGATCGTCGCAATATACGCAGGGCTTATCCGATGAAAACTTTATCGCCAATTCTGCAGAATTATAAGGATTATCATCATCGTCAACCAATACAACCTCTCGAAAATCATCGGTCACTTCAGGGAAATAGAGAACCTTCACCTCCTCCGGTTCACTGATATAACCGGAAATTGACGCCTCCACATCATAACAGCCGAGATAGTGGTCCAATTTGGCAAAGAAGGAGAGCAATCCGCTATGCGGCAACAAATTATCCTCATCAAAAGCAGCAATATCCTTCAAATTTATCTGACAGAGGAACTGGTACTCCACTATAGTTCCATATTCATCGGTATATGTAGGATATTCAACATCGCAAGGAAGATCCGGGTTGCCCCAAAAGCGGCTCTCACCCAAACCTATCTTTTCCAGAGGCTTTTCAAGTATCAGCTGAACAGGTTTCATAGCATCATCTTTTAATATTGACGAATTTCCAATAATAAACTGCCCCAATATAGCAATTTTTCCGCACTACTCAAATCCAGCTATTTGAGAGGGTCGTTCTCCTCTCCCATAATACCCAGAAAACAGAGTACAAGATAGAGAGGCAAAAGCCCCAACAATGCACTGATTATGATTCCCCTCCAGGTGGGCCGATTCATACTTGCATTAAGAATGACTTTGATAATGACCACAATAAAACCAAAAACGAGTAACATCATTATAAGTGATGAAACTCCATATCCATTTTCCATACCCAAGTTTAATTTAAAAATAATGGCAAATTTTTACAAAAATATTTGACAACTTTTGACAATTTTAAAAAAAATATTCCACTGAGTTCAAAAAATAAAGGGTTTAAAAATCCGTATAGCACTTCCTACAAAGAAAAAAACACTACTTCGTAAAGAAAACTATAGGCTATACATAAGTTTGGCATACTATTTGCAGTATTTCATAGCGAAGTTTTTCATAGTTTAAGTTTAGGTTAAGTAGCGAGGCCGTCCCATATGTTGGGTATGGTCTCGTGAAGTTTTTGGAGGTTTTGTTATGCAGAAAGTAAATTCTTTTATAGTTAATCACATCAAGTTGACTCCCGGAATCTATATGACTCCTGTCAATGGCATATATACATACGATATCAGATTTGTTGCACCACAGGATGCTGTGCACAAGGGTCTCTTTATGAAACCGGAGGTTGCACATACCCTGGAACACTTTATGGCAGATTTTCTCAGGACAAAGAGAGAGAGTGAGTTCTCCTCAACCGTACTTTATGTTGGGCCAATGGGATGCCTTACCGGATTTTACCTCCTCACATCTGTCAAATATGATGAGCTCATCATCAAACAACATATCATTGATTGCATGAACCACATCAGGAGTGTCAAGGATGGCGTCATCCCTGGAGCCTCAGAGTTGACCTGCGGCAACTACAGATATTTTGATTTTTCCGGTGCTGTCAGCTACATAAATGAGGTGATTATTCCAAATTTTGAGTCTGAGAGCTTTTCTACGGAATATCCGATGATAATGGAAGAATAATAAGGAGTTCAAAAATCGGTTGAACCAATTATTCGGATATAATTCTGAGTTTGGCAAACTTGAGAAGGAGTATCTTTCTGCCCCCCTCCTTGAAGTCGACGATTGCCTTGCGGTTTGCAGCTTCGCCTTCAATGGTGATCACTTTGCCTATACCGAATCTGTCGTGTTCTATCATCTGATTGACAGCTATCCGTGATGGATCATCCGCCTTAAAGTTGGAATCAGGTCTTCTTGTCAGCCCCGCAGCACTTCTGACCGCTGTTGCTTCGCCACTCCTGGATATGCTGCTCTTACCTGCGCCCCCAAAGCGGGAATGGCCCTGGCTCACCCCTCCGGCATTACCATATCTGCCTCCAGATACGCCTGAACTGCCATATCCGCCTCCGGCTCTTCCACCACCACCATAGACTCCTCTGCGGCTGCCAAAACTTCCAGACAACTCCTGTTCAAAGCTGTCATCATCAAATTTTGTATGGAGTTCCTCCTCAAAATCTGTCAGAGGATTAATGATATACTCCCTGTCAATCTCCTTAAGGAACCGGCTCGGCCGGTTGTTCACGTGCTCTCCCCACTTCATCCTGGTCTTTGCAAATGAGAGCTTCACACTCTTCTCTGCCCTTGTCACTGCCACATAAAAGAGTCTGCGTTCCTCCTCAATGTCAGTCTCACTGGCATTCTGTCCTCCCGACGGAAAGAGATTCTCCTCCATTCCCAAAATATAGACGTGTTCAAACTCAAGTCCTTTTGAGGAGTGCACTGTCATAAGGGAGACTTTATTAAGGTCATCCTCATCAGCCTTGCCGTCAAGATCACTGATAAGAGAGACATTCTCAAGATAGAGGTCAAGTGTAATTACAGGGGTCTCATACCCCTCAGCCCTTGCCTCCTGAAAGTCGGTTTCCATATCATCAACGAACTCCTTTATACTGTTGAAGAGCTCCTCGATATTCTCGGCACGTCCCTGCGACTCAAGGGAATTGTCCTCTCTGAATGAATCCAGAATCTTGAACTTGCTGTTGGTCTCCATTGCAAGATCATAGACATCTGTGTATGGAACCTTGTTCCTCAACGAGGAGATTGCCTCAATAAAGAGTTTCAGTTTGGTTGCCGTTGCCGGCTTTATTCCTGCCGCCACGAGGTCACAGGATGTTATCGCTTCAGAGAGCACCAGATTCTTCTCAAGGGCAATCTGTCTCAATTTTGCAAGGGTAGTCTCACCTATTCCTCTGGCTGGAAAGTTGATTATCCTCAAGAGCGACTGGTCATCCTGAGGGTTGAGTATAAATTTGAGATATGCCAGAAAATCCTTCACCTCAGCCCTTTCATAGAATGAGTGGCCTGCAAATATTCTGTAAGGTATATTTTTCTTCCTCAGCGCCTCCTCTATAACACGGCTCTGCGCATTTGTGCGGTAGAGGATGGCAAAACTGCTGTATGGAGATTTTTCCCTATAAATCGTAGTAAGGATGGATGAGGCTACCATAAGCCCCTCCTCCTGCTCGGTATAAGCATTTATCAGCTCTATACCCTCACCAACCTCTGCAGCTGAAAAGCACTTTTTCTGGAGCTGCATCTTATTCTTGGCAATTACGGAATTGGCCGCATTGACAATGGTCTGCGTACTTCTATAGTTCTGTTCAAGCCTGTACTCCTTTGCCTGCGGATAATCTTTTCTGAAATTGAGTATATTTTCAATTCTCGCCCCTCTGAATGAGTAGATACTCTGTGCATCATCACCTACTACAGCTATATTGCAGTGGAGCTGTGCAAGTTTCTTCACAATCAGATACTGTGCAAAATTTGTATCCTGGTACTCATCAACAAGAATATATCTGAAACGGTCGCGTATCCTCTCCAACGCCTCAGGAAAATCCCTGAACAATATATTGGTATAGAGCAGTATATCATCAAAATCCATAGAGCCGTTGGCCTTGCTTTTGGCCGCATACTTCTTGTAAATCTCAAATATCATAGGCTTTCTTGCAGCCCTGTCGTTCTGGATTGCAACAGAGTTTCTCTCATATGCCTCCGCTGTAACAAGATTATTCTTTGCCATAGAGATACGGGAGTGTACCTCACTCGGCTTATAGAGTTTTTCGTCGAGCTGGAGCTCCTTCACTATCGATTTGATGAGATTACGGCTGTCGGTAGTGTCATAGATTGTAAAGTTTTTGGGGAACCCCAACAGTTCAGCCTCTTCCCTCAAGAATCTGATGAAGATGGAGTGGAATGTACCCATCCACAACCTGCGTGCCTTCTCCTTGCCTACCACTGCCGCAATCCTCTCCTTCATCTCGCGCGAAGCCTTGTTGGTAAAGGTGAGTGCCAGTACCGAATCGGGCTGGTGTCCCTTATCAAGTATATTCGCCACTCTGCAGGTCAGCACCCTCGTCTTTCCCGACCCTGCGCCAGCTATAATAAGAGCCGGCCCCTCAATATTCTCAACTGCCTCTTTCTGAGCAGGATTCAATCCATCAAAAATTGATTTTCCACTACTTTCCATAATGTTGCAAAACTACTCCTCAAAAAAAAGAAATCAAACCCTTTTTTTAATTAATTAATTCCAATTTATTATGTACATTTGCACCACCAATAATATAAATATTATAACATTTAGATATAATGCTTAAAAATTTTCGATTAAACAAGGGATTGGACATTCCTGTCAAGGGAGCTGCCGAACTTAAGATTGAAAAAAGTATTTTCTCTGATGTTGTCTCTGTAAAACCTACCAACTTTAAGAATCTGACCCCGAAACTTCTTGTAAGGGAGGGAGATGAGGTAAAGGCTGGTAGTATTTTATTTATAGACAAATATCGTCCTGAGATTGGCTTTGCTTCCCCTGTAAGCGGAATCGTTGAATCAGTAGTTAGAGGCGAGAAACGCAAACTCCTGGAGATTCGCGTCAAGGCTGCCAAGACTACAGATTACATTAAGTTCAACACTCCTGAGCCTGGCAAAGCTTCAGCACAGGAGATTAAAAATGCTCTATTGGAGAGCGGACTTTGGGTTGCCTTGAAACAGAGACCTTACGGTATCGTTGCAAATCCTGCAGATGAGCCTAAGGCCATTTTTGTATCGGCATTTGACTCAGCACCTCTTGCACCTGACTATAACTTCACTCTCAAGGAGGAGGTTGAGAACCTTCAGGTTGCTGTCAATGTACTCAACAAATTGACAAAAGGCGGTGTTTCTGTAGGCATCAATTCAAAAAATGCCTCTGCATCTCCATTCAGCAAACTCGACAACGTAAATCTTTATGGATTTGAGGGAGCTCACCCTGCAGGCAATGTTGGTGTACAGATCAACCATATCAACCCTATCAACAAGGGCGATATTGTATGGACTGTTGACCCTATGCTTATGGTTGCAATAGGCAAGCTCTTCACAAAGGGCATCTACGATGTTACCAGAACAATTGCAGTTGCAGGAAACAGAGTTGAGAAACCTTGTTATGTAACCTGCGTTCCAGGCACACAGATGAAGGATATCGATTTTCTTGTAAGCAAGAAGGAGGTTGAGATCTTCGATCAGGAGACCGGATGCCGCTACATCAGCGGAAATGTACTTACCGGAAACAATGTGGGTTTGGATGGTTCTGTAGATTTCTACAGCAATATGGTCTCTGTAATTTCTGAGGGCAACTACTACGAGATGTTCGGATGGGCAAAACCATTCAGATGCGGCAAATTCAGCTTCTCCAAATCATATTTCTCTTGGTTGACCCCAAGCAAGAAGTATAAGGTTGATACCAATACCAATGGTGGAGTGAGAGCTTTTGTAGTCTCTGATGTTTACGGAAAGGTACTTCCTATGGATATCTATCCTGTATACCTTTTGAAGGCTATCCTTGCCGGTGATATCGACAAGATGGAGCAGTTGGGTATTTATGAGGTAATTGAGGAGGATCTTGCACTATGCGAGTATGTATGTCCTTCCAAGATTGACATTCAGGAGATCATTTCCCAGGGAATCGCAACAATGATTAAAGAAATGGCATAAAGGAGAGCAGTATGAAAGCGTTATTGAATATAGTTGAAAAGATAAAGCCTACCTTCAGCAAAGGTGGCAAATTCGGTTTTCTGCACTCTACTTTTGATGCATTCGAGACTTTCCTCTTTGTTCCAAACACAGTTACAAAGAGCGGAGCTCATATCAGGGATTGTGTAGACCTTAAGAGAGTAATGACAGTTGTAATCGTCTCGTTGTTGCCAGCCTTGGCATTCGGTATCTGGAATGTGGGCGAGCAGCACTCGATTGCATTTGGTCTTGATATGACATTCTGGGGAAAAATCTGGTTCGGTTTCTGGAAAGTTCTTCCTCTTATTGTTGTATCGTATGTTGTAGGTTTGGGTATTGAGTTCATCTCAGCCCAGTTGAGAGGACACGAAGTTAACGAGGGTTTCCTTGTTTCAGGTATGATCATTCCTCTCATTATGCCGGTGGATGTTCCTCTTTGGATTCTTGCTCTTGCCGTTGCATTTGCAGTAATTATCGGTAAAGAGGTATTCGGTGGAACAGGTATGAATATATGGAACCCTGCCCTTATTGCCCGCGCATTTGTATTCTTTGCCTACCCTTCACAAATTTCAGGTGACACCATCTGGGTAGAGGGACTTAATGCAGCAAAGGCAAATGCAATGCAGGTTGTTGACGGATTCTCCGGAGCAACTCCACTCGGACAGGCGGCAAACGGTATTGTTGACTTCACAACTACTACCGGTGAGCCACTTTCATTTATGCAGATGTTCATTGGAAATATGCCGGGTTCAATTGGTGAGACCTCTACAATAGCAATCCTTTTGGGTGCAGTTGTCCTCATCTGGACTGGCGTTGCAAGCTGGAAAGTTATGCTCTCTTGCGTTGCAGGAGCCTTGGGTGTAGGATTCCTTATCAATGGTTTTGCAGAGCCGGGCACATTTGCTGCTGTTCCTGCATATTATCACCTTGTATTGGGAGGTTTTGCATTCGGTGCAGTCTTTATGGCTACAGACCCTGTAACCTCTGCACAGACTGAGAAGGGTAAATGGATTTACGGATTCCTTGTTGGAGCACTTGCAGTAATCATCCGTCTCTTCAACCCTGGCTACCCTGAGGGAATGATGCTTGCTATCCTTCTTATGAATACATTTGCACCTCTAATCGACCACTATGTTGTTGAGGGCAATATCAAAAAGAGAATCAAAAGATCAGTAACTAAATAAGCAACACAAAATGGATACTAATAAAAATTCATATACTATAATCTACTCAATCGTTATGGTTGTAGTAGTTGCTGCGGTACTTGCTTTTGTCTCTTTGAGTCTTAAAGAGAAACAGAATGAGAATATAAGTAAAGAGAAGCAGCAATATCTCCTTGCCAGTGTAGGACTTGGAGCAGATGCCGATTTCAATCAGGTAATCAAAGAGGCTATCGTTGTTGACGGCAACGGAAATGTTATAAATAGAGCAACTTCCGATATTGCAAAGAGTGAGGCCTTCAACATCAGCACAGCTGATGAGACTGCCAAAATCAAGGCTATGGAGACAATGGAGCCAGCTGCACAGGAGGCAGCAAGAGCTGAATTGAGACTGCCTGTATTTGTAGCCGACCTTCCTGACGGCTCCCAGGCATACATCTTCTCAGCATACGGAGCAGGTCTATGGGGACCTATCTGGGGTTGGATTTCGTTGAAGACAGATTTCAGCACCGTTGTTGGTGTCAAATTCGACCACTCTGGTGAGACTCCTGGACTTGGAGCGGAGATTGCAAATCCCGTTTTTGCAGCACAATTTACCGGCAAAGAGATCTTCGTAAATGGAGAGCTTACATCCATTGCCATTGTAAAGGGCGGTGCAAAAGAGGGTTCAACCAATGAGGTTGATGCCATTTCAGGCGGTACCATAACCAGCAAAGCTTTGGAAGCATCCATCCTCTCTTGGTTTGAGGCATACCAGCCATATCTTAAATCACTTCAGATCCTTGCTGCAACTCCAATGCCACTTGAAGAGCAGCCTGCAGAGGGAGAAACAGTAGTTGAAAACAAATAAATGTTACAGTAATGGATAAAAATATTATTATAAACCCTATTTTGAAGAACAACCCCGTTACCGTGTTGGTATTGGGTATCTGTTCTGCTTTGGCTGTAACAGTTAAGTTGGAGCCAGCCTGTGTGATGGCGTTATCCGTAACTGCTGTAACAGGATTTTCAAGTTTTATTGCATCACTGTTGAGAAATACAATTCCTAACCGAATCCGTATTATCGTACAGTTGGTTATTGTTTCGTCGCTTGTAATTTTGGTAGACCAGATACTTAAAGCATACTCATACGAAGTGAGCAAACAGCTTTCAGTATATGTGGGACTAATCATTACAAACTGTATCATTATGGGTAGAATCGAGGCATTTGCACTTGGAAACAAGCCAATACCTTCTCTTATCGACGGTATTGCAAACAGTGCAGGTTACGGTCTTATCCTCATTGCCATAGCATTCATCAGAGAGCTGTTCGGTTCAGGTTGCCTCTTCGGTTGCCAGATTATACCGGAGAGCTGGTATGTGGCAAATGGCGGATGGTACCTTAATAACGGTCTGTTCATTATGCCTCCTATGGCCTTGATAATTGTAGGATGTTTCATCTGGTTACAGAGAAGCTTCCAGAAAGAAGAGAAAAAGAAATAATAAACACATTCTATTATGCAAGATTTAATCAGTTTATTCGTCAAGTCCATCTTTGTGGACAATATGATATTTGCCTATTTCTTGGGAATGTGTTCATTCTTGGCAGTATCTAAAAATGTAAAGACAGCAACAGGTTTGGGTGTGGCGGTTATATTCGTATTGGGTGTTACCCTACCGATAAACTACTTGTTGAATGAGTATGTACTTAAAGCAGGCGCCTTGACTTGGCTTGGAGAGGAGTATGCAAACATTGATTTGAGCTTCCTCAGCTTTATTACATTCATTGCAGTTATTGCAGCGTTTACCCAGCTCGTTGAGATGGTTGTGGAGAAGTTTGCACCTGCACTCTACTCGCAATTGGGTATCTTTCTTCCGCTTATTGCAGTTAACTGTGCAATTATGGGTGGTTCGCTCTTTATGCAGCAGAGAGGTTATGAAACTCTTGCTGAGGCAACAACATTCGGTCTTGGATCGGGTATCGGTTGGTTCCTTGCAATTGTATCATTGGCTGCAATCAGAGAGAAGTTGGCCTATTCAAATGTGCCTGCACCTCTAAAAGGCTTAGGTATCACATTTATCATCGTAGGTCTTATGGGTATAGCATTCATGGGATTTATGGGTATTCAAATCTAATCACTAAAAAGGTATAAGACATGACTCAGATTATAATAATTTCAGTAATAGCCTTTTTGGTGGTAACCCTAATCTTGGTGGGTCTATTGCTATTTGCAAAGGCTAAACTTACTCCAAGCGGTGTTGTAAAGATCAACATCAATGATGGATCAAAGGTTCTTGAGGTAACTCCCGGTTCATCACTTCTTTCAACACTTGCAAATGAAAAGATCTTCCTTCCATCGGCTTGCGGTGGTAAAGGTAGCTGCGGACAGTGCAAATGTAGAGTTCTTGAAGGTGGCGGAACCATCCTCCCTACAGAGGTGGGCTTCTTCAACAGAAAACAGATTCTCAACAACTGGCGACTTGGCTGTCAGGTTAAGGTTAAGGAGGATTTGAAAATTGAGGTTCCTGAGAGCGCACTCAGCGTTAAGAAATGGGAGTGCGAGGTTATCTCCAACAAGAATGTTGCAACCTTCATCAAAGAGTTCTGCGTCAAGATTCCGGATGGCGAGACTCTAAACTACCGTTCAGGAGGATACATCCAGGTTGATGTTCCAGCAATGACAGTAGATTACAAAAATATTGATGTAGACGAGCAATTCCGTGAGGATTGGGAGAAGATGGGTGTATTCAACCTCAAGATGGTTAACCCTACTCCTACCCTAAGGGCATACTCAATGGCTACATACCCTGCAGAGGGCAATATCATCAAATTGAATGTGCGTATTGCAACTCCTCCATTCGACAGGGTTAAAGGTGGCTTTATGGATGTGAACCCAGGTATCTGCTCATCATACATCTACTCATTGAAACCTGGCGACAAAGTTATGATCTCAGGTCCTTACGGAGAGTTCTTCATTCCAGACAACTGTCCGGCAGAACAGGAGTTTGTATTTATCGGTGGTGGTGCAGGTATGGCGCCTATGCGTTCACACATTATGCACCTCTTCAAAACCGAGAAGACCAGCAGAAAAGTCAACTTCTTCTATGGTGCGCGTAGCTTGAAAGAGGCATTCTATCTTGAGGATTATGCCCAGATCGAGAAAGAGTTCCCTAACTTCAAGTTCCACCTTGCCCTTGACCGTCCGGATCCTGAGGCAGACAAGGCAGGTGTTCCTTATGTTCCTGGATTTGTCCACAATGTTTTGTATGAGACATATCTCAAGAACCACGAGGCTCCAGAGGATATCCTCTACTTGATGTGCGGACCTCCAATGATGGCCCAATCAGTAGTAAATCTATTGGACAGCCTTGGAGTTGCATCAGAGAACATTCTGTTCGACAACTTTGGCGGTTAATTCCTGATTACCGTCCGAATATAAACCTCCCCACCCTTGCGAATCAATCTGTAAGAGCGGGGAGGTTCTCTTTTACCCCTCATATCAGCAGATGAAACCCTGGCAGAGGGACGATCAGAGAGGTTTGTCTACCAATTTTGCAAAAGGGTTGGGCACGCAAATGTGCCCCACAGGCTCTGCAGGGCCGATTCGAAATCCCACCCCCTCTAAATTTGATGTGCCCCCTAAAAGTTGGACGGGTTAGTTGTTGTGTTTTGATATTTCAACCTGTATTGAACAGGACTCATTTTAAGCCTAGTCTTGATTCTTTCGTTGTTATAATAGTATA
>JAZNXX010000003.1:0-88334 GCA_045594125.1 Candidatus Egerieisoma sp.
TCATAAAGGAAATGCAGCAGAACTTCTCATTTTGGTACAGCAGACTGCACGCATCACACGACAAATTCTTTGTCCCGGCAAAAATATACCCCAAATACTCAGAGGAATCCATTATCCGCACCTCTCTCTATATTCTCCAGAACCCGATGGTTGCCTGTCCGTCTGAATACCCGCATCCCGCATATTTCAAATGGAGCAGTTACCATTATCATCACAATTTCATTGAAAATGCCCCTTTGCCAGTAAAAAACTCACTGGACGTAAAAAAGGCAAACAAATACTTCGATGTCATCAACTCAAGCAGGAGCATATTCGTAAACAAATGCCCCGTCCTGAGGTCCGGCTTTCCACAAAATGTCACTCTTCCCGACATAATCAGTGCCAACACCACATACATAGACTCCATATACACAAAAAAGGAGTTCAGAATCATTGTGCAGAAATCCTTGGTCTCATCAAAAGAAGAATACTCATCAGACAAACCATCCAGAACCTCATCATACATCAAAAAGAACAAAAAGGCAATGGCCCAACTCTCCGATTTCCTGGTAGAACTCCTGGGCGAAGAAAAATATCTGGATATGCCGGTCTCACGAAAAGAAGACCTCATCTTCCAACTCTATACCTTTACCAAAGCCACCGCCGTCCAAATCTCAATGCTCCTGGACGAAGACAAAAACTACATCAGAACGCTGTTCAAACAATTCAAGTACAGGTAAAGGAATTTACAAGGGTGAGATACGGTTAGTACATACTAAAACATATCGATAAGTGATGGAAATTAAGAAGAGTAATAGGGATATAAACAAAAAAGTCAAAAGATTGAACTCTATAAGGGGAACTCAGAGGTTCACTAGGCCTTCTCAATCTTCTGACTCTGCAAATGTAGTAATTAATTCACAAGTTGCAATACAAAAATTACATCAATTATCTGAAAACTATATGGGTCAAAATGATCCATATGGCTTTTTGACAGATTTGCGTAATGCATTGGGAATTACAAACTCAGATGGCGCCAGCAATTATGGTGAAGTGCAGATTCCCCAATCAGATGATACCATCATGAGAGTATCTTTAAGAATAACAAATCACAAATGTACATAACCCGCTATCCAAGATAGTTGACAGTATTATAGATTATATCAAGACCGGAACCTATAAGGATTCAACAGGTGTCGCTATGGTAAATATATCCCCGTGAAAATAGAACTCACATCACGCTCTGGGCGACATCAGGCAGAAAAAAGTGAAAAGCCATAAAACTTTTCACTTTTTTCTTGCCTGCATGTAGCAGCCGGAGGTGCTTTATTCCGGCTGCGGTGCCCCGGAACAGTGAAGTCGTGACACGACTTCAAGTACAATCGAGCCACGATTGTAAAAATTTTAACAAAAAAATTTGGAGATTAAAAAATAATGTCTACCTTTGCAACCCGAAACGGAAATGGGAGCATAGCTCAGCTGGTTTAGAGCACCTGCCTTACAAGCAGGGGGTCACAGGTTCGAATCCTGTTGCTCCCACAATTTTGAGAAGTCAAAATAAGTTTTTCATAGTGTATTTTAAGTGTTTTGGAGGTCTGCGTTAGCAGGGCTCTTTTTTATTTTATTGTTTGGCATACTTTTTATTCTTAACTTTGTATGTTATATTGGATATAATGGATATTGATACAATGTTAAGAAGTAGAATTTTATATTTTCTGTCGGTATGTGCATCCCTTCTCTTTTTGATGCCGGCGTCGCTTTTGGCGCAATCCTCTGCCGATATAGAGCTTGCAAAACAGATAGCCCGCCAACAAGGATATACAGACGACCAGATAAATGCAATGATTGCAAAGAAACTGGGGACAACAGACCAGGGGAAGTCTGCTGATGGAGCAAAGCGGATAAACAGAAATGAGATTAAAGTCTCGTCAAACCAGAATGGGATTGAGCAGATGTATGGTATTTCGGGACAGACAATGCAAGGACAACAGGGACTATACGGCAACCGGAACCAGCTTGAAAATATGGCACAGGGAGCTGCTGCATTTAGCCAACAGGGAGAGAGTGGTCTCCAATATGGATATCCCGATTTCGACAACCTTCAGCTTGTATTCGGCAGGGATATCTTCAAAAATGAAAATCTCAATTTTGTTCCCAGCTACAACATTCCTACCCCTGAGAATTACAAATTATCGGCTGGTGATGAGGTGGTCATAGATGTTTGGGGCGCTGTTGTTACAAACATCGTTGCTGAGGTAACACCCGATGGAAGTATCTATATTCCCGACCTTGGGCCAGTCTATATATATGGTGAGAGTATAAAGGAGGCTGAGAAGAGTATAAAACAGTATCTCTCAAAGATCTACTCAGGTATAGGCGGGGAGAATCCCGACACTTTTGTAAAACTGTCGCTCGGTAAGATAAAGAGTGTGACAGTCAATGTCATCGGTGATGTTGTAAAGCCTGGTTCATACACTTTGCCGTCGCTCTCATCCATTGCTTCGGCATTGTATCTTGCGGAGGGACCAAATGATATAGGTACAGTGAGGAATGTGCGTCTGTTGAGGGGAAACAGGGAGGTTGCCAGATTCGACCTGTATGATTATATGTTGTCGGGAAAGACAGATTTGAATGTAAGGCTTGAGGATAATGATGTAATAACTGTCTCTCCATATACAGGTCTTGTTTATCTTCTTGGTGGAGTAAAGAGACCTATGAAGTATGAGATAAAGGAGAAGGAGACTGTTGCAGACCTTCTCGGTTATGGTGGTGGATTTTCCGACAATGCATATACAGGTTCACTGCTTGTGGAGAGGAAAAAGGCATCTGAAAGCGGAGAGGGTGCTGTTTTCAAATCGTTCATTGTTGATGCAGATGAGTTCGGTACTTTTGAACTTCAGGATGGAGATGTGGTTACAGTTACCCAGAATGATGAGAGGTTTGTCAATAGAGTGAAGATTGCGGGAGCTGTATGGCGTCCGGGAGTATACTCGATTTCCGACAAGATGCCGGATGTCAAGTCTCTTATAGTTGAGGCAGGAGGACTTAAGGAGAATGCCTATCTCGACAAGGGATTCATTGTAAGGATGGGAAAGGAGAGGGGTAAGGAGCAGGTCTCTTTCAACCTCAAGAATGTGATACTTGGAGTGGACAAATATGAGTTGATGCCGGATGATTCTGTCCAGATTTTCTATATAGATTCATTGGTTCCTAAACAGGATATTGTTGTTGAGGGTGAGGTCAATTCACCAGGGAAATTCGAGTATCGAAAAGGTATGACCCTTGGTGATGCAATTCTTATGTCGGGCGGATTGAACGAAGCTGCCTCATTGGAGAGGATAGAGGTTGCCCGCCGCATCTTTAAGAGGTTTGAGTCGGAGGAGAATCTCAAGCCTTCAGATACAATATCTATAGTGTTGAGTTATAATCTGTTGAAGAATCCTCAGGATTCTGATGCCCTTCTTGAACCTTTTGATATTGTCATTATAAGGCAGCTTGCCTCATACAAGCACCAGCAGAGAATCTCTGTTGAGGGAGAGGTAAACTATCCTGGAGCTTATGTGATGGAGAAGAATACTGTCAGGTTGTCGGATGTAATAAGAAAGGCTGGTGGAGTGGGTAATGATGCCTATGTCAAGGGGGCGAAACTTACAAGGGTGTTGACAGATGATGAGTTTGACCGTCTGAAGACTGCAATGATCATTGCAAAGAAACAGGCTGCAGATACTACAGCCATTGATTCTCTCGAGATTGGCGACAGATTTTCAATTGCCATTGACCTGGAGAAGGCTATAAAGAATCCCGGCACATATGCCGATGTGGTATTGAGGGATAATGATATCATAACAGTTCCAAAACTCAATAATACCGTCAAGATATCTGGCGGAGTGCTCTATCCAAATACTATATCTTACAATCCGGATATGAGATACAAGGAGTATATCTCAAATGCGGGAGGTTTTGTCAAGGGGTCCATTCCAAGTCGTGTATATATGGTTCATATGAATGGTTCTGTAGCCAAGAAGGGCAGCAAGGAGTTCAAGGTCCAGCCCGGAACAGAGATTGTTGTACCGCTCAAGGATAAGACGGACAGAACACAGAGTACAGCGGCAATTATGAGTCTTGCTACCTCTTCAGCCTCTCTTGCTGCAATGATTGTAACTATAATTAATGCGCTTTAAAAGGGATTTGTACGATTATGAAGAGTCAAAGATCAGTAAGGTCGGCAAGTATTGTGGCGCTTGCAGTTTTTCTCTCATTCTTTACAGCTGCCGGTAAATTGCAGGCACAGGATAATGGAGGTAACGGTGGTGCAGTTGTGGTAAACGGTTCTGTTGGATCGGAAGATGTTGTAGAGACGATAGAGGATCCTCTGAAGGCTGTAAGAAGGGGTGTGAGATATGCCAAGGTGGCCGATGACAAACTTAATGTCAAATTGAACTCTCTTGTACTTATAGGAATTGTAAATCCGGCAGTTGAGTTCAAGGTGATGAAGAATTTTACAGTCCAGATGGAGGCTTTCGGATCATTCTATACAACTGATTTCCTCGGGACAGGCAAACCGTTTGTTCTGGGTGCCGGATTTCTGGAGTTCAGATATTATCCCCGCTTTGCGTTCAGCGGTTTTTATGTTGCTCCGAATGTTGGTTTTGGAGTCTATAAACTAAATAAAGGACTTGTCCTGAGATATACAGACCAGTATAAAGGGGATGAGTATCAGCAGGGCAGCAATGTAATGGCCGGACTCACTATCGGTTACCATTGGAACATTGATGAACACTGGTCGATAGAGTTCAGCTGGGGAGGCGGTTTCCAACAATCGGTTTATCAGGGATTCCGCAGATATAGTGATGATGAACCATATGTGGAGTACGCCGGCAGGAATGCAAGCGCTGAGTGGCCGCCTCTTTACAAAGGTGGAATCTTTGTAGGATACAGATTTTAGAGTGATTCAAAAAGGGGCTCTGGTCAGCCCAAATTCTCAATCTCCTGTAACCAGAGCGCAGATGATGCATCGCTCGGCATCTGCCAGTCGCCTCTTGGAGACAAACCTATGCTACCAACTTTAGGGCCGTCCGGCAGACAGCTTCTCTTGAACTGCTGGTTGAAGAAGCGCCTGAAGAAGGTGCTCAGCCATTTCTTTATGGTCTGGTCGTCGTGTATTCCATTGAAGGCAATCTTTGCCAGATGGTAGATCTTTGACGGAGAGGTCCTGTAGCGGAGGAAATGGTAGAGGAAGAAGTCGTGCAGTTCGTATGGACCGACAAGATCTTCTGTCTTCTGTTTGATATTTCCCTTTTCATCGGCAGGGGTAAGTTCGGGACTGATGGGGGTATTGACAATATCAAGAAGTGTCTCCCTTGTTACGGCAGACTCTTCATTGCCGGCAATCCACTCAACAAGCTTTCTTACAAGTGTCTTTGGAATGTTGCCGTTTACACCATACATACTCATATGGTCGCCGTTATAGGTTGCCCAACCCAATGCAAGTTCCGACATATCGCCCGTTCCTATCACCATCGAGTTGTATTTGTTGGCCACATCCATAAGGATTTGGGTGCGCTCCCTCGCCTGGGAGTTTTCATATACAACATTATGGTTGTTGATATCGTGTTCTATATCCCTGAAGTGCTGTATGCAGGCCTCCTTGATGCTTATCTCCATAATTGTCACTCCGAGGGATTCCATAAGTGCAATGGCGTTGTTATAGGTTCTTCCGGTAGTGCCGAAGCCAGGCATAGTTATGGCAATGATTCCCTTCCTGTCATATTTGAGCAGATCAAAGGCTTTGACAACAACCATAAGGGCCAATGTGGAGTCAAGTCCGCCGGAGATGCCGATTACTGAACTTTTGCAGTTTGTATGGATCAATCTCCTGGCGAGACCGAAGGCCTGGATATTGACAATTTCGCCATATCTCTCATCGCTCTCTGAACCGGCAGGGATAAACGGATATCTCTTTATATTGCGGTATACTCTGTAATCTATCTCTTCTGAACCTCTCTCCTTGAGTTTTCCACAGCAAATTATGCCATTTGTGCTGGGCTTGAAACTCTTTATTCTGCACCTTTCAGAGTCGATGTATTCAAGATCAACATCCTGTATAACCAACTGCTCTTCAAGGCTGAAACGGCTTGATGCTGCAGATAGTCTGCCTCTCTCTGCAATAATGGCATTTCCTGTATGGACAAGATCTGTAGTGGACTCTCCGAATCCGGATGATGCATACACAAATGCAGAGATGTTTTGTCGTGACTGTTCCTCTATGGATTTTGTGATGGTCTCATATCTTGCAGCCATCTCGCAATTGGATGACGGATTGAAGATGATCTGGGCACCGGCCAAGGCTGAATATGAACCATCAGAGACTCCATACGCAAGAGTGTTGCCAATCATCACTCCAAATTTTGCCTCTGCCCTTTCACCTTTCAATGAGAATATCAGATCCTCTCCCACAGCAACCTCTTCTCCCAGGATGGCTACTGTTCCACAATCAAGTTCATCAGCTCCGGAGAACCATCTTGCCTCCTGAAACTCTCCATAATTTGAGATTCTTCCCTTGACTGCAATTCCCAATATTTTTCCGGACTGTATGACGGATGCACAGTTGAAGAGTTTTGTTCCGATATGGAGCGGATGTCCCACAATTACAGCTATATCGGAGTGTGATGTAGCCTTTTTCAACTCTTGTAAAGAGTGGATTGTCCCCTCCCTTAGGGTGCGGGTAGAGAGAAGTTCCATTGAGGTGTATCCGGTGATGGCAAGTTCAGGGAAGAGAATAGCCTTTACCCCTTTCTCTTCCGCTTCCTTGATGTATTTTATAATCTCCGATGTATTGTATATGCAATCAGCAACTTTGATCTTTGGCGCTGCCGCTGCAATTCTGAAGAATCCGAATCTTTCCATATCTCTATTTGGCTCTATTAATTATTGATACTCTCTATATTCATTGCACTTGTAAAAGGCCCTGTGGTAATCCTCTTTTGCGGAGTTGAAGTTACAATGCTGTCAACTATAAATTTGGTGAAACCGCGCCAAGGCAGCGCTCCAAAGTACTCTTTGTAATGCAGTTCAAGAATCTCCCCTCCGCGTGCCATCAGCTCTCTGGCAAGCTCCTCGTTCTCTACCGAGA
The DNA here is from genome assembly GCA_045594125.1 of Candidatus Egerieisoma sp. Lineage (GTDB taxonomy): Bacteria > Bacteroidota > Bacteroidia > Bacteroidales > UBA932 > Egerieousia. Next base: position 7,112 of record JAZNXX010000003.1, read on the forward strand.
ATTCAAACTCATAGGACTGGATGGTTCCAGCCTGTTGGGAGCGTATGCCACTCTGTATCAGTTTGCCTTCGTATGTCTTGAAGATGACTCCCTTATATACTACATAATTGAGTTCTCCGCTCTTTACACCCTCTCCGAATACAAAATAGAATCTGAAATAGACAAAGAGTGCTGCCGCAACCAGCAGAGGAATGACCAAAAACTTGAATATCCGTCTCATAAAAATTACCAGATTATTTAGCAAAGTTATTATTTTATCTTTATATTTACAGATAAATTGGATAATTTGTTCCGGAATTTTTAAATGGTTATGATGAATAAAATAGTATCGTTGACAATTGCTATCTCCCTTGTATTTATGGCCGGGTGTTCCAAAGGTGTAGAAGAGGTGGATAATGTAATCTATATGATTGGTGATGGAATGGGTTTTGGTGCAATATCATCGCTTCTGCTCACTCAGGATTCGGTTACAGGTGTTGAGATGAATCCAGTGATAGGTTTGTCGGAGACCTCTTCGGCTAATAATTATGTTACAGATTCCCCAGCAGGAGGCACAGCCCTTGCTTGTGGGGTGCGTACATTGAACGGCTATCTTGGAGTTGATGTAAATGGCGTTCCTTTGGAGAGCCTGCTCAAAAAGGCTCAGAAGATGGGCAAGAAGAGCGGTATAGTTGTCAATACAACCCTTACAGAGGCAACACCGGCGGCATTCTACGCAGGTGTGCTACACCGTTCGAAGAGCTATGATATAGCAAAACAGTTTGTCGAGAGTGGTGTTGATGTGGCCGTAGGTTCCGGGCTGAGTGCATTCATTAACCGTCCCGATTCGGTAGATCTTACAGCCTCCCTTATAGAGAAGGGGTATGATGTCTATTTGGAATGGGCGCAGGTTCTTAAGTCGGATTCCGATAAATTTGTGGGAATACTCCCTATGGATAATGTCCACAGAAGAAATAAGGAGAGCAAAAGTGCCGGTGCTGCAGATGGGGATCAGGTATGTCTTGCTGCCCAGTTGGCAGCTCAGGGCGATGGCGGTGCTGCTGAATCAGTAGAGTTCAAGGAGCCTGAACTCTATCTCGAAAAGGCTGTAGGCAAGGCTCTGGAGGTCTTGACAGAAAAGGGGAAAGAGGATGGTTTCTTTCTTATGATTGAGAGTGCCATAATAGATGGATATGGCCATAACAATGACTCTGAGGGGATGATTGAGGAGATGGAGGAATTCAACAGGACACTGAAGCTGCTTGTAGAATATGTGAAGAGATATCCAAAAACTCTGCTTGTTGTGACTGCCGACCACGAGACGGGAGGTACAGCTGTAGGCTACAAATCCTATAATGTGGGGGAGAAGGTGCCGGTTCAGCTGACATTCAGCACAAAGGGCCATTCGGGAACTGTTGTTCCGGTTTTTGCATACGGCGCAGGTGCAGGCCACTTTGGTGGAGTTATGAAGAATACAGATATACCTAAACGTATTGAGCTTCTGATGAAGCAGTAAGAAGATGGATATGAAAGTTAATTTAATAAAGTAATACAAAATTTGAAGTTATGATAAGAAAGGGATTATTGATGTTGATTGTTCTTGTTGCTGTAAGCTTTTCAGTTGCAAACGGTCAGAAGAGGTCAAAAATAGAGAAACACCTCGAAAAGATAGGATTGCTCAATGTTGCAGAGAATGTGCCGGGGGTTGAGGTATATATGGTATACTCTACACCTTACAATTTTATGGGACGTGTGCTTTATCAGGATCTTGATGAGGCATATCTGGTTCCCGAGGCTATTGAGAAACTTAAGATTGCCCAGGAGTATCTCAGGAAAAAGAGGCTCGATCTTCACCTTGTTGTCTATGATGCTGCCCGTCCCCGTTCTATCCAGGCCCAAATGTGGAGTGTTGTTGAGGGAACTGATATGGAGGATTATGTGGCAAATCCCCACAAAAGGGGTGGTGGCCCACACAATTATGGTATAGCTGTAGATGTTACATTGGTTGATTGCACAGGTCATCCTCTTCCGATGGGTTCGGAATATGATTTCTTTGGCGACAGGGCCAGAGTGGATAAGGAGCCGCAATTGTATGCCGATAAGGAGATTACCGGAAGGGAACTGGAAAACCGAAAACTTTTGAGGGAGGTGATGGTATATGCCGGATGGATTGTAGAGCCGTCGGAGTGGTGGCATTTCAATTGTATGCCTACAAGAGAAGCCCGTGAAAAGTTGCCGGTAATACAATAATATATTTTGTATAGATGGTTGCCATATTCAAAAAATATTTCAAGATGTAGCTGCATTGTCCGCTATACTATTTACGCATATATGTCGTATCTCGACAGCCTCACCAAGGAGGTGAAGTTGCAGACAGGCCTTGCAGAGGGAAAATATATGTTGCTCTATATTGAATATGAGGGGAGATACCGGGGAATACGAGGAACTGTAGGAAAGGGTATTGGAAGATATCTGGAGGTAGCGGAGAGTGGAATTAAAGTTACAGTAAATTACATTTCAAGCTATGGATTCGGAGGTTCCGGTACAAAAGAGGATCCCTATAGAATTTCTTGCGACTCGGATCTTGATATGTTGAGCTGCTATGTCAATTCAGATGGCGGTGTGAGATTGCTCAAACACGAGTATTTTATTCAGGAGGCAGATATAGATTTGAGGAGCATACCGGAACAGGCTGGTTTGATGCAGACTGTTTTGAGAATGCCCACAAGGGTAAACAAGAGACCTACGGCGGCTTTGATTTTACCGATATATGGAAAATTGATGCCTCAGTAAATGGAGGTTATCCATATCTGAAGAATACACTTTATAGGGTAATTACTCTATCGCATAGGGAGAGGGAACTCTCTCTGTGGGCGATGGAGAGAATTGTGAGTCCGTTATATTGCTCCTTGATCTCAAGGAGCATTTTGTTTATCTCCAACTCCGTACGGCTGTCGAGAGCTGAGGTTGCTTCATCCAGCAGAAGTATGGAGATATTTCGGTAGAGCGCCCTTGCTATTCCAATCCTCTGTCTCTGGCCTCCGGAGAGTCTTGTGCCATCTTCATTAAGTCGGGTGTTGACTCCTTCAGGCAGCGAAGCTATCCACTCCTTGAGTGCAACCTGTCCAACAACCTTCCTCATCTTCTCAACTGAATAATGTGAATCAAGGGCAATATTTTCAGCTATGGTCCCATTGAAGATGAAGATATCCTGAGGTACGTAACCGCACTGCTGGAGCCATTTGTTTGAAGACTCTTTGTTGAGAGGTGCTGAATTTATGAAAATTTCACCCTTCTGTGGAGCCAGCAGCCCCAAAATGAGGTTGAAGAGGGTTGATTTTCCCACTCCGCTCTCACCCTTGAATCCGACAAATTCACCTCTTGAAACAGTGCAGCTGAAATTCTTGAAGAGACTCTTCCCGTCGGGATAGCTGAATGAGATCTCGTTTATAGAGATAATGGGATCTCCGTTATTGAACTCATAGGTATTTGTCTGAACTCTATTCCCTTCAGTCGGGTCAGAGGCTATTGTCTCCTGCATATCAAGACCCTTTTCAATTGTATCCAATGTGCTTTTACCGTTGTTCATCTGTGTTATCCCCACCATTACGCTCCTGATTGCCGGAATAATTCTGAAGGCTGCAATTGCAAATGTTCCGATGAGAAGGGTGATTCCGTCGGATGAGGCAAATATTATAAGGAGGGCAAGGGCAAATATGATTGCAGCTTCACTCATCATTGAGGGAAGGCGCAGCAGTGTGTTGAGACGGCTCCTTATGTTGGAAATTGATTCCAGCCCTTCGGAAAAGTTGCGCTCCATCATTTCATAAGCACCGTTTACCCTTATCTCGGTATATCCTCTGTAGGTCTCATTTATAATCTTTGCCTGGTTGCGTCTTAATTGATTCTCCGTTTTTCCATATTCATCAGACCTCTTCTTTACAATAATTAGATGGATGAGTGTAAACGGAATAAGTGTCAGCGTAATTATCAGGGCAGAGATAGGGGAGCAGATTGTGAGTGCTGCTGCTATCAGTATAATGAGTACAAGTTCGCCAACCATCTTTAAAAATGGGGCAAGCAGGTATTGGATAAAGTTGAAGCAGAGTATATTGATTTCGTGCGACAGCTTTGTGGTTCCGTTCTCCCTGATGAATAGAAGCCCTCTGTTGTAGTTGTTTCTGAATAGTTCCAGACTGATCCTTTTGAATATGGAGTAGAGGTATCTGTTCTGAATTCTGGTAAAGAGTATGCCCAGAAGAGATTTTATTATTATGATACCCAGGGCTATGGCACAGAAGAAGAGAGCTGCTTCAGTATCTTTTTCATTGTTGCTGTTGCCCAAAAGATAGTAGAGTATAGGCAGTAGTGTTGCCAGAGAGATAAAATCGAGCAGAGTGCCCACAAGCAGAGTTGCTGCGACCTTGGCCGCTGAACGTTTTTCTGATGGCTGGAGTATGTTGTATAGTCGCTTGATAATCATCTCTGTTGCTCTTGTTTAATTATGTTTGTGTATGTTAAAGTGTCTCATTTTTATATCAGTATTTTTCTATCAGCATTTTTATGTCAGCATTTATTCAAATCCAGGCAGGTGGCGGAGTGCAGAATTTTTGAGGTAGGTCAGAAGCGGGGCATCAAAGATCATCTCCATCAGCTTGTAGTGGTGCCTCATTCTTCTTATACGGTAGAGCAATCTGGCAATTTTGCCGCTATCCGGGAGCTCAGGTGAAAACTTGGGACGAAGAATCTCCTCTGCCATTATGCCGGCAAGGTTTTCTGCATCAGTCTTGTTTACTGTGCGTGAGATCACTTCATTTGCAAAAGGGTCAGTTCCGGTTCTGAGAAGTCGGTTGCTCAAAATTGTGAAAGCGGCAATAGCTGTCAGAAACTTCTTGTCGGTAATTCTGTTGTCGAGAAGGGAGAGACCCTGTTTCTCTATAACCATACTCCAATCGCACAAATGGCGTAGAGACATTCCATTTCCAAAGTGTTGGAAAGCGTGGCAGGCAATGAATATGGTATTGAAGGCTGCATTGGGTATTTCAACTCCGGTAGAGCCCTCTTCTTTATTCCTATGCACATCACTTGTAGCCAATGGCTGTGGAGATAATATGTTGGCAAGCAGACTATTCAGGAATTTGGTATACGGCAGGCGTCTGGTATTGAGAAAAAGTGAATGGTTTTCAATGGAGGCTCCTCCAAATCTGAAATTGCTGTGTTTATATGAGTCTTTTGTAACAGGGATGCCAATCTTCCGGATGAGAGTGTCTGTAACAGCTCTTGCTGATTTGTGTGGAGATCCATCCATATAGGTGTAGATATCTATATCACAGAACTCCCTGAGCTGCGGGGCAGGGTAGAGGGATGATATGCCGATACCCTTAAGGATAACGGTGTTTATCTCTTTCTCTTTCAGTATTGTAGAGAGATTTTGTGCAGCTTTCAGGAATTTCTCAAAATACTCTTCCTGACGTGCTGCAGCCAATCCCCATTTCAACTTTATCTTTCTTGGTGGTTGAAGGGGAGGTGGCAGCAATTCTATTCCCCTCCAGGCAGTTGTGAGAACTCCTTCCCTTTTAAGGAAACTATAGCAATCTCTCCAAAACTGCTCCTTCTCTATGGCATTGGCAAAGCTGGCCTCACACTTGCCCAAAAGGACTGAAACCTCCTCTTCTCCATTTCTGTCAGAACCAATGGAGAGGGTAAGCAGTTCAACTGCGCACTTTTCAACTATATTGAGATTGAATGACATCTTTCAAATGTAAGACAAAATAGTGACAGATAAAAAAGTTTCTCCTTTTTAAATAAAAATTGCATTAAAATTTTTGTAAAACGATTTTTATGTTTATCTTTGCAACCGCTTTCGCAAGAAAGTGGGAATGGTTCGGTAGCTCAGCTGGATAGAGCAACAGCCTTCTAAGCTGTGGGTCTTGGGTTCGAATCCCAACCGAATCACCAGAAACAGCCTCTCAGACCTCTGGGAGGCTTATTTTTTACAACTTTGACAACATTTGGACAACATCTAAGTCATCATAGATTAACGCAATGTTAATATAGTATCTCATTTGTTATCATTATTCTCTCTTGCGGATTAATCGGAATTGAAAAATTCTACAATTCAATGTTGCTTCACCCCAATATCAACAAACCTGAAGGTGCAAGATGTAGGCGCAGGAAATTCCAGCCAGCAGCAGTTGGTTCAAAGGAGTTGGACCGGAAAATTTCTCCTAGGCAAGTGACGCAAGGGGGTTGGGCACCGAAATCGCGGCTGTAGAGCAAGTAGGGGTCCCAACCCGGTAAAATTTAGAGGGGTAGGGATTTCGAATCGGCACTACAGAGCGTTTTAGGGCACATTGGCGTGCCCAACCATCTTGCAAATGAGAGAGTGTTCAGTCTATTCAGGAGTTCTTTGCCGGAGTGCTGCCCAATGGAGAGTAGATCAAGGGCATTCTCCAAAACATTAATATCTTTCAATTCTACTTGTTGCGTATTAAGATGATAGATTTTTGCCTTTGTACCACTCTATATTATATAGATGCAAGGCTATGGATGGATGAATACTTGATCTCAATAAATTCTATATGATAGAATATATGTATTTATATACTCAAAATAGGAGGATATTTACTGTATGGGTAACGGTTCCAACTCCTTTTGAGGCAGAAGTATGTAATGGGTAGCTCTGCGCAAAATTTTTATGCTAACTAAATTTTATTATGGATATGGATATTGATATGGATGAAAATGCTATGATGGATATGATGATGGTTGAGGCAACTGCAACCCTTTATGCTATGGAACACGAGAAGATAGTCAATGATAACTTTGGCAATCTGTACAATCTGCTTGTATCATCGCTTAAAGATGAAAATTTTCGGAAACATCTTGATGGCCTTAAGCCGAGAGGGAAGGTTACAAAAGGTATCTCTCTCAAGAGAGAGAATGATGCCCTCTGCTTTGCAAAGAAACTTTGGTTCTGCATTCAGAAAACCAGTTCTCATTATAAACATCCTTGGTATTATTTGAGTGTGGGTGTTAATCTTGAGGTGGAGTCTGTCAATGAGATTGGCTATAAGAAGATTTGGCTTGCACGAATTGCTGTAGGAGATATGAATGAGATTGAGGAGAAGGTTTGTGCCGACGGATTCAAAGAAAGCCTTTGCAAGCGACTCTCAGATCATATATATAATACTTATTATGAGTTTGTAAAAGATATTATGAATTAGGATTTACAGTTGATAATCCTGTATTTGTTTTAGAGGATAATGGATAAGACCTTGAGGAAGATTCATAATTCTGTTAAAAGTGATGGTTGCTTTAAAGATGAAGTTTTATCTATTTGATGATGATGGAGTGGAGTCTCAAGACCATTTTGCGATAGAAGAACTCAATTGACTGATTCAGGATTTCTTCAGACAGCTGGCCAGGGCAAATTCAATGTAATCAGAAGAGTAATTTATAAAGCATTGTTACGCTATAAATAGGGACAGAACTTAAAATCAGGAGTTTGAAACAGTTGCAGGGAAGGCGCGACGGATTAAAGGAAAATTGAAATAAACAAAAACGATTATGAAAGGGTATACATTGGATAAAGTAAAAGGTTGTCTCTTTGGGGCTGTCATAGGTGATGCATTGGGTGATGTTGTTGAGTTTGACAGCTATAGGTTCTCGTAAATTTTTTCGGAGAGAAGGGGATCACAAGGTTTCTCAGGAGTCAATATGCTCCCCTTGGAGGAGTGTCTGATGATACTCAGATGACTTTGTTCACGGCCAGATGCTCTTCCATCCTATTTTAGGGATAATGTAGAATTGCAGGATGTAATCTCAGAGATTGCAGAAGATCTCTATAATGGATGTCCGTCAGAAGAGAGCGGCTCAACACCGGATGAGGTGCGGAGATGGAGAAATAAATATTTGTATGCAAAGTGATAATTATTATTTTTGTGTAAAATTTGCGCAAAGAGATTCCGACTCACTTAAATGTAAGTTTAAGAGAGTCTGATCTGTTTTATCATTATGGACGAAAAAAGATTTTGTTATAAATATCCGCACCCTTCTGTGACATCCGATTGTGTGATTTTCGGCTTTGACGGGGTGGCTATCAAGATACTGTTGATTCAGCGTGGTATTGAACCATATAAAGGTAAATGGGCATTGCCGGGCGGCTTTATGCAGATTGATGAGACTGCTGAAGAGTGTGCAAAGCGGGAACTGGAGGAGGAGACAGGGTTGAGTAATACTTCGGTTGAGCAATTCTATACCTTTTCTGATGTCAGGAGGGATCCTCGGGAGAGGGTAATTACAGTGGCACATTATGCCTTGGTAAGGTTATCGGAGGTGAAGGGTGGAGATGATGCAACATCTGCCTGCTGGTTTTCCCAGAATGAGATTCCGAGTCTGGCTTTTGACCACGACCTTATTTTGCGGATGGCGTTGAAGCGCCTTAAGGAGAGGATCTGTTTTGAACCTGTGGGATTTGAACTTCTGCCAGAGATATTTACTATGCCTGAACTGCAGAATTTATATGAGGCAATTCTGGAGGTGAAGTTTGACCGCAGGAATTTCTACAACAAGATGCTAAAACTTGGTATTCTTACAGAGGCTGAACCCCGTCCGGCAAATGCGTCGCGCCGTACTCCAACAAAGTATAGGTTCAATGCCGTAAAATATGCCGAACTTAAACAAAAGGGATTCAGGTTGGAGTTTTGATATAGCTGACAACGTGGCTCCAATATAAAGGACGGAGCAAGAGTGTCCGGGCAACCATTCGACTTGCTCTATGAGGTGAATTTATGAGCCATTACGGAATCAGGTCTGCAGAATTTTTAACTACTCACTTCTGACTTCCAAAATTACAACAACCGGACGGTGGTCGGATGCCGCCGGTTCATTCAGGACTTCTGTATTGAGGATTTTATGTGATGCCGTTCCCCTCTTTAGAAGTGCAATGTAATCCAATGTCCTGTCGGGTTGTGGTGCCGGGAAGGTCTGCTCAGCAGGATTGTTGAGAATATGAAAATCTTTTGTCAGCTCCGAAATGAATGGAGAATCGGGAAGAGCATTAAAATCGCCGGCCAAAATAAAAGTTTTTCTGCTTTCGCTTGAAATTTTCCTGATAATTTCAAGCGACGCCATCCTGTCTTCTTCTGTAAGTGAAAGATGTGTAGATGCAAATATAAAATCTTCATATTCGGCAACCAGAAGGGCCCTCTCTTCCTCCCTGCCAGGAAGGCTGTACCCCTTTGTACTTCTTGGCTTCTCTCTTGAAAGTATACCAATTCCGTATTTTCCCCCATCGAAATCTATGGCAGGAAAGTACTCTGCATACATATTTGTCTGTGCGGCAATCTCTCCAAGAACATATCTGTTTCCACTACGGCCGGTCATACTGTCAAGCTCCTGGATGGCAACAATATCAGGCGCAGCATTGGTGATAGCCCTGGCTATACGGTTGATATCGCGCACGTTATCCATACCCTTGCAATTTCTTACATTATAACTCATTACCTTTGTTCTGACAGTTCTATTGGATGTGCAGGAAAATGCAATTGATGCAATAAGCAAAAATATAATAGTGGATTTTATATTCATCATATCCGTTAATATTTGATTTTATACAAATATAATGTTAAAGTTTACCATTATTGATAAATTTTTCGCAACTTTATGGTTTAAAACAAATTTTAAACAAAGAGTAAAACAAACACTATGAAAATGGGAAAAAATATCTTGATGCTGCTTCTTGCTTGCGCTGTCACTGTTTCGGCAACAGCACAGAAGAAGAAAAATGTTGATGAGAAACCTCAAGGTTATATCTTTACTACAATAAAGGCAAATCCTGTAACAGTAGCCAAAGATCAGAATGAAACCGGAACCTGCTGGTGTTTTGCCGGAATCAGTTTTTTGGAGAGTGAAGCAATCAGAAAGGGTGCTCCACAGAGTCTGGATATCTCAGAGATGTTTGTGGTATCCCATTCATATACAGGGAGGGCAAAGAAATATGTGAGGCTTGATGGTCACCTTAAATTTGATGCTGGAAGTGATTTTGGTGATGTGCTTACTGTTTTCGCAGAATCGGGACTTGTGCCGAATTCTGTAATGCCGGGATTGAATTATGGTGCAAATGAGCATATTCACTGGGAATTAACAGAGGTGTTGAAGGGTTATGTCGAGTCAGTAGTGAAAAATCCAAACAGAAAACTTTCTACAGCTTGGGTAGAGGGTTTCAACAACATTGTAGATTCTTACCTTGGAGAACTTCCTCAAAAGTTTGTTCTTGATGGCAAAGAGTATACTCCAGCAGAATATGCAGAGTCATTGGGACTTAACCCTGATGATTATATCCTGCTTACCTCATTTACCCACAATTCATTCTATACAAAGATGGTCCTTGATGTTCCGGACAACTGGAGATGGACAGAATATTACAATATTCCGTTGGATGAGCTGGTTGAGGTGATGGATTATGCAATCGATAATGGATATACCGTAGGCTGGACTGCAGATATGACTGAGAAGAGCTGGGGTGATATAGCCACAATACCTGATGTTGAGGCTAACCGGAATGCCGGATCTGACGAGGCAAGATGGATTGGTGTAAGCCGGGAGGAGAAGGATGCTATTCTCTACAACAGAAATTCCCCTGGCCCGGAGAAAAAGATCACACAGGAGATGCGCCAGAGAGCTTATGACAATAAGGAGACTACAGATGACCACGCTATGCATATTTATGGAGTGGCAAAAGACCAGAATGGTACAAAGTACTATATGGTAAAGAACTCTTGGGGTGATTCCGGTAAGTATAATGGTCATAATTATGCATCTGAATCTTATGTAAGGTACAAGACAATGAATATTCTTGTCAATAAAGCTGCTGTACCGTCACATATTCTTGAAAAATTGAAATAATATCTGGTGTATAGATATTCGCATACTGATATTGAGCGGTTTCTGGAGGCACAGGATTTTCCTTTCTCCGGATATGATGTTGCATTGGAGGAGATTAGGGCGGGGGAGAAGATGAGCCATTGGATCTGGTATATATTTCCGCAACTTAGGACTCTTGGCAAGAGCAACCACGCGATATATTATGGCATAGCAGATAGTGATGAGGCCTGGAGGTATCTTGCCAATCCTACATTGAACTTAAGGATTAGGGAGATTACCCAGGCTTTATTGGAACATAAGGAGAAGAGCGCAGTTGAGATTTTGGGCCATATCGATGCCCTCAAGGTGCGCTCTTCAATGACAATGTTTGATTGCATCTCTCCCGACGATATTTTTCAGGAGGTGCTTGATGCCTTTTATGACGGCACCCGTTGCCAACTGACACTTGCGGCAATGGCGGAGGATATGGGGTAATGTCCTGCCGCTTGTTGATACGGCTCTCTAATTAAGTTGTTGGAGTGCCGATTGGGCGTTTTCTTCATACTCCTGAATTCCGCACTCCTTGAGGATGTTGAGATATTTTATTGCATCCTCTCTCTTTCCCTGCATTTTGCAAAGGATTGCAAGGTTTGTCATAATGAGATAATCATCTGGTGAAACCGTCAAGGCTTTTCTGTAATACTCCTCAGCTTTCTCATATTCACCCTTATAATATGCAGTGCTACCAAGATCGGAGATATATATTGCATTCTCAGGGAAACGATTATGTGCCTTCTCTACCAGTAAGGAGGCAAGATCTATCTCTCCGGCATCCATAAGGTATGCAAAATATTCCTGGAGACCTTCGGTAAAGAGCTCATAGCTGTCGGTGCGTTCTTCCGAAAAGTTCCATTTCCAAACTGCCCCGTTAACTGTGGAGCGGTCAATTGCTTTCAGCAATATCGCAATGCATCCTTCGTAGTTGCCGCTGTAGTACATAACGTGAGCCTTGCCAAAGTAGAAGTCAAGTCTGTCGGGATAGAGGGCAATACCCTCATCAATCTTTTTGAATCCTTTTTCCAATAGCTCATCCTTAGTATATATGGCCTCCCCTAAATATCCGGCAATATTTCCGGTGGTGTCGGTAAAAGGAATGTATTCTCCCTTGAGAGGCTTCTCTTTTGAAATTGTAACCATACTTTCGATGGAGACGAGAAAATAGTAGTTGAGCCAAAGTGAATAAATCTCGGCATATTGGGGATTCTCCGCTTCCCAACTCTCCAGATCCAATCTCGCCTGTTCATATCTCTTTTCGTTTAAGCTGGTAATGATTTCGTAGAATCTGTTTGAGTTGTTTTGGCTGTTTTGGCCATACAACTGGAAGATAAATAGTATTGTAACCAATAATGTAGAGATAAATTTAAGCATAACTTTCTGATTGCTTTATTTTGACAATTGGTGTTCCGGAGCCTAATCTGCAAAGTTATTCAATATTATCAGCAAATGCAATGGAAAGAAAATTTTTAGTTGTAAATTTGGGTGATTAAATTATTGGGTTTTATGTTGGTAATTCATCCGGAAGACAGGACAACTGCATTTCTCTCTATCCTTTATGATGGGAGGGAGGTGCGTCTTGCAGATCAGAGAACTGATAATTCCCAGTTGAAACATCTGTTGAACCATACATCCAGATCGGAGAGGATCATGTTGCTGGGCCACGGCTCTGATTGCGGATTGTTTTCGAGGGAAAATGACAGGGGCGGGCAATTTGACAGGCTGATAATCCAACACTCTCACGCATATTATTTGCGCAGACATAGCGGCAATATCATTGGAATCTGGTGTCACGCAGATCTGTTTGCCAGAAAAGAGGGACTGCACGGACTCTATTCAGGAATGATAATATCAGAAGAACCGGAGGCACAGGAGTATGGAATCATTGCCACTCAACAGATTATAGATGAGGCCAATCAGAAGATGTTTGGCCAGTTGCGCCAGCTGCTTGATGAGGGGTGCCCTCTGCACGAAATCCCCTGCCGTCTCAAGGCGATGGATGAAATCAGATCACAGTTGACAGAGTTCAACTACAGCAGTTTTTATTATCTGTAATCTGCAAGGGAAGAGTAATAAAGATAATTAACTGAGAAAGACTCTCCAAGAGTAAACCAAACCAGAATAAACAACAAAAAAAGCAGCTACATTGTGTTGTAACTGCTTTTTCATGTGGTGTCACCAGGAATCGAACCGGGGACACAAGGATTTTCAGTCCTTTGCTCTACCAACTGAGCTATGACACCATCTTTTGTTTACCAACGGTGTTTCCCGTTTGGGATTGCAAAGATAGGCATTATTTTTAATAATCCAAATTTATTTGATAAAATTCTTTAATTTTTTTGTTTTTTTTCATTGGGGGAAACTTTTATAAGCATTCGGAGCAACTTTTATGAGGTTTTTCTCACCCCCATCTTCCATTTTTTTTACTTTGACAAGTGGCTGTTGCTGCTTATCTTTGCATAGGCATATCTTATGCCGCCTTTTGTGAGAGTGTGATTCCGTTATATGTGCAATTGTCAGGAATATATATATTTATCGGTTATCTTGCCAGTGAAGTTCAGGGGCAAGATAAGTTATATTGCAGATAAATCATTGGGCGACAGTATATCTGTAGGGTCTTGGGTTAAGGTTGATCTTACAGGTAGAGTCTACCCTGCAATTGTCAGGGAGGTAACATCATCACCCGACAGTTCAAATCCTGATATTCTCTATAAGGAGATTCTGGAGGTGATGGATGAGGAGCCTGTCTCGCCTCTGATGATAAAATTCTGGCAAATGATGGCGGATTACTACCTATGTACTGTTGGAGAGCTCTTTAAGGCTGCCTATCCGTCAATGGTTGTCAGACAGGGCAGCGTAAGGTCGCGTGAAGTGCCTGCAGACTTCTTTAAGAAGATTGCCCAGGAGAGTATCTCTGAACCGGTATTGTCAGAGGCTCAGGGGAGGGCTATCGGGAGAATCCGACACTTCTTTAAAGATGATATGGTGCCAGTCCTTCTGCAGGGTGTTACAGGGAGTGGAAAGACAGAGATCTATGTTTCGCTTGCCGCAGATTATCTTAAGAGAGGTAAGAGCGTGCTCTTTATGGTTCCGGAGATTGCTCTTACTAAACAGCTGCAGGAGCGTCTCAAGGGATTTTTTGGAGAGCGGCTTCTGGTTTACCATTCCAAACGGACGGTAGCCCAAAAGGGTAGGATACATAGAATTCTGTCGGGACACTATGCAAAGGAGTCGGGAGTTGGCTCTCCTGATGAGGCAATGGTTGTACTTGGAACAAGGTCGGCTCTCTTTTTGCCATTCAGAAATTTGGGACTGATTGTGGTTGATGAGGAACACGATTCGAGTTACAAACAGAGTGAGCCGGCGCCAAGGTATCAGGCTCGTGACAGTGCAATTATGCTCTCCAGCCTTTACGGAGCCAATATTCTGCTCGGATCGGCAACTCCATCGCTTGAAAGCGAATACAACTGCAGTATAGGCAGATTCCGGAAGGTTCTCCTTACGGAGAGGTATTTTGGCTATTCTCCTGTTGATATTACAATTATTGATACAATCTGGGCCAGGAAGAGCGGCCAGATGAGGGGGAATTTTTCCCAGCAGCTCATCAATGCAATAGGAAGCAATCTTGAAAAGGGAGGACAGGTTCTTGTCTTCAGGAACCGCCGTTCATATTCTCCCATAGTGGAGTGCAGTGAGTGCGGAACCATTGCAAAGTGTCCAGAGTGTAATGTCTATCTGAGTTATCATAAATATAACAATACATTACGATGCCATTATTGCGACTACTCAAAAGAGGCAAACAGATGGTGTAGTGAGTGCGGAAACGAATCGATGGTCTATAAGGGTGCCGGAACGGAGAGAATTGAGGATGAATTGAGGGAGATCTTCCCGCAATACAGGATAGAGAGGTTTGATGCCGATATTGCAGCAAGCAAGAGGGAAGAGGAGAGGGTGCTGGGGGCATTTGCCTCCGGTGAAGTTGATATACTTGTAGGCACGCAGATGTTGAGCAAGGGGTTTGATTTCAAGAATCTCAATATGGTTGTTGTGCTTCAGGCAGATACCATCTGGGGAATACAGGATTTCAGGGCAGACGAGAGGGCTCTTCAGCTCTTGAGCCAGTTGACAGGACGGACAGGCAGAAGAGGCCAGAAATCGGCTATTTTGATCCAGACAAACCAGAAAGAGTATCCTGTACTCAAGCAGTTGGGAAATATATTGCAGAGTGGAGTTCCCGCTATAGCACCGCTTCTAAGGGAGAGATGCGATTTCTCTTTTGTCCCTTATGTCAGGATGGTGAAGATCTCTGTCAAACATAAGAATCCTGAGAAACTCAATGTCATTGTGGAAGAGGTGGGCAAATTGCTTGGTGCAATTGGGGCCAAAGAGGTGACAGGACCCTTTATCCCTCCAGTAGATAGAGTGAGGGGTGAGTGGATAAGATCTTTCTATGTCAAGTTTGCACGTGATTCCAGACTTGCCGGACTTAAGAACAGGCTTATTGCAGGAATAGAGCAGCTTAAGGTTGGCAATGGTGTAATAGTGGATGTGGATCCGTAAGTTTCCCGCTTGCCCGTGCAGTTAATGCAATATTCTCGATATGAGTTCTATCAGGAGGTCACCCTCTGTAGCTGTGCCGCTGTTTCCACTCTTGAATTTATAGTCGCACTCCTTTATGGCGGCTATGATTCCCATTACCTTGGGGTAGGTGTAATTGCGTATAGCTGTTGCATACTCTTTCTCCTGATATCCATAAGCTCCAGCCTGCTTGGCTGCGCTCTCAGGTGAACATTTCAACTGTTTTAGATAGGAGTAGGCTTTCAAGAGTTTGGTGAAGTAGAAGAAAAGTGCTCCCAAAGTCATTGCAAGCGGATATTTTTTTGGATTCTCTCCAAAATGGAATGCCACTTTGTAGGCCTTTTCCGCATTGCGGAAGGAGAGGGCTTTACACAATTCAAATGCTGAGAATTCACGGCTGACACCAATGTTTACCTCTATATCCCTAATAGTAATCTCCTTAACACCGTCGGGAAGGCTTTTAATCAGTTTGTCAATCTCCAGAACAATTTTTCTCAGATTATTGCCGGTATATTCAGCCATCAGGGCGGCAGCTTCTCCGGTAATTGAGATCTCCTTTCCCGACAGGTATCCCATTATCCATTCGGCAACCTTCCACTCCGGAACAGCAGAAGATTCAAAAATCTCAGCTTTCCCTTTGAGTGATTTGTAGAATGTTCCCCTTTTGTCGATGCTTTTGTTTGTATAGACAAGGGCAAGCACACTCTCAGGAGCAGGAGATTGTGCATATATCTCAAGTGAATTCAGTCCTATAAGGTTCTGGGCCTCCTTTACAATGATAAGCTGCCTCTCTGCAAAGACAGGGTATCTTCTGGCAAGTGTGGCAATCTCAGCACCGTTAGTATCGGAACCATATACGATTGTCTGGTTGAAATCTCTCTCAGAGGGTTGAAGCACATTGTTTATCAACTCATCTACAAGGATATCGGAATAATAAGGCTCCTCACCCATAAAGAGGTAGATCTCCTTGAATTTTCCCGCCTTGATATCATTCAGAATCGCATTGAATTGGATTGAATTGTCCTGTGCCTGCTGCTTTGCCATATCAGTGTAATATATGCCATAAAAGTAAACAAATTTCCACCAACAACAAATTTTAATCTTATCTTTGTGGAGGTTTTATTTTGTTCCGGTGAATGAAAGATCTTGTCTATGACCCGTTAAGGAGAAAGTATGTTGCTCTGACTCCAGAAGAGAGGATAAGGCAGTCCCTGATTGTCTGGTTGAATAAGGAGAGAGGGTATCCCCTCCAGCTTATGGCAAGTGAATATTCAATTGGGTACAACAACAGAAAGTTCAGATGTGATATAGTCTGTTTCAACAAGAGGCTTGAGCCATTATTGATTGTGGAGTGCAAGTCGCCGGAGATAAAATTGGGAAATGCCGTTCTGGAGCAGATAAGCAGATATAATCTTCAGATGAGAGTTCCTTATCTTGTAATAACA
Source organism: Candidatus Egerieisoma sp. (assembly GCA_045594125.1). Classification (GTDB taxonomy): domain Bacteria; phylum Bacteroidota; class Bacteroidia; order Bacteroidales; family UBA932; genus Egerieousia. The sequence continues at coordinate 24,034 of JAZNXX010000003.1, forward strand.
AATGGAACAAATACTTATGTCTGTAGATATAATGCGGAAGAAGGGGAGGGTAAGTATGAGTTCATAACAGATATTCCCGATTACAATTCCATTAAACAGAATTAAACAGTAGCAGAGAGACAATGAATAGAGAGATGGAAATCAACAGAGAGATGGATACAAAAGAGTTTTTGCGCCACAGGATTTTTGGGATAATCTCCGAGGTGGCGGCAGAGAGCGGAGTGAGGGCATTTGCCATAGGAGGGTATGTGAGGGATTGTTTTTTGAAAAGACCATCCAAGGATATTGATATAGTGGTTGAGGGGAGCGGTATTGAGATAGCAAGAAAAGTGGCGGCAGCTGTAGGAAGCAGGGTATCGGTATTTGAAAATTTCGGTACTGCAATGTTCAGGTGCGACGGAGTGGAGATAGAATTTGTAGGGGCAAGAAAAGAGTCATACAGGAGAAATTCGAGAAAACCGATTGTGGAGGATGGAACTCTTGAGGATGACCAGGAGAGAAGGGATTTTACCATCAATGCTATGGCCTTCTCGTTACAGAAAGAGGATTTCGGACGGCTTGTAGATCCCTTCAACGGTATTTCTGATATGCAGGTAGGTCTTATAAGAACCCCTCTTGATCCCGATACGACCTACAGCGACGATCCATTGAGAATGATAAGGGCCATAAGGTTTGCAACCCAGCTTATGTTTGAAATTGTGCCGGAGTCGCTTGAATCCATCTCCAGAAACAAAGGGAGGCTCTCTATCCTTTCAAGGGAGAGGATAAGCGACGAACTCAACAAGATATTGTTGTCACCCAAACCTTCAATAGGGTTCTGCCTTTTGGAGAAGACAGGTCTCCTTGAACTGATAATACCCCAGCTTGTCAAGTTGAGGGGGGTGGAGACTCTTGAAGGCAAAGGGCATAAAGATAATTTTGCCCATACAATGCAGGTATTGGATAATGTTGCTGAAAAGAGTGACAATCTCTGGCTTAGATGGGCGGCGCTATTGCACGATATAGGAAAGCCTCTTGTGAAGAAGTTTGAACCTGGAATAGGGTGGACATTCCATAGCCACGATTTTGTGGGTGGAAAGATGGTCAGGGAGATTTTTGTAGGCCTGAAGATGCCTCAGAATGAGAAGATGAAGTATGTGCAGAAGATGGTACAGCTCCATCTCAGACCGATAGCTCTTGTTCAGGATGAGGTGACAGACTCCGCAGTGCGCCGGTTGCTCTTTGATGCGGGGGATGATATAAATGACCTGATGATTCTATGCGAGGCTGACATCACCTCAAAGAATGACAGGACCGTTGCAAAACATAAAGGAAATTATCTGCTTGTCAGACAGAAACTTGTTGAAGTTGAGGAGAAAGACAGGATCAGAAACTTCAACAATCCGATAAATGGCGAAATTATAATGAAGAGGTATAATATAGAGCCTTGTCACGAAATCGGAATAATCAAGGAGTATGTAAAGGAGGCTATTCTTGAGGGGGTAATTGAGAATAATTTTGAACAGGCCTATGCCTTGATGGAGAAGAAGGCGGCTGAACTCGGACTCAAGTAATACCCGTATCGGGCTCTGCAAGAATATCGGTTGCAAGAGTATCAGACTGCAAGAGAGAAGGGCAACTTCGCACGGCACCCGGCAGGATGTCACTTGAAGCTGCCCTCTCTTTTTATCGCTTTATTGAAATTCGTAAAACTCTCTAGAAACAGTATCTTACGCCAAAAGCTATACCTGTCCAGTCTGCCTCGTTGTCTGGGGTAAAGTAGAATCCGGGACGATAGTCAACTGAGAGCAGAAGGGGAATCTTCGGGAATGTATACTCAATACCGGCCTGGGCAAGAACTCCGAGACTGAATCCCTCCTTGAAGTCATTGTTGCTCCACGCTCCCATACCTGCACCGGCTCCAGCATACCATTGCCATATTCCGGATGTATTTACAGGAAGGTCAAAGAGCCATTGGTATGTTGCTCCTGCTGAAAATCCATATCTGTTGAAACCCAATGTTCCCTCAATTCTGCTTGATGGGGCCAGATATCTTTGGTAAGAGAGGTCTGCTCCCCAGCCTCCCCTTATACCTATGGCATTTTTGTAGCCATTGCCGCCCTGGGCATTGGCCGAAAGTGAAAATAGAGATGCCAAAACTACGGTAGTCAAAAACAATAATCTCTTCATAATACTACTCAATTTATAATTGTTTTGCTGCAATAAATTTGCCAAAAATGCGGGCTGCCGACTCCACCATCATTGCACAGGGCCTTTTTTTATAATATTCTGCTGTCCTTTCCTGCGCAATATGTGTTATCCCGTTCTCCTTTATATCCCCCAATCCGAGGAGCTCCCCACAATTGAGAGAGCGGTTTTCAGCCTTGAATGCCGCTGCAAGTTCCTGTACTACTTTGTAATTGGCCGATTTGCCCTTTCCATCCGACGGATCTGTGGACCCACACTCCATTCCTGCAAGGATGAACATTCCGCAGGCGGCACCGCAGGTCTCGCGCATCCTTCCTATTCCTCCTCCAAAAGAGGAGGCTATCCTGAGCATTGTCTCAATATCTGCATTATAATAATCGGCCCAGGCGCCAACAACACTCTGAGAACAGTTGTAGCCCTGTTTGAAGAGCTCCACTGCCTTGGCTACCCTCATTTCAATATCTTGATCGGTAATCTTCATATTTTATGATATTTGTGAATAATCTCTCTTTATCTTTCCATCTTTGCGCAGGATAGCGAGCTGTTGGAGAAGCAGCATATTTTCGCTCTTTTCAAGGAGCGGGTCATTGTCGAGGATACTCTGTGCCAGTCTCCTTGCATCTTCAAGAATATGGGTGTCCCTGCCGAGATTGGCTATGTGCAGGTCCATTGCAAGACCGCTCTGGCTTGTACCCTCAATATCTCCAGGCCCCCTCATCCTCAGGTCGGCCTCAGCCAGTTCAAAGCCATCCTGTGTCTGGCACATCAGGTCAATTCTCTGTCGGCTCTCATTGCTCATCTTGTAGCCTGTCATCAGTATACAGTAAGATTTCTCAGAACCTCTGCCAACCCTGCCCCTCAGCTGGTGGAGCTGGCTCAATCCAAATCTCTCGGCACTCTCAATGACCATTACTGAGGCATTGGGTACATCCACCCCAACCTCAATGACAGATGTTGCAACAAGAATATGCGCTTTACCCTTTGCAAAAAGCTCCATATCGTGGGCTTTGTCCTCATTCTTCTGTTTGCCGTGGACAACTGCTGTAATGTAATCGGGTGCCCTGAACTCCTCTACGATGGCCTGATATCCCTCTTCGAGGTTCTTGTAGTCCATCTTTTCACTCTCCTTTATGAGCGGATAGACTACAAAGACCTGCCGTCCGGAATCTATCTGCTTTCTCATAAAGTCAAATATTCTTTTTCTCTGATGTTCAGATGCGTGTATTGTCTCTACGGGTTTACGTCCAGGTGGCAGTTCATCAATTACCGATACATCAAGGTCTCCAAAAAGTGTCATTGCCAATGTTCTTGGAATGGGGGTTGCCGTCATTACAAGTATGTGTGGCAAAACCTCTGACTTGTTCCAGAGACGGGAACGTTGCTCTACACCAAAACGGTGCTGCTCATCTATAACAGCCAGTCCGAGACTGTTGAATTCTACATTCTCCTCAATCAGCGCGTGGGTGCCTACTATAATCTTCAAACTGCCCTCTTTCAGTTGCGCAAGTGTATTGCGCCTCTCTTTTGTCTTTGTGCTTCCTGTAAGCAGACCGACAGTTACACCTGTATTGGCAAGGAGCTTGTAGATGCCCTTAAAGTGTTGTTGTGCAAGCACTTCTGTTGGAGCCATTATACAGGCCTGGTATCCGTTGTCTACTGCAATAAGCGAGATTAGGAGGGCAACCATTGTCTTTCCGCTGCCCACATCTCCCTGTAGGAGCCTGTTCATCTGTCTTCCGCTTATCATATCACTGCGCATCTCCTTTATCACCCTTTTCTGGGCTCCTGTAAGCGGAAAAGGGAGGGAGTTGTAGCAGCTGTTGAAGGCCTCCCCGACACGTTTCATTACAATTCCTCTCTCCTTCTTCATCCTGACAGCTTTCTGTTTGAGAAGACTGAGTTGCAGATAGAAGAGCTCCTCATATTTCAGTCGGGCCTGGGCCTGTTGCAATGCCACACTGTTCTCAGGAAAGTGGATACTCTTGAGAGCCTTCCGTAGTGGTATGAGCCCTTTTCTCTCCAGGATATATTGGGGGAGAGTCTCCTCAACTCTCTGCAGGTACTTTTCGATCAGGGTCTGTTCCAGCTTTGAAAAGGCCTTGTTGCCCAGATTGCTGTTCTTTAATTTCTCCGTACTTGAGTAGACCCCCATCATAGTGCTACCTCCAAAGCAGAGGTCGGAGGTGGGGGAGGTCAGCTCCGGATGGACCATATTGACCGTTCCGTTGAAGTCGGATGGCTTTCCGAAGGCAATATACTCCGAACCGACTGCCAGCTTCTCCTTTATCCACTTTATTCCCTTGAAGAAGACGAGATCGATTGAACCTGTCGCATCACGCATAGTGGCAACAAGCCTCTTGTTGGAGGGTTGGCTGCCGGCCATATTTATTGAGGTAATCTTTCCCCTTATCTGGATGTATGCCATTGTGGGAACCACTTCTGAAATGGTGTAGATGTGGCTTCTGTCGAGATATCTGAATGGGAAGAAGTAGAGTAAATCCCTAAAGGTGAAAATGCCGAGCTCCTTTGAGAGAAGCTCTCCCCTTTTGGGACCTATCCCCGGAAGATATTTGATATCTGAATCAAGAATATTTGCCATAATACAAAGATATGAAAAAAAAGTTTTGTATATTGCGAGGTTTTAATTTTTATCGCAGTTATGGCAAAAGTAAGAGTAGGTATCACTCAAGGTGATACCAATGGGATTGGATATGAGGTTATTATAAAAATGCTGTCTGACGCAAGGGTGTTGGATATGTGTACCCCAATTATATATGGATCATCAAAGGCTTTCGGTTTTTACAGAAAACAGATTCCTGAGACCGAAAATATAAATACCAATGTGGTGTCATCTGCAAAAGATGCTCATCCAAAGAGAGTTAATATTGTAAACTGTATTCCTGAAAATTATCCGATAGAACCGGGCCAGCTGACCCAAGAGGGGTCGAAGGCGGCAATTGCCGCACTTGAAAGGGCGGTTGCAGAGCTTAAGGAGGGGATGATTGATGTGCTCGTTACAGCCCCTTTCAACAAGAGGGCGGTAAATGAGGAGACCTTCAAGTTCCCCGGACATACAGAGTATCTTGTAAGCGAATTCGGGGCAACTGACGGACTTATGTTCCTCTGTGCCGACAAGATGAGGGTGGGAGTGGCTACAAACCACCTTCCCATCTCAAAGGTTCCAGCTGCCATTACTGAGGAGAGGATCTTGAGCAAGTTGAGGCTTATGAACGAATCGCTCTTGAGGGATTTCAATATTGTAAAACCAAAATTGGCAGTGTTGGGGTTAAATCCCCATTCTGGAGATAGGGGCCTTTTGGGTGATGAGGAGATAAATATCATCGGACCGGCCATAAAGAAGGCAAAAGAGGAGGGAATTCTTGCATTTGGACCATATCCGCCTGACGGTTTTTTCAGTATCAATATGCAGTATAAATTTGATGCAGTGCTTGCAATGTACCACGACCAGGGACTTATTCCATTCAAGTCGCTTGCATTTGACGCCGGAGTAAACTTTACTGCGGGCCTTCCTATAGTGAGGACCTCTCCAGACCACGGAACTGCCTATGACCTTGCAGGTGAAAACAAGGCAAATCCGCAGTCAATGTATGCATCATTGTATCTGGCAATTGATGTCTACAACAACAGAAAGAGGTATGATGAGATGCATAAAAATCCGCTGCCTCTCAAGGAGACCGATACAACACCGAAAGAGAGGGGCGGCAAGCCGGTAATTGCATAACCGGGTGAGGTTGTAGAGGAGAAATTTATGGATGATTCTATCATATATCTCTATACTGACGGATCCAGCAGGGGAAATCCCGGACCTGGAGGCTATGGGGTTGTTCTGAAGTGCGGGAAGCACTACAAAGAGCTGTCGGAGGGTTATAGTTCCACTACAAATAACAGGATGGAGCTGTTGGCTGTAATTGTGGGGCTTGAGGCGATAAAGAGGAAGAATGCAGTTGTGCATATATATAGCGACTCCTCCTATGTGGTCAAGGCCATCAATGAGGGTTGGCTCGATAAATGGTTGAAAAAAGGGCTTGAGAAGCAGAAAAATCCCGATTTGTGGCAACGTTTTGTTGCTGTATGGAAGAGACACAGAGTCTCATTTTTCTGGATAAAGGGCCACGCGGGCCATCCGGAGAATGAGAGGTGCGACAAACTCGCGGTGGAGGCAGCGCTCTCGGCTGATTTAAAAGAAGATAAAGGATATTGCGGCCAAAATTAAATTCTTTATTGTAAGAATAATGATATATCTTTGTAAAGTTTGAGGTTTTATAACGGATATCGGATTAAAAACTATGAAGACATTCTTTGAGAGAAAAAATCTGCGCTATGCAATGGTGGGTAGCGGAAGTTGGGCTACAGCGTTAATAAAACTATTGTTGAACCATCAGGAGTGTATAGGGTGGTACCTGAGGGATGAAAAGAAGATAGAGAGGATAAGGAAGACTGCCCACAATCCAAGCTATCTGCAGTCTGTCAATCTTGATCCAGACAGGCTGAATATGAGTACAGATATTAATGAGGTGGTTGAGAATGCGGATGTGATACTGTTTTGTACACCATCTGCCTATTTTATGAAGACAATGTCCAACCTTACAGTCTCATTGGAGAACAAATTCATAATCTCAGCCATTAAAGGTTTTGTTGATGAGAAGAATCTTACAATAGCAGAGTATTTCCACAAATTCCATAACCTCCCGTTCGACAGGATTGGCGTAATAAGCGGACCTTGTCACGCAGAGGAGGTCTCAATGGAGCGTCTCTCATATCTGACTCTTACCAGCAAACATATTGAAGTGGCAAGGGCTCTTTGTGATGTATTTGCCTGTGACTATATCAAGACTATGCCTGGAACAGATATCTATGGAGTGGAGTATTCGGCTGCCCTCAAGAATATCTACGCCATAGCTGCCGGAATATGCCACGGTTTGGGCTATGGTGACAACTTTATGGCGGTGCTTATGACAAATGCATATCACGAGATTGCGGAGTTCCTCAATGCTACCCATCCCGACAAGGACAGGGTTCTTACAACATCTGCATACCTTGGAGATCTGCTTGTGACCGGATACTCGCAGTTCAGCAGAAACAGGACATTCGGAAGTATGCTCGGCAAGGGATATTCGGTAATAAGTGCCCAGATGGAGATGAATATGGTTGCTGAGGGTTATTATGCTTCAAAATGCATCAACGAGATAAACAAGGAGTACAGGATAGATATGCCGATAGCTGAGGCTGTCTATAAGATTTTGTACGAACAGAGATATCCTGCTTATGTAATTAAGCAGCTCACAGACAAATTGTATTAATTGATTAAAAATATATTTTATGATTTCGGTAAATTTAAAAGCTGCGGGTGAGTTTATTCCCGAAAAGCTGTATGGTGAATATGTAGAAAAGGCTTACGCCGGACTTGAGACAGTTCTCTCGGGTAATGGCGCCGGAAATGATTTTTTGGGTTGGGTTACTCTTCCAAGTGAGATAGACAACAAACTTATTGATGATTGCAATGCAATCGTTGAGAGGTGGAAAGGTGTTGTTGATGTTGTTGTGGTGGTTGGAATCGGTGGTTCATATCTCGGTACCAAATGTGCAATTGAGGCCTTGTCGCACACTTTTGCAGCAAGTATGCCATCTGCATTCCCAAGAATAGTATATGCCGGACATAATATGTCGGAAGATTATGCTGCCGAGCTTATGGAGTATTTGGCAGACAAGAAGTTTGCAATTGTTGTCATCTCAAAATCCGGTACAACTACAGAGCCTGCCATTGCATTCCGTATCCTTAAGGAGAGCCTTGAGAGCCGTTTTGGAAAGGAGGTTGCCAGAGAGAGGATTGTTGCAGTTACAGATGCATCCAAAGGAGCCTTGAGGACATTGGCTACGCAGGAAGGATATTCAACATTTGTAATTCCTGATAATGTGGGCGGACGTTTCTCAGTGCTTACTCCTGTAGGTCTTCTTCCTATTGCCCTTGCCGGTTTTGATATTGCAAAGATGGCTGAAGGTGCAAGAGAGATGCAAAGGGAGTGCGCAGTCAAATCTGCTGAGAATCCGGCAATCAAATATGCTGCAGTACGTAACCTCTTCTATAATGAGGGCAAAAATATTGAGATATTGGTGAACTACAATCCTAAGTTGCAATATTTGGGAGAGTGGTGGAAACAGCTTTATGGAGAGAGTGAGGGAAAGGATGGAAAAGGTATTTTCCCTGCATCTGTAAACTTCTCTACCGACCTTCACTCAATGGGCCAGTATATCCAGGAGGGTGAGCGTACAATGTTTGAGACAAATGTATTGGTCAAAGAGCAGAAACATTGTGTTACAATTGAGTCTGACCCGCAAAATCTTGACGGATTGAACTTCCTTGTAGGAAAGAGGATTGAGCAGATCAATCAAATGGCCCAGTTGGGAACACGTCTTGCCCATACCGACGGAGGAGTTCCTAACATTGAGATTGAGATTGAGAAGATTGATGAATATAATATGGGAGCGCTCTTCTATATGTTTGAGATAGCTTGCGGTATCAGCGGATATATGTTGGGTGTAAATCCTTTCAACCAGCCTGGTGTTGAGGCATACAAGAAGAATATGTTTGCGCTTTTGGACAAACCTGGACACGAGGAGGCTTCAAAGGCAATTAAGGAGCGTTTGGGATTGTAATATCCCTTTAAAACGGCCGGCAGTATGGAAAGCAGTGGAGAGAATATCTGTCAGGATGAGTTCCTGAGGCTTGTGGCAAGAGCATTTGTCGTGAATGAAGCAGATGCGCCATCCGCAAATGGAATGCCTTTTGGAGATATATGTTTTGTCTTCCCCAACCGCAGGTCAATGAAATTTTTCCAGAAGTATCTGGGTGAGGAGTTCGGCCGTGTAAAGTCACGGCCGCTTTTCTCTCCCCAAATGGTCACCATCAGTGAGCTCTTCAGCTCCATAAGCGGTCTTGAGAGCGTGGATCCCATTGAAGCCCAGTATATTCTCTACCGTAACTATATTGCATTGAAGTATGGTGATGAACCTTTCGACAGTGCCACGCTTAAGGAGCCTTTTGATGAGTTTATCCACTGGTCTTCTGCAATAATATCCGATTTCGGGGATATCGACAAATATCTTATAGATGCTTCACAGCTCTTCAATAATGTTAAGGACCTTAAAGAGATAGAGAGCGACTACTCCTTTCTCTCAGATAACCAGCGTGCAGCTGTGGAGATGTTCTGGAGGAGCTTTCTGGGAGGAGGAGATAACTTCAAGAAGGAGAGTTTCTCTGCCTTGTGGAAGATTATGTACCCGTTATATCTCAATTTCAGGGAGGAGTTGAGGAGAAGCGGCCGAGGATATGAGGGGATGATCTATCGGGATGTGGCTGAAAAACCGGATGCCTGCAGTTTTGCAAGAGTGGTCTTTATTGGGTTCAATGCCCCAAACAAATGTGAACAGCGGCTGATGAGGTGGCTGAAAGAGCAGGGCAGGGGAGATTTCTATTGGGACTTTTATGGGCCTATGGTTACCGACAGGGAGAATAAGGCCTCACTCTTCATATCAGAGGCTGTTGCAGAATTTCCGTCAAAATATAGGATAGAGTCAGACTCTCCGATACCCCAATTCAACCTTATAGGTATTGCATCGGGCGTCGGACAGGCTTTTGTTGCTTCAGATATCATCAGGGAACTTGATCTTGGAAACCCGATCAAGACAGCTGTGCTTCTGCCTGATGAGAATCTGCTGCTTCCTCTCCTTAATTCATTGCCGGAGAACTGCTCTCCAATAAATGTCACTATGGGATACCCCATAACATCTACTCCGTTGGTGAGCTTTATGAAGTGTATCTCCGAACTTCAGAAAGATGTTGTGACAAGTGGAGAAAAATCACTTTTTTACCATAACTCCATAAGGACTCTGCTCAGACACGAATATATAAGGCAGTTTGCTGATGAAGAGGCACGCAGGATAATAAAGAGCATTATGGAGGAGAATATCATATATCTCGATTCCAAAGATGAGATACTCTCCAGAATTGAGTCTCCGTTACTCAAGATGATCTTTACAGTTGCCCCGACTGCAGAGGTGCTGATGGATTATCTTCTTGATATCCTTAAAGAGCTTGATTTGCTCACAACCAGACTCAATAAAGAGTTCATCTTCCAATATTACAAGGCAGTAGAGAGGGTCAAATCACTACAGATTCCTATGAAAAAGGAGACTGCTCTCAGACTTATAGGACAGATAACGGGCTCATTGACAATACCGTTTAGAGGAGAGCCACTGGCCGGAGTGCAGGTTATAGGTTCATTGGAAGTAAGGGCTCTTGATTTCGACAACCTCATAATACTCTCAATGAATGAGGGAAAATTTCCCGCGTCATCCCAGTCAGATTCGCTCATACCATACAATTTGAGAGTGGGATTCGGTCTGCCCACATACGAACTGAAGGATGCAATTGCAGCCTATCACTTCTATAGAAGCATCTATCGGGCCAAACGGGTCTGGATGGTGTATGATACCAGAGTTGAAGGATTGAACAGCGGTGAAGTGAGCCGTTTTGTAAAGCAGCTTGAGTATCATTACAATATACAGCTGGACAGACAGGTGGTCTTGTCTGCACCAGTTGTCAATAAGAGTGGAGCGGAGATAAAGATTGAGAAGGATGATTTTGTAATGGCGAAACTCCGCCACTCATATACCGACGATGATGCAACGAAAAACCTCTCGGCAAGTGCACTTAATGCCTATCTTGCCTGTCCTCTACAATTCTATCTGCAATATGTTGAGGAGATAAGGGAGGAGAATGAGATTGAGGAGAGTATTGAGGCCGGGACCTTTGGAACCATCTTTCACGATGCTATGGAGGAGATCTATTCCAAATATATCTCGGAGGTTGTGACTGCGGAGATAATAGATTCGGTTTTGGCCAACCGTAGGGAGCTTGAGAGGATAATAGAGGCGAAGTTCAAGAAGAACAGGATAAGGGAGATTACCGGAAGAAATCTCATAATAAAGGAGGTAATAATGAAGTATGTAACTCTTACCCTCCTTGAGGATAAGAAATATGCTCCATTTACATACTGGGCCGGAGAGGAGAAATTCTACCATAAATTGAAACTATCCAATGGAATGAGGGTGAGATTCAAGGCTGTAATTGACAGAATTGATTCGGTTGGAGATGAATTGAGGGTTATAGATTATAAGACCGGCAGTGTGGAGAAACCCTCATCACATTTTGAGATTCCACAGCTCTTTGAAAGGAATCCCTATAAACAATACAAGGCGTATGTACAGCTCTATCTCTATGCGTTGATACTTGATGAGATAAGAAAGGAGAGGGGGGCGGTAGCACTGAAGAGTGGTGCAAAGCTCACTCCGGAGTTGGGAGAGCAGACAACAAGATTCAATGTGGCTCTCTATCCGCTTGCTTCACTCAAGAGCAATTCAATTTTGGTTGAGCCGGTAACAGAAGGAAATCTGTCGCTCTATAGAGAGAGCCTGGTAAACTGCGTGGAGGAGATTTTCAACAGGGATATACCATTTGTACAGGCAGAGGAGGGGAGCAAAATTTGTGAATATTGTATATTTAAAGAGATTTGCGGCAGATAGGTATGGAGAAACTGGTTAAAGTATATAAGGCGTCAGCCGGCTCGGGCAAGACTCATACACTTACAAATGAGTATATAGATATCATCTTGAAGGATGAACTTGCATATAAGCATCTGCTTGCAGTAACCTTCACCAACAAGGCTACTGATGAGATGAAGCAGAGGATCCTGAAAGAGCTGCACAAATTGGCCAATACTCCGGGTCAGAGAGGAGAGATGGCCAGAAGTGTACTTATCAGGATACTTCATGACTATTCGGCATTTGCTGTAAGTACAATTGACCGCTTCTTCCAGGGAATTATGAGGGCCTTTGCAAGGGAACTCGGAAGGATGGTCACCTATAGCGTGGAACTTGATTCTGATATGGTGAGGATGGCTGCCATTGACAATATGTTTGCCAATCTCGACAAGAAGGAGTATAAAAAGCTGTTGGAGTGGCTGATAGGTTTCTCTCTTGAGAGGATTGAAAATGGAGAATCCTGGAAGATAGAGGGTGAGATTTCCAAATTGTCGGAGAGCCTATTTTCTGAGAGTTTCAAGTTGAAGAACGGAGGCTTTTCATCCCAGTCGGTAGCTTTGGAATTGTCGGAGAGAATCTCCCGTATTTCGGAATTGAAGTCAAGGTTGCGGCAGATAAAAAAGGAGTTTGAAGGGGAGGCTTTTGCAATCTCCAAAAGGGCACTTGATATTATTGCAGGTGCAGGATTGGATGTGACAGATTTCAAAGGGGGCAAGAATGGAGCTATGAGAACATTCCAGTACCTTGCTTCGGGATTGAGGTTTGACCAGGAGCTCAAGGCTACATTCCTTTCGTTGTATAATGCTCCGGAGTTGTGGTACCCGAAGAGCAGAAGCAAGGAGGCATATAAGTATGAAGAGGCCTCAAATGCAGGGCTGAATGGTGCAATAGGGGAGCTTATCTCGTTATATGACAGTAAATTGTCGCTCTATCTTACAGTTGGATATGTGGAGAGGAATCTCAACAGCCTCGGTATATTGGGCAGCATTTATGACCATATCCTGCAATATTGCAGGGAGAAAAATATTATACTTCTCTCCGAAACTACAGAGTTGCTGGGGAGAATAATAGATGGAAGTGATACTCCATTCATATATGAAAGGACCGGAACCTGGATAAACAACTTTATGTTGGATGAATTCCAGGATACCTCAACGATGCAGTGGAGAAATTTTGAACCGCTGCTCTCAAACAGTATTGCCAACGGAGATGTAAACCTTATTGTAGGAGATGTAAAACAGAGTATCTACAGGTTCCGTAATTCAAATTGGGAAATTCTCAAGAGCGGGATTGATGATGAGTTCGGTGATGCCGTCTTTCACGATAAGCTGAAATTCAATTGGCGAAGTGCCGCCAATATTGTCGATTTCAATAATGACTTCTTCAAATATGCAGCAAAAGCGGCCAAATTCATATATAATCCAATGTTTGCGCTGGCTGAGGGGGAATTCAGTGATGATGATCCGTTGAGCCGGCACTATTCGGGTGTAATAGAGGAGATATATAAGGATCTTGAACAGAAGCTGCCTGATGAAAAGAGTGGTGAAGATGGAGGATTTGTGGAGATTTCACTCTTCTGCAAGAGTGATATAAAGGATGGGGGATGGAACTATGATGAGGTTGTGAGGGCCTATCTGTTGAAGAGTGTTGCCCGCGTAATAAGGAATGGGTACCGGCAGAAAAAGATAGGTATTCTTGTAAGGAACAGATATCAGGGAAGTATGGTTGCCCAGTGGCTTATTGGGGAGGGGTATAGAGTGATCTCTTCAGATTCATTGCTAATCTCTTCATCTGAGGCTGTGAATGGGGTTGTAAATATACTCAAATGGATAGAGGATCCCGACAATATCTCAATAAAGATATACTCAATACTTTCTAAGGGAAACTCAAAATTCCCGCTACCATCTCCTGAGGAGTGCGAGAGGTTGAAGGTTATGCCTCTCTACCAGATGTGTGAGGAGGTTATAAGGTGTCATCTCCCGGCAGAGCATAAGGAGGATATTGCCTTTTTACAGCTTTTCCTCGACCTTGTGCTGGATTTCAATGTAAAGAATGGAAGCAATCTTTCTGCCTTTCTCAAATGGTGGGGTGAGGATGGATGCAGAAAATCCATCTCTTCACCGGAGGAGCAGGATGCCATTCAGGTTATGACTATCCATAAAGCCAAAGGTCTGGCATTTGATGTGGTTATATTGCCATTTTTCAACTCTCCTCTCGACCATTATGCCAACAAGAGCCCTCTTTTGTGGAGCAATGCCCTCTCAAAGGTTGTCGGGTATGATTCGCCTCTTCCTGTAAGATATGGTTCGGGATTGAAAAAGACACTCTTCAAGGAGGATTATTATCAGGAGAAGATGGAGGCCTTCATTGATAACCTCAACCTTGCTTATGTGGCCTTTACCCGTCCAAGGAGGGAGCTTATAATATTTGCAGAGACTCCCGACAGGGATAAATATGGAGACCCTAAGGAGGATTCTGCGGTTTCACACATTCTCACCTCTTATCTTGAACATATAGAGAAAAAGGAGGACTATAATATTGCAGTAAGAGAAAAGACTGCAGTTGTCGGTGATGAGAAGATTACCTCCCTTACCTATACCATCGGGGAGCCGGCAAAGGCAAAGAGTGTGGATGAGGATGATTCAGGCTGGTTCAATCTGGGCAGCCATTTGTCGGAAGGTCTTGATTTGTCGAGAATCGCAACATCATTGCAGAGCGGATCTGTAAATGAGAATCTGACACTAAGAGACAAAGGTGTAATTATGCACGATATCTTTGCAGGAATCAGGAGCAAGGAGGATGTTTGCAGGATTCAGGATCCGCAGATGAGGGAAATTGTTTTGGAAAAGCTCGCTTTTGTTGAGGAGTACGGATGGTTTTCAGACAGTTATGATGTGTATAGGGAGTGCAGTATAATAACTGAAGATGGAACAATATACCGTCCGGACAGGATTCTTGTGAAGGATGGTTCGGCAATAGTCATTGATTATAAATTTGGAGGGTATGAGGGCTATAATAAAAAATACCACAAGCAGGTGAAAAATTATATGCAACTGCTTGTGGCTACCGGTCTTGGCTCTGTTACAGGATATCTGTGGTATGTAACAGGCAATAAAATTGAAAAGGTAGACCTTTGATTTTAATGAGGAACCTTAGATTGTCTGACCCTGGAAGATTGTAGACTGATCGTAAGGAACAAGAACTCCAGACATTGTCAACTCATTACTGTTGAAGTTAGGGTAGATTGTAAGGTTAACCCTGTTTGTTCCTGGAACGATGAACATAGTCACTCTTGCAGAGATTGCAATTCCCTGAACTGAGAATGTGTAGTTAATTACACCCTTCTTGTCTGTAGTCATCTTGATATTGGAAGGTGCTCCCTCAACGGTAATGCCTCCTACACCATTAGGACCGGGATTGAAGTTGCTGGTTGCAATCTGTACAACAGCATTATTGTCGTTGATGTAGATGAAATTGGTAATTGCCGATACATATTGCACCATACCTCTTGGAGAGGTGAGTTGGTCAACTTCCACAACAAAAGATTGGTCCTTGACAGCCTGCACACCCTTTTCATAGGCAATCTGCTCCTGCGCTGCATAAAATTTCTTTTTAGCCTCCTTTTTGGCTTTCTTTATCTCTTTTGCACTCATTTGACCCTGATCCTGAGTCTCTTGTGCAATAGCTTGATTTATACCTACCGATAGAGTAAGTAAAGCGACTAATAGGTAACTTAATCTTTTCATAATATTAAATTTTAAAAACATACATTGAAACAAACAATATGCCCATTTGTTTTCAGAAGGTCATATTTGTTGTCTGACACCGTCTGTACATATATATATATATGGTGCGGTGTTCATTATATTTCAACAAAAATAATAATTTTTTGATAAAAATAAAATCCCAGTAATGCAACAAAAGTACTCTACCGCTGTTTTATAAGAAATTTTTAAATATTTCAAATTATGAAAAAGATATTACTACTCTCAATCATTATGCTTTCAGGCATATTCCTCTATGCTCAGGATGAAACAGTTATTGATATCCAATCCCAGCGCGGACCATATATTACAAATGGATTCTTTGACAACTGGTTCATCTCGGCAGCCGGAGGTGTTCAGATCTACTATGGAGAAAATGACTGGCACGGCTCTTTTGGCAAGCGTCTTGCCCCTGCAATGGATATCTCTTTGGGTAAATGGATTACACCATCAACCGGAGTCAGATTGCAATACTCCGGTTTGCAGGCTAAAGGGTGGAATTTTGGTGAATCGCCCTATTCTCACGGCAAACCGGACGGCAATTTCTACAGGGAGAAATTCAATGTGATGAACCTGCATGCCGATTTCTTGTGGAATATCTCAAATGCAATAGGAGGTTACCGTGATGATAGATTCTGGGATGTTATTCCATATGTAGGTTTCGGATGGGCAAGGTCGGCTGCAAATGATATCCATAAAAATGAGTTGGCTGCAACCGTCGGTATCCTCAATACCTGGAGAATTTCCGATGCGCTTGACTTCAATCTTGAGGCTAAATTGATGATGGTAAATGAGAGATTCGACTATGTAGTAAGGGGAAAGGCATTTGAAGGGATGGCAACATTGACAGCAGGTCTCACATACAACTTTCCTGCAAGAACATTCAAGAGGGCTTCGGATATTATTGTTATAGAGGATAATACACAATATATCAATACTATAAATGATCTTGAGAGACAATTGGCAAAAGCCCGTGCTGCCCACGATGCAATGCAGAGCGAATTGGCCGCAGAGAGGGAGAGAATTCCTGAGGTAGTAACCGAACCATATCCGGTAATGCCTGATTTGGCAATCTTTTTCCAGATAGGCAAGGCCAAGATTACAGATAAGGAGATGATAAATCTGGGATATATTGCCGATGTAATCAAACAGGTTCCCGACAAGAAGTTTATCCTCTTTGCTTCGGCCGACAAGGAGACAGGTACGCCTGATTTCAACCAGAAATTGAGTGAGAAGAGGGGCAAGGCTGTTTATGATATCCTTACTGAGAAATATGGTGTCAACCCTGAACAGTTGACAATAGAGGCGGTAGGTTCAAGCGACCAGCGTTTTGACGGTGCGTCATTCAACAGGGTTGTAATTATTGAGGATGTAGAGATGTAGGCAAATTTACAGATAGACCACAATTAAACAATGTATAGTTAAGATGAAAAGAGTAAAAATTTTTATTTGTACTCTTGTCACAATCGGGGCGGCATCATTTACAATGGTAAATGGTGCCGTTGCTCAAGATGACGGGAGTAAGAGCGGGAGGGATATGGTCATCCTCGACGGTAATGCATCCGCCCACTCAGTTGAATTGCCTCAGACTATAAAGTCGGGTGAGGAGAAAGATTATGTATTTCTCTTTGGCAATGTGCATCGCGATACGGCAGTCCTCCGGGTTCTGTTACAGAATGCCCCTGACTATTTCAATGCCCCTGATATGCCACGGTTTGCCATAATCGGCAAAGAACGTAAATTTTACCTTGGAATAGGAGGATTTGTCAAGAGTTCGGTAAGTGTTGATCTTGGCAATCCGGTGGAGAATCCACTCTGCTTCGTAACCTCTTCCATCCCAATGGATAACCGGGCGGGAGATGATGCGTTGCTCCAAATGAGTGCGGGAGCATCCAATCTCTTCTTCAACTTTGTAGCTTTGCCACATACAAGAAATCAGATAGGAGCCTATTTCAATTTTGATTTTTCCGGAAATAATGCCAACTACGGCTTTTCATTAAAATCGGCATATCTTACCTATAAGGGATTTCTTATAGGCTATAATCCAAGCCTCTTTACAGATGGAGCGGCCTCTGCGCCAACTGTAGACCAGCAGGGTCCCAATGCAATGACCTTTCTCTTCAATGCGGTAATTGATTATCAGTACAGGATAAACAGCCACTGGAAGGTTGGTGCCGGATTGGAGCTGCCTGTTGTAGATGCCACATATAATAACCGTTCCTATGCTGTGAACCAGAGGATTCCGGATATTCCATTCTATGGTCAATACAGCTGGGCAGATGGAGCGGGATGGATAAGGGTCTCTGGGGTATTGAGAAATATGTACTATCGAGATATTGACAGGAATAAAAATAGGGATATTGTAGGATATGGAGTTAAATTGAGCGGATGCACACCATTGGGAGGCGGTTTCAAAATGTTTTATCAGAGTGTTTTTGGAGAGGGTATAAGCAGTTACATACAAGATATGCAGGGGCTGGGTCTTGATATGGTTCCTGTCACATCTGGCGATGGCGCAGACGGTACGCTCAAGAGAGTTTCAGCCTGGGGCTCATATTTGGGATTCCAATGGCAGATATCAAACAAATTCCTCACATCGGCAACATTCAGTATGGTTGAGTCGGATTTGCCGGAATCAGAATACAAAACATTTGTACCGGGAAGGGAGATCCGTCTGCATAATGATTTTATGCCGTCTGATACCTATAAAAGCGCAAAATATGTTGTTGCCAACCTCTTCTACAACATAACACCCTATATAACAGCCGGTGTTGAGTATCTGTGGGGATGCCGGGAGAATGTAAATGGTGAATTCAAGCAGGATACAAGATTGCAGAGTGCTTTGAGAGTGAATTTCTAATTTGATAGGCAGATCTCACCTTTTCTGCATTTTATAGAGATAACAAAACCCCAAAAGTTTTATCTATGACTTTTGGGGTTCATTTTATCTTATCTGACACCTTTCTTAAGATTGAATGCTGTACTCATAAGTGTGCAGCCGGCGATGATGCAACTAACTCCCACCCAAACAATGACTGCCTCAACTCCAAATAACAACGGATACAGGATTATAATAAATGAGCAGACAATAAGAGCCAATGCCCAGATGATAGTCCAGCCCCATCCCGACCCCTTTACATCACTGAGGTCGCTGCCTATGCCAATCAAGGTAAATCCCTTGAAGAGGAGCCAGAAGCCGAGGAAGTAAGGGAGTACCGCCGCTGAAATGAATGGCATAAGGGTAAGCAGAATGCCAAGGATAACCTCAATGATTCCGGATATCATCAGCCATCCTCTCCGATTCAATGTTTTTGTTGTAGAGACAACAATGTAGACAATACCCGAAATGAGGATAGTAATGCCGAATAGCAGTGACATTGTTGCATAACTGATTACAGGAAAGAGAAAAACTGCAATTCCCAATAGAGCTACAATAATTCCCGAGGTAAGGATCAACCACCAGTATTTTATACAACCGTGGTATTTGTCGGATAAATAATTTAAAATTCTCTCCATCTTTTTAATAATTAAACAGTGATTTTTAGAATTATATAAAAGTTCAGCACCCAACGGTAAATTGTATTTTTCTGCACAATTTCTTTTTGGAGTCACTATAGTTTCGCAGCAGAAAACGAAACTCAAATGACAAAGAAAATGGACGCAAAATTCAAATTTTCAAAGGTGCAGACCTCCATTTGCCTTAAATTGATTGTAGCAATCTGTATGCTCCTACCACCCGGTGTGGCTACAGCGCAGCGGATGACGGCCTCTACAAACCTTCTCAATTATCTCAACTTTGGAACAATCAACGGTGAGTTTGGTTTAGCTCTCAACCAACATTTATCGCTCTCTATCCAGGTGAAATATAACCCTTTTATATATATATACAATTCAGGTGAAAGCCAGTTCCAGAACAAGCAGTTGACTGCAGCGGGCGGATTAAGATACTGGCCGTGGCATGTATGGTCGGGCTGGTTCGTATCAGGAACAGTAGGCGGTACAGAATTCAACAGAGGTGGAATTATTTCTCAGGAGACCTATGAAGGGAGTGCTGTTGGAGTGACATTGGGGGGAGGCTATGCACTGATGCTCAATCCCCATCTCAATATGGATTTTGGGGTGGGAGTTATGGGGGGCTATGCAGATTATGTAAGATACAGGTGTCCCAAATGCGGTCCGGTGGAGATGAGGCAGAAGAGGCTTTTCATCGCTCCAAACAATATTCTGGTGCAGCTGTCGTATCTCTTCTGATATAATCAAGGAATATATTGTCGGATTAATGATTATGCAAAATTATGGCGTGTAGGCTTCGTGAAAATATTTCTCACCTCTTATTGCTCACACTTCTCATTCAGGGGCTATACTTGGGGAGCGGGTGTACCAACAGGAAGAAATTGAAAGAGTTGAATTACCAGAAGGTGGTTGCCGGTCTTTCAATGGGTAGCCAGGAGGTGGAGTTTGCCTCTGTGAGGGACTCGCTTCTCGAGAGTGCACCTGAGGAGAGGATAGCTGTTGTGGATATACAGGGAAAGGTGTTGATAATGGATGCTGTCAAGGATGATGAATCGGGAGAGATGGTCATTACAGACAGACTAAAGGCGGTGGTGGTAGAGGCGAAGTTCAGGAATATTGCTGAGCGCAATGGCTTCGTTGATATTGCCTTTGAGGTTAGTGTTCCGCCTGTTATGTTGAGTTCTGACTGGCAAGTGAGACTTGCGCCATCTCTCTTTTATCTTGATGATACATTGTCGTTGGAGAAGATATATATAACAGGAGAGAGATATCGCGAAGAGCAGTTGCGCGGTTATGAACTTTATAACAAATTTCTTAACTCTATACTGCCAGACTCTTGTGACTTTATGGCCACATACACCCGCAGACATCTGCTGGAGACATTTCTTGAACGTAATTTCCAGAAGATAGCTCGGCTTAAAGAGGATTCGTCATTTGTGGAGGCCAGTTATGCGGAGAGCCTCTTTGGAGTTTCAGAACTTGCTGCAATTGAACATTATACCAAGAATTACCTTATAAGGAGGAATAACAGACGAATCTCAAATAAAGAGAAGATGTTTGCCAAATATGTAAAGGTACCAATTGATGTGAATGGCGTAAGGCTCGATTCTGTGGTGGCAGATGCCGATGGTACAGTAAGGTACCACTATGTCCAGACAATAAGGAGCACCAAAAATCTCCGTAAGGTTGACCTTATTCTTGATGGAGAACTCTATAAGGGAGACAAGAGGCTCTATTCTATGCCAACTTCAGATACGCTTACATTCTATATAAGCTCAATGACATGGTTTGCAGACAGGTCAACACGCTATCTCAAGAAGATAATCTCAAGAAATGCAATGGCGAACACCTCTGCTTTTATAGATTTCTCACTCGGGCAATTCCGGCTTGACGACACATTGCATTCTAATGAAAAAGAACTGGAACGGATAAAGCGCAATGTGGCAGATATATTAAGTATTGATGATTATGTAGTGGACTCACTCAAGATAACTGCATATTGTTCTCCAGAGGGCAGCTTCAGTTTCAACAGCCAGCTGGCCCGCAAAAGGGCCCACTCAATCAAGGAGTATTTTCTCAACTATATAGCGAGTTATAAGGACAGTGTCAGAAATTCCACTTGGGAACTGGGATTGGGGGATGACAATAAGGGGGGAGAAAGAGGTTACGGAGCCGATGAAACTTACACAAAACCTGCAGAAGGGTTGATAAAGGTGGCTTGGCAAGCTGAACATTGGGAGAAACTGAAAAGACTTATACTTCGGGATAGTACAATTGAGGGCGCTTCAATAGTAGAGCGTTTATGGAGCATTGAAGATCCTGATACACGGGAGAAACTTCTCAGAAGCTTTAAAGAGTACCGCTATATAAGGGAGCAATACTATCCGTTACTGCGCACTGTCCAGTTTGACTTTTTCCTCCACAGGAGGGGAATGATAAAGGATACTATCCATACAACAGAAGTTGACACCCTCTATATGAGTGGGGTAAAGGCTCTTGAAGAGCGCGATTTCCAGAAGGCTGTAACAATTCTCCGTCCTTATGGTGATCTCAATTCTGCAGTAGCCTATATCTGTATGGATTACAATAATTCGGCACTTCATATTCTGGAGAATCTCCCTAAAAGCGCATTCAGGGATTATATGTTGGCAGTGGTCTATTCAAGACTCGGCAACGAGCAGATGGCAGTTGAACATTTTATCCACTCTGTAGCACAGGATCCCTTTATGAAACATCGTGGAAATCTTGATCCGGAGATATCATCTCTGGTGAAAAAATATCAATTAACCAATTTATAAACAATTAAAAATTAAATTTATGAAAAGAGACTTGATTAAAAATGGCAGTGTAAGAACTTTTGCAACATTTGCAATCTCAATGGCAATCCTGTTTGGAACTGCATCTTGTGACAAATCTGAAACTACGCTCCCTTATGAGCAGGAGGAGAGCATTGTGGAGAAGGAGTGTTCTTTCAGAATCTCCCTTGTGCCTCAGACAAGGGCAACGGGTGCAGGACACGGAGTACAGTCGGATGACAACATTGTAAACAAAGTTGAATTCTTTATCTTCCGTAATGAGGGTGAGGATTCTGGAAACCTTGATACATACAAGAAGATAGAGGGGGACGAGCTGGTCTCTCTTACAGATATCTCCATTACCAGTACAACCGGAGCCAAAAAGATTTATGTGGTTGCAAACTCCCATATTACTGATTGGGGAAGCATCTCTACAATCAGCGACTTTGAGAGTAAAGTCTCAATGTTGAACAGCGAACAGATTAAAGATTTTACAATGATCGGAAATGCAGAAGTAACACTCCAGAGTGCAACGGATGTGACAATACCTATCTCCAGATTGGTAGCAAGGGTTCTGCTTTCAGGTATCAGTACCAATTTTGCAGGTACTCCGTATGAGGGAGAGGAGCTCTCGAATGTAAAGGTCTATCTGATCAATGCCAATGGAGAGAAGAGATACATTGACGGTGCGGATGATGCAACTCCTGTCATCTTCAACAGCAAATCTGCGGTAGCAGACGATATCGCTTCGTTTGGGATGGCAA
The DNA here is from genome assembly GCA_045594125.1 of Candidatus Egerieisoma sp. GTDB lineage: Bacteria > Bacteroidota > Bacteroidia > Bacteroidales > UBA932 > Egerieousia. The sequence goes on from JAZNXX010000003.1 coordinate 46,678, forward strand.
ACTGCATTTATGATGAGATTACACAACCTGTCACCGACGCTGGTTATACGACAGAACACTATTTCTACTGTTATGAGAATATGGCAGAAGAGGAGAATGATGATGTGAGCTTTACCCGATTGGTTGTCCAGGCTGATCTTTGCGGCACAACCTACTATTATCCGGTAAATATAAACCGTGAAGGGTTCGGGCATACAGGTGAGAGCGACCACGCCGGAGTAAGAAGCAATACTTCATATAGCCTTAATATAACAATAACCCGTCCGGGATCATTGGAGCCGGATGATATTCTTGAATATGGAGCACTCTCTGTAGATCTTAATGTAGCCGACTGGATTACCATACCTGTAGTAATGGTTAACTTTTAGAGATGGGAAGATATATATTTTTGGCAGGAATAATATATATCGCAATAAGCTCATGCTCAACAATCAGAGAGGATAGAGATGAATGTCCTTGCTGGAGTACTATAGATTTTTCTCAGGTAGACAGCTCTATATCCTCTCTTCATATATGGTTCCTGTCAGAAGATGATGAACTGTTGTTGAGAGACACATTGTTTCCGGATAATTACGGTATACCCTATAATGTTGAACTTGAGAGGGGCAAATTGCGGTATTATGTGTGGGGGAATATACGCTCCTGTATGGAGCTCAATGATATTGGAAAGAGCTCCTCCACACTATTCAGGAGGGACAGTTCCGAAGCAGATTCCTTATTTTTCTACGGTAACTGTATAGATGCAGCGGGAGAATCCTGTTGTGATACAGTCATTGTCGGTAAGGAGCATATATGTGTGGAGGTTGTACTGCTCGGAGTAGCAGAGGAGATTGGCTTGCCTGTGTTGGAACTCTCCGGGGCTGCATCGGGTTACAGGATAGACCGTACCATTGTGGATGGTGAATCTCCCATAGTGGCTACCCCTGTTGTGGACAATTCTGGCAACTACAGGTTCAATTTCGTTATGACACGCCAATCCTCAATGGAAAAAGTGGTTTTTTCACTCTTCTTCGAAAGGGAAGGCGGTGAGAGGATAGAGTCTGTGGAGGAGTATCCGTTGGGTAGGGTTATGGAGTCCTCAGGCTTTGATATGGAACGCAAGGATCTTGCGGATGTAAAGATAGTGATTGACACTTCGTTGGGGTTATTTACCCTAAAATGTGAAGATTGGCATTCAGTTTCACCTATAAAGATTAGATTTTGATATGGAAAGAAGGTTCTCTTGTATGGTTGTGGCGCTTTGCCTTACCATAATAACCTCCTGTATACAGAGGGAGGAGGTAAATTATGAAGAGTCCGGAAGGGTTGGCAAGGAGTCACTGAAACTCAATTTCAAGTTCAATCTTGTTGAACAAAAGAGCCGGGCTGCAGTGGATGAGATTCTTGTCAGGGATGTGAATCTATACTTTGTAAATAGTGCAGGATATGTGGTGGAGTGGATATTTCATCAATCAGGAGGAGAAATAGTTTGTGAGCTCATCAAGGAGCGTTCTTATACAGTATATGCTATAGCCAATGCAGGCTATAAAATTGAGGCAAGGAGCAGGGATGAGATTGAGAGGCTGGAGATTGCCTTTTCCCACAGCCTTGCCAATATGGAGGAGTATGGTGTACTGCTTATGTGCGGCAAGAGCAGTGAAGGAGTATTGACGGATGGAGATATTGTAAATATCGACCTTCAGAGAGCTCTCTCCAAAATCGTACTCAAATGTGACTATTCGCAGTTGAACAGTGATGTAGAGATTGAGGTGAAAAGGGTTATGCTGAAAAATGTGCCGTCGGGAACACTGCTCTATGGACCCAACAGAATAGCCTCCAAAGAGGGGGTAACTGTAGGCAGAGAGGTGATAGAGCCGGCAAAAAGCGAACTCCAGGAGGGAATTGTTCTCTACCAGTTTGAAAATATGCAGGGTACACTTCTCGCCTCAAATAAGGATGAAACCCTCAAATTATGGCCAGAAGGCAGTCTCTACTCTGATATATGCAGCTACCTTGAAATGGAGGCGCAATACTCTTCAGCCAGAAAGGAGGGCAAGATACTCTACCGGTTCTATCTTGGAAAAGATATGACCTCCAATTTTGATGTGGAGAGGAATACCCAATATACCGTAAACCTTAACTTTCGTGGGGATGGTGCCGTGGATGAGAATAGCTGGAGGGTGGATAACAGCGAGATAGTCGATCTGGTCACCTCACTTGAACTTGCTCCCGATTACCATAAATTCTTCGGACTGGAAGGCTCGCTCCCGATAGTTGCCAGGATAATGCCGTTGACAGCAGCCAATAAAATTCTCCGGTGGCATACATCAGATGAATCTGTAGCCTCGGTAACAGATGAGGGAATAGTCTCTCCTGTTGGGTATGGCAACTGTAATATTGTTGCGGAGACCACAGACGGATCCGGTATACAGGCGATCTCCAGAATTGATGTGGTGGAGAAGATTCCCGTAGATACGATAATATTGAATCCTCCGTTTATGTTCATATTGCCGGAGTCGACATACCAGATGGAGGCGCTTATCTATCCTGAAGATGCCTCAATAAAAGATCTGATATGGACGAGTGCCGATACGACTGTTGCAACAGTTGATAGTAAAGGCCTGGTAAAGAGCATCAATGAAGGGGTCTCCATCATTATGGCAACAAGTGTTGATGATACTACAAAGTCAGGTATGGCCTATATGATTGTAAGTCCGCCTACTCTGGAGATATCTCCTGTTGAAATTACACTTTTTGTGGGAGAAAAGGCAAATCTCAACTACTCAATTTTCCCTTCAGCACCTATAAGGTTCGAATCAGAAGACAGCTCAATAGCTTCGGTTATGGAGAATGTCGGTGTAATAACAGCCCATTCACCGGGAAAAGTTAGAATCAAGGCAATGGCAAATGACATTGTAAAATATTGCGAAGTGACGGTAAGAGTTCCAGAAATTCAGTTTGCCGAAGAGCATATTGTAATGTATGATGGTGAGATACGGACTATCCCGATGTCAAAATATGAAGTATATAACAATGATATGTGGGTCAGCTTCTCCCCTGAAGGAATCCTCGAAATAGAGAAGCAGATAGGCAGCAATCTGGAAGTTAAGGCTTTGAGGGAGGGCGTAGTTACAATAATTGCTGAGGTATACGACGGCAATACCACAACCTGTGAAGTGACTGTGGAGAAGCTGCGGATTGTTCCAGATGAAGATGATGTGGTGACATACAAACATTTCTTTACCGATATAGGATACAAAATATATCCCGACCATGCAGCTGCTCTCCTGCCTGAATTGACAATCCCGGAAGGGGCCAAAAGTTATATAGTGCAGCCTGATTCCGAAAATTCACCTGCAAGGATTATGGCGATAGGGGAGATGGAGACTCCTGTTCCGCTTACACTCTCTATAAGTGGACGTCAGGATGTATGTGCGACAATATATTGTACAGCCAAATCACCTTCAATCAAGGAGAGGATAACGGCTGTGGTAAATATGGGCCATCAGCAGACTGTTGAGGAACTGTTGCTCGATTTGCCACCTCAGGCAGTGCCTGACTACACAATTGAGGCCTCTCCCGCAAATAAAAATGGTACTCCTGGCGATGGAATTATAGTGGATCTTCCAAATTCAAGGGTGCTTTTTAACAATCCGTGTAGAGCAAACGGGCTTTATAATCTCAAGGTCAGCTATGTGGGTGATGACGGTTATTGTTCAAACAATGAGCTTGTCTGCGATATAGAGGTCTATGAAACGATCTATCTTGTAGGGGTAAGCAAGACCGACAACACCAGCAAACTCTCCTCCAATCCCGATATATACAGGTACCAGAATGAGATTATGGGCGTATGGCTTGCCCATCCAAACTCCCTCTTTTACCAGGATGGAATAGTGGAGGACCTCGGATTAAGTTATATATATGATGGAGAGGTATATACAGATTCCCATACAGGAGTCTACAAGGAGTATGAATTTACATTTCTGCAGGATGAATATTATCAGTATGCACTTGATGAAGGGGCATTTATCTACAATGGAAAGAACAGGCCCCTATATTATCACGAATATTTTGCCCTTAAACCAGGGTTGAGCACTCCATATCATATCTCCAGCAATGGAAACTACCATTATATCTATTCAAGGCAGTTCATGTCTGGATTTTCAAACCTTGATTCTCCAGATTGGGATAAGATATTTGATTATGTATACTAATCCTGAATGATTGTCAAAAGTTGTCAAAAAGTATCCTTTTCTTTGCAGTAAATTAATAACTTAAAGAAAAGGATATGGCATTCATTATGGATTTTATAGGTATTTGTGGGATAGCGGGTCTGTTGTCGACAATTATTTTTATGTGGAGAAGAATAGACTCGCTTTTGGAAAGAGCTGTTACATCTCATCAAGCGCAAAGTCAACTGCCAAATTCATAAGCCGGTTGAATTGATGGCAAAGTTTGAACTTTTCGTCAAGATATTTGAGCAGCTCTTCATTCCCTCCTGCAATAATATGGTGAGGAAGCGGAAGACCTATGGAGAAGTCCTTATGCTTGAGAAGCTCTTGCCATCGCTCCTCAACATTCTCGAATCCGCGTGGAAGGCGCTTTAGTATGTTGCTTTTGTCGAGTTCAAACCCTTTGGCCTCACCGATTGCATTGAGAATCGAATCCCCATTTACAGAAATTTCATCTCTAAGACTCTGTAAAACCTTTGCGTCAGGACAATATAACCCTGCTGCAATAAGTGAGTTGCCGAGAAATCCGGTAATGTTCTGCAGACTTTTTAAAGAGAGCTCTGTTTGTGACGGTTCAAGATGAAAATAGTAGCCTGCATAGGGTGACTTCTTGCCTTTTTTACAAATGTATGCCCCCATATGCGTTTTATATGGCGATTTGTCCTTGCTGAATCTTGTATCTCTATAAATTCTGTAGGTACAATCTTTTACAGAAAGATCTGACTCTGCTATCTCCTGATCCCAAAGTGAAATCCTATCTATCAGTTTCTCTGTAAAGTCATTGAATATTGCCTGAACTTCAATATATCTCTCCTTATTATTTTGGAACCACTCCCTGTTATTGTTCTGCGACAATTCCGACAAAAAAACATATACTCTCTCCATATCGGTAAAATTTCTATACAAAAGTAAATAATAAGGGAATAATAAACTAAATTTGCAGTTTAATTTTGTATAGATGGTCAGGGAATTTGATATATTTCTGATGGTTATGAGTGGAATTGCACTCATCGTATTTGTTACGCTCTATTTTGTGACGGCAGGCTATGGCAAGTTTGTATCAAGGAAGTGGGGACCATCTGTCGATAACAGGATAGGGTGGCTGCTGATGGAGGCGCCGGTCTTTATTGTTATGCTTGTCTTGTGGATAAAGAGCAGCAGAGCCTTCAACCCTGCAATTATGGCTATGGCTGCAATTTTCCAGCTCCACTATTTCCAACGCTCATTTATCTTTCCCCTCCTTATGAAAGGCAAGAGCCGGATGCCGCTCCTGATTATGGTTATGGGTATCCTGTTCAATACTGTGAACGGACTTATGCAGGGGGGATGGCTGTTCTATATCTCACCTGAAGGTACATATACTGCGGATTGGTTGGTATCGTGGCAATTTATATCGGGAACACTGATATTTTTTTCAGGATTTATAATAAATCTCCATTCCGACAATATTATACGTAATCTCCGCAAGCCTGGAGATACCAGCCATTATCTTCCTCAGGGAGGCCTTTTCAATTATGTTACCTCTGCCAACTATTTTGGCGAGATTCTGGAATGGTTGGGATTTGCCCTCCTAACCTGGAGTATGGCTGGAGTTGTATTTCTCTGGTGGACTATTGCCAATCTGGTGCCAAGAGCAAACAGCATATATAAAAGATATGGTATTGAGTTTGGGGATCAGATGAAAGAGAGAAAGTTGAAGAGGATATTCCCATTTATCTATTAAAATTCTGGACAATGGAATCTAAACTGTTTACCCCTTGTAAATTGGGTCCTGTTACATTGAGAAACAGGACTATTCGTTCTGCTGCATTTGAAAATATGGCAACGGGCAACAACCCTTCAAAAATGCTGTTGGATTACCATCGGAGTGTGGCTGCGGGAGGTGTGGGAATGACAACTCTTGCATATGCATCGGTAACTCAAAGCGGATTGTCTTTTGCAGACCAGTTGTGGCTCAGACCGGAGATTGTTCCCGATTTGAGGGTAATAACAGATGCTATACATAAAGAGGGTGCTGCTGCATCCATTCAGATAGGCCATTGTGGTAATATGAGCCACCGGGAGTTTACCAAGTGTATACCTCTGTCGGCCTCTAATGGTTTCAACCTCTATTCTCCCACATTCCACAGAAAACTTTCGGAAAGAGAGATGATCGAGATGGCAAAATCTTTTGGCCAGGGTGTCTCTCTGGCAAGGGAAGCGGGCTTTGATTGTGTTGAGGTACACGCCGGTCACGGTTATCTTATCAGCCAGTTCCTGTCGCCATATACAAATAGAAGAAGGGACCAGTATGGAGGTTCTTTAAAAAACAGGATGAAGTTTATGCAGATGTGTATGAACGAGGTGATGGAGGCTGCCAAGGATGATATGGCCATTGTGGCAAAGACCAATATGAGCGATGGCTTTAAAGGTGGTAACGGAGTTGAGGAGGGGCTTGAGATAGCCCGGGAGTTGAAGAATCTGGGCCTTCACGGTCTTGTCTTGAGTGGAGGATTTGTCAGCAAGGCACCTATGTATGTGATGAGAGGTGCTATGCCTATCAAATCGATGACATATTATATGAAGTTATGGTGGCTTAAATATGGAGTGAGGATGGCTGGCCGTTATATGATCCCGACTGTCCCCTTCAAGGAGGCCTATTTTCTGGAGGATGCTCTCAAATTCAGGGAGGCAATCCCTGATATTCCACTGATTTATGTGGGAGGATTGGTTTCAAGGGAGAAGATTGACGATGTACTTGATAAAGGTTTTGAATTTGTGCAGATGGGCCGTGCTCTGTTGAATAATCCATCTTTTGTGAATGATATGAAGAGAGGGGTGGAGCGTTGCAATTGTGGCCACTCCAACTATTGTATAGGGCGTATGTATTCAAGGGAGATGGCCTGTCACAAGAGTTTGAAGGAGCAGCTTCCTGACAGTTTGAAAAGGGAGATTGAGAGGCTGGAGCAAATGTAATGGCGTAAAATGACGGTAAAGTAATGGATAAAAATGGAGCTATGAATAGGACAGGAGTGTTGGTTCATAATGGAAAGTGTGCATTGGTTACGGGTGCAAGCTCTGGTATGGGGTTCCATTATGCCTCCCAACTTGCGGCCTATGGCTACAATGTGATATTGGTAAGCAATAGGGCTGAGGAGGTTATTGAATCTGCCGGGACTATTGCTGGAGTGCACAAATGCAAGGTGATAGAGGGGTTGTCGGATTACACCGCGGAGTCAAAAGATTATCTGTCGGCGTGCGGACAGTGGGTAGCAGGAATATATAAAGATCTTTCCAGACCAGATTCGGCAAAGGAGCTCTATGATCTTTCAGAAGAGCTTAATCTTGAGGTTGAGGTCCTTATAAATAATGCAGGAATCTTCTTTTTCAGGGATATTCTGGATTGTACACCCGAGAAGGTCTCAACAATTGTGAATCTCCACGTATACACGGTGACTATGTTGTGCCGCTATTTTGGAGAGAGAATGAGGAGCCGAAGAAGAGGTTACATTCTCAATATGTCTTCAATCTCTGTCCATACGCCATTCCCGGCGATATCACTATATACAGCCACAAAAAGTTACATTAGAACAATGTCAAAGGCCTTCAGGCTTGAGATGAAGGAGTTTGGTGTAAGGGTGCTTGTTGTCTCTCCGGGTGCGGTAGCAACGGATCTTTACAACCTTCCAAAGAATCTCCAGCAGTTGGGCATATATATAGGAGTCATATACAGGCCTGAAAAACTGGTGGGGAGAGCTCTCAGGCGACTCTTTAAGGGAAAGAAAAAAGAGTATATACCAGGGGCTGTGAACTATCTCTTCAAGCCTATATACTCAATTCTTCCGGAATGGTTCAAGATGTGGGCCCGCAAAAAGACAGCTTCATTCAGAAGGTAGTTATCTTAAAATAGAGTTGTGATGGAGCAGAAGATTGCAGTTATTACTGGTGGAACCGGGGGCATAGGAGGTGAGGTCTGTAGCCATCTCATCTCTTCCGGATATGAGGTGTATGTCGCATGCAGGAGGATGGAAAAGGGAAAAATATTGATGGAAACTCTGCAGAAACGGTATCCTGATATGGTTGATATGGATAGAAGTGTACACTTTATTCCAGCAGATCTGGTCTCATTCTCCTCTGTGGATAACTTCTGCAACTGTATACTTGAATCGCTGGAAGGCAGAAAGATTGACCTTCTGATAAACAATGCCGGGGCCATTTTGCCAAGATTTACTGTAACAGAAGATGGATATGAGGGAATGATGCAGATAAATTACCTCTCAGCAATGAGGATAACAGAGAAACTCCTCCCAAATATAAGAGGTAAGGTTATCAATACACTCTCCTGTACCGTTGTGGCAGGTACGCCTGCCCTTCCTGAAAAGTACCATAAAGGTTCAGACGAGCATAAATTGTGGACTCTTAAAAGCCTTGAACTCTATAGCAATGCAAAGCTGATGCTGGCACTATATACCATAGATTTGCATAAAAGAGCTGCCGGTCTGGAGATTATGGGGGCTGATCCCGGGATAGTGGATACCGGCATAATAACAATGGGACGATGGTATGATCCTATTGCCAATATTCTCTTCAGACCATTCATAAAGAGTGCAGCATCAGGCGCCTTACCAATAATAAGAGCCATTGAATATTCGGGGGAAGATAGAATTGTACAGAGCGGCAATTCTCCAAAACTCTTTAAAGGAGATAAAATAAGATGTTTCCCAAAGAGGGTGCTTGATCTATTCCAGCGTAAATTTATCTTTTAACAGCGTAAATTTACCCTTTTGCAAGGCTTTTATGTTGAAATTCGCAAATATTGCATCAAAAATGCGATATGAAGAATTGTTCCAATTTTATCTCTCTGGCACTGCTGTCAATACAGCTGATTGCCCTCTCATGCAGCAAGGATTTTGCCGATATAAAAACAGATTCCGGAAGCTCAGGAACTCTCCCGTTAAGGGATACTCTTCGGACGGTCGGTTATTTAGGCATTATAACTCTTAATGAGCTGGCGGTTAATGATACGGACCTTCTCTGGAGTGTGATTGAGGGTGAGGAGTGTGTGACCCTTACCGATTCTGTCATTATTGGAAGAAGAAAGGGCAGTGCTCTGCTGAAAGCCGCTTCTGGTAGCCTGGCAGGGCATATCAGAGTTGAGGTTACCGGTGAAAACTACATCCCTGTAGAGAATCTTCTGTTTGAAGTCAATGGAAGGGAGTCTCTCTCCGGGGATACACTGCTCCTTCAGAGCTGTGATTGGGTTGGCCTTCTTCTGAAAGGGGTAAAGCCCGATAGTGCATCGCATCCGGCTATAAAGTCATTCAAGGCACTGTCTACACACTCTACCGGTGAACCTGATGAAGAGGGAAGCGCACTTTTTATGCGCAGTGTTATGGGGCTTGAAGAGGAGGAGATCAAGCTGCTCTCCCAAATACCATCACCGCTAAAATTGGGATTCAGGGTCTATCCTTTTGTAAACCACTTTATCTTTATCGACAACAATCCGGATATCCACACCGATGACAGGCTCATTCCTGCTGACTCCATCCCAAGTATGCTTCTTGAGTATGAACAGGAGATATATCCCGAGGGTTTAAGACTCTCGGAATGGGACCTATGGCAACTCGGAAAATATTTTACACGTGATGAGATATCTGTGAACAGAACCAGACACAGACTCTATTTTACAGATCTTGACAATTCTATAGAGATATGTAGGGAACAGAGGGGAAGCTATACGGGCATCTTTATAAAATCAGGCGAAGAGCTGGAACTGGAGTGCAGTTTAAATGTGCCGGAGGAGTTTGAAAGTGGACTTTATTGGGCGGACGGTGTTTTTGAGGTTCACTCCAAATCACTTGGAGAGGTCTATTCATTCGGAAACTATGCAAATAATGGCGGTAAACTTAAAATAAGCAGTTCAGGCCGTCTTTCACTTGACAGCTCTTTTTCAATTGATGGCAAGGATACCGCATATATCGGTACAGTATCTGCAATCCTGCTGCCTGATGACTGCAAAGAGTATTCTGCCCTCCATTTAAAGTATGAAGACCAGAATTTCAATAAATGGATAGAGGAAATCTGCGGTATAAAAAACAGTGTGAAAATATATTGGATAAGAGATTAGAATGATTTGCAGAAGGTTACGCTTCTTTTTCCTGTAATGGAAAGTTGACGGAAATAAAAAGCGTGATATAAAAAGGCCCGGTTGCGACTCTTTACATTTAAAGGGTTGCAATTCGGGCTTGGTTTTTTTGAGATGGAGAAGGAGGTATTTGTCTGCGATATTAAATAGCCGATTCATAAAAGTGACCTGCAAATAATGTGACAATTTTAAACTTTATTACTATACAACTATGATTCTGACACTGAATACTAAATTTGAGGGATATACTCCGGTGCAGATGCTTGGCAAGAGTACTTCATACAGGGAGGTGTATCTGGCGAAGGACTGCTGGGAACTGGATGTTGTTCTTACGGTATATGATATGAACAAATTGCCTGAGTGCTTTACAGATGGAAAGATTCCTGAGTTTGAAGTTATCCCACTATTGAAAAATGAAGTTTTTCCTGCATACTCTGATTGTGGCGACTATAACAATGGTGGTGTTTCATTACGGTGGATGGTAACAAAATATGTTGGTAGCACTACATTGACTGAGTACATAAATTCAGATTGTCTCTACAATGAACGGGAGATGCTGCGCCAATTCTATAACTTGTTAGTTGCTGTTAAGGAACTTTCATTGCGTATGGGTGGAGGTTGTTGCAATAATATTTCTACGGATAATATTATTGTCTCGATGACTCCATCTGGAGAGATAAAGTGGTACCTGGTAGGGCTTAATTGCGTCTCTGGGACCTGTAATGGCCGTGCAACATTTGATACTAGTGTGCCATCTCTCATCTTTCGTGCCCCCGAAACATTGGTTGGACACTATAATGTCAGAACTGATATCTTCTCATTAGGCATTGTACTTGCGATTATTCTGCAAGGCAAACACCCTTGGGATGATTTTGTGAGAACAAATTCCGGGTTTCCGATAACTGCTATTGTAAAGTTGATGCGGGAAAATCCACCTGTATTATCCCATTCTGATGCACTAAATATTATCATAGCCAAAGCAATTGCAACTAAACCCTCTGAGAGATATAGGACTATTGAGGATATTGCTTTTGCTATAGCAAAATATCTTGGAGATGAGAAATTGAAGGGTTTTGAATGCTTTGCTCCTGAACACTCAAAACCTGTTTCAAGACTTTTCGAACATAAAACTGAAGAGGAGGTGCCAGTTGATAGTATGATACAACAAGCTCTTTCGCAACCAAAGTCCAATGTCCGGATTGAACGGGTTAAGGGCAATGGTTTCAAGGATGTGGCAGGTATGAAACAACTTAAAACTCTGCTGTCACGTAACTTTGTGGATATTGTCCAGAATCGCTGGCTGGCAGCACAATTCCAGATTACTCCCCCGAACGGTACCTTATTGTGGGGGCCTCCGGGAACCGGCAAGACATTCATCTCACGCAAGCTTGCGGAGGAGAGCGGAATGTTATTCAGTCTTATCAAGCCCAGCGATTTGGGTAATATCTATATCCACGGTTCGCAGAGTATGATTGCAGACCTCTTTACCCGCAGTGAGGAGCTGGCTGCCAAAAATAACTGTGGTGTTCTGCTGGTATTTGATGAGTTTGACAGCCTTGTGCCAAAGCGAGACGCCAATAAGGATAATAATCAGGCAAATGAGGTGGCAGAGTTCCTTACAAGGCTTAACGATTGTGCCGAAAAAAATGTCTATGTTGTTGCCACTACCAACCGTATTGACGCTATTGACCCAGCCATTATCCGCAAGGGACGTATGGATGAGGTGATATATGTAGGACTTCCTGATGAAGAGGCCCGCAAGGAACTCTTGGAGCTGGAGCTGCTAAAACGTCCGCACGAAGATATAGACACTGCCCGGATAGTAGAACTGACCAAAGGTTACTCATCAAGCGATATAAGTTTTATTGTAAAGGAGTGTGCGAGATGTTCATTTGATGAGAGTATCAAATCAAGGCATTTGGTAAAGATAAACCAGTCTCTGCTTGAGAAGACAATAGCCGGAACAAGACCTTCAGTGACTGAAGAGGAACTACGCCGCTTTGAACGGATTAAAGAATCGTTCACAAGAGAACATAAAAGGGAGCCGCTCAGAATAGGTTTTGTAAAATAGCTGATAGATATTCTGGGATATGGCACTCTATAATTATTGAATAAATCACAAATTAATATTATGAACCAGAAAGAGATTATAATTGACGAACTGAAGGCGATGGGTTTTGAGCCTGTCGAATTGGACGATATAGGCTATCGCTTCAAGTACGATGGGGTGAATTATCTATATGCGCCTAACGAAAATGATGAACAGTTTTTACGCATCGTTATCCCTAATCTGCAAGAGGTAACGGATGAGAATAGAGTAGCGGTGCTGGAGGCTATGCAAGAAACCAATTTGATGCTGAAGTATGCAAAGGTTTGCATTTTGTATGGGGATAGTGTATGGGCAATTTATGAGCATCGTTTTGATTCCACTGAGAATTTGACAGATTTGATGGAGCACATTATCAGTGTTCTTAATACAACTCAGCGGGTCTTCTACAAAATGATGAATGGTGAAGAGGTCGTTGGATCTCCAAAGAAGAGTGATGATTACTCTGACGATGCCATAGAGGCAGAATTGCAGAAGAGGCTTGATAGCATTGGGGATAGTGAGGAATATAACTAAAAAATAGTGATATGAATACATATGAACTGGCAAAAAAATTTATAGCTGGACAGCGATACCGGGTATGTTACGAAGAGTGTTCGGAAGGTTGCATTGTTTTCCGTTACCAGATGAATACAATGCATATCTTCGTAAACACTGAAGATGAACACTTCTTATTTATGACATTGCTGAATTTTACAGATGTAACTAAGGAGAATTTAGAACAGGTTGAGGAAAACTGCCATCAGTTAAACAAAGAGACAAAACTCGTAAAATTTTATGTTATGAACGATATGATTTTGGCAACAGTGGAGGCATATTACCTCGCCGAAGAGGATTTCAATTTTCAGATGATGAATGCTCTAAAGCATCTTGTAGAGGCAAAAGTAATGTATAAAAAGTTGTACGAATAGTTAATAGAGCTATTATAAATAGGACAAACTTATACTGGATATCCGATAAATATATTCTTTAAATGTAACACAATATGATTATGAAAAAGGTGAAAGAAGTACGAGGACTAAAATGTCCAAACCACGATTATGTAAGGGATAACTACCATTTCTTGTATGAGGAGGCATATTTGGGCGCAAAACCTCTGCCGAGTACAAGATGTATAAAGTGTGGCTATACAATGTCATTGCACAAGGCTCAGAAGTATTAATCAAATTATAAAACTAAACTATAACAATATGACAAAGATCTGTTTCCCAAATTATAATAAAGGTGAGTTTGCATCGTTGGCCGACGCATTGAAATTTATGCGCCGTAATGACAACTTCGTTTCAAGATATGCATTGTGCAATATTGTGCAATACAATATCTGCTACCGGAATCACCTGCGTCAATACGGTATTGACAGCTTGATTTTCAGGCTTCTTGATGAGGCGCCTAAGTTGAAGCAAGAGAGGGTGCTGCTTTATTATTTGCGTAAATGGGCAAAAGATGAAAAACTTGCTGATTATGATATCCAGTGTTATAATATAAAAGATAAAGTAACCATTCTAGGGCATACATTTAATGGCCTTGAAGATATTAGTGAACACTTTGAACTATATACCAGGGATGGTTATGGCGCTATGCACCATCTGTTTTCGGTGGAAGACAGAGAGTACGACGATATACATATAGGCCATTTTTTTGAAAACTATCCAATTTTTGACAGCTCGGATCTAAGTGATGACCGCACCTATCAGAACTACATCTTTCGTTCCAATCCTATTACTGAAAGTGATATGCAGGAGGCCTTCAATGTATTCCACGGCTTTAATTTCTGCAGAGTGCACGAAAATATTCCGGTTGAGACTCTGCCCATTCTCTACTATAACGGGAATGGTAAGTATATGCTGCTGGCAACAAAAAGATGACACTTTGGCAAAGAGGTTTAAGGATACAAAAACAAATTGACATTTAAACTGATTATTCTATTATGGAAACAAAAACTGGCTCAAATGTAAAACATACAGCTGTCAAAGTGACTCTTATTGCTGTTATTTCACTTATGCTGCTTATCCCTTTGGCAATGATAGAGGATGTTATTAATGATCGTGAACAGACAAAGGATTCCGTTACAGAGGAGGTGGCAGACTCCTATGCGTTGTGATGTATCTTACTGCAGGAATCAATAATAGACCGACAGCCAAGAGTGAATAACGTTGGTGCTGTTTGACTGAATCTGTCGGGCAAAGGAGAGGCCGGATCAAAATTGCTTTTGACCCGGCCTCTCATCTTTTTTAAATATCCATCAGTACAGGAAGTGACAAGGGCTTAATAACCCATATTGTCACCATTCAAAATCTTGTTGAAGTGCCAGATGTGCTGTTCCAATGCAAAACCCCAATATGGCCAGGAGTGTTTGCCCGGGCTGAGAATCTTAATGTGAGGAACATCATATTCACGGCATTTTGCTGCAAAGACATCTGTACATTGTGCATAAACATCGTGGTATCCTGCTGTTACGATGATTGGTTTGTCCATTGCCCTCAAAGTGTCGGCAAGAGGAACAACACGGTTGACAGCACTCTCAGAATCAATACGCTCCTTTTTATCACCGATTACCTTGGCTAATTCGGTATCTCTCAAACTTGTGAGCTGGAGGTCAAGGACACCGCTCATACTGCCTGCAGCCCTGAAGTTCTCAGGATGATCAAGGAAGAGATTTACTGCACCGTGTCCTCCCATACTCAAACCTGTAATGAAGGTGCTGTCGGGAACAAGATTGAATCTCTCTTTAAGGAGCGGGAAGCACTCTTCATCAAAGAATTTGCGCCACTGCATCTTTGTTGTATCAGTATTGTTGAGGTACCAGCTGTTGTAGAATCCGTCAGGACAGATAATTCTGAAACCGGTGCGGTTGCTGATCTCCTGGATATCGTGCTTGTTGCTCCAATCTTTATAGCATCCGCTCCATCCGTGCAAAAGTAGAAGTGTAGGAATTGTGCCGGATTCAGAAATGTTTCCCTGGCAGCAAGCCGGGGTGAATACAAGAATAGAGTCGTTGCATTTCAAGTTCGATGACTCGATGACAATGAGTTGTGGAGCAGATTCAGCTTTGTTGGCCTCTTCTGAACAACAGCTGCTGTTGGCAATCATGCCAAACGACAGAGCCGCAAACAAAATCAGATTGGTTAGTTTTTTCATATAATTCAACTTTATAAATGTTTAAGTGGCGGCAAAATTAGCAATAAAAGGAGATATTTTTTCAATAAATAAGTTTAATTTTGCAATTATGGAAAATACGAATATAAAAGTTACAAAGAGTATCTTCAGAAACAAGATAACTTATTTGAGCCTCTTCGTAGCCTTTGTGGTGATGATGTTGGCCTATCCGAATGACGGAAAATTCAAATATGATTATCATAAGGGGCGCCCTTGGCTATATGAGACATTGACTGCACCAATTGATTTCCCGCTGCTCAAGACTCAGGCCGAAATGGTCAGGGAGAGGGATGATGTTGCCTCCAAGATAATTCCTTATTATATATATGACGAGGAGTTGCTGGGTGAGACACTCTACTCTTTTGCTATGTTGAAGATGCCGTTCCAGGACTCTGTTGCCTCTGTCGTGGATTCGGTTATCACATCTGCATTCAGAACTGTATATGAAAAAGGCCTGATTGCCGATCATGCCGTTTCCCAGCAGGATTCAGAAGTTGGAGATGTCAACTACATCTTTGTACAGAGAAGAAAAGGAACTGTCGAGATGTCAAAGGGAGAACTTTATACACAAGGAAAAGCTTTGCGCCTGATCAGACAGGAGCTTATGGGGGCATTGCCTACGATGAGTTCCGATTCAATTATGGCACAACTTAAAGTTGACTCATATCTTGTTCCAAATCTTGTATATGATGCGGCTACAACAAAAATAGTTCATAAAGAGGCTGTCAACTATATCTCACCTACAAAGGGTATGGTGTATACCGGACAACTGATAGTCTCTGAGGGTGAGACAGTAACAGCTGAGATAGAGCAGATGCTTGACTCATATAAGGCGGAGTATATCCTTAGTATGGGATATTCGGGAAGCCGTTGGCAGATGCTGCTGGGACACTCCATCTTTATACTTGTAATCTTGTCTTTGCTCTATGTTACAATATATTTTGTTGATGCGCAGATCTTGAAGCAGAGCAATAAATTTATGTTTCTCCTTTTTGTTGTGGTTTTGGCATTTGTCAGTACAGTTCTTGTAAGGAATGTTGCTGTAGAGTATCTCTATCTGATACCATATGCCGTTTTTGCCCTCTATATGATGGCATTCTTCCACGCAAAGATGGTCTTCCCTATTTATATGATTTCATTGTTGCCATTGCTGATAACAACAGAGTATGGCATAGAACTCTATATAATGAATATTTTTGCAGGAGGTGCAGCCCTTGTTGCCTTCTCTTATCTCAATAGGGGATGGCTGCAGTTTATGAACTCACTGCAGATTTTTGTGGGAATGTTGCTGATTCACGTAGCCTTTGAACTTGTTGAGTTGGGTTCTATAAATGATATTTCTTACACAACACTATTATACATATTCCTCAACTCTCTCTTTGTGGTAGCGGCATACCCTTTGGTATTCCTTCTGGAAAAGATATTCTATCTTGTCTCAAATGCAACACTCAAGGATTTGTCGGATACAAACAATGCGCTGCTTCAGGAACTTGCCCGTAAGGCTCCCGGTACATTCCAGCACTCGTTGCAGGTTGCAAATCTTGCAGAAAGGGCAGTAGATGCAATTGGTGGAAATGCAAGGCTGGTTAAGGTTGGAGCGATGTATCACGATGTGGGTAAAATAGGCAATCCCCAATGTTTTATTGAGAACCAGGCTCCAGGAATCAATTTCCATAAGGATTTGTCACCAATGGAGAGCGCCAGGGAGATTATTAAACATGTGCAGGTGGGAGAGGAGCTGGCGAAAAAATATCATCTTCCTCAAATTATCAGAGAGTTTATAACCTCTCACCACGGATGTTCACAGACCGGCTATTTCTATACAAAATATTGTAATGAAGGTGGAGATCCTGCAAACATAGGAGAGTTTACCTACAAAGGTACACTGCCTACAACCAAAGAGCAGGTTGTTGTGATGATGGCTGATGCAGTAGAGGCAGCTTCACGCTCGTTGAAGGATTATTCGGTGGAGAGCATTTCCAAACTGGTCAATGGAATATTGAGTCAGAGGATGTCGGATTCGCAGCTGATCAGGGCTGATATATCAATAAAGGAGATCAACATTGTAAAATCGATCTTCATCAAACATCTTGGTGAGATATATCACGCGAGGATTGCTTATCCTCATAAGAAGAAGTAAGGCCAGCTAAAAAAGGCCTTATTCCTCTTTATTTTGATTGGAGATTCTTGCATCCTCGAATTTCTGTTTCATCGTAG
Source organism: Candidatus Egerieisoma sp. (assembly GCA_045594125.1). Classification (GTDB taxonomy): domain Bacteria; phylum Bacteroidota; class Bacteroidia; order Bacteroidales; family UBA932; genus Egerieousia. The sequence goes on from JAZNXX010000003.1 coordinate 64,493, forward strand.
GATTATTGCGTGTCAGTCTCCTGATTGTCAAATCCTGGGCCTTGTCGTTTGCCAGGCGGAGGTTATTCTCGGAGCCTATCAATGCATCCTTGATCTTTTGCAGATGGAGGATGGATTTGTCAATCTCATCAATGGCAATCTTGAACTTTTCGCTTGCAATCCTGTAGTTTTTCCCGAATTTCTCCTGAAACTCCATAAGTGAATTTTCAAAATTTGTAACATCAATCTCCTTGCTCTTGGCAAGTTTAAGCTCCCTTTTGTACTCAAGGCTCTTTTTTGATGTCTGTACAAGCAGTGTGATGATAGGAATGAAGAATTGTGGACGGATTACATACATCTTCGGATAGCGGTAGGAGACATCCACGATACCTCCATTGTAGAGTTCGCTGTCGGGTTCAAGAAGTGATACAAGAACTGCAAATTCGCACCCCTTCTTGCGGCGGTCTTCATCAAGTTTCTTGAGAAAGTCCTCATTTTTATGTTTCGTTGCAGTGGTATCCATCTCATTCTTCATCTCAAACATAATTGAGATGTACTCGATACCCTCCTCCATATCCTTAAAGATAAAATCTCCCTTAGTACCGTCAGAGGCATCATTATCCTTCTCAAAGTATGCATTCGGCATTATAGGACGCAGCATCTGGTTAAAGAGTGTAGAACAATGTATTTCAAGTGTCTCTCCAACCATTTTTGTACTCATCCTTGTTTTGAGATCCTTATAGTAGTCGACAAGTTCCTGTTTGGCCTTAAGCTCCTCATTGTGACGCTTTATCATTTCAGATTCGTGGTTTATGACCCTCTCTCTCTCCAGCTCCGCTTTGGATTTCAGCAGGGCAATCTCCGCCTCCTTTGCCTGGAGGGTCTGTTGAGATCTGGTGCGCTCTTCAAGAACTGCAACTTTTAGTTTTGCATCTTGCTCCTTGATGGCAGAATTCAATTGGGCAATTTCTGCATCCTTTGCCATCTGTAACCTTACCATTTCGGACTCCTTCTGATCACGGATTTTCCCTATCTCTGCCTCTTTAGCATTAAGTTCCATCTCTTTTTGTGAAATTATCTCATTGAAACTCTGCTGTGCCCTGTTTGTAGCCAACTCCTGTTCAACCCTTATTTGTGCTTTAAGTTCGGCAATGCGCCGTTCAACCTCTTTGTCAAATTCTGCACTCTTTACCTGATTTACGATAGTGGCGTAATCTGCCTCGTCAACTTTGAATATTGTACCGCATTTGGGACATTTTAGCTCTTTCATATAAAATATTATAAGAATTATCCAAAGATAGTAAAATGTATATATAGATTCACCGTTCAAAAGCAAAAAAAACGGCTTTTCCCATTGTTGATTCAAACTCCTCTTTTAAGAAGCCTCTCAAACCGAAGTGATCTACAACCTCGTGGAGATAGGTTTTTCTTGCATCCTCAATGGTTCCGTGAGCCGAAAGATTTACCACAACTTTACCGGTTGCGGGCTCATGCCAACCTTTGTTTTGAGTATTCTTCTAATCGTAGATATACTCTGGAGCTACACCAAGAACATTAGCTATTTCGTCTATCTTTTCTCGCATTACCTCTTCTGAGTGCTGCCGTGACTGGAGTGGGGTTGAGGATTGGCGGTAAAGTTTAGCGTTTTTAATATTAGCACTATCTGGATATGCAAGACCGGTCTTATCAATAAATTTCCCAGTATTCAAAAAATCTTCAATCGATTCAAGAATTTGCACTAAAGGCTTACCCTTTGCTTGAGCAAGACTCTTTTTACTGTAGAAAAATTCCTTAACGCTCGCCTTTCCATCTTTCAAAATGCCTATATTTCTCTTGCCGGAAATTACAATACTAATTGCATCATACTCTTCATTCTTATCAAAGTTGGAAACCACCGCATTATGATTACTTATCCTAAATGTAATATCCCCTATCGGAGTAGCAAAGGTTCTGTAGTGGCTTGAACCTTCTTTGTTTAATCCAAGTTGCCTTGATACATCGGTAATAAATCCTCTTGCTTTATTATCACGCCTATTCTTGTATATTTCTTGAAGTTCTTTTATATTTGTGATATAATCACTTGGCACGGCCGGGGCATTAACTACTTTTGTAGGGGCTACGGTGTCGGGTGATTTCTTTTTATACATAAACACCATCTTACTGAACAATCCAGCGCCTTTGTATCGGTTGAATGTGTTTATATCAAGATTGTCAAGTAGTACCTCAAGTGCATTCTCCAATACATTAAGCGCATCTGTCTGCTCAGATTCGACACCAGGTATCTGAATACCAAGAATCCTCTTTATGCCATTGATAACTTGTCTCCAAAGTTTCTTAGCCTTCAATGCAGCTCTGAACGCTGGATTGGCAAGCTCTGCCATCATCTCGTGAACATCAGTCAAGCCGTACTCGTTATTAGCTGCATCAATACCGTCTTTACCTTTGATAAGCGAAGTGAAATATGGATCATCCTTGATTGCAGTATATACATCTGCAATCCGAATATACTTTATACTTTCTGGGGAGCATTTCTGTGAGATTTTGAGAGCTATTTGCAAAGGGGGTGGGCACGCCGATGAGCCTTACACGCTCTGTAGGGCCTATTTTCGGTCCCGACCCCTCCAAATTTTACCGGGTTGGGACCCCTATACGCTCTACGGCCACGATTTCGGTGCCCAACCCCCTTGCGTGGCTTGCGCAGGCGAAAAAAAATTTATCCTATGCAGGATGAAGGAGCAATAAAACAAAAAAAGCGGCTTTTCAGCCGCTCTTTCTGTGATCCGCCTGGGGCTCGAACCCAGGACCCCAACATTAAAAGTGTTGTGCTCTACCTGCTGAGCTAGCGAATCAATCCCTATTTCCCTTACTTCTGAAACCCTCTTGAGGAGCTCCGTTCCGTTTGGGATTGCAAAGGTAGACATTTTTTTTAACAAACCAAATTTATTTTCAAAAAATGTGCTTTTTTATCTCAATTTTTAGAAAATGTCGGACTAATTTGGCAAAATGAACAAAAACTCTTTGGATACTTTCACACATTCTATAATTTTGCGCAACAGGGTAAATTTATGACGGAATGGAGTTTGAAGCTGATTTTCTCTCTTTTTTGAATGAAGCGTCGGTTGATTATCGGAAAACCGGTGCAAATCTCTTCTATTTTCCAAACTACCGGCTCCATATTTTGCTGATACACCTCTCAAATCCGGATATTTTTGGAGAGCATCCGTTGGTTGTCTCAGGGAGCTTTGTAACTGCAAATGTAGCTGAAGAGTCTGAGGTACTCCCAGATATACTTTACCTTTACGAAGACAGATGGTTTAGTGAGAAAGAGCTTATCAAGAGCAGGATACTTCTCCGTCTCGGACATTTTATCCCGGTTTTTGCAAGAAAATGTAAAGTGCTTGACAATGAGATGATAAAGTCGTCATCAGAGTTGAATGCCAAGATAAAGGAGCTATTTGTAAGTTCGCACTCATATGGTGATGCAAAGTCGAAATATGCATTTGCATTGGAGTATGAAGGTATTATAGTGGCAGCAGCGACCTTCTCTGCCCCAAGGGTAATGACAAGGCAGCTACTCCGGCAGGTGGCTGGCGGGTATTCCTATCTTGCATATAAAGAGGATGGTATGGCGGTTAACGGTGTTGTCTCTGATGGGTATGGAGCAGGAAGTGGTGGTTGCCGGATGGAGGAAGGTAGTTGCCGGATGGAAGATGGGGTGATTGTAGCAAAAATGGTAGACTCCTATGAGTGGGTCAGATATGCTTCACTCCCGGGATATAGGATTGTTGGAGGAATGGGCAGATTGCTTGAGGCTTTTCTAAAGCATATAAGGAGAATCAGGAGGGAGAAGGGGAACTCTTTGCCAATAGAGGTTATGACCTATTCCGATACAGAGTGGTCGGATGGCAATGTATATCGTAAACTCGGATTTGAATTTGTGCAGTACAGACCTCCTGTTGAGTTTTACATCAATCTTGACAGTTGGGAGAGAATATCAGTAAAAAAAGCATCCCGACAGGGATTCTCTCCGGTGGGGGAGGAGCTGTCGGGAAGATTTATAAGGGTGAAAAATATGGGCAGCAGAAAATATCTGCTCTATTGCGGTGTTTGACAGCAGCTCTCCTCCACTCTGCATATTCCGGTCGGGACAACACTATGCCAAATTGAATTGCAGCCTGATATGCCAAATTGAGTTACAGCCCTTTTATTTCAATCTTGTTATTGCTGTTGTATTCTTATCTTTTGAGAGTCCGAGTGTTATTGTGGCTCCGGGCTTGATTTTTCCGCTTATTATAGCCTCAGCAACAGGATCTTCGATATATCGCTGTATTGCCCTCTTCAAAGGTCGTGCGCCATATTGCGGATCATAGCCGGCCTCGGCAACAAACTTTTTAGCCCCAGCTGTGAGTTTCAATGAAAAACCTGCCTGAGCAACTCTTGTGTAGAGATGTTTGAGTTCAATCTCAATAATCTTTTCAAGATTCTCCTTAGTCAATGAATTGAAGAGTATCTGCTCATCAATCCTGTTTATGAACTCCGGAGTAAAGGTCTTCTGGATAGCCTTCTCCACAATCTCACGTTTGCCGCTCTGGGAATCACGTTTTGAACTGTTTGCAAAGCCAAGCCCCTTGCCAAACTCCTTGAGCTCTTTGGTACCTATATTGGATGTGAGAATAAGCAATGTATTCCTGAAATCAATTCTACGGCCATTGCTATCGGTAAGTTTGCCCTCGTCAAGCACCTGGAGCAGAATATTGTAGATGTCCGGATGAGCCTTCTCAATCTCATCAAGAAGAACTACGGAGTAGGGCTTTCTTCTCACTCTCTCCGAGAGCTGTCCCCCCTCATCATATCCCACATATCCAGGAGGCGCTCCAATCAGACGGCTGACAGCGTGCTTCTCCATATATTCGCTCATATCAATCCTGATAAGGGCATCCTGAGTGTCAAACATAAACTCTGCCAACATTTTTGCAAGCTGTGTCTTGCCTACACCGGTAGGACCAAGAAAGAGGAATGTGCCTATAGGTTTGTTAGGATCCTTAAGCCCGGCTCTGCTCCTTTGGATGGCTCTTGTAACCCTCTCAATAGCCTCCTCCTGACCGATAATCCTCTCTCTCAATGTATTTCCCATATTGAAGAGTTTGTTTCCCTCGCTTTCGGCAATCCTGTTTACGGGTATTCCTGTAGCCATACTCACAACCTCTGCAATATCCTCCTTATCAACTATATCAGGATTCTTGCTTCTCTTTTTATCCCACTTCTCCCTGAGTCTCTCAAGCTCCGCCGCCTTTTCACGCTCAAGATCACGATAGATGGCTGCCTTCTTGAAATCCATCTCGGCAGCGCTCTTCTGTTTGGCCTCTCTGATTGATGCCAGAGCGCTCTCCGCCTCCACAATCTGTTTAGGCGCTTTAAGGTTTCTGATATGGACACGGCTTCCGGACTCGTCAAGTATATCAATGGCCTTGTCGGGCAGACAGCGGTCGGAGATATATCTCTCGCTCAAACCCACGCAGGCCCTGATAGCCTCTGGTGTATAGATGACATTGTGGTGTTTCTGGTAGTGTTCCTTGATCTGTTCAAGAATGGTTATGCTCTCATCAAAAGAGGTAGGCTCAACCATAATCTTCTGGAACCTTCTCTCAAGAGCGCCATCCTTCTCTATAAACTGACGGAATTCATCCAAAGTTGTTGCTCCGATGCACTGCAGCTCTCCCCTTGCCAAGGCGGGCTTGAGCATATTGGCAGCATCAAGAGAGCCTGCGGCACCTCCGGCTCCAACAAGTGTATGCATCTCATCAATAAAGAGTATGATGTTTGGATTCTTTCCTATCTCGTTGAGAATGGCCTTCATCCTCTCTTCAAATTGCCCGCGGTATTTTGTGCCGGCAACAATTGAGCCTATATCAAGCGAGACAATTCTCTTGTTCATAAGGTTTGCAGATACCTTTTTCTGGGCAATTCTTATTGCAAGTCCCTCAGCTATGGCTGATTTGCCTACACCTGGTTCTCCGATGAGAACCGGATTGTTCTTTTTTCTCCTGCCCAGAATCTGTGCAAGTCTCTCAATCTCCTTCTCTCTTCCTACAACAGGATCGAGCCTCTCCTCCCTCGCAGCTTTGGTGAGATCAAAACCAAAACTGTCAAGAACAGGGGTAGAGCCTGATTTTACCTTTGCGGCAGGCTTCTCCTCCCTTTCATTATCCTTATGTTCCGATATGCTGTTCATTGATGAAGAATTGTCACTTTTACTATACGCATCGCGGTTCCCGCCACTATTATCAACAAATTTCGGCGATTTTTGTTCATTGCCCTTGAAGGTTCTCTCAACACACTCCCTGACAGAATCATACGAAATGCCGCCATCGGCAAGCAGCCTTATAGCGACACAATTCTCCTGCCCCCTGAGAATGGCAAGCAGAAGATGGGCAGCGTCAGGCTGGTACTGCCTGCTTGTAGCCCTTGCTTCGAGATACATAACCTTTAAGGCATTTTCAGAGGCTTTGGAGAGAATGATACGGTTGGCATTCTCAAGTGGAATCATCTCCTTTTTCTTTATTTCAACCTCAATCCCTCTCTTGAGTTCAACCATATTTATCCCCAATTTGTCAAGGACCACAATGGCCGAATTTTCACCCTGACGGACCATTCCCAATATAATATGGTCTGTCTCAAGAGTGTAGCTTCCGAGCCTTATTGCCTCCTCCTTTGCATAGTTGAGGAGCTCATTCAATTCGTTGGATAATTGTAGATGCATTCAAAAAATTTTTTGCGAAAATAGTAAAAAGAAATCCAAAGATATAAAATATGTAAAAAGTGTTTAAATTTGCCATTTCTATAGCTGACTATTCAAAAAAAATAGCTATTTTTGGCTGTTATTTTTGTATATGAAATTACATAGGAGAATAAATAGATGGAATTAGAAGAGACACAAGGCAGGATACAGAGAATCAACATTGAAGACCAGATGAAAAGTGCTTACATCGATTATTCAATGTCGGTTATCGTATCCCGTGCACTCCCCGATGTAAGAGACGGATTGAAGCCGGTACACAGACGTGTATTGTTTGGTATGAGCGAATTGGGCTTGACATCAGGAGGACAATACAAGAAATCAGCCCGTATAGTGGGTGAGGTTTTGGGTAAGTATCACCCTCACGGTGATTCCAGTGTATATGACGCAATGGTAAGGTTGGCCCAGGATTGGAGTATGCGTTATATGTTGGTTCAGGGTCAAGGAAACTTTGGTTCGATTGATGGCGATTCTGCTGCGGCAATGCGTTATACCGAGGCCCGTTTCAATGCTTTGGCTGAAGAGGTTCTGCTTGACCTCGATAAGGATACAGTTGATTTCAAGAATAACTTTGATGATACGCTTCAGGAGCCTGTCGTATTGCCTTCAAAGGCACCGCTTCTACTCTTGAACGGAGCTTCAGGTATTGCTGTAGGTATGGCAACAAATATGGCTCCACATAACTTGAGGGAGATTTGTGATGCAATTGTTGCCTATATCCACAACAAGGAGATTACTACAGACGAACTTCTGCACTATGTAAAGGGACCGGATTTCCCTACAGGCGGTATAATTCTCGGCCTTCAGGGTATCAGGGATGCATTTGAGACAGGCAAGGGAAGAATTGTAGTGAGGGCCAAGAGTGAGATAGAGGTAAGTGAGAGCGGCAGGGAGACCATAGTCATTACAGAGATTCCCTATATGGTCAACAAGAGGGAACTGATAGAGAAGATTGCAGAACTCGTTGAGGATAAGAAGATAGAGGGTATCTCGTATGTAAACGACGAGAGCGACCGTAACGGTATGCGTATAGTTATAAAACTCAAGATGGGAGCCGTTGCAAATGTGGTATTGAATACATTGTTCAAATATACACCGCTCCAGTCAAGTTTCTCTGTAAACAACATTGCACTTGTTGACGGACGTCCGCGTCTGTTGAGCCTCAAGCAGCTTATCAAATATTTCGTGAAACACCGTCACGAGGTGGTTGTGCGCAGGGCACAGTTTGAACTCAACAAGGCTGAAGCGAGAGCCCATATCCTTGAGGGATTGCTCAAGGCGCTTGATTTTATAGATGAGATCATTGCAATAATCAGGGCTTCCGAGACTGTGGACCAGTCGAAAGAGGGTATTATGGAGAGATTCGGATTCTCAGAGGCACAGGCAACAGCAATCGTAGAGATGAGGTTGCGTCAGTTGGCGGGATTGGAGAGAATCAAGTTGCAGAGAGAGTACGACGAACTTATGAAGCTTATCAACCACTTGAAGGATGTATTGGCAAATGTCGACCTTCAGATGGAGATAATCTGTGAAGAGATGGAAGAGCTCAAGGCAAAATTCGGTGATGACAGAAGAACTGCAATCGAACTCTCTGCAGATGAGTTCAATCCGGAAGATTTCTATCCTAATGAGGATGTCGTGATAACAATTTCACATCTTGGTTACATCAAGAGGACACCTCTCTCTGAGTACAAGCTGCAGAATAGGGCAGGAGTGGGCTCAAAGGGTTCAACTACAAGGGATGAAGATTTCATTGAGCATATATATGTTGCAAATATGCACAGTACAATGCTCTTCTTTACCAAAAACGGAAAATGTTTCTGGCTCAAGGTTTATGAGATTCCAGAAGGAACCAAGACCTCAAAAGGCCGTGCAATACAGAATGTCATAAATATTGAGCCTGATGATAAGGTATGTGCATACATAAATGTTGCAAACCTCAATGACAGCGAGTACATCAACAACAACTATATAGTTTTGGGTACAAAACTTGGAGTTGTGAAGAAGACTTCGCTTGAGGCATACTCACGTCCAAGGGCAAATGGTGTAAATGCAATAACCATCAAGGATGGAGATGAACTGTTGGAGGCAATCCTTACAAATGGTTCATCACAAATCCTCATTGCAGGCAGGGACGGCAAGTGTGTCAGGTTTGATGAGAATGACTGCAGGGCTATTGGAAGAACAGCGGCAGGAGTCAGAGGCATAACTCTTGGAGAGGGCGATGTTGCGATTGGTATGATTTGTGTAGAGCCTGGTAAAGAGGGGGCCGAAGAGAAGACAATTCTTGTGGTAAGCGAGAATGGACTCGGCAAGAGATCCGTACTTGATGATTACAGGATAACAAGCAGAGGAGGTAAAGGTGTCAAGACTCTCAACATAACTGAGAGGACAGGAGCCTTGATTGCACTCAAGTCTGTCGATGACAATAACGATTTGATGATTATCAACAAGTCGGGTATAACAATAAGGGTTGCAGTTTCCGATATTCCTGTCTCCGGAAGGGCAACACAAGGTGTAAAACTGATAAATCTTCGTGAAAACGACAGCATAGCGGCTGTATGCGTTGTAAACAAGAGCGAAGAGAAACAGAGTGAAACAACTGAGACTGAAAAAACTAATTAATAAACAAAAATATGAGAAAAGTATTTATTTCACTGGTACTATTGATGTTTGTAGCACAGATCAATGCACAGACAAAAGCATCTGTTGATGCAGCAAAAGTTTTGGATAAAGCTAAATTGGAGGTTGAGAACCCTAAAAAAGCTTCAAATCCTGCAAGTTGGGTAAAATTGGGTACTGCATATGCAGACTGCTATGACGCTCCTATCCAGGGCCTATGGCAAGGTGCTTCTCAAATGGAGGCAAAAATGTTGTTGAAAGATCAGCAGATCATCTCTTCAGCACAGGAGGAGATCAACGGCAATGTTTACAATGTTGACCAATATGAGGATAAAGCTATCTATTATGATGCAAACGGTACACTTGTAGCTTGGGTAGTAAAAGCTCCTGCAGTTAAAGATGTAGATGTATTGGCAGAGTCTTTCAAAGCATTCTGCAAAGCTAACGAGCTTGATGCAAAAGGTTCGCAGAAAAAAGTTCTTACAGAGTCTCTAAAAGCTCTTCAAGGCCGTTATATCAATGAGGCTATGTCTTGCTACTCAATTGGAAACAACAAATCAGCATCTGAGAACTTTGAGGCCTCTTTGGCAGTTTCGTCACATCCTCTTCTCAACATTGTTGACAGCACAATTATGTATTACACTGCTGTTACTGCTGCAGCTGCAGGTGACAGAGAGAGAGCTATCAAATGGCTTACCGAGTGTACAAAAATCGGTTTTGATCAGGATGGTGATGTTTACGCAGCATTGTCAGACAACTACAAACAGTCTGGTGACACTGTAAAATCAAAAGAGATTCTTAGCATTGGATTTACCAAATATCCTACAAACCAGGGTATCCTTGTATCATTGATCAACCTTTATATGGAGACAAACGAGGAGCCTTCAAAATTGTTTGAGGTATTGAAAGTTGCTCAGGGTAACGAGCCTAATAACCCAAGTTTGTATTACGCTGAGGGTAACATTCACTTGAAATTGAATGATAAAGAGAGCGCAATCAAAGCATATCAAAAATCACAGGAGATTGATCCTAACTACTTCTGGGGTTACTTCAGCGAGGGTAAAACCTATTATGACTGGGCTGTAGAGATTCAGGAGCAGGCTAATATGGAGTCAGACGACAACAAGTATATGGCTTTGTTGGAGCAGTTGGACAACACTTTGATGAGCGCAATCAAACCTCTTGAGAAGGCATTCAGTATAGAGGAAGATGCTGAGCTAAAAGCTTATGTTGCTGAGCTTTTGAAGAATGTATTCTTCCGTTTCCGTGAGAAAGGTGAGGAGTACAAAACAGGATACGAGAAATATAACGGCTTCCTTCAGAAATAATAATCTGAATTGAAGACAGATATTTAGGAGAGGCTGGCCCAATGGTCAGCCTCCTCTTGTATCTGGCACTTTTATTCTCAGCAGAGATAATGTATATGAAAAAGGGTAACCTCTCTTGGCTACCCTCTCTCAAAAACATTTGCTGTTTTACGCAGTAAACTATATTTAATTTACTCTCTATTCTAAAATTATTCAATAATTGTCATCTCATCAAGCAGATGCTCTGCTCCTGCAAGTTTGTCGATTATAAAGAGTGCGAATCTGATATCAAGAGCTATGTTTCTGCATACCTGCGGGTCAAAGACAACATCACTCATTGTGCCCTCCCATACACGGTCGAAGTTGACACCAATAAGATTTCCGTCGGCATCAATTACAGGACTGCCTGAGTTGCCGCCGCTGGTGTGGTTGGTTGCAATGAAGGCCACAGGAACAGAGCCGTCTACATTCCATCGGCCATAATTCTTAGTCTTGTAAAGCTCTCTCAATTTTTGGGGAACATCGTAGTCGTAAATTTGTGGATTATCTTTCTCCATAATACCGTCAAGTGTCGATACCGGTGTAAAATAGATGGCATCAGATGGAGAATATCCCTTTACAGAGCCGTAAGCTATACGGAGTGTGGAGTTTGCATCAGGATAAAAAACTCTATCTCCGTTTGTGGAGCTGTTGAACTCTATCTGTCCCCTCATATAGCTTCTGTAGAGGAGGGTGATCTCCTGATTGATGCTGTCGAGAAGAGGTTTGTAATTTTTGATAAAGTGTCGGTTTGTCTCCATATAGAGCTCTCTTGCCAACTCAATTGAGTCATTGTCGTAAATGGCATCAGCCCACTTCTCCACAGAACCCATCTCTTTGAGCGTCTCTATAAAATATGGGGCCTTGTATTTGTCATCAATCACCCGGTTGGACTCATTCATCAGGGCAATAAAGCTCTTTTTGTCGATGGGTTTATAGTAATCCTTGTAGAATAGGGCAGAATCTGTGCGGTTTATATTTCCTGCATAGCTTACAAACTCAATTGCATTAATTGCCTCTTTCTGGAAATCGCTTACCAGCGAAAGCTCCTCAATCTGCCCATAGAGTCGGGCCAGTTTCTCAACCACACCTTCATATTGCGGTTTCCCCTTTGCCCATTCAGCAAAGTCAGCCTCATATTTGCGTTTGTTTTCAATGGTATTCATCCTTACAATACCCTTCATCTCACCCTGCCATTTCTTCCAGGCATTTGAGACATTTGCATTCTTTGAGGCATATTTTATCCTTACAGCCTGATCCCTCTCCATTTCACTGTTCTGAATGTCGAGACGGAGTGTTCTCAATCTTATCTTGTTGGGATTGGCCACATTTGCAGTATAGTCGACCGCGTGCGACATCAGATACTCATTGGTTCTTCCTGGAAATCCGTATACGAGGGTAAAATCACCCTCCTTGATACCCGATGCATTTATCTTGAAGAACCTTTTTGGAGTGTAAGGCACATTCTCTGGAGAGTAGTCGGCAGGCTCATTATCCTTTCCTGCGTAGATTCTGAAGAGACTGAAATCGCCGGTATGGCGTGGCCACATCCAGTTGTCGGTATCGCCTCCGAATTTTCCGATTGATGAAGGCGGTGCACCTACAAGTCTCACGTCTGTATATACCTTATATACATAGAGGAAATATTGGTTGCCATAATATAGAGGTGCAATTCTTGCCTTAAGACCCTTCCCTTGGGCAACTCTATGGTTGATAATCCTCTTGGAATTCTTCTCTATAACAGCAAGGCGCTCATCCTCGCTCATCCCTTCACTGTAGCCCTCAAGCACCTTGTCGGTAACATCCTCCATACATTCAAGAAATGCAACCCAAAGATTGGGAGTCACAAGCTCCTCTTCTCGTGTCATAGCCCAGAATCCATCTTTCAGATAGTCGTGTTCTACAGAACTGTGATACTGGATCTTGCTATATCCACAGTGGTGGTTAGTGATGAGCAGCCCCTCATTGGAGATAAGCTCTCCGGTACATCCTCCGTTAAAATGGACAATGGCATCCTTAAGGGAGGAGTTGTTGATACTGTAAAGATCCTCGGCCGTAAGCTTGAATCCTTTTGCCTGCATATCGCTGATTCTCTCTGCAATCTGTGACGGAAGCCACATACCCTCATCTGCTGAAAGGGTAAATGTTGCAGAGAGGAGGCAGATAAAGATAAGTAACCTCTTTCTCATACATTATTGGATTTTGATTGTTATTGTTAGTTATAAAAATATATTCTTTTCCATCCCTACGCAAATTTAGAAAACTTTTATTACTTTTGAGATTGCTAATTCTTAAAATTCATAACCGGCAGACAGATGAACAAACTTGCAAAATATATTGTGGCGGCTGTTGTTTGTGCAGTGATACTCTTTTTGGCGTGGTATTTCAGCTCTGTACTTACCTGTATAATTTTGTCGGCAGTCTTTTCTCTGATAGGTAAACCTGTAATGGAGTTTCTGACCTCCATCAAGATTGGAAGATTCAGGTTGGGAAATTCTGTTGCCTCACTTCTGACAATGATATTGCTTGCATCTGTATTGTCCTGCCTGATAATCTTTATAGTACCTCTCTTTGGAACGATAATCAAGGAGATGAGTGCCATAAATATAGAGGAGTTGAGAATGAAACTGGCCGGCCCGCTTGCAAAGTACAATATTGTGATGCATGAGGCTTTCCCCACTATGGATGCCAGTGTCACAATTGAGAATATGGTTGTTGCACAGTTGAAAGAGATTTTTGACTTTTCTCTTGTCTCAAATACCTTCTCATCAATAACCTCATTCATAATTGACCTCTTCATATCTGCATTTACCATAGTATTTGTGACATTTTTCTTTCTGAAAGATTCCAATATGTTCACAAATATCATCCTGCTCTTTGTCCCTTCAAAGTATGAAGAGAATACCAAGAGGGCTATGGAGAGTATAAACAGGCTTCTGGTGAGATATTTTACGGGAATTAGCCTGGAGGCACTGCTTATAACAATATTGAATACAATCGGTCTCCATTTTATCGGAGGACTCTCTTTCCAGCTTTCGGTAGTACTTGCCTTGATATCCGGTGTGATAAATGTTGTTCCCTATATAGGCCCTCTTGCAGCTGGAGCCTTTGGAACACTTATAGGTGTGGCCTCACTGTATGGAGGAGTAGGGGAGCCTGCGCTTGGCGTGTTAATTATCAAGCTTGTGGCAATCTTTGTGGTAACCCATCTTGTAGATGTCTTTATATTCCAGCCATATATCTATTCCAACAGTGTAAAGGCCCATCCTCTTGAGATATTTCTTGTCATTTTGCTTGCCGGAAATATTGGAGGAATAGTTGGAATGCTCGTTGCCATTCCTGGATATACAGTGCTCAGAGTCTTTGCAAAGGAGTTCTTCTCCAACTTTGAACTTGTGCAGAAGTTGACAGAACGGATTGGTATGGAGTGAATTTGGAATTGTGTAAACAAAAAAAAGAGCGGCAGATCTGCCGCTCTTTGTATCAAGAGACAATCTTACTTCTCAAGTCTGGTATTTGCTGCCTCAACATTGATGGTACGTCCCATATGCTCTGTACCGTTAAGTGCAGCAATCGCTGCCATACCCTCTTCCTCATTAGGCATCTCTACAAAACCGTAACCTTTTGATCTGCGGGTTTCCTTGTTTAAAATTATTCTTGATGCAGTAACCTCTCCATATGGAGCGAACAGTTGAGCAAGATCCTCTTTTCTGGCTTTAAAGCTCAAACTTGAAATAAAGATGTTCATTATAAATTATACTTATTAGGGTTAAAAAAGTTTTATCAATTCATCGCTGTATATAAACAACACCACAAAGCTAATATAAAATTAAAGTATAAGAAAAAAATAAGAACAATAGAACACTTAATATGTGTTTATTGCTATACATCTATTTTGAATGACATTTCTTCAATATTATTGGTTTTAAAATGCTGTAAAGTTGATTGTCTGATGTTTAAGTTCTTTTTTCAAATAGTTTAAATGAGTAGTTGAATAATTAGTTTCCCATCCATAATATAAAGATATTCAGTAAATTAATTGATATGTTCAGTAAAGTGGTCGTTATTTCTCCAATTAAGGGGACTCCACCAGTCACTACGGAGAGTACAAGAAGCTCTATAATAACCTCTACAAGGGGTACAGCAACAATATTGGCAATTATGAAGAACCTTGCTATTGTCCCGAAATAGAAGAGTATAAATGGAGCGGTGGATATTTGGCAGGAGATTGAAAGTGCCGACAAGTCAAATGCTCTATATAGTGCCCTCACCAGCAGATTACGCTTCTTTTTTTCTGGAAAACACCTCTCCATAGCCCCCTTTATTGCCGGGTATATTGCAATAATTCCAAACAGAGCGGCAAAAGAGAGCTGAAAACCTATATCCGTCAGATCGTCTGGCCTGATAAGGAGAATTATGGAGGCCGACAGAAGCAGACTTGTCCATCTTCCACCTCTTCTGTGGTGTATTTGTGACATTTTCCACACAATAATCATAATGGATGCCCTCATAAGGGAGGCACCCATTCCACATATATAGCAGTAGAAGAGGATTGCAGCAGAGGCAATATAGCTTTTGGCTATCCTGCTTGTCTGATTGAAATTTAGAAAAAAGAGCATTATTCCAATTATCCTGTAAATTATGGCAACGTGAAGTCCGGAGAGGGCAAGTATATGCATTGTACCGCTTGTCTTGTAACTTTTTTTCAGTTCCGGGCCAATGTTGGATTTCTCCCCTGTTACAAAGGCTGTCACAACAGCGCTCTCCCGTTCCGATGGAATTTTTCCGGATATGACTGAGCCCATTTTTTCTCTCAGATCTCCATTGTATTGGGGCAGAATTTCAATAGATGGACGGTTCATATTGCAAAAGCCCAGCAACAGAAAGAGGGCCGGGGAGAAGACTCTTATAATTATCCGGTAACGGCTGTTCCCTCTGCCAGCCCGTCTGGAAGCGGTGAAGTGGAGGTGGATTATTGCCACAAGCAAAGGGGTAATGAGCAGAAAGATGGCCGGTTGGCCTATTTGGCACTCTGAAAAATATCCCAGAAGGGAGCCGATAAGGTTCCCTGAAAGAAACAGCACCAGAATATAATCACCCCCTCTATCCATACCTCCAAAATTGCCGGAAATCTGTTTTGGACCAAAAAATCAGATTCCATTCCTACAAAAATAGTAAAAGTTGAATTATCTTTGCTTACAGAAATGAAAAAAATAGCATTCATAGTCAACCCGATTTCAGGTACACTCGACAAGAGTTCCCTATTGCACTATCTGGAAAATACTTTTACAGAGTCAAGGGGATATTCCCCCATATTCTATATGACAAAGGGAAGTGGGGATGCCTATAATGCAGCCTGCCGTTTCAAGGATGAGAAATTTGACATAGTTGTGGCTGTGGGTGGCGACGGCACCGTAAACCAGGTTGCAAAGGGAGTTGTAAATTCCAACACAAAACTGGCCGTAATACCTGTTGGCTCCGGAAACGGTTTGGCACGTCACCTCAAGATACCGCTTTCCTACTATCTGGCAGTAGAGGTGATATTGCAGGAGAATGTGCAGCTGATAGATGCGGGAAAGATTAATGATGAGATCTTTTTTTGTACAGCAGGGTTGGGATTTGAGGCAGTTATTGGCGACAGATTCAACTCTGCAGGAACACGTGGACTGATAACTTATATAGAGTTTTGCGCAAAGGAGTATGTAAATTACAGGCGCGAAAGGTACCGTATAGAGATGCCTGGATATAAACTTGATACAAAGGCCTTTCTCATCACCTTTGCAAATTGTTCCCAATGGGGCAATAATGTCTTTATAGCCCCTGATGCCGATATCTCGGATGGAATGTTGGATATGGTCATCTGGAAGAGGGCCCCACTGATCTCAATGCCCCATCTGACAGCAGGCCTCTTTCTCAAGACAATACAATATTCCGAATTTATTGATACATTCAAGTGCCGGCAGATAAAGATTGTGAGGGAGCAGCCCGGACTGATACAGTTCGACGGGGAGAGCCGGATGATGGAGAGGGAGATAACAGTTTCGCTGCTGCACCACGCAGTAAAGGCCATTGTGCCGGGAGAGTATGACCTTCTCTCCTATGCAAGGAAAATTGTTCCGCAGATAAAGGAACAGCTCTCAAAACTTGAAGATTTTATACAGGATGCCGCTGATGGATTGAGATAAATTCATCACGGCATTTTTTTAAAATTTTTATACCAAATAAGTGGTATATTGATTATCTTTGTAGATAAAAGTTTTTAATTAGGGAATATTAATCTATAAAAATACTGAATTTATACTATGATTGTTTTAGTTTTGAATTGCGGTAGCTCATCATTGAAATATCAGGTACTTGATATGCAGAATGAGAATGACTACTCACTTTTGGCAAAAGGCTTGGTTGAAAGAATTGGTCTGGAGATGGGAGACATTACCCACAGTGTTACAGGTAAAGAGAAACACAAGGTACATCAGCCTATCCCTACTCATACAGAGGGAATCAAGGGCGTTCTTGACCTACTTGTTGATGCAGAGCACGGAGTGTTGGAATCTCTTGCTGATATCCAGGCTGTAGGACATCGTGTTGCTCACGGTGGCGAATATTTCAATTCAAGCAAACTTATTGATGCCTCTGTAATTGAGGGTATAGAGAAGTGCTGCGAACTTGCACCTCTTCACAACCCTGCAAACCTTTTGGGTATCAAGGCAGTTGAGACACTTATGCCGGGAACTCCTCAGGTTGCTGTCTTCGACACATCATTCCATCAGACAATGCCTGACTATTCATATATGTATGCTATCCCATACGATTACTACACCAAATATAAAATCCGCCGTTACGGATTCCACGGTACAAGTCACAAATATGTAGCACAGAAGGGTGCAGCTCTTGCAGGACTTGATTTTGAGAATTCAAAGATCATTACCTGCCACTTGGGCAATGGAGGATCTGTTACAGCCATAATGAACGGAAAGTCAGTTGATACATCAATGGGATTCACTCCTGTAGAGGGTGTTGTTATGGGTACACGTTGCGGAAATGTTGATGCAGGTGTTGTAACATATATCCAGGATAAGGAGAATCTTGATTTCAAAGGTATCAATGCAGTACTCAACAAACAGAGCGGTTTCTTGGGCGTTTCAGGTGTATCATCGGATGCAAGGGATATTGAAGGTGCAGCTGCTGAGGGCAACAAACGTGCTGAGTTGGCAATGAATATGTTCAAATACAGCGTATTGAAGTATATCGGTGCATATTCTGCTGTAATGAACGGTGTGGATATGATTATCTTTACCGGTGGAATCGGTGAGAATGACCCGTCAGTTAGGGAGTATATCTCAAAACAGTGTTCATACCTTGGAGTGGAGTTCAATCCTGAGGCAAATGACGGTTTGAGAGGCAAGGATGCAATTCTTACAAAAGCAGGATCAAAGGTTGCTGTTGCGGCAATAACTACAAACGAGGAGCTTGTAATTGCACGTGATACAATGAAACTTGCAAAATAATCTGAAAAAGAGTTAATAATTTAATAATATAAAGAGTTATGATTAAGAATTTTGATGAATTGTTTGAGCAACTCAGACAGCAACCTAAAAAAAGATTGGTAGCGGCTTGGGCTGTGGATGACCACACTATCAGCGCTGTTGCATTGGCTATTAAGGCAGGTATCGTTGAGGGTACTTTGGTAGGAGATGAGAAGATGATTCTAGAGGTATGTGAGAGAGAGAATATTGACAGTTCAATCTTTACCATCATAAATAACCCTAATGAGTTGAAATCTATCGCTCAGGCTGTGGAGATGGTTAATGAGGGCAGTGCAGATATCCTTATGAAGGGATTGTGCTCAACAGACAAATATATGCGCGGTATCCTTAACAAAGAGAAGGGACTTCTTCCTCCTAAGGCTGTATTGAGCCACGTGGTTGTAGTTCAGAACCCTAATTACCACAAGATGTTGGTTATCTCAGATATCGCTGTAATTCCAGCTCCAGACTTCAAACAGAAGCTTGCAATGATCAAATATGTATCAGATACAGCAAAGGCTATCGGCGTTGAGAAACCAAAAGTGGCTATGGTTACAGCAACTGAGCAGATGTTGCAGGGTATGCCAGCTTGTGTTGAGGCTGCAATGATTGCAAAGATGAGCGACAGAGGTCAGATTGGCGGTTGCGTTGTTGACGGTCCTTTGGCTCTTGATGTAGCTTTGTCGGAAGAGGCTGTAAAGATCAAGAAACTTTCAAGCCCTGTGGCTGGTGATGCAGATTGTCTTGTATTCCCAAGCATTGAGGCTGCAAATGTATTCTACAAGACCAACACCCAGTTGATCCCAGGTGTAAGAGTCGCAGCTATGGTTGCAGGTGCAAAAGCTCCTTGCGTATTGTCAAGCCGTGCAGACAGCATTGATACAAAATTGAACTCAATTGCTTTGGCTGCAGCAACTGCAAAATAGTTTAAACGATAAAGCTTATAAGTGTATGGCAAAACTGATACTTGCAATTAATCCCGGATCTACCTCAACAAAGATTTCGGTTTATGAAGATACTAAAGAGCTCTTTACAAAGACCCTCCGTCACACAAATGAGGAGTTGGCTCCATATAAGAATGTAATTGAGCAGTTCAACTTCAGAAAAGAGACCATCAAGGCAGCTTTGGCTGAGAACAATATTGCTCTCAACTCTTTGGATGTTATTGTAGGCCGTGGCGGATTGGTAAAACCTATCCCTTCAGGTGTGTACAGTGTGAATGACGCTATGATTGAAGATATCAAGAGCGGCAGGAATGGTGAGCATGCAAGTAACCTCGGCGCAATCATCGCCAAAGATTTGGCAGAGGAGGTTGGCGGTATTCCAGCCTTGATTGCAGATCCTGTTGTTGTAGATGAGCTGGCTCCTGTTGCCAGGATAGCAGGTCATCCGCTCTTCAACCGTATCTCGATTTTCCACGCATTGAACCAGAAGGCAATTGCAAAATTATATGCCAAGGATAATGGAAAGAGGTATGAGGATTTGAATCTTATCGTTGCCCACTTGGGTGGCGGTGTATCTGTAGGAATTCACGAGAAGGGTAAAGTTGTTGATGTAAACGATGCCCTTAACGGTGAAGGTCCGTTCTCTCCTGAGAGATCAGGCGGACTTCCTGCAGCACAGGTTGTAAATCTATGCTTCGGTGGAAAATATAGTGAGGCTGAGATCCGCAAGATGATTTCAGGCAGAGGTGGAGTTGTTGCCTATTTGGGAACAAACTCATTCCAGGATGTGGAGAACAGAGTTGCAGCGGGTGATCCTGATGCTACACTTATCTCCAATGCATTTGCTTACCAATTGGCAAAAGAGATTGGTGCAATGGCTACTGTGGTAAATGGTAAGGTTGATGCCATTATCATTACCGGTGGTATTGCATACAACAAGCCGTTGATGGAGAATGTGAAGGAGAAGGTATCCTTCATTGCTCCTGTTGCAGTATATCCTGGCGAGGATGAGATGGGTGCATTGGCTGGAAACGGCCTTGCAGTATTGAATGGAACTGAGCAGGTGAAGGAGTACTAGACAACACCTGATTCCATATAGAGGGGGCAGACTTTGTACGGCAGATCCTATAGAGGTGGAGCCGTAAAGTCTGCTCTCTTTTTATTTTGCTCTCTATTTTTTCAATTGTTTTAGAACATAAGCCATTGATTGTTGTTTCTATGTTGAATATTTAAAAGGAGGATAATTATATGATGCCAATCAGAAGAAACCAACAATGGTTACCGACTATCTTTAATGACTTTTTCGACAACAATTTCCTTACCAGGGCAAATGCCACAGCACCGGCTGTAAATGTCATCGAAAATGAGAATGACTATAGGGTGGAGCTGGCTGTACCGGGAATGACCAAAGATGATTTTAAAGTACGTCTTGATGATGACAAGAATCTGGTCATCACAATGGAGAAATGCAACGAAACAAAGGATGAAGAGAAGAAGGAGGGTAAATTTTTGAGAAGGGAATTCTCATATACAAAATTCCAGCAGACAATGATCCTTCCTGACAATGTGGAACTTGCCAAGATAACAGCCAAGGTAAACAATGGAGTGCTGACTGTCGATATGCCAAAGGTGCCTGTGGCTAAGGTCAAAAATGAGGAGAAGGAGATTGTGGTACAGTAACACCTTTCCTTAAAATTCTAATTCAATTTGATATAGTATTTTAGAGTATGTTCTTCAAACTCTGCAGGGTAGAAAATTTTAGCCAGGTCGAGCAGGATTATGTGGGGTTCCACAACACCTCTCTCCCAAAAATCGCTGCCACCTTCGGGTGTATTTCTTAGAGTGTTGTTATATACATTTCCGGAGATGAAGGCAGGTATCTTCCTGTAGAGTTTGTTCTCATTTTCAAGTTCCTCCATTCTTGTGCTTGCGTTGGGGTGCAGCCAAACATCAGATTGGAGGGCATAGCTGTATGCCATCTCAAAGCTCAATTGTAAAGACTCTATCTGCCCTTTTTTCAATCCAAGTATCACTCCTCCTGCATCATTTATCAGCTGGGCAGTGTAATTCTTCTCTCCCGGAATATACCATATACCCTTGTAGGGGGCATTCATAATTACCTTGACAGGCTCTCTCTCTTTGAGGATTCTGCCTATCTTCTCCTTTGTCTCGAGATAGAGACTCCTCTTGTGGTTGTAGATAGAATCTGCAATGGCTCTCTGATCTGTAAGCTCTCCAAAAAGCTTTAAATATTCCATTTTGCCTAATGCGTTGTTCTCAAGATAGTCTCCAATTGTAATCACCTTTACTCCGTACTGCCTGAGCTTTTCGATATGCGTATTGTCACCTCCCACAATACCATAGGCAATGACAAGATCGGGCCTTAAAGAGATAATCAGTTCATAATTTGGCAAAGATTCGCCTCCAACATCCACAATCTTCTCCTCGCTGATCAGCCTCTTGACCTCTTCATTATAGATGAATCTTGTGCCGGAGATTCCCTTTATTGTCTCCTCCTTGCCAAGCTCCGACAGATATGCAACGTGGGATGATGACATACAGACAACCCTTTCAACGGGGTAGGGAATGGCATTGGCGTCAGTGGCCAAAATTCCGGTACAGTCTCTCGGTACAAGCTGGTATTTCTCAATGGTGTTCTTGCCGCTCCACAGGTTTGTAATCGAGAGCACTTTGATCCCGGAACTGTCGGAATCTCCAATTGTGAAATATTTTGCCGAATCCAAATCAGAAGCAGCGTGACCCTCCTCCTCTACGGAATTCCTGCAGGCAATACCTGTTAAACAGATAAGGAGAAAGGCAATAGCTCTGGTAAAACTGTCATTGAACATAACTAATCACTTTTGGCAATAAACATTGTGATACAACGGGATTGGCTCGGCCGACATCTTCTTGTAATCAAGACTTCCAGACTTGGTCATCCGACACTCTATCTTCCCGAAAGTATCGTTAAAAAGGATGAAGGCAGGTCTTCTGACTTGTTTCTGTCGTGCAGCCTTCCCACCTGTGCGGCAGTGGCTAAAGAGATCACGACTCCTGATGAAACTTACAGCTACGGGTATAGTCCCGGATTTTCACCGATGTTCCCTTTTCATCCGGTACCTTCAGATGGAGGTCCCGGACACCTTAATCCGCTACAAATTTAGCAATATATCTCATAAAGCAAAAGAAAAGAGATTATATCGTACTTTTTTTCTTACTTTGCATTATGATAAAGAGAGACCTTGTTGTTATTGGAGGTGGAGCCTCCGGACTTTTTGCCGCTGCCATTGCTTTGGAGCGGGGTGTAAAGGTGCTGTTGATAGAGAAAAACAGCAGATGTGGAAGAAAGATTGCCATAACCGGCAAAGGAAGATGCAATGTGACAAACACCAAACCTTGGGCAGAATTTTCAACCCATATTCATCCCAACAACAAATTTTTCAGAAGTGCATTCTATGCAATGGACAATCTCAGGACAATTGAGTTTTTTGAGAAGATAGGACTGCCCCTTGTAGAGGAGAGGGGTGACAGGGTATTCCCAAAGAGTATGAGGGCCCAGGATGTAACAGATGCACTTGTTGCATACATAAAGGGAAAAGGGGGAGAAATATTGACCGGTACACCTGTTACTGAGATCATAAAGGAGGGTGAATTTCTTCTCTATTCAAGCGGAAGGCAAGTTGCTTCTTCAAAGAGTCTCATTATTGCGACAGGTGGTTTGTCATATCCGATGACAGGCTCTACAGGCGACGGATATCTCTTTGCAAAGGGGTTCGGACATAAAGTTACCCAATGTCATCCCTCATTGACAGCACTTCTGCCGATTGGGTACAGTGAGATGTATCACGGCATATCATTGAAAAATATAGAGATAACACTCCTTGTAAATGGCACTCCGTCACAGGTGGAGTTTGGCGACCTCGACTTTACAAATGGAGGAATAGAGGGGCCTGTAGGATTCAAGGTGAGCAGGAAGGCTGTTCAGAATTTATTGAATGGACAGAAGATTGCTCTCAATATCGACCTCAAACCGGCTGTCTCAACTGAGCAGCTTGAACAGAGGATTGCGAGGGAGATTGCGCAGCTCTCCGCCCAACAGCAGCGGGAGATTGAAAACTCACCTGCAAAATCAATCCAGAAATACCTTCTCCCCAAACTTATGCCAAAACAGCTTCTTCTCCCCTTTGTCTCAACCAGCGGAGCCATAACAGTTGCAAACCTCCCATCCAAACTGAAGGGATGGAATCTGAAGATAGCCTCGTATGTGGGCTATGAAAGATGTGTGGTGACAGCCGGAGGAGTTTCGCTGTCGGAGATCTCTCCAAAGAGTATGGAGTCGAAGCTTGTACCAGATCTCTATTTTACCGGCGAAGTTCTGGATCTTGATGGCGACACCGGCGGATATAATCTGCAGATAGCCTTCTCTACTGCAGCTATTGCCGCAATGAATGTTGCCGCAAAAGTGCAAAATCCATCTTGAACCATTTTTATTTGGAAAAATTCCACTCTATAGAAGAGTTCGAAAAAGAACTGAAAAAATACATATACTATTATAACAACGAAAGAATCAAGACTAGGCTTAAAATGAGTCCTGTTCAATACAGGTTGAAATATCAAAACACAACAACT
>JAZNXX010000004.1:0-12583 GCA_045594125.1 Candidatus Egerieisoma sp.
TTACAAGAAAGAGTGCATGGAGCTTGGCAAGAAATATTTCTCAGTTGCTTCAGGTGGTGGTACAGGCCGTACTCTTCACCCAGACAACATGGCTGCAGGTCCTGCATCATACGGTATGACCGACACAATGGGCCGTATGCACTCAGACGCTCAGTTCGCAGGTTCTTCATCAGTTCCTGCACACGTTGAGATGATGGGCTTCCTTGGCATAGGTAACAACCCAATGGTAGGTGCTACTGTTGCTGTTGCTGTGGATGTTGCTACTGCACTTTCTAAGTAATTGACTTTATATCAGTTGATTATATAAAAGGGCTTTCCGATGGGGAGGCTCTTTTTTTGTGGCTTTAACTCTTTAAAAGAGAAATTGTTATATTTGTAGCAGTATCAAAATTGCAATTTCAGGAATATGGATAAAAGAATGCTGAGTATAATACAGAACTATTTCACTACACAGCCTGTGGTGAAGGCTTGGATATTCGGTTCTTTTGCCAGAGGAGAAGCTGATGACCAGAGTGATATTGACATTCTTGTAACGTTGGATAAGAATGCTCATATTGGATTGATGGGTTTTGCTGCAATGTCAGTTGATTTGGAGGGAATGTTGAATCGCCCTGTGGATATTGTTGTGGATGATTGTGTGAAGTCTTTTGCAAGGGAAAGTGTTGATGCAGATAAACAGTTGATATATGAGAGAGCAAGCTAGGGCCAAAGGAAGACTATAAATGATGTCCCTAAATTGAAAGTCCAGATTCAGGAATTCCTTTCGGAATAGTCTTTTTGTGCCTTATATGCCGCCACTTTTTTGAGATGGTCCCAAAATTGGCCCGAAAGAGTGCATTGAAATGGGCAAGAAATATTTCTCAGTTGCTTCAGTGGCGGTACAGGTAGAACCCTTCACCGAGACAACATGGCTGCAGGTTCTTCATCTGCATAGGTAACAATCCAATGTTGGGATGGTTTATATAAAGGAGCTTTCCTGCCTGGAGGCTACTTAATAAGTTGTTCCATCAGGAAAAGGTCCATTTTTACCTCTCCCTGCATAAGGTACTCATCTTGTCGGTAAGAGACAGAATCCATTATCTCCTTGGCACCGGCAGGGTCCCCCTCCATAAGAAGCTTCACAGCAAACATCACCCTCTCTTTAGAACTCATTACTTTGCGGTGTTGGGAGATGTATCTCTGTATCTCTTTTGTATATAGCTCTATGGCCATTTCTTTGCGGCCTGTGGCCAATGATGTGTAGATGAGCTCACATACAATCTCATTTATAAAAAACGGAGCAATCTTCTCCCTATGCAAGTACGCCTCCTCCAGCATCTGGTGGGATTTCTCCATATCACCGCAATCCATTATGTACGAAGCCTCCATAAGTCTTATTGAGAGCTGCAGCGGGTCTCCCCAGTTGAAGTCACCACCTTTAGGAGTGGTGAACCATTCTGCAGGCATGGCATTGGGCCTTACACCCTCCTGAACAAGAGCATTTACGCTCAGTTGTGTGCAGAGAGCTCTCTTGCTCTCCAGGTTATGCCGGAGCATCTTCATATTGTAACCGTCGTTGGGCATTCCGCCAACCTTGAAAGGAATGCCGTTGAGCAAGGCAAAGAAGATACCTGTAAGAGCAAATATAAAGAGGAAAACCTTTGCAAGCGGCTCTCCTGCAAAGAAGAATCCCCATAATGCACCTCCCGAGAGCAGGAGATTTGCCAAAAAACCGCCAGCATTATACCACACAGCATCAATCTCTTCAAGAGGCTTTTGTGGCGGAGCGAGGAGACATTGTCCTCCTGTACCGGCAATCTTGAATCGTTTTATACAGAACTTTCCTTCCGATTTAAGAAGAGTGAAATTGAAAATCCTGAATGATACAAACCTGTATCCTGTGAGAAGTCCAGCTATGAGATGCCCACCTTCATGAAACAGGATATGTACTGCAATGGCAACCAGAAAACTGAGAAAAGAGAAGAGTATTACACCTCCCATTTCCAAAAATTCCACATTCCCGAATTTTTTGATGAATTCATTGAAGGTAAGATCTGTTGTAAGGATGATAAACAGGGATGAAATACCGAATCCCAGCGCTGCGCCGGCTATGAGCGCTCCTGCCAATTTTAAAATCTGCTTCATAGTGGCGCAAATATACAATAAAATTCTGCCAGCTCGCCTCAGGCATATAAAATACACTCATTGGGATATAAATGTAAAAACATTTTATAACTTTGTAAAGTCTATCCACAGACATAATCAGTTCAGATGAAAGTGTTTCGTTCCCACACGATCAACTCCACACTTTCTATGTCCCATTAAATATTGCTTTTGGGGTTTTGTTATGAAGTCAAAAAATGAAGAGAGAAATAACTGACAGGGAGATATGGAGCATTGCATTGCCGATTATGTTGGGAAATATGGCCCAGACCATAATCAGCTTTACCGACACTGCTTTTTTAGGTCATCTTGGTGTGGTAGTGTTGGGCGCATCAATGCTTGCCGGACTCTTTTATCTGGTATTTACCACTGTTGCAGCAGGTTTTGCAATAGGTATCCAAATAATTGTGGCACGCCGTTTTGGAGAGAAGAACTATGGCAGAATAGGTGTCATATTTGGTCATGGAGCTCTTTTTGTCTTCCTTTTGGGGTTGATTCTCTTTTCAATATTGCATCTCTTCTCCGACCGGCTGCTGCTTTGGCTCATCGATTCTCCAAATATCTTAGGGGCTGCATCTGAGTATATAAAATATCGTCAGTTCGGAATTATCTTTGTCTGTTTCAACTTTCTCTATAGGGCTTTATATGTAGGGGTCTCCAATACAAAAGTAATAACCTATTCGACCATAATAATGGCTGTCGTCAATATTATATTGGATTATTGTCTCATTTTTGGACACTACGGTTTCCCGGAAATGGGCATAGGAGGGGCGGCATTGGCATCCTTATCTGCAGAGATCTCTGCCTTCCTGTTCTTTACTCTATACAGCTATTTTACATTCAGAAAGAGCGAGTTTGGAATGTTCAGAATTCATAGGCTGGAAGCTGGACTGATGGGCAGAATCTTAAAGATCTCTACTCCCACAATGACACAAAAACTCCTCTCTTTTAGTGTGTGGTTCCTCTTTTTTATCCTGATAGAAAAGATGGGAGAGATTGCAACAGGAATTTCATCCGTAACCAGGAGTATCTACATAATCCTCATTACCCCTTGTTTTGCATTCTCAACCACAACAAATACTTTGGTGAGCAGAATCATAGGTGAAGGAGATCTCGCCAGGGTTTTTCCAACAATTAACAAAGTGTTGAAGAACTGTTTGTTGTGTACCATTCCGATTGCAATATTTGTTGCTCTCTTTCCTGTGCAGATTGCCGGTATCTACACCGACGATCTGAATTTTGCACAGCTTGTTGTACCTTCAATCCTGGTAATATGCAGCGGAACAATATTCCAAGGCGTTGGCAATGGCTACTTTGAGGCGGTCTCTGGTACGGGAAATACAACAGCGGCCCTCTATATTGAGAGTGCCATTCTGATAATCTACATCTTTTTCATTATGGCAATGGCCCATTTTACAACAAGAGTGGAGCTGGTATGGACCGCAGAAATTCTATATGGTGTACTGCTTGGACTCTTCTGTTTCCTCTATATGAAATTTGCCAAATGGGACAAAAAGAAGATTTGACGGGCAATTTCCCAATAGGCTCCGGTAACTTTCGGCGAGTAGTCAAAATCTACAAAGAAGAATGTGCTTCCAAATGCGTCGGGACGGAGCATCTCAACAGTTGTTGTGGCGCACTCCCTTCCTGTATCGTAAAGTATCTGGATATTCTGTGCCTTTTAAGATGAAAATGTTGCACTGACAATGATGGTAAGAACTGTCAGTATGGTTGAAAGTCTCTTCATATTGATAAATAGTTTAGGTTAAAATCAGCTATTGGAGAGATAAAGCTCTCATTTGTTCCCCATAACACCCTCCCATGCTGCCTTGCGGAGTGTGAAATAGGCATCATCCTGATCGTTTTCCCAATACATAAGACCAAGCATATTGCGCTCCAAAGCCCATTTGGCCTTGTACTTTATACTTCGTGCATTGTCGTAATAGCAATATTTTACCCCATTGCGGGTAACATATGGGACGCACGCCTCTGAGTCCCAGTTTTCTATGGTATACTCAGTTCCCAAGTTTCTGATGGTCTTGTAGGTCAATGCGCTCGGATTGGCGGAGCGGTCTGCCCTTCCGTAGAAAGGTATACCGATAACAAGTTTACTTGGAGTGGCTCCTGCATTCATATAGGCACGGTAGGTGCGGGTTATATCCCAGTAGGCAGATGAACAGGTGACAGCATTATGGGGAGTGCTGCCTGAATCCATTTCGTAGGTCATAATGTTTACAAAATCTACAATGGGATCCAAAGCCTTTATGTCGATATATCTGTAGCCACCCTGTGCAGACTGTTTATCCATCACATATCCCGCATAGGTAAGCAATCTCTCATTTCCCAATGTCTCACGGAGCTGCTTCATCATCAGAACGTGGTTTCTGGTATCATTTGCAATATCTACAGCCTGACCACTCCAGTCAAGTCCCGGAAACTCCCAATCCATATCTATTCCATCTATGCCATATCTGTTGCAAAACTCAAGGCAATCCTCTGCAAATGCCTTCCGGTTCTCTTCGCTTGCGGCAAGTACGGAGAAGCCCTCTCCCGCCTTATTATCGGAATTTCCTACTGAGTTGGCAAATGAGAGAAGTATTTTGAGGTCGGGATTCTTCTTTTTAAGGGCCACCACATTGTCGAAGCGTGACTGCTTGCCCTTGAGTTTGAATCCATTATATTTTCCTCCGCTCACATATATCTCTGCAAAGGCATAATTTATATGGGTGCAAAGCTGGGGATCGGGCAATCCTGAACCATAATAGGTGACATAGGCAATGACTGCACGTCCGGGCACAGGTTTAGAGGGTACATACAATCCCTCTGCCTCCCCGTTTCCCGGATTATCCAAAATGGAATCCTTGGAACAGCCTGCCAACATAAGTGCCATAAAGAGGACAATAATGCCCTTCCTGATAATTTCAGACAGATTGGGGGATGGTTTATATCTCATATATCTCTTTTTAACACCACAAAGGTATGCAAAAGAGTTTCAGATTGTAGCTGTCGGGAGGAATATAATGGCAGGAATTCCATTCAAACCTCCATTCTGCCATTTCGTGTATTAAACGGACCATTTCATACAATATGGACAAAAAGGCTTGGCAGATGGGAAATAAGGTTTTAGCTTTGTAGAAAAAGAGAGGGAGATACCCTTAAAAATCAGACAATAACCAATAAAAATCACAGATATGAAAAAGCAAGGAAAATCAGCGGTAAAGGAAGATTTGGCAACCGGTATGAGTTCAGCGGCCGGTGCAACTGCAGGCGTATTCATCGGTAATTTGGTATCAGAGGAACTTATGGCAAAAGATGAGATCAAGGCCGAGGTTCTTGAAGAGGGCAAACTCACCCCGTCACAGCAGGAAGAGCCGGATGTTGTTGCTGTGGAGGTGGAGCAGACTTATACAGAGCCGGAGCCAAAAGAGCAGACCCAGCGAGGCAATGTTGCTGCAGAGGACGACTATAATCCTGAGGTGGCAGTTGTCGGATACGAAAAGGTCTCATTTGAAAATGGACAGGAGATGGAGGTGGCAACTGTGAGTGTTGATGGAGAGCAGATAGCCATTCTTGATGTCAATATGGATGGCAAGGCAGATCTGATGGCCCGGGATTATAACAATAATGGAGAGTTGGAAGATGGTGAGGTGGAGAATATCCAGCAGGTGAACCTGAGTATGTCCAATTTCAAATCGGCGGCAATAGCGGAGAGCTCAATGCTCTTGGCAGATAATGAAGATTATGTAAATGATGCGGATATCGACAGTTATGCATAGATAAGGAACAGAATAGTAATCAACAAAATAAAAATGGGTATGGATATGTTAAGAAAAAACTTTTTTGTGGCTCTTTTTGTGATGCTGGTCAGCATCCCGGCCATCGCTCACGACTTTTCGGCCATCGTCAATGGACAAAGTCTCTATTTCAATATAGTCAGCAAGACAAAGCGGACAGCTGAGGTAACCTATGGAGGCAGTATAAATGATAACACTGCAGCCAACTTCAGAGGGCAGCTGGAGATACCGGCTCAAGTAACCCATAAAGGAAGAAACTATAAGGTTGTAGCTGTAGGTGCAAAAGCCTTCAGCGGAGCGTCGGAACTGAAGGGGATTACACTTCCGTCGGGATTGCAGAGTATAGATGATTTTGCATTTGAAGGGTGTTCATCACTTGAGACAATAATTTTTCCCGGCAATGAGATGACAATTGGTGAGGGTGCCTTCTTCGGATGCGATAAAATCAGCCATATAACCTTTGGAAGTGATTGGAAAAGAATCAACTTTAAAGATTTCAGGTGGAGCGACAGCCTCAAGAGCGTTGTCATACCTGCCAAGGTGGAGCAGATAAAGAATATGAAACATCAGCTGAGTCTTGAGTGGGTTGAGGTTGATCAGAATAACAACAATTTTACAGCTGTCGGCGGCGTATTATACAATAAATCAAAATCTTTGCTCTATGGATGCCCGAGAGGATATAAAGGGATAGTAAAAGTTGATGATTCCACAGAGACAATAACACCAGGGGCATTCATAGATTGCTACAATGTAGTTGCGGTTGAGTTTCCGGAAAGTCTCAAAAAACTATCGTTCAGGGAGTTCAGCCAGAATGGGAATCTGGAATATCTTATCTTCAAGGGTGAATTGCTCTTTACGGCAAAGGCAGAGTCAGACAGGTCGCTTCATTTTGCACTCCAGTTGGCAAATCCGGATGTTAAAATCTACCTGTCAAAGAGGTGCCTGTCGCAATTTAAGAGAGCGGTGGCAAAAGAGGAGGGTGAGTATATGGATGTTGATGGAGAGATTCCATATTTTGTAGAGAAGGAGCAGTTCTGTTCTAAGAGAAATTTTTCAGGAGTCAAAAACTTCAGAAAATTTGAGAAGAGGTAGTGAGGACGGATATTGAAATTAAGTAAAATAAATTTTAGAGAGATGAAAAAAGGGATAATTATATTGTTGGCAATACTTTTTGCAGGGGCAAATTGCAATTGCGATGCACAGGGAAAAAGGTCGCTCAGAAGAACTGCTGAGGCTTTGAAAGTTGATGAACTCAATGTAAGAAAAGCAAGGTTGGAGAGAGAACTTGATTCAATCAGAAATGCTGGTAAGGGATCCCATTATGGAGTAACCCCGCAGAGAGAGGAACAGCTGGATATCAGGAGAGATTCACTAAGTCTGGCTCTCAGTTCGGAGTTGTTGAGGGTAAAACTTGAACTTGATGAATTGGGCAAATAGGGGGATTTCATACATTAATCCCCACCTTTTGTGTAATGGATGGAAAAACGCTATGAAGAGAAGATAAAAACTTGTAGATTTGTAGAGGAAAGCAGAGAGAAACAGGGAAGAAGCGGGAAGAAACCGGAGTGTGGCAGAGAGAGGCAGAAAGAGGCAGAAAGAAACTGGGAGTAGATGGAGGAGATGAGTTTCACAAAAGGGATAATAATTATAACATATAAAATTTTAGAGTTATGAAAAACGAGGAGACAATTTACGACAAAAACCAAGGACAAAATGTTGGACAGAACAATTCTGCAGAGGTTAATGAGAATGTAAATAATGAGGCTACAGAACTTGAAGAGCAGGAGGGTGCTGTTCAGGAGGATGAAGTTGAGGCTGGAAAAGAGGCTGCTCAGAAGAGTTCAAAAGGATCAACACTCCGAAAGGCTGCAGCGGGAATGGGTGCCGGTATCCTCTTGGGAAGCTTGAGTTCATTTGCTATTCCAAAATCATCAGGAGAAGATGTTGTTTCAGAAGAGGAGGTTGAGGTGATTGATGAGTCACACGAGGATTTTGTAGGACCTGTACTTGATGAGGATTATCAGCCTGAAAATCCGTGGAGCGACGGTAATGTGGAGATTGCTTCAGGTGTATCTGATGATATGTCGTTTGGGGAGGCTTTCAGTGCAGCGAGGGCAGAGGTTGGTTCAGGTGGTGCATTTGAGTGGCGCGGCAATGTTTACAGTACATTCACAACTGAGGAGTGGAACAATATGAGTGCAGCTGAGAAGGCCGATTATAACAGCCATTTCGCCTGGAACGGAGAGAGTTCGGCCCAAAGTGTAGAGGAGGTTGAGGTTGTATCTGTGGAACCTGCCGGTGAAGATATCTATGTTGGTCCGGAAACCGGTACAGGAGGTGGAGACGAGGTGAAAGTTGAGGTGATTGATGATGAACCTAAAGTTGAGATTTTGGGTGTTATGCACGAGGGTGATATAACTTACGGTTCGATGACCTTGAATGATGAACCTATAGTATTGGTGGATGTTGACGGCGGAAACTTTGACTATATTGCCAAGGATTTGGACGGTGATGGTGAGATAACAGATAATGAGATAGGTGATATTTCATCAGCGGGAATCTCTGTGGCCCAGTTCCAGGCTGAATCACAATATGGCGTAATATCAGATGATGCCGGAAGTGCAGGTGTTGAACCTTACGTAAATGAGTAGAGATTAGGGTGCGGCTCTCCAGTCTGAAAATATGGACTGGAGAGTTGCTCTGCTATTTTAATTTTTATCCAACTGCCATGAATCTAAAAATAGTCCAAATTCCGTTAATGTTGGTTATGCTCCTGGCTCCACTTTTTGTGCAGGCAAAGGTCTATCTGGTATCTGTCGGAATATCAGACTACAGAGGTCAGAAACAGGATTTGCGGTTGCCGGTCTCGGATGCGGGGAGTATTGTGGATCTCTATTCCAAAAACAGTCCGCTTGACTATGTACTGTTACTCAATGAGGAGGCTACTGCCGAGAAGATAACAGCTGCAATGCGTAAGGTCTATTCCAAAGCCGGAACAAATGATATAGTTCTCTTCTTCTTTAGCGGCCACGGAGTTCAGGGAGGATTTGTTGCCTATGACAGAGTGTTGGGCTACCGGGAGATCAGGGGCGAAATGTCGAAGTGCAAGTCAAACTATAAGATGATATTTGCCGATGCCTGCTTTGCCGGGAAACTAAGAGTGGAGAGAGGTGCCAATGGTGCAAATTCAGTTTCCGACAATCAGGCAGAGAAGAATTCGAATGTTATGCTTTTTCTCTCTTCGAGGAGCAATGAACCGTCGCAGGAGCTCAGATGGATGAAAAATGGCTGTTTTACCACCTCGCTGCTGGAGGGACTGAGAGGAAAGGCTGATACAGACCGTAACAGAATCATTACAGCAAGGGAGCTCTTTGTTTATGTGCAGGAGAAGGTGGTTAAGCTCACACAAGGCCAGCAGCATCCTGTAATGTGGGGAAAATTCCCTGATGATATGCCGGTGATGAAGTGGTGATGAGGCTACAATATAAAGCAATATAAGGCTGCACAAGCAATGCAAGTCAATATAAACCAATTCAGGCAGATGCCAAGCAATAGGTAATACAAGGCAAAATAGATCAGATCAAAATTATTTTAGTATAAACCGTTTTAAATAGAAAAGAGATGGTAAACGAAAATGATATAATTAAGATAAAGTGTCCTAATGACGGATCCATATTGGCTGTCAAGAACTATCCGGGTCTTGAAAACAAGAGCATCACCTGTCCGGTATGCAAAAGATTAATCAGCTTCAAGGATTTTATTAAGATAGATCAGGATGATGTGAAGACAAAATACAAGGACAATGATGAAGAGACACAATATGGCTCAAAGGGTAACAACAAGGAGTACACTAAGGTGAAAGATTTGGAGAACCTTGTTATAGGAGAACTGAAAATTGATGGAGAAGGGGCTGCTCCTTACAAATTGAAGGTGGGCAAAAACATCATAGGCCGTAAACCTGAGGCTCAGAACAGCGCCTCAAAAGCAGATATACAGATTCCTACCGGTGGTAAAAAGAGAATGAGCAGGGAACATTTTGTTATAGAGGTAAAGAGGGTAGAGGGTAAGGGATTTGTCCATTATGCATCACTCTTCAAAGCGGAGGTTAATACAACATCGGTAAATGGAACAAAAATTGAGTTTGGAGATTGTGTAATCCTCAAACATGGCGATAAGGTGGAGCTTCCAGACAAGACCCTTCTGTTTGAGCTTCCTGACAGCGACAATACGACATATTAACCGGAAGGTTAACCAATTTACTTAACAATAACCACGAGATTTATGAAATTCAAGTTAGAACCATATAATATTTGGGAACTTGGCCAACGGCAGAGGCAGGAAGATTCTATATATCCCTCTTTTGGTGAGTGCAAAGAGAGTGACAGACTCTTCATCCTTTGTGACGGAATGGGTGGCCATTCAGCCGGAGATGTTGCCAGCAGTACTGTTTGTGAAGCAATGGGCAACTATATAAAAGAGCATAATCCGGAAGATGGGGCTCCATTCAGTGATGATGATTTCAGGGCAGCTCTCTCTGCAGCTTATGATGCATTGGATACAAAAGATAATGGAGAGACTAAGAAAATGGGCTGTACCCTCACATTCCTCAAGTTCCACGCCGATGGAGCTACAATTGCCCATATAGGCGACAGCAGGGTATATCATATCCGTCCCGGGAAAAGTGCTCAGGAGACAGAGATACTCTTCCAGACCAGCGACCATTCACTTGTGAATGATCTTGTCAAGATAGGAGAACTCACACCTGAGGAGGCAAAACATTCCCGTCAGAAGAATGTAATAACAAGGGCAATGCAACCGAATCTGGAGCGCCGTCCTAGAGCCGATATCAAACATATCGGAGATATTAGGCCAGGAGACTACTTTATGCTCTGTTCTGACGGAATTCTTGAGCAGATGGAGGACAACAATATCCAGTTCATCTTCTCAGAAGAGGCGGGTGAGGCAAAGGAGAAGGTAGAGATGATTATTCGTGCAACTGCAGATAATAGAGATAACCATACAGCCTTTATAATCAGAATTGGAGAGGTGACAGATGTTGCTCCAGATGAGCAAAACTGCATATTTGGTGAGCAACAGTCTGAAGGCTCAGCCGAAAAATCGGAGAAAGCTGATAATGCAGTTAATGCTGATAATGCAGGTCAAGGGTGTAATGCCGATAAGATTGCTGATGCAGAAAGAGCGACCCTGGCAAATAATGCTGATAAGGAGAATAATGCAGGTGGCGCAAGCAATACTGATAATTCAGAAAAGGAGCAGGCAGTCATCTCAGATGGACCAAAAAATCGGCAGACATCTCCAAGCGGAACTCCACAAAGGAGCACAGACGGAGCCAAAAAAACTGTTCATTCCGGCAAGGTAAAAAGTGGTGATTCGGGCCAGAAGAAAGGTGCCGGGGAAAAGAAGACCAAGCCATCAGAACCATCAGGAGCCGTAGATATGCTTAGACGACATATTGATATGGTAATATGGATAGCGATAGGTGTGATAATCGTTACAGGAGCATTCCTGCTATACCGTCACCTTGATAATAGGGGAGGTTTGAAAGAGGTAATAAAGAGTATAAAGACGGCCGACGAAGTCAAAACCAAATCGCCCGATATGACCATTCCTGGCAAAGACGGGTCAAAGAATCAAAATGATAAAGGAAAAGTAGGGGTAAACGGAAATGTAGATGCAAATGCAAACACAAACGGCGGTGAAAGTGCAAATGTCGACGGAAATGGAAGCGAAGTTGAGTCGCCCGTTAAGGATAGTACAAACCCGGAGAAACAAACCGAACCAGCAGGGGAAAGTATTGCTACAAAGGTGAAAAATGCTATAAATGGAGAAGACTCTGATACAGAAACATCAGAATCATCAGGAGTATCAGGGGCAGAAGCTTCAGCATCATCAGCAGAAGTATCAGAAACATCAGAAGCAGGTGCAAAACCATCAGATGCAAAATCATCTGATGGTGAAACATCAGTTGTTGAAGAAAATGCTGTGAAACAATAGAAAATCGCAGAGGTTCAAAAAGACACAAAGCAACAAGAGCCTGCAAAACGGGCAGTGTCCAAAATTTTGTGTAGATGATATTTTATCGGGTCGGGTTATAGTCGAGTTCTATAACCCGATTCTGTTTTCAAATATAGCAATAAATTGATTCATAACAATTCCCCAGTTTCTGACCGGTACAGTCCATCTCTTTTCAATTTCGGATATAGCCAGCCAGACGGATATTCTTAGAGCATCGTCAGTTGGGAATGACAGCTTGGTTTTGGTGTATTTGCGGATTTTACCGTTTAGATTTTCAATCAGGTTAGTAGTGTAGATAATGCCGCTGCTGCCTGCTCACGGTTTACGGATGTGTAGATTTCCTTCTCGTCAATGTCGTAGAGCTGGATGTTTCTTCTCAGCTTTGGATTGCTTTCAAACGTGAAATTCATCAGACAGCTCTTCTCCTCCTTGGAGATGGGAATTGACTCGGAATTCATATATGTAAGGTAGACAATCGGTGATTCCGGCATCAGCAGCAGGTTCAGGAATCCTATCAGATTAGGCTTGCCCTGCTCCGTCGCAAACAGATACTTGAAACTCCAATCCACAGTTGGCGCAAAGTGGTTGGGCACAGAAATCGCGGCTGTAGC
>JAZNXX010000005.1:0-40268 GCA_045594125.1 Candidatus Egerieisoma sp.
TCTGAGGAGACTCAAGTTTTGGGAGATATGGTGCAACATACTTTTACAGGTATTCAGTGGTCCTATAAATCTATGTTGCAAACATTCAGTACTGGCGATTGGAGCCATTTGTTTTCCAATATGCTTAATGCATATACTGCAGGAAAGCAATTCCAAAGTGTGCTTGATGAGGTTTTTGAATTGCAGAACTCTCAGACAATCCAGGAGACCAAGATCCAAAACGAGATTGCCCTGCAGCAGGAATTTATGGACAATGTCAATCTTTCCAATCAGCAGCGCATAGCAGCTGCCAATAAAATCATAGAATTGTATGATGAAATTGGGAAGATAAGGAAGACCACTGCACAGGTAGAAATGGATGCCTATAATCAGCAGTACACCCATTTCACTAAGATGTCAGATGCCGAGAAGGAATTCTTTATTGACAATTATCACGCCAACCGCCAGACCATTACTGATGCCACCAAATTGCTTGAGCTGCAGCAGCAGCTGGAGGATCAGAAAAAAGCATCACAATCCACCCGTACTGCCGGAGGTGATAGAGGATGGTCATTTTCCAATATAGACTACAGTTCTGATATAGCAGCTACAGAGGCTGCAATCCAGGAACTCAATGACAAGTATAAGGAAACCCCTCAGGTCCTAGCTTCTGCAGCATCTGCCATACAGAAGTACAACCTTACCAATGATGAGGTTATACTGGGGTATGTGAATTCATACAACAAATGGCTTGGGGTGGATGGAGAGGTCTCCAGAATGCAGAGGAGGGCCTTGAGGCAGAGGAACACTCTTGTAAAGCAGATTGGCACTGAGACTGCACAGGCAGAAAAGGACCTGGCCACAAAGACGGAGAAGGAGAAGAAGGAGTCTTATGACAAGGAGGTTCTTGCGGCACAAGATGCATACTCAAGACAGATTCAGGAGGCAAAACTGGCCTATGACAATATGGAGATTGACCATAAGGAGTATGCTGCCAGAATTGAGTCTGCAGAATTGGAACATATATCCAAGAAAATTCAAATCAATGCCCTGTATGGCAAATCCACCGATGCATTATATAAGCAGCTTGCAGACAAGCAGATTGCCACAATGAAGGCTGAAGAGGCGGAGATGGCCAAGGTTATTGCCCAGATGGATGCAGATGTCCAAAAACAGATCCAGACAGAGCTGCAGGAGTTCAAACGCTTGTCAGGCAAATCCAAGAAGATGTTCCCTGGTGTGGGTTCAGAGGGGGAACTCAATACAGAACTTGCCGACCTTCAGGCTATGCTGGATATGAAACTCATTACTGAGGAGCAGTATGAGCAGAAGAGGCTGGAGATGATTAAGGAGTATGAGCAGCAGGAAAGGGCACAGAAGGCCAACAAGTTTGCAGGTGAGGTACAGGAGTACCAGAGCCATTTTAATGCTGTGGTAGATGCTTTCAGTGGCCTTCAGGATGCACAGATGAGTCTGTTGGAAGCCAGGATGCAGGAGGAGTTGGCAGCAGCTGGAGATGATGCCGAAAAACGCGAGGCCATTGAGAAGAAGTATGAGAAGAAAAAACTGGATCTGCAGAAGAAGTATGCCGATGCCAATATGGGTATTCAGATTGCCCAGGCTATCTCTAATGGTGCAATAGCAATTGCCAGACAATACGCAGATCTTCCTCTGGTGGCAGCCATTCCAGCCTCTGTTCTTGTTGGAGCTACCACTGCCGCACAGATTGCTGTGGCCGTAGCTCAGCGCAATGCTGTAAAGAACCAAAGTGTTGGATCAGGCTCATCATCTTCTTCCGGCACCTCCCAGCAGCGGGTTCTTACCAGCGGTTTTGCGGAGGGTGGTTACACTGGTGATGGTGGCCGTCTGGAGCCTGCAGGTATCGTACATTGTGGGGAGTACGTGGTACCACAGCCTCTTCTGCGCACACCATTGGTAAGGAATATGGTGCACACCATTGAGACTATGAGAGTCAGCCGTATTGGTAACCGTAGCACACTCCCCGGTTATGCAGATGGGGGATATGTTCAAGGCAGCCCATCCGCAGAACCGGCACTGTTCAAGGAGTTGTACGCACTTTTAAAAGATCTTCGGAACAATCCAATTCACGCCTACACCCTACTGTCTGAGCACCAGGCAGCGGAAGAAGTTTCCAATCGTTTCAAAAAAGCAACATCCAGAAGACTATGAAACTTATTACATCCAAGGGACAGTTGGCTCTTCCCGACAAGTTTTCTTTCACAGTGGAGAAAGAATCCCCATTCTATGGTGATAATGGCACCGCCACCATCCCTGTAACCTTACCTGTCTCCCAAGACACATTACTGAAGCTCGGCCACCCGGAACGTCTCGGCCACACCGAAGGATTCCTCCGAAAGATTCCGGCTAAGTTGGAGGCCGGTATCATTCATAAAGATGGCATTCTGGTGGTGGATACGGTCACTCAAGATGAAGGTATAACCGCTTCCCTTGCCCTTGATGAGAGCGACATATATACCTCTTACAAAGACAAAAAACTTACAGAAATATTTGATGGGGTAATAAGGTCTGATATTACCTCTATAGATAAATGGGTTACCCACTTGCAAGCTTGTGCTGCAGGTGAGAAGGATGACTGGTTTACCATTGCCACTGTTGCTGTGAACAAGGAGGAGAATGACGGAGTTACATCCTACAGTTTCCTCAATGATGTTGATGTTACCTCCGGGAATGCGGTATGGCCATTGGTATATCAGAGCCGTACCATTGTGGAGAATGGGGAGTCAGTAAGAGTGCCTGGCGGATATGGTATTGCCCCATTCTTTTATCTGGGGAAGTTTATCCAGGTACTTATGCAGCAACTGGGATATGCTGTCAGGGATAATAAATTTGTAACAGACTATTCCTTGAGCAAAATCATTATGCTGCATAATGCTGCTGATGCCATCTGCAGAGGTACAATACGATTGTCAGATATAGTACCAACTTGTACACTCTCCGAGTTCCTGGACTTCCTGAATGCCCGCTTCCATGTCCAGATCTTCATTTACCCCGAACAGAAAGTTGCGGATATAGTCTTTTATGAAGATATCCTTACCAGTACACCGGACATAGATCTGAGTAAGGTCCTTGATGGCCATCTCTCCATTACTTATCCAGATCCAAAACAGATTTCTCTTGAGAGCAGGAATGATCTTGACGATTCTTCCCCTGCAGAGGAGACTTTTCACGAGTTTGTAAAAAAATATCCTATATGTGGTAGTGTTTCCGAGGTAAGTTTTAAGGAAGATGGTTTGGGCTCGTGTCTGCGCAGGGCTTTGGGCCGATACTATAAAGCAGAGTATAATGCCGAATCTCAGAAGTATTACTACAAGCATTTGGGCACCAATAATTTTAATTACTGTCTAAAGACCAAGGAACCTGTAGAATATAAAGCTATAGATGCCAGTTTTGGGATGATATCATATATAAAAGATTCTGGCTACAGAGACCGGCCAATAGTGGCACCATATATTGGGAACAAGAGGCATCCAAACACCAGTGTGCAGGGAGAATCAGATAAGGAATATGAGCAGGATATCATTTTGGCATTTGTTCCAGGTATTGCTGTCAGCTGTACGGAGATTACTGCCGGATATTATCTTGCCACCAATCAGAGATGGAATAACCTGGGCGATGAATGGAATGATTGGGGACTGAATTATGCCGATATGTATCCGCACTTCTGGAAGCGGTACAATGCCCTCCTGCAAAACTGTGCCCCGGAGATATCCGGAAAATTT
This sequence comes from Candidatus Egerieisoma sp., assembly GCA_045594125.1. Classification (GTDB taxonomy): domain Bacteria; phylum Bacteroidota; class Bacteroidia; order Bacteroidales; family UBA932; genus Egerieousia. The sequence goes on from JAZNXX010000005.1 coordinate 3,741, forward strand.
GACTTGGCTACTCAAGATATGGTCTCCTTACGTCTTGATGTTCTTAAATTTTATCGTGGCCAGCAGCTGCTGATGAATGCTATCTCTTATGATATCGGGAATACACTCAAGTGTGGGTTGTCTAAATATACCGTTATACCACAACTGTTGAATCCTATTGAGGATGAAGAACCTCAGATTAAAGAGCAGCAGTATAAATGGGAAAAGAAAACCAACATTGAAGATGCATTAAGCAAGTGGAACTCATCTCAATATGAGGTAATAAGTTGGGATTACGAAGAGGAACAGTTTAACTGGGCGGTAACCTTACCCCCTCCTACGGAACTTGGACAAACTACACATCATTCGGAAGAGGCTATTGTCGTGTATGTAAATCGTATCACATCTGTTGATGTAATTAAGGAAGTGCATTACATAGAGCTTAAGGTGTGGTATGAATCAGTGCCCAAATAGTGTCCTTTGCGCTTTGTGGTTGTGGGGGTATTTTTGAGTAATGATTGATTGAGAGTTATGGAGTTATTATCACAACCGGATGCCTTGTCTTTGTCGGGGAATATTAAGGATTTTAATATATCGTGTTCTGAGAGTATACGATTCAGGCTGCTGAAAGATGATGTGCCGTTAATTGACAATGTTTATCAGCCGGATGCCAAACAACATATTACCATATCTGCACAGAATATGGTGCATAACAGTTTGTCCTATACTCTCAACAATGAGGCATCATATTATCTCCAGAGTAATCTCGTAGGGAATTTTACTGCCATTATTGGGGATATTCAGATCAATTTCTCCGCAATCAAGAGTGGTATAGCTTCAATGGCCGGAACAGCAGCTGCATTTTTACAAGGCAACTGGTTAACCTGGCAACCTCAGATTATGGAAGTGAGATTCTCTCAACCTCAATGGCTGACATATTATAATCCTACTTCTTCTGATGTGTCCGTTATTGCCAGATACTATTTGCAGGACAATACAGCTTTTGACAAGGAGATAGCAGTAATTGCACCTGCCAATTGCTGCACAATTAAGACGCAGTTTGCATATCTATGGGAGCTGTATGATGGAGATAAACTTGGGTACATAGATGTATTTGTCCAGGATCAGAATGGACAATCTCTATCATATACCCAGAGGTATATTTTTACGGAGGATTTGCCGGCTGACAAATTTTTCCTGTTTGAAAATTCCTTGGGCGGATTGGATTGTGCTGTTTTTACAGGGGAAAACAGCTGCACACCATCTGCTAATTTTAATATTGCCCAGTATGATGAGAATTTACAAAATATTGAGGCCGACATTGATAGATTGTACACTCAAAATTCGGGGTACAAGACAGCCCGAGAATTCCTGTGGCTTAAGGACTTTTGGAGCAACGGGAAGTGTTATATTGCAGACGAGGATGGGATCTCCAATATTGTGCTAAAGGAGATAGATGTTGCTGCATCTTCTGAGGAGCATCTTAAATCATTTTCATTTACCTATAAATTATCTGCTGACAAGGGGTTATTGAATATCTCCAGGAGTGACGCATTGGTCAAGCCTCTGGAAATTAAGACCCCTGAGCAGATTTTTTTTTTAGCCCCAAGAGTTGACAGCTTCCCCCTTGCCCGACTGGATGAGGCCACATTGTTGCCTGTGCAATCCAAAGATGATGATAACTGGAAAAAAATATCAGTTGGGGAGATATTGGAATGGCTGAAAAACAACATCATCAGTAATGATGGTGTTGAATCCGAAGATGTTGTTGAAGCTCTGCACTCAGAGGGTATCATTGAAAAGGGGTTAAATATTTTTGGAGAGCAGACAACAGTTATCAATAGTGATTTTCTTCCTATGCCCAATGTTGGTACTGGGTTGATTATTAACAAAGGGGTGTTATCAATCAATATAGATGATCATGTATTTGGTATTACGGCTGATGAAAAATTGACAATAAAATTAATTGATGGAGGATTATATTGATGAGCACGATGGATCAGGACATTTTGCTGCGTAGGTCGGGAGCGGTTTACGCTAACGAAGCAGCTGCGTGGGCTGCTTTAGATGCTGCTACCCATAGAAAGGGGCAGCCGATAATTGCTTTTTATACACATAGAGCCACTACCCACGGAGACGCCACCATAGGAGTAGTGTTTGCTGTTGGTACTGCTGATGGTGTTGGTCAGTACCAAGCGTGTGCATCGCACGATGATATGATAGCGGTGTACAATGCATTGAATGGCCATATCCAAGACTACAACACCTTTAAAGCCTTGTTTGATTCATTGTTTGAGTACGATGTGGAGAATAATGCTATTAAGGCGAAGAAGGATTTTTACTCGGTAGGCCAAGTAACCGCAGGTGGTTATGGCGAGGAAGAGGAAGATACAGTTGTGGCGGCATTGTATCAGTTGGTGGATGTGCTTGCCAACTCTGCTGGAGATGGTGTTGATGGCGCAGCGCAAGGCTCAGTGTTGTCTTACGATGCCAATATTAACAAGTGGAGAGCTATACCGCAGTCTGAGATAGTGCCGGATATGTCGCAGTACCTTACTGCTACTGAAGTGCAAGAGCTGATTGATGAGGTTAAGCAAGATGTAGGGCAAGACACAAGCGGGTTGAGTGCTGCTATTGCAACCATACAAGGCGGTGATACCAACAAATCAATGCGAGAGGTGGCTGCTGATGAGCTTGCCAAGCAGTTGATACCAGAGGGAGCATCTGATTCTTTGGATACCTTGCAAGAGATAGCAGCTTGGATACAGAGCCACCCAGACGATGTATCGGCTATTAACCTTGCCATTGAGAACCTCAAGAAGATTGCCAAGACATTCTACAACAACGGTACGGTTACGGAGGATAGCATCAAGACTTACATTGATGGTGCTGTTAATGCCCTTAAGACAGGGGATGTGGCTAATGCGCTGTCATTGATTAACACCCTTGCGTCCCGTAAGGTATCTGCCGGAGATGGCTTGAAAGGTGGCGGAGATTTGAGCGCAGATAGAACCATAAGCCATAAGACAGCAACCGAGCTTGGATTGGGTACTGTTGGCAGTAGCGAGTTTATCGCAAGTGTTACAAGGGATACTATGGGCCACTTGTCGGGAGCAACGGCAAAGAAATTCACTGATGTGATAGTGCCTAAATCTACACTTGGAACTAATGAGTACGCAGCACAAGTAACTGCTAAGAGTGGCGGTGGTGTACAATTAGCGGTAGTTATTGATAAGATTGACGGAGGGACCTTCTAATGGCATTGGAACAAGAAATATTGATAAAGAGTAATTCAACAGATGCTGCGGCAGTACCATCTACTTTAAAGCAGAAGGAAGTTGCTGCCAACCTGTTGGATAGGTCGCTATTTGGCCACAATGGCACATCAGTATTTCGGTTCTACGAGCATCCTGAGAAGTATTTCAACGAGTTTGGCTTCGCAAACAATGCTCTCAAGTTGGGCGGATTCTTGCCTACTTATTTTCAGAAAGCGCTGGAATCGGGCGTTAATATTAAGACAATTAACAGTCAAAGCATCTTAGGTGCTGGCAACATAACTATACAAGGCGGAGGCTCTGGAGGCAGTGGTGGGTCTACCCCGTTACTTACCAACTGGGATGATTACGATGCCGAGACAATGGCAGGTTATGCTCTTGGTGCGGGGTTGGGTGTTGAAGACCACGAACTGATAGATGACGTGGATGAGGTGTTGGCGACAATCAATGGTACTATGGGTGATGAGCCTCATATCATCCCAAACGACACTATTATTTACAAGCACCTTGAGGTGCGAGAGGGTATTGATACTACCGATATTAAAGCTGATGCATTAGAGGTTGAGAGGATAGATATAGGCAATAGCAGCATATCCATTGACACAACCACTGGTAAGGCAGTTTTTGACAATTTGGATTTACCCGTTGGAGCTACCCAACTCAATGAGTTAAAGGATGTCAATATAACTGAGCCATTGGTAGATGGGCAAGCACTTGTTTATGATGCCAATACAAAGAAATATGTAAACAAAGTGGTAGAAGGTATTGGTGGAGGGTTGTTGCTGAAAGATTGGGCTAATTATGTAGATGGCGAAATGGATGACTATGGCATATCTGCAAAATTGGCTTATGACATCTACAACGATGTCAATGGCTTGGATGGCATCTTGGATGAGATAAACGGCTCAATCGCACCAGCACTTGATAATATTAACGGAGAAACAATTTAAACTATATGGGAAGTATATCAGATAAACTCACATACTTATTGGATACTAAGGCTGCTATACGGCAGGCGATACGAGAGAAAGGGGTTGATGTACCAGAAGAAGATACCTTTAGGAATTATGCCGAAAGGATAAGGTCTATAGTTCAGACGGGTAAAGATATTGTATCCATATCAGATGTAACCTTTATAGACTGTGACGGTACAACACTATTTTCATATACTACGGAAGAGTTCTTGGCTTTAACTGAAATGCCGCCTCTCCCTGCAAAGACAGGGCTGACTTGTCAAGGTTGGAATTATACATTGGAGGATGCAAAAACTCTTGCTGCGCAAGTGCCGTATGTCACTATAGGAGCTACCTATATTACTAATGACGGAAAGACAAGATTATACATAAGAGTTCTGGATACAGAAGAGGCTGTTAAGTTGAATCTTGATGTAAACATATTGAATAGTGTGACCATAGACTGGGGTGATGGTTCAGATACTGAGACAAATTCCAAAGTAGGCGATAATTCTTGGGCACATACCTATCCGCATATTGGTGATTACATTATAACTATCACTCCTACTGATGAGGTAACATTTGGTTTAGGATATGGTACTTATAACACATCAAGTAATCCCTCATATCCTGTAATTGGATATAGATATACTACAAGTACCACAATCCAACGTTATTCAGGGTATCTCAATAAGATAGAGATAGGGAAGAGAGTAATAGGGTTGGCCGAGGCGATGAGCTTTGGTATAAGGGAATTAAAGGATATAACAATACCATCTAATGTTCAAAACTCTGTAGGAACAAAAGCATTTTCATACAGCACAAATTTAGAAAGTATAGTCCTGCCAGCAAGTATACCTTCTATAGGCAGTTACGCGTTTGAGTATTGCTACTCTTTAAGAAATGTAGCTATACCAGCAGGGGTAACTTCTATAGGCAGTTACGCGTTTGAGTATTGCTACATATTGGAATGCGTAGTTATACCAGCAGGGGTAACTTCTATAGGCGGTTACGCGTTCCAATATTGCTTCTCTTTAAGAAATATAGTTATACCAGCAGGGGTAACTACTATAAATACATATATGTTTGCCTATTGCTTGTCTCTTGCAACAATCAAGATGTTAGGTTCAATTACCACAATTAGCACCTATGCTTTTACGAGCTGTCCACGCCTTAGAAAAATAGATTTAAGATATTGTACCGCTGTTCCCACATTAAGTAGCATTAATGCAATAAGTAATAACACGGACCTTCAAATCATTGTCTCAGATGATTTGTACGATACTTGGATAGCTGCCACAAACTGGGCAAGTTTTTCATCAAAAATAATCAAAGCATCTGATTATGATGCTGTTTTAAATCAATAACACTTATGATACAAAGAGAATATTACAGCACAAGAGAAGATGGGGTAACCCTATATAGAACTTACTCTGACGCCAATCTAAAAATAAGGAAGGTGGGTACTGAGGAGGTGTATGACGAAGCTATTGATATAGAGGGCGCACCATATACTTATGAGGAAACCGAAGAGTTAATTGAGGAAGAAACCGCAACAGAATAATGAAAAAACTACTACTCATATCAGCAATATTATTAGTATCCTGCTCAAAGTCTGACATCTTGTACGAGATGCCTCAGATGGAGAGCAAGGATACAACATATATTCCGATGACAAAGCATCCGAAAGACACTACTCGGAGGATACCTATAAAGTTTGATGTACACATAACAAATTGGGAGGTATATGACATATAGTAACGGAAGATTATACAAGCCTATCACTATCAAGCAGATATCAAAGTGTTTAGGCGTAGCGAGTAAAAGATTAGGAGTGCTGGCAATCCATAGGAAGGTCAATCCTAAATCAAAATACAAGCCGGTGGAAAACACAAATGTGCTGTCGGAGATGACAGATGAACAATTTAAGGAGGTCGACTGGGGATATAGAATACCTGTTAACCCTGTAAACTTGACTGTATTTGCCAATTATGTCAGAAATGGAGTAATCCCAGAAGGATGGGAAGAGCCATTAGATGCTACCAATGGGTGTGTAGACATGGGTAAGGGTTGGTATTATATCAAGCCTGTAACTCACGCAAGAGAACTTGATTTTGACAGGTACGATCACAACACAAGACTGCCTCTTTTATCAAGCATCACTGCCCCGGGAAAAGTGTACAATGATACACCCTCTGTACAAGTAGACTTGGCAAAGGGAGTCTACTGGCTTGATGATTTTAATACTTTAGTGACCAATAGTGCCCATCTGGGTGTGATAGTAACCAAGGCCGAAAGCGGACCTTTGTACTTTAAGTCTGTAACCGAGGAAGAGACTGGCTTTGCTAAGGTGATTTTTACCGCAGCTGAAGTAAGGCAGATATTCCGCGAGGCGGGGGAATACCTCTGCTACGCCATTGCCACAAGTGATGTGGGGCAAAACATCTTGCAGTCGGAGGATAACTACATAAGCGGAAGTGGAATAAGTATATGGCCATTACCCACATCTGAGGTTACAATCATATCCACTGGTATTACAGGCGGCACATCAGATAATATCCTGTCATTTGACATCAACTCAATGGAAGCTGATGACAGAAATGTAACATTCAGCCTTATTGCCCGCAATGGTACAGATACCATCAAGCAAGTACAATGGCTGAGATACAGAATAGATGTAGTGGATGATGAGGGCAACAGTTGGAGTTCTACAACGGAAGATCCTGCACTATTACAGAACACTGCTCTGGGTGTGCAGGTACCTGCTACCAGCGAGGTATCATTAGGAGAGTTCTCTATCCCATATACAGCATATAAGTCTCTGACCGCTCCGTGGACAGTTACCCTGTCATTATATCACGGCCAACAGGAGAGCTATGCAGCTGGTGAGTATATGGGAGCCGGAACAGCAGATTATTATTACGAAGGTTAATAAAAGAGTATATGCGATGGATAATTTTGTAAAAGTTGGAAAAACACTGCTATCGGTGGCAACTACTGTAAATGGGTGGATTGCCGCCACCTTAACTTATATGGCTCCCTTACAAGGGGTATTTTGGCTTCTCTTCATACTGTTAGCCACAGATTTCATTACAGGCATTGCCGCATCAGCAAAGCAGCATATCCCCCGCTCAAGCAAGCGGCTAAGACGTAGCCTATCCAAGGCCCTGTGTTATTTTGGGCTTCTTTACCTGTTTTGGGAGTTTGAACATCAGGTTGGTATCCATGATTGGATATGTACATATAAGCTTGTAGCCGGTTTCATATTCCTGGTTGAAGTGATCAGCGTCCTGGAGAATATGTTCATAATTACAGAACACCCATTTTTCACTAAATTGGTCAAATTCATTAGAGGTAAGGCTGCCCAATCAGAGAAGATGGGAGATTTATTGTCAGATGTTATGAACGAAAAACAGAGCAGTCCGGATGAGAAATGAAATGACACCATCATTGCTTGCGGGCATATTCTCCATTAAAGAGGAAGATGTATCCCCTTTTGTGCCTCATCTAAAAAAATATTGTCGGGAATATAAAATCAATACCTCAGAAAGACTGGCTGCATTCCTGGCTCAAGTTGCCCATGAAAGTGGCCGATTCCACTATACTGAGGAGATTGCATCAGGAGCTGCCTATGAGGGACGTTTGGATCTTGGTAATACAGAACCGGGAGATGGCCGCCGCTATAAGGGGCGTGGACTTATCCAATTGACAGGCAGATACAACTACTGCGAGCTTTCCAAGGATACCGGCATTGATTTTCTTGCTAATCCAACACTCCTGTCAGATCCAGAATATGCAGTCCTGTCTGCCTGTTGGTTCTGGCACAGACGAGGACTCAATACCCTTGCTGATAATGGCCAGTTCCATCTTATCACTAAAAAAATAAATGGCGGCTATAATGGGCTGTCAGACAGAGAATATTTTTACAGAAAATGCAAAGAAGCCTTTTATTTATAGTATTGTTGCTCCTCACTATAGGTAGCAGCTGCTCTCCAGCTTTAAAATTGAGAGAGCAGAAACTGCAATTGGATATTGCCTACGACAAGTTGGACTCCCTTAATAAACAAGTTGTAATCAAGGATATTTACAACAAGGTAAGGAAGCTGGATGATAACTCCAAGGTGCGTATTACCAAATATACTCCTCCCGACAGTACCGGCAAACAACTGGTTGATTATGTGGTGGAGGTTGACAGAGATATATCCGAGGAAACCTCATCTGAAATACAGAAGAATGAGCATCAGGATCTGATGGAAATTCACAAGGATAAAAGTGCTGATAACACCATTGCCGGAACTCAGGAAGAATATGATGAGCCGGCAACAGTTAAAGGATTCAGGCAAGTAAAGGGAATCATAGGGCTGATATTTGGAATTGTGTTGATTTTGCTGATTGTGTATGTGATATATAGGTTTAGGGGATGATAGGGAAGTTAACTTCCTAATGGGGGGCGAAATGCCCCCAACCTAAAATTAAAGTAGTACTCTCACCTACTACATTAAATGCCAGAATAGACCAAGCACGGTTGGAGGCTGAAGCCGCAACTCGCTTGGTCTATTCTGTATTGTGTAGTGAGAGTGAGGCAAAGGTAATCAAAATTCATTATATATTATGAGAAGCAATAAGTACTACTCAATTTTGAGTAAGATTGTGTCTTCAGGGAAGATGCAATCCAACAAAAAAGGCAACATCAAGTACCTACTAAACCAGCAACTGTCACTTACACCCATTGATCTGTTGGAGATTTTTGAAACACACCCTTTGGCACGAAAGAAACTCAAGGGGGAGCTGGAGCTCTTTATGTCAGGGGAAAGGAATGTGGAGAAATATCGGGATATTGGTATCAACTGGTGGGATTACTGTGGCTCTATCCTTGTTAACAGTTATCCTACTTACTTTGAGAAACTCCCTGCACTTCTCGCTAAAATCAACAGAGAAAGAAGGCCAAGCAAGAATTATGTTCTTTTCCTTGGGGAAACCAATGCGGAAAGCAACCAGGCACCTTGCTTAAGCCTGGTGCAATTTCAGATTGAGGATGGTGAACTTGTTATTTCGGCTTATCAGCGCAGTTCTGATGCATCTTTGGGCTTGCCATCTGATATATACCATCTGTATCTGATGTCCCGGCAGATTGATATTCCACTCAAGTCTATCACGTTATTTTTAGGTAATGTCCATATCTATGAAAATAATATTAGTAGTACGATATCTGTATTGTCTGGAGATACTGCAGCAAGATTCCAGCTTAATGTCTAAAATGCTTTAGGCAGTTTTCGCAGTTGGTTTTTAGCTTCCCTGTTTACTTTGCTGGCATATATGCTGGTTATAGCCAAAGAGGAGTGGTCTGCTTGCCCCTGAACATAATTGGGGGCAACGCCATCCTCAAGCAACTGTGTGATTCCGGTGTCCTTAAGAGAATAGAATTGCAATTCCAGTGGCCAGGAGAGTTCTTTTCTTATTACATCATTCCAGAACCTGGCAATCTCCCTCCCTTCAGCTCTTGTTGGGCCAGGGGCAAATGTTTTTTTGGAGTCAAATCCAAATAGGTAGTAATTTTTATTGGTATTCAGTTTAAGCAGATGGAATACCCACATTGCGGCATCCGGGATAATTCTAATACTACTATTGTCATTTTTGGCAATCTCCTCTGATATATATACACATTGGTCTTTAATGGAGATATCTTTAACCTTTAACAAGGAGATTTCATTTGGCCTAATGCAGCAGTAGTAGCAGAGATAACACATGGCCAAGTAGTTCAGATGCCCATTCTCAATAAGGAACCTTTGCAGATCCAGGCACTCTTCTGCAGTGAGAGGCCTCCTGGTTTTTTTGAGCTTTTTGCGAGGGACCTTCTTTATATGGGCGAATGGGTTGTGGGCAGTGTAGTTGTGCTCAATCATCCAGTTAAAGATTGTACCATACATGCTTAAATAGTTATTCCAGGTTCTCAATGATATGTCTGGGATTTCCCTTAAATCTTCCATAATCATAGAAGCTATACCAGGAGTAAATTCTATCATTTGCATTGTTGGGCCTTTGTCGTGCTTGAGCAATTGTTCCTTCAACTTTTTTACAAAGCTTTTATAAGATCGCATACTGTGAACTTCTGCTTCTTTTTCCCGATATCGTAGCCACTTATCCAAAGCATCAAAAACAAATGTATAGCATTTTTCTGCTCCTTTCTCAACAAATGGACTCCACCCTGCAGATAGCTTTTTATTTACAGTTTTGATAATTCTATTAGCAGCAGCTCTACGTTCCTTGATACCTTTTATATGGTTCAACTTGATTTTTTTTCGCTTGAGGTCTTTTGAGGCCGGGTCCATTGCATAGTAATAAACAAACCACTCTTTTCCTTCAGATAGGACTGCCTCCTTATATTGTATCAAAGAGGCATTTTTTTTACGTGTAGACATTTTTTTTTAAGGCTTCTCTGCAAGCAGGAGCCTTAAGCATTATTATCTGTCCCGATACTGTCCCAGTTTAAGGTTTTACACTTTGTAAAATGTTGTTATTCAGTATCTTATAGAGTCATCGTGGAGATGGGCGGACTCGAACCGCCGTCCAAGCAAACCACCATAAAGCTTTCTACATGTTTATTCTGCCTTTGATTTTCGGAAACAGGCTGCCGGCAGACGGGCTACCTGAATCTTATTCTCTATATCTTAGGGTGCTTTAGAGAACTCCGCACCAGCATCCGACTTGGATGATACCCCATATGCACGGTTCATAGTCGGCTTAAAGAACCGGCGGGATACCCGTCGCTCCGGCAGCCTTGGCCGGTGCGATTAAGCCATTAAGCTTTGCTTAATTAGGCAGCGAGTGCATAGTTGTTATTGCCATCTATAGGCTTGGAGGCTGGGATTAACGAGCCATACCTCCGACTCTCGACATGCTTACTTTCCAGTTAATTTGATGTCAAAACCAAAACATCCCCGTATGTAACAGTACAAAGATAGTCAATTTTTGTTTATGTTGTTTAGCAGATTTGCCAATCTTTTGGGAAGAGGGGGGGCCAGATAGTTATCCTCTCTTTACAATGGTAGAGATGAGCTTGAATATTCCGTCGAATGCAGATATTACTCCGAGAGCAACGATGATGATTCCTGCTATCCTGTTTATCATAATGAGCTGCTTGAGACGGAATCTCTTTCTGAAGACATTGATTGTTGTTGTGAGTGTGAACCACCAGGTGGCAGTTCCTAAAAATACTCCGCTCAATGTTGTTATGATAGATGTGTTGCCCACATTCTCATCGGAATTGATCCCCACTGCTGCAAAGAGACCCAAAATGAGGAAGATTGCCCCAGGATTGGTTATTGTCATAACGAGAGCCTCAAAGAAATCCTCAAGATGGCGTTTGTGGCTGCTCTTTTGCCGGATCTGCTTGATAGGGTTTGTGGAGTAGACCTTCAATCCAATCAAAATTATGATTATGCCCCCTATAAGCATCACAATGGCCCTGTTTTCATTTATCAGATTCTCAACAAAGGCAAGTCCCAATAGGGCAAGACCTGCATAGAATGTATCTGAGACAGATGCTCCGAGTCCGGTAAACAGGCCGGAATTTCTCCCTTTACTCAATGTCTTCTGTACGCATAAGACACCCAGCGGTCCCAATGGAATAGAGGCACCGAGTCCAACCAGAAAGCCTTTAAGTAAAGTTACAAGCATAATTTTTACAAAATTCTTATCTTTGCAAAGATATAATTGACAAAAGTAATAAAAATAGTCAATTCTAAAAGGTCATGTCAAAAAATAAGAGCGTAAAAGATAAGGGCACTAAAACCGGCAAGAAAATGGGTGGAACGGAGAGTGGTATGAAGGAGGGCAGATATTCTACAACTCCAAAGGCCAAAAGTTCAAACTTCAGAAGGAATATAATCCTGTGGATTTTGGTCATTACCTCAGCTCTATTGCTCTCAATTCCATTTCTTGTTCCTGGAATGGGGATGATATCGCTTGTAGGTTTTGTACCGCTACTGGCTGCAGAACATATTGCATATACCACATCAAAACGGTTCTTCTCTCTTCACTACTATACAGCATTCCTGCTATGGAACTTCATCACAACCTACTGGATCTATAATGCAACACTTCCAGGGATGATTGCTGCTGTTGTACTCAATGCACTTCAGATGGCTGTCATATTCAGGCTTTTCCGTTTTATGAAGAGAGTCGCCGACGGATTCCTTCCATATCTCTTTCTGGTGTTTGCCTGGGTGGCTTGGGAACAAGCCTATTTCAACTGGGAGGTCTCCTGGCCCTGGCTTGTGCTCGGAAACAGCTTTGCCACCTCAATAAAGAGTATCCAATGGTATGAATATACTGGAACTGTAGGAGGATCGCTTTGGATACTGCTGATAAATGTACTTCTTTTCAGAACACTCCAGCTTATATCGCAAAGGGAGCGCATTACCGCTACTGCAGCTCTTCTTCTACCACTCTTTGCACTGCCGGTAATCCTCTCACACATTATCTTTTACAGCTATGAAGAGAGGCCTTGTGAGCCTGCCTGGAGTGGAGCAGGAAGCCGTGAATTTATAGTTCTCCAGCCCAATATTGACCCTTATCGCGACAAGTTTTCAAGACTCAACCAGTCTCAGCAGAACAGGGTGCTGCTCACTCTGGCTTCGGAGGCGTTGTCGGATTATCCGGTGCAGACAGATACTCTGCAGAATTTGTCGGAACAGATTTATGGAGCCAAAGAGATTGGAGAGCGCAATAGAGATCTACCAAATATAGAGGGTAAAGAGAGTAAAGAGAGTAAAGAATGTAAAGGGACTATAGAGAATAAGGAGAGTAAGGAGTCGCTCTTTATAGTTGCGCCGGAGACATTTCTCTCATCTTATCCGCTTGTCAGTGAGTCCAATCCGTTACAGAACAGGGGATTTGATGAGATTTTCAGGTTTGTGGAGAGGTACAATTTGCAAGCACAGCAGAATGGGGGAGATTACTCACTCAATATGATTGTAGGTGCTGTTACAGAGAATTACTACCCTTTCACCTCACGATTTGGCAGAGCAGGTGGAGCATCACTTACAGAAGCTCCCACTCCGACAGCCAGATTCAACCGTAGTGCGGGATGTTGGTTCGACCGCTCCAACAGTGCAATATTTATTGGCAGTAACGGGGAGTGTGAATTTTACCACAAATCAAAACTTGTGGTACTTGTAGAAAGTACACCATATAAGAAACTCTTGAACTTTATGAGCCGATTCTCAATAGATTTAGGTGGTGCAATGGGGAGCTATGCGCCACAAAAGGAGAGGGAGGTCTTTACTACACCCGACTCGGTCAGGATTGGAACGGCAATCTGTTATGAATCTGTCTACGGAAACTTCTACAGGGAATATATACTGAAAGGTGCCCAGGTTATGAGCATTATAACCAATGATGGCTGGTGGGGAGATACACCGGGATATAGACAACACCTCTCGTATGCCTCCCTCAGGGCAATAGAGACCAGAAGAAGCATTGCCAGAAGTGCGAATACCGGCATCTCTGCTCTTATAAACCAGCGGGGAGAGATAATCTCCTCTACTGAGTGGTGGAAAGCGGAGTCTCTTGCGGGACGGTTGAATCTTAATGATGAGATTACAATATTTGTAAAATATGGCGACATTGCGGGGCGCATATCGCAATTCCTATTTTTTCTCTTTTTGCTGATGGCTGTTGCAAGGGTTCTCTCACGTAAAACCAGGCTGAAATAGTATAACAGGAAGAGGCCTGCCGAAGCAGGATATTAGATTACTTTTCTATCTGTTTTTGATTCTGTTCCTGTACTCTTTGGGTGAGCATCCCAAATGGGCCTTAACATACTTTCCAAAGAAAGAGAGGTTTGGAAAATTCATATACTCTGAGATCTCCTTGATGGATTTGTCGGAGTGTTTGAGAAGATGCTCTATATCCCTCACCACATATTGGTTTATCCAGCCATTGGCTGTCTTTCCACTGATATTTTTGCAGGTTGTAGAGAGATATTTTGGTGTAACGCACAGTTCATTTGCGTACCATCCAACCATTCTCGACTTAATGCTTGTTTTAGAGAGCAGGGTTATAAAGCGTCGGAAGAGGATATCTCCCTGTTTGAATACCCGAACACGCACTTCATTAGGATTCTTGCGTTTTGAATGGATGTGTATTTCATAGAAGAACTCATATATCAGCGCACTCAATATGGTAGTTATCACCTCCTTCCTATACTGCCTTTCGGGCAGTGAGGACCTCATCATAATGAGTTTGCCGTAACATTCGTAGAGTTCCAAAGTCTTCTTGCTCACCTCAATCAGCGGATTTTCATAAACTGCAAAAGATTTTTCCCAAAGGTCATTATGCAGGTTGAAATTCTCAATCATTATTCTCTCGCTCAGACAGACAATCTGAACTCTATGGCACTCATCGGATCTTACCAGATTGATCAGTTTGTCAAAAGGAGTGCATAGCAGTATGTTGTTTGGTTTTAAACTATATACTTTGGAGTTCATCTCTATCTCAAGAGTTCCCTCAATACAATATATTATATAGTATGGCCTGTCAATGGTGTTATCCCCAAACAGCTGCTTTAGAGCATTTATATCTGAGAATATAAAAACATCTTCCTCAATTATATTTATAAAATTATCCATAACCGATCTGATTTACATTGCAAATGTATGTGATTATCTGATTCTTTTAAAGGATTGGATAATTATAAAAATGTTCCAAATCTCTAATGGTAGAGATTGGAACATTTTTTATATTGATTGGGTATGATTTCAAAATCCCTCTATTTCAATGGAGAACTTACCCTATCCAGCAGATACAATATTGATTTGAATGTTATACCGCTATGTCGTGACAATCCAATCTCGCAGGTGCGGCTGCTTGCATATCCTTCAACACAGGCTTTGCCGGATTTGTCGGCAATGCCGGAGGTCTGCTCCTTGAGTGCCCTCAATCCGTGGCTGTTCAGTTCCGGGAAGGTAAATCCGCGGTCTCCTGCAAATCCACAGCAGTTGCTCTCAATTACAACCACATCTTTAGAACATAGTTTTGCAATATCGTAGAGCATATTGTCTACACCCATTTTTTTTGTTGAGCAGACTGCAAATACGGCAATCTTCTCCTCTGTAGGCGTAATCTTGAGTCTATCAACAAGGAATTTGGTTATAAATTCGGCAGGATCATACAATTTAAGTACCGATTCATTCATATTTGTCTTCATTGTATAGAGGCAAGGCGACATATCGCACAATACAGGATATTTGCCATTTTCGGAAGCTTTTTGGAGTGCCGCTTCCAGTTCGTCAGAAGCCATCTTGCCTGCCTCAGTATAGCCCTTGCTCGAAAAGGCCATTCCGCAGCACAATTTATTGAGATTTTCCGGCCAGATTACCTCATAACCGGCCTTCTCCAATAGTTTGACAGTCAATTTGGTAATCTCAAGCTCCTTGCAATAGCTTCTTGAAAGACCCATTGTCCTTGTAATGCAGGATGGAAAGTAGACAACCTTCTCTTTGGTATTGGTTGCATCTCCAACAATGGCTTGAAGTGCCATTTCATCAACATTTAACTTGTGTGCCCCTTTAGGAAAATGTTCATTCCAAAGTGGGAGTAAACCGCCACTTATTCCCCTCATACCTCTTGCAATGGCTCCGAATGTCCTTTTGCCTAAAGCCATTCTCATTCCGTAAACGATATTGAGACCCATTCTCATTCCTGAAGTGATACGGTCCATATTGGCGGCAAGCTTTATGGCATTCTCTTCACCCTTTTGAGAATGTGATGCGTGACGGATGCTCTTTATGAGTTTTCCGGTATCTACCTTTACAGGACACTTCATTGCGCATAGACTGTCTGTTGCGCAGGTCTCGTCACCCCAATATCTGTACTGTTTCTGCATCTCGGCTGCAATATGTGGAGCCTCACCGCTCTTTATAAGTCTCTGCATCTCCCTGTAGCTCGCTACACGCTGACGAGGTGAGAGTGTAAGACCTTCCGCAACACAGGTGCCTTCACAGAAACCGCACTCCATACATTTGTCAACAATATCATTGGTAGAGGGAGAAGGCTTGAGATTCTCAATATGGGCATTCTTGTTGCTGTTCATAATGACACCGGGGTTCAGGATACCTTTAGGGTCGAGCAGATGTTTTACCTCTGCCATAAGAGTGTATGCCTGCTTTCCCCACTCAAGTTCCACAAAAGGGGCCATATTTCTTCCCGTACCGTGTTCAGCCTTCAATGAACCGTCATATTTTGCAACAACAAGATTGGCTATATCATCCATAAACTTCCTGTATCTCTCGATCTCACTCTCTGTAGAAAAATCCTGGTTGAACATAAAGTGGAGATTTCCTGCAAGGGCGTGGCCGAATATCACAGCGTCATCATATCCGTTTTCGTGGAATACCCTTCTCAAATCCAATGTAGCATCGGCAAGTTGCGGAACAGGGAAACAGACATCTTCAATGATTGCTGTTGTGCCGCTCTTTCTCATTCCTGCAATTGTAGGGAGACACTCCTTGCGTATTTTCCATAATTTTGCCTGCTCACGCGGATCCATTGTAAATGAGTATGGAATTTCAGGAGTTATATGGGCGATACTTTCTGAAATTCTGGCAATCTTCTTCTCAAGATCGCTGCTATTCTCAGCATTGGCCTCAATGAGCAGACCGCAGGCACCTTCAGAGAGGGTCTTGAGGAATTGCGGTATGCCATCTGCATTCTCTACCGACCTAATGCTTGCCCTGTCGATAAGCTCAACTGCTGAGACAGGCTCTTCTTTCAATATCTGTACTGCGTTGCAGGCATCCTTTATGGTAGGATAGATTGCAAGAGCAAGTGCCTTGAATCTGTTGTCCACCACTGTGTTGTAGGTTATTCCTGCGATGAAGGCGAGTGTTCCCTCTGAACCTATCACAAGATGCTTGAGAATATCAAAGCCGTTGGAATAATCAACAAATGCATTTAGACTGTAACCGGTAGTGTTCTTTATCTTGTATTTCTTTAAAATTCTCCCTTTAAGTTCCGGATCATCATTTATTCTGCGCGAAATATCCTCCAGCTTTTCGAGAATATTCTTGTGGCTCTTTTCAAATTTGGCCCTTGATTCAGGATCGGCAGTATCGAGTAGAGTACCGTCGGCGAGAATCACTCGGATATCAGCTATCGTCTTATATGAGTTTTCACTTGTGCCACAGCACATTCCGCTTGCATTGTTTGCTGCAATGCCGCCAATCATCGCAGAATCTATTGATGCCGGATCCGGTCCAATTTTTCTTCCGTATCCCGACAGATATTTATTTGCGTGGCCGCCTCTGATTCCCGGCTGTAGCCTGATCTTCATACCGTTGTCAAGAATTTCATACCCTTTGAAACCATGAGTGGCTATAACAAGCACTGAATCGGATATTGCCTGTCCGCTCAAAGAGGTTCCTGCAGCTCTGAATGTTACAGGAATATCAAGTTCCCAGGCAAGTTTCAGAATCTGCTCAATCTCGCTCTCGTTTTGCGCCCTGACAACCAGTTTGGGTACAAGTCTGTAGAATGATGCATCTGTTCCAAATGCAAGTGTGCTCAAAGCATCGTGAAGAAGCCGCTCCTTCGGTATTATCGAACTGAGCCTGTCGTAGTATATTTTATATTTGCCTGTTACCATATCCCTATATATTATTATCGGGTTTAAAGTTAACTAATTTTTCAATTTCCGGAACCGAAATATTTCTTGCAATTATCCGTCCTGTAGAGTCGAGAAGGTATATTGCCGGTAGATCAGGAAGATAAAATCTCCTGTAAAGTGCACCATTTTCCTGTCCGGCATCAGCCAGATATATCTGCATAGTGGGCTCTTCTTTGCCATTTTCGGCAAATTTGCCCATCAGACTCTTCAACCCCTCCTCCACAATTTTACACTCATTGCATCCGTTGCGATAGAAGAGTACCGCCTTAAAAGGGGCATAGGGTGTAGAGTGGATGTCAGAAACATTGCCATCTGAAGCCACAACTTCTACAGAAGGGGCCATCTCGCCTGGCTGTGCCAGTTTCATCATCTCTACCTCATTTTCCACCTTCTCCAGATAGGCCTCCATCTCCCAAACCTCACCTTTGCCGAGAATATATCTCTCAGCGAGGTAAAGTGCCGCCTCTTTCAAATTGTGGTCGGCAGAATTCTTAAGCAGGATATAGATCTGTGAAAACAACTCCCTGAATGATTTCAAATCGCCCTTTGTATATTCATAAAGAAGGTCAATTCCCTTTATCACTCCGTCGTAACCATCCTCTTTTGCATTGTTGAAATAGTCCGACAGAAACTCAATTGTCATCTTTGTAATGCCGTCTGTAGCCTCTATCAGCTCTTTGAGTGATTTACTTCCCAATCCGCGGCCGATGATGCGTCCGCATTTGTCAATAAGATAGATCTGTGGGGTTGAAATGACATTATAGTTGAGGTGGAATCCGCTCTCAACTTCAGGATCCCATACATTTATCCAATTGACAAAGGGATTTGTAATATAGAAGTTCTCCTCTATATATTTGAGCCACCGCTCCTTGTTGGATTGTGTATAGACTGCGTACACATTTACAACGCCGTTGCTATAGCCATTTATGAAATCTGCAAGTGCAGGGGTCTCCAGCCTGCAGGTAGAACAATCATCTGTATAGAAATAGATTATTGTATATTCTCCCTGGATTATTGTGTTGTGCAGGGAGATTGCCTTGCCGCTTGTATCCTCCATTACAAGTTCCTGCGCAACCATACCTGCCAGACAATTTTTGTTGAGCATCAGATAGGTGTTCATCTCAAAAATCTTCGCTTCAGATGCTGGATATCTCTTGTTGAGAAAATAATTTTCTGCAAAATGACAGGCTATCGATTCCTGTCCCATTACTCCAGGGTCACGGAAATGGCTGAATGCTCCGTATGCAATATATGGTCCAAGATTCTCATCGGCTGCATCTATCAACTTCTCAATCAGGTAAGTAACCGAGTCGGAACTGTTGTATTCAATCTCCTTGAAATATTTCTCTATTGCGGAGTTGCCAAATCTGGTATTTATTATTCCTTTCTCATCAAGCCATCCGCTGTTGCCATCACCCTGTGCAAAATCGAGGGCATCCAGCATATTGTCGAAGAGTCCGTCCTCTATCTTGTGCGCCTCTGCGGATATACTGTCAATCTTCTCCTGGAGTTCCCTTACACTGCCGAGCTCTCTCCATCCGTAATTGACAAGATTCTGGAATGAAGAGAAGAGTGCATTCTCTTTAGAACCTTTAATATGGATAAGACGCCCGTTTTTAAGTTTGATATTTTCTGAAAGATACCTCTTCCCGCTGCTAAAGAATTCAATATTGCTGCCCGCATATTTGATAATGTACTCTCCACGTTCAAGATTCTTCTCTCCCCTGAAGTAGAATCTTGCCTTTTTGTCGAAAGAGGCGGAGTCCAGCAGCTTGTCGCCATCCCAATGGCATCTCCACAATGTTGCCTTCTCTTTTGGTATGCGGGTTGAGTCATTTTCTATCTGCAGAGTTATCCTGTACCCGCTCCTGGCGTGGAGAGAGATGGAGAGCAGTATAAATAAAAGTACTATCAGAACCCTGTAGAGACGCATAATCAACTTCTTTCGTTCAGATATTTTGTCATATTTACCCCTTGTGGTATAAAGAGCGAGGCATCACCTCCGTGTATAAGTACATCCCTCACAACAGTTGAGGAGACAAATGAGTACTCCTGGCTGGCAGGAATGAATATTGTCTCGATATTGGGATCCATCTTCTTGTTTGCCTGGGCAATTACACTCTCCAGCTCAAAGTCTGTAGTTGTACGGAGACCTCTGATTATATATTTTACACCAAGTTTGTTGCACAGATTGATTGTAAGGCCCGTATATGTGCATACCTCCACATTCTCCAGATGTGAAACCGACTCCTCTATAATCTTTACCCTCACATCCGGATCAAAGAATCCGCCTCTTTTGGAGGCATTGTATCCTACTGCAATTATTACCTTGTCAAACAGTTTCAGAGCCGACTGCAAAACGTCATAGTGGCCTACTGTAAAGGGATCGAATGATCCTGGAAAAATAGCTGTCCTCATCTCGTTAAGATAATTTTTATGTAAAGTTAGAAACTGTTTGCAATTGATGCAAATGTTACTTCAAATCACTCAGCCCCTTTCGTCCGTCAAGCCTTATCAGCTCCTCCTTATCAGCTCCGTAAAGGGTAAGGATTGAGTCTTTTATGGAGTAGGAGGTGACCATTGGAATAAGTCTCAACAGATTTTGTTCCAGGAACATCTGCTTGCCGGCCATTCTGGTCATTCCGTCAACTTTAAGCGAAATGGAGCCAGCCTCTCCATATCTGTATTTTCCGAAAAATATGTTGCATCCGGTATAGCCGCCCAATTTGAGGCTGTCATCAAATATGAGATAAGCAGGAGTCTGCTCCTCTTCCAACGGTGGAGTAGGGGCCAGCATACCTGTGCCTTCAAGATTCAGGTCTGTAACTCTCCAGTTGCATCCTTGTGGTATTGCCGCACGCTTTTGTGGTGTGCATTGTATGATTGAAACTAAAAGTGTCAGGATAATTGAAAAACAGATTAATCTCTTCATCTCATATGTTCTATTAATGGGCCGTGGCCCGGTCTGTAATCGATTTGTTTTGCTCACACCATTGTGACTATAACGACCAGTCAATTGGACTTTTGCCTTTGGAGAGCAGGTATTCATTGCATTTTGAGAAGTGGCGGCATCCGAAAAACGCCCCTCTTGCAAGCGGTGAGGGATGTGCAGCCTCAAGTATAAGGTGTTTTTCCCTGTCAATAAGTTCCCTTTTGCTGCGGGCAAAATTGCCCCAAAGCATAAAGACCACATTCTCTTTGGTATCGGAGATCCTCTTTATCACGCTGTCTGTAAAGAGGTGCCATCCTATATTGCTGTGGGATGCCGGTTGTGATGCCCTCACTGTAAGTACTGCATTGAGCAGAAAGACCCCCTGTCGTGCCCACTCTTCGAGGTTGCCGTTCTTGGATAGCTTTATGCCAAGATCAGATTCAATCTCCTTGTAGATATTCTTTAGGGATGGGGGAGGTGTCACACCTTCAGGAACAGAGAATGAGAGACCGTGTGCCTGGTTTACTCCGTGGTATGGATCCTGTCCGAGAATGACAACCTTTACATCATCAATCGGTGTCAGCTCAAAAGCATTGAATATAAGGGATCCGGGAGGATATATTGTCTTGCCCTCCCGTTTCTCCTTATGTAGGAATTCTGCTATCCCCCTGAAGTACTCCTTCTCAAATTCATCTTTGAGAGCCTCTTTCCAGTGCGGTTCAATCTTTACATCCATCTCCTAAAATATATATTCAAGAACATCTTTCATTGTGTTGACATACCTGAATTCAAGTCCTTCAACATATATTGGTTTGATATCTTTGATATCTTTCTCATTTTCGGCAGAAAGGACAATACTCCTGATGCCGGCTCTCTTTGCAGCGAGAATCTTCTCCTTGATACCTCCAACCGGAAGGACTTTTCCTCTCAGGGTCATCTCTCCGGTCATTGCAAGGGCACTTTTTACCCTCTGGTTCTTGAATGCAGATGCCATTGCGCTTACCATAGTGATACCTGCCGAAGGACCATCTTTCGGTATTGCACCTTCTGGAACATGGATATGGATATCTTTTTTGGTAAATATTTCAGGATCAATGCCAAGAAGTGAGGCATTGGCCTTTATGTACTGGTAGGCTATCATTGCCGACTCCTTCATTACATCACCGAGGTTTCCTGTTGTTGTAAGTACCCCTTTACCTTCACTTAAACTGCATTCCACAAAGAGAATTTCACCTCCCATCTCTGTCCAGGCAAGACCTGTAACTACGCCAGGAGCCTCATTTCCCTTCTGTATATCGTGCATATTGGTAGGCAAGCCGAGGATCTTCTTAACCTCCTTCTCATTGATTGTAGCAGGCAACTCCTCTTCAAGTGCAATTCTTTTGGCTACATTACGGGCAACCTTTGCAATCTGCTTGTCGAGATTTCTCACTCCCGATTCACGGGTGTACTCATTTATTATTGTCTCAATGGCCCCTTTGTTCAACTTGAGCTGTGCAGCTTTCAAACCGTGGAGTTCACGTTGTTTCGGGATAAGATAATCCTTTGCAATATGATACTTCTCCTCTGCAAGGTATCCGCTTACGGGAATCATCTCCATCCTGTCTTTAAGGGCAGGGTGGATTGTGCTGATATTGTTGGCTGTTGTTATGAAGAGCACCTTCGACAAATCGTAATCAATATCAAGATAGTTGTCGTGGAATGCTGTATTCTGCTCAGGATCAAGTACCTCAAGGAGGGCTGATGCAGGATCGCCCTTAATGTCGGATGTCACTTTGTCAATCTCGTCAAGAACAATGACAGGATTGGAATTGCCGGCCCTCTTGATGGTATCTATAATTCTGCCGGGCATTGCACCAATATAGGTCTTGCGGTGGCCTCTGATCTCAGACTCATCGTGCAGACCTCCCAAAGAGATTCTGCCATAGCTTCTGCCAAGCGCCTTGGCTATTGACTTGCCGAGTGATGTCTTGCCCACACCCGGAGGTCCGTAGAGACAGATGATAGGAGACTTCATATCACCCCTGAGCTTGAGTACTGCAAGGTACTCTATAATCCTCTCCTTTACACTCTCCAAACCAAAATGGTCTTTGTCGAGAACTTTCTGGGCGTGTTTCATATCAAGATTGTCCTTTGACATCTTGTTCCAGGGGAGGTCAACCAGAAATTCGCAGTAGTTCATCTGGATATTGTATTCAGGTGAACTTGGATTTGACCTTTCAAGTCTTGCTATCTCCTTCTCAAACATCCTGGCAGCGTGTTCCGGCCACGATTTTGCGGCAGCCTTCTCTTTCAATTTTGCAATATCGTCGCTGTTGCCCCCCATACCAAGCTCCTCCTGGATGGTCTTCAACTGGTTGTTCAGGTAATATTCTCTCTGCTGCTGGTCAATTTCCGATTTTACCTTCTGCTGGATATCATCCTTGATCTTGAGTATATCAATCTGTTTGTTGAGCACTGAGAGGAGTTTGTATGCCCTCATCTTAAGGTCTGTCTCCATAAGCAGTTCCATCTTCTCCTTTGCATCCTCAATATCAAGTCCCGAAGCTATAAAGTTGATCAGGAATTCACCTCCCTCAATGTTCTTGATGGCAAAACCTGCCTCTTGCGGCATATGTGGGGAGAGTTTCAATATATGGAGTGCAGCATCCTTGATGGCATCAGTGACAGCCTCCATTTCGGAATCACTCTTTGCGGGGATTCTTTCGGGCTGATACTCAACATTTCCTATAAGGTATGGATTTGCAGATATTATCTCATTTAATTTGAACCGTTTGATACCCTGAAGGATAACAGTTACTCCGCCGTCGGGCATCTCTATTATCTTCAATATCTTTGCGGCTGTTCCCATATCGTAGAGGTCTTTCCTCATAGGATCCTCAACCTTTACATCTATCTGTGTAACAGTACCTGTTATTTTGGTTGATTTATATAACGCCTTTATAAGTTTCAAAGATTTGCTCCTGCTCACAGTAATTGGCAAAACTGTGCCAGGGAATATGACGGCATTTCTCAATGCCAAAATTGGCAGTGTCTGTGGCAAATCAATCTCCTCCAGATTGGAACTGCCCTCTATATTCATCACTGGCAAGATGTTAACCTCTCCACTCTCTATCGAATTCAAAATGATTTTTGGAATCTTCATCGTATTTATATGTCAATTTGTCAGTATATACTTGCTATTATAATTTGTTATGTTGGGATTACCTATATGGTCAATCTCTGTGCCAAAACAAAAAAAATGGTCCAAAACTAAAAAAATGAGTTTTTTTTTGATAATCATTATGATAATTAAGAAAAATAGCGTACTTTTGCTCCCCCTTAAAAATACTAACCTTTTAATAATAACATATATTATGACTAAAGCAGATATCGTTAATGAGGTTGCTAAGGCAACAGGAATGGAGAAGATAGCAGTGCAAAACGTTGTTGAGTCTTTTATGGAGAGCGTTAAAGATTCATTGGCTAAGAATAAAAATGTATATCTTCGTGGTTTCGGTAGTTTTGTTGTTAAGAAACGTGCTACCAAGACTGCTAGAAATATCTCAAAAAATACTACCCTTATCATACCTGAGCACAATATTCCTTCTTTCAAACCAGCTAAGGTATTTATGGGCAAGGTTAAAAACAGCGTGAAATAATTTAATTAACAAATTCAATAAATTTTAAAGTTATGCCAAGCGGAAAGAAAAGAAAAAGACATAAAATGGCTACGCATAAACGTAAAAAACGTCTTCGCAAGAACAGACATAAAAAACGTAAGTAGTCACTTGTCTATGTAAAATCTAAGAGGTTGAAAAAAAGGGTTTGTCTCTTTTGAGTAACCTCTTATTTATTTTAACAGATTGATGGAGAAAGATCTTGTCATTGATGTAAGTTCCACAGAGATATCAATAGCTCTGCTGGAAAATCACAAGTTGGCGGAATTGAACAAGGAGAGCAATGATGTTTCATTCTCTGTAGGTGATGTCTATCTGGGAAAGGTAAAGAAGGTTATGCCTGCACTTAATGCGGCCTTCGTTGATATAGGCGATGATAAGGATGCCTTCATTCACTATCTCGATCTCGGATTCAACTTTACAGCTTTTGATTATTTCGTCAAACAGATTAATCCCAACAGGGATTTGAGAACTTTCTACTCGAATGTTAAAATTGGACCAATCCTCGAAAAAGAGGGAAAGATTGCAGATGTGCTGGAGCCGGGCCAACCGATTATTGTACAAATTGTCAAGGAACCTATCTCTACAAAAGGATCCCGACTTACAGCAGAGATTTCAATAGCAGGAAGAAATATTGTATTGCTTCCTTTTGCCGACAAGATAAGCGTTTCGCAAAAAATCTCTTCAAAGGAGGAGAAGAGACGTTTGGAAAGATTGGTTTACAGTATTCTGCCCAAAAACTACGGAGTTATAATCAGAACAGCGGCCGAAGGCAAGAGAGCTGCAGTTTTGGATGCAGAGCTGAGGTCTTTGATACAGAAGTGGGAGGAGGGATGTGCAAAACTTGTCAACAGCAAGCCTCCACATCTGTTGTTTACAGAAAACAGCAGGACCACAACAATATTGAGGGATTTGCTTAATGATTCATTCTCCAATATCCACGTGAATGATGAGCTCGTCTACAGGGAGGTTGTAGATTATATTTCAACAATCTGTCCGGGTCAGGAGAAGATCGTCAAGCTATATAATGGAGATGTTCCTATTTTTGACCACTTTGATGTAACACGACAGATAAAGGGTGCGTTTGGAAAGGTGGTTCCTCTCAAACAGGGTGCCTATATTGTAGTTGAACATACCGAGGCCCTTCACGTTGTGGATGTAAATAGTGGAATCAGGGCCAAGAGCGGAGTTGATCAGGAGCAGAATACATTTGATGTCAATATTTTGGCAGCCGATGAAATAGCGCGTCAATTGAGATTGCGCGATATGGGAGGAATTATTATTGTGGATTTCATCGATATGGAGTCGACCGAGAACAAGATGAAGCTCTACAAGCATATGCAGACATTATTGTCGAATGACAGAGCAAAACATAATGTTCTTCCCCTAACAAAGTTCGGTCTGATGCAGATTACCAGACAGCGTGTAAGACCGGCGACAGAGATTAAGGTTAACGAGAAGTGTCCTATGTGCAACGGTACCGGAGAGATCTCATCAAGTATTCTTATAGATGAGACACTTGAGCGCCAATTGGCCTTCTATGTTAAAGAGAAAAATATTACGGATTTCATACTGGAGGTGAATCCTGTATTGGACGGATATCTTAACAGAGGTATCTTTACCAGTATACGGCGCAAATGGTGCCGGAAATTCGGCTGTAAAATAAAAACTAAGGCCAACACAGAGTACACGCTTCTGCAAGCTGTATGGTTCAAGGCTAACGGAGAGAGAATAGATGGATAGTAACCCGTCCGGGTGAAGAGAGACTAAATTAAAAGACTGACAGTCAGATGAAGATGACCGTCAGTCTTTTTTATTAATAGCGATAGGCTTCTGAGAAAAAATATCCACCTAAAATTTTGCTCTATCCATCTTCTGGGCAATCTCATTTGTGCACAAATTGCCGATGCTCCCTTTATGTGTGTGGTTAAGTTTCTCCACCGACGGTTTGCCACCCTCAAAACCCGAATAGTGGAATTTACCCTCATTCGCCTCAATTCCAACACTTTTATATGCCTCCCTGAACGGCATTCCTTCCAGAACACGTTTGTTTACCTCCTCCACAGTAAAGAGATACTCATACTTTTTGTCGTCAAGGATATCCTCCCTTACACTTATATTTTCCAACATATATTTTGCCATAAAGAGGCAGGTGTGCATAATCTCCAGTCCAGGGAAAAGTACATCTTTCAATAGTTGGTAATCCCTGTGGTAGCCGTGTGCCATATTTGTTGTCATAAGGCTTATCTCATTTGGCAGACTTTGTATCATATTGCATTTGCCCCTCAATATCTCCCACACATCGGGATTCTTTTTGTGGGGCATTATGCTGGAGCCCGTTGTAAGTTCATCAGGGAATTTGATAAAGCCGAAGTTAGGACACATATACATACAGCAGTCTGCCGCAAACTTGTTCAATGTCAATGCAACCTGTCCCAATGCGGCAGCAACAGCCTTCTCGCTCTTCCCTCTGCTCAATTGTGCTGCGACAGAATTGTAGTTCATTGTTGCAAATCCAAGCAGTTCCGTGGTCATATCCCTGTCAAGCGGGAAAGAACTGCCATATCCTGCCGCAGATCCCAGTGGATTTTGGTTCACCACATTATATGCCCCTTTCAGCATATGCATATCATCCACCAATGCCTCTGCATAAGCGCCAAACCACATTCCGAACGATGATGGCATCGCAATCTGGGCGTGGGTATATCCAGGGAGCAGAATTTCCTTATATCTCTCACTCAACTCCTGGAGCAACGCAAACAGCTCCATAATCTCATCCCTGAAACTCTCCAGCTCCTCCTTCAGAAAGAGCTTCAGATCCACAAGCACCTGATCATTTCTCGATCTCCCGGAATGAATCTTCTTTCCAATCTCACCCAATCTCTCCGTCAACAGGAACTCAACCTGTGAATGGATATCCTCCACATCATCATTCAATCTGAATTCGCCTCTCTCAATCTCTCCAAGAATCTCATCCAATCCTCCCTGCAGCAGTCTCTCCTCATCCTCCTCCAACAATCCTATGCTGCACAGCATCTTTATATGCGCCTTTGATCCCAACACATCATATTTTGCCAGCCTCAAATCGAGTATTCTGTCGTTGCTGACTGTGAATTGGTCCACCAGGTGGGTGGATTGTATGCCTTTGCTCCAAATTTTCCCCATGTTTTATAATTTTAAACTTCGTATTATTTCGTTACTTCGTCCCATCTTTCTCCTCACATACCCGCAGTATGCTGCGGGAAATCTGCTCCTTGTGCCTATATAAGATCCAGGATTTTGTTGATCAGTGTTATGTATCCAGCAATTCCCTCCCTTATTTCGTCAATTTTTATATATTCATCAGCCTTGTGGCTTCGGGCTGACTCTCCCGGACCAATCTTTATTGCCGGTATTTCAAGCTTCATCCAGTCGGAGGTGGTAGGGGAGATGAATTTCTCTATTCCAAGTTCTTCCACTGCCCTCATAAGAATATGATTTTGAGGTGTTGCCGATGAGCGGTTCTTGAGATTTCTGGCCACAAGCCTGCTCTCTACCTGACTCTGCAGCAGATCAAGAATCTCCCGGTTGCTGTAGATCTCTGTCGGACGTATGTCAATCACATAGCCGCACCTGTCGGGAACTACATTATGCGCGGTTCCTCCATTTATTTGGGTGACAGTGACTTTTATATCTCCCATCAATGAAGATCTCTTCTCAAATTTGTAAGCCCTTATTTTGGAGATATCATCAATTGCCTTGTATAGGGCATTTACACCTTCGTTGCGGGCTGCATGGCCGCTTACGCCAATTGCTTCGGCATCTATTACGAGCAAGCCTCTCTCTGCAATTGCTGCCTTCATTCCTGTAGGTTCTCCAACTATTGCAAAGGTGCAGTTATAACCCATTTTCTTGAGTTCATCAACCGCAAGCAGTATTCCGTTTGCGCCTGATCTCTCCTCTTCAGCACTGAGCAGCAAGAGCAGGTTGAATCTTTCGGAAAATCTCCCGTCACCCTCCATAAAATGGAGAAATGCACTTGTTAATGAGACTACAGAGCCTCCATCATCATTGCTTCCCAATCCATATATTGCTCCATCACGCTCAATTGCCCCAAATGGGTCGCAGGTATAGCTTTCTGCAGGTTTTACAGTATCTATATGGGCATTGAGCAGAAGGGTAGGCCTCTCTCTGTTGTAGCTGCAGGGTATAGCTGCTATATTGTTACCAATCCTTACAACTTCAAACCTTGCCCCGCCATTCCCGCTCTTCTCTTTCAGATAACTGCAGACCAGTCCGGCAACCCCATCCTCCTCAAATGTTACGGATGGGATTCCAACCATCTTCTTGAGCAATTCTACAGACTCTTCAAGATAATTTTCAACCGGCAATCTCTTCTCCATTACTCCAGATATGTTATTTGATTTTAAGAAGTGTCTCCTTCTTCACAAGCAGGTTGTCGGCGTGTTTGATAATCACCTCTCCAACACCGTTTTCAAGGGCGGCAAATGCATTGTCAAGCTTTGGAATCATTCCCCCAACAACCTTTTTCTGAGCAAGAAGCTCTTTGTAACTCTCCTTGGTAATCAAAGGGATGACAGAGTCGTTATCGTCCGGATCTGCCAAAACTCCATCCTTTTCAAAACAGTAGATCAATTTTGTGGAGTACTCGGCCGACAGGGCTATTGCAAGGCTTGAAGCCATTGTATCTGCATTTGTATTGAGGAGAGAGCCATTCTCATCGTGTGTTATGGCGCAGAATACAGGTGTTATACCCCTTCCAAGAAGTGAGGTCAGAAGTGATGTGTTGATTCTCGACGGCTCAACATCTCCAACATATCCCCAATCTATAGGATTTGCAGGGCGTTTTGTGGCAGGTACAGAGTCTCCGTCGGCGCCACACAAACCTAATGCATTGCAACCGATCTTTTGGAGTGAAGCGACAATCTGTTTATTGATGAGTCCCGCATATACCATAGTTACCAGCTTGAGTGTCTCATAATCGGTAATTCTTCTGCCATTGTGCATCTTTACCTCAAGTCCGAGCTTTGATGAGAGCTGGGTTGCAATTGCACCTCCTCCGTGAATTAGCACCTTCGGACCCTCATATTTGTTGAGGTTATTCAGAAAATATTGCAGGGCATCCGGTTTGTCGACAATATTTCCACCAATCTTTATAATAGTTACGCTCTTCATAATATTTTAATTTACAATCCGACAACTATTTCAATCCTAATAGTATCTCCTTTATTGCAGTTTGTGCAGACACCACCCTGTTGGCTGCCTCAGGTATGACAAGCGAATTTTTGCTCTCTATAACATCATCTGTTACAATCATATTTCTCCTTACAGGAAGACAGTGCATAAAATATCCGTTGTCGGTAAGTGCCATCTTTCTGGAATCAACCGTCCAGCTCCTGTCGGTACTCAAGACTTTGCCGTAATTGGGGTCGTTGTAGGCACTCCAGTTTTTTGCATAGATAAAGTGTGCCCCTTCGAAAGCCTTATCCTGATTATACTCAATCTTTGCCCCTTGGGTAAATTCAGGCGCAAGTTCGTATCCCTCAGGATGGGTGATGACAAAGTCGTAACCGGCTGCATTCATCCACTCTGCAAATGAGTTTGGTACCGCTTGCGGCAATGCTTTCGGATGGGGAGCCCAGGTAAGTACAACCTTGGGACGTTCTACCCTCTTGTACTCCTCAATGGTGATGAGGTCTGCAAAACTCTGGAGAGGATGGCGGGTTGCGGCCTCCATACTCACAACAGGTTTGCCCGACAATTGGATAAACTGGTTGAGTATCTTCTCGGAGTAGTCATCGCTCTTGCTCTGGAACTGGGCAAAGGAGCGTACACCGATGATGTCGCAATATGATCCCATTACAGGGATGGCCTCAAGGATATGCTCCGGCTTGTCGCTGTCCATAATTACACCCCTCTCTGTCTCCAGTTTCCAGGCTCCCTGATTTACATCAAGCACAATTACATTCATACCAAGGTTAAGGGCTGCTTTCTGGGTGCTCAATCTCGTGCGAAGACTCGAATTGAAGAAGATGAGCAACATTGTCTTGTTCTTGCCGAGTTCACTGTCGGCATAAGGGTTCTCCTTAACATATTTTGCCTTTTCAAGGGCTAACTTGAGGTCTCCTATATCTGCTACTGTTATAAAATTTCTCATAGATGCAATATATCCCTATTGGTTAGTTAATTCATTGAATGCCTCAAGGAAATGGCCGGCAATCTCCTTTGTGATGCATAGTGGCGGAAGGAGCCTTATAACATTGGCGCCTGCTCCTCCTGTAAAGATGTGTTTTTCGAAGAGCAGTCTGTTTCTGAGAGTAGTGTACCCCTCATTTAGTTCGATGCCTATCATCAGACCTTTGCCTCTAAGCTCCTTGATGGCCTTGTTCCCTTTCAGACCATTGAGCAGGTACTCTCCAATTTCAGCTGCGTTGCTTATAAGATTTTCGCTCTTGATAACATCCAATACGGCAATTGCTGCTGCACAAGCCAGGTGGTTTCCGCCAAATGTTGTACCGAGCATACCGAATTTTGCCTCTATCGCCGGAGATATGAGCACTCCACCCATAGGGAATCCGTTGGCAATACCCTTTGCCACAGTGATTATATCTCCCTTTACATTACAATGCTGGTGAGCAAAGAATTTGCCGCTTCTGCCGTATCCCGACTGGATCTCATCCATAATGAGCAGAGTTCCTGTTGCATCACACAATTTGCGGACTGCCTGCAGATACTCCTCCTGTGGCTCGAATATTCCGGCTACTCCCTGTATTCCCTCAATAACAAATGCTGCATACTCTCCCTTCTCCAACTCTGATGTTGCTCTCTTTATATCATTTATGGGAACAAATGTCACATTGTTGTTTTTGTTGAATTCAGCCTGTATTTTACTGTTGTCTGTGGCCTCTACAGCACCAGATGTCCTTCCGTGGAATGCCTTTTCAAGTGCAAGAATTCTCTTTCTCCCCGTATGGAATGAGGCAAGTTTGAAGGCATTTTCATTGGCCTCTGCTCCTGAGTTGCAGAGAAAGAGGTTATAGTCCGGATATCCGCATATCTCTCCCAGCTTGTGGGCAAGTTCCTTTTGGAGGGAGTTCTCCACAGCATTCGAATAGAATCCCAAGTTTGAGACCTGCTCAGAAATTTTCTCAACATAATGGGGGTGGGCGTGACCTATGCTTATTACAGCGTGGCCTCCATAGAGGTCGGTATACTCAACACCATTTTTGTCCCATATCCTGCAGCCATCTCCCTCTACAGGTTCAATATCCCAAAGCGGGTATACATTAAATAGTTCCATAATCAAATCTTTTAGAAAGCACTTGGTTTGAGTTTCAATCCCATTGTCCGGTCAAGTCCGAAGATCAGGTTCATATTCTCAACAGCCTGTCCGCTTGCACCCTTAACAAGATTGTCTATAATTGAAGAGATATGTATATAACCCTGATGAAGTTCAATATGGAGCAATACCTTGTTTGTATTGACAACCTCTTTAAGACTTATACCTTTATTTGATATAAATACAAATGGAGACTCTTTGTAGTAACTGTTGTATAGGGCAACAGCATCCTCAAGGCTCTCCTTAAGATTCCCGTCAGAATCCCTGTAGCCGTTCCATTTTGTATATATACTTGCAAAAATACCTCTTGTAAAGTCTCCTCTCATCGGTACAAAATTGATTTGCGGCGACTCTTTCCCCAACAGTCTGCCCAGAGTTCTCTTTATCTCCCCAAGATGCTGGTGGGTAAAGAGCTTGTATATCGACAGGTTGTTGTCGCGGTAGCTGAAATGGGTTGTCTCTCCAGGTTTCTTGCCAGCTCCTGTAGATCCTGTGATGGCTGTCACGTGAATCTCGGAATTGAGGATACCGGCCTTGGCAAGTGGAGTGAGAGCTGTCTGTATCGCTGTTGCAAAACAGCCCGGGTTGGCAATATAATCAGCTCCTGTTATCTCCTCCTTGAAGGTATCAGTCAGTCCGTAGATGAAATTTTTGTTGCCGTAAACCGGATCCAGCCTGAAATCATTACCCAAATCAACAATCTTGCACCTCTGGGGCAACTTGTTGTTGTCGAGAAACTCTCTCGACAATCCGTGGCCGAGGCAGAGGAACAGAACATCCGGATTGTCTACCTTGTCGGTAAATTTAAGGTCTGTCTCACCGATAAGCTCCCTATGGACCTCACAAACATCCACTCCGACACTTGTTGTACTTATAAGCGAATCAATCTCCACCATCGGGTGGTTCAGCAATATTCTGATAAGCTCACCGGCTGTGTAACCGGTTGCTCCCGCTATGGCTGCCCTGATCATATCCAATCTATTTCTCCTCTTTATTATGTAGTGAATAGTAAATTTTAAGAGGGTTTGCAAGAACTTTGGTGAATCCTACAACATCCCTGCCTGTATATGATTTGTTTATCTCACCATACTCTCCAAATTTTGAGCTCATCATATCGTATTGGCTTGTACAGCCGAGCACGAAGAAGTTGTATGGTCTGAGAAGAACTTCAACAGTTCCGCATACGCTCTTTTGGGTGCTCTCCATAAATGCCTCCATATCCCTCATAATAGGCTCAAGGTATTGGGCTTCGTGCATAAGCTGGCCATAGAAATTTGCAATCTGGTCTTTCCAGTTGAGCTGATTCTTGGTGAGAACGTGTTTTTCGAGAAGGTGGTGCGCCTTGATGATGATAAGTGGTGCTGCAGCTTCAAATCCAACCCTGCCTTTGATTCCGATGATAGTATCACCGATATGCATATCTCTTCCCACACCATATTTATTGGCAATCTCTGCAAGTTCCCTGATAAGCTCAACAGGAGTCATCTTTTTGCCGTTTAGGGCAATAGGTTCTCCTTCCTGGAATTCAATTGAAATCTTCTCCTCACCCTCTTTCTCAACGTGGTGGATATAGGCCTCTTCAGGAAGATATCCGCTTGAAGAAAGGGTCTCCACACCTCCGATGCTTGTTCCCCAAATTCCCTGATTGATTGAATATTTCGATTTCTCCCAGCTGAAGTTGAATCCGGCCTTTACAAGATAGTCAATCTCCTCCTTACGGCTCAACATAAGTTCACGGATAGGGGCGAGGATCTCAACCTCCGGAGCCAACACCTCAAAAACAAGGTCGAACCTCACCTGGTCGTTACCGGCACCAGTACTTCCGTGTGCCACAAAGTCTGCACCGATCTTCTTGACATGCTTCAATACCTCCAATGCCTGGAAAACCCTCTCGGAACTTACCGACAGCGGATAGGTTGAATTTTTGAGAACATTTCCGAAGATGAGATATTTGATACCCTTCTGATAGTATGTTTCAACTGCATCTATAGTAGTGTGGCTTGTTGCTCCCAAATGGAGAGCCCTCTCCTCAATCTTCTGCGCCTCCTCTGTAGTAAATCCGCCTGTATTCACCATTATTGTGTGAACTTCCAATCCCTTCTCGTTCTTCAAATAAGGGACACAAAATGAGGTATCCAAACCTCCGCTGAATGCCAATACAACTTTCTTTTTCATATTATAATCTTTTTCAAATATTATTCTGTTTAACCTTTGTATGTATGAATCTGTTATTCTTCTGTTTTATCGCTGGAATTGTTCCCCCTGCTGCCCAGATGGTGCAGACCTTTGGAGATGGTCTTGAAAGGATAGGCAACACCCTTGCCCACCATAGAGAGGATAGGCATAACTTTTCCCTTTTTATGTTTCTCCTTTGCCGGATCATACAGCAACGCTGTGCAGAGACACATCTTGTAGTTGTTCCTTACAAGAATGTCGAAATTGCGGCACCCTTCACAACCTCTCCAGAACTCCTCGTCTGTTGTCAGCTCCGAGAATGGTACTGGACGGTAGCCCATATCTGAGTTGATCTTCATTACCGCCAGACCAGTGGTAATGCTGAAAATCTTTGCATATGGAAACATCTCCCGCGAAAGTTCAAAGATTCTCTGTTTTATTCTTCTTGCCAGACCTGTCTTCCTGAACTGGTGGGCCACAATCAAACCGGAGTTTGCCACAAATTTCGTGTGGCTCCAGGTCTCTATATACGAGTAGCCGGCAAATGTTCCATCTTCTGTCAATGCAATGACTGCCTTTCCGTCCCTCATCTTCTCCTTTACATACTCGGGACTTCTCTTTGCGATACCTGTACCCCTCTCCTGGGCAGAGATATAGACAAGCTCACATATCTGTTCGGCATATTTTGTGTGTGACTCATCAGCCACAAATATATTTATCTTCATCTGATAAAATATTAAAGATAACAGTGTTACTGCTAAAATTATGGAAATGCTAAAATAGGGGGCGCTGTTAAAGCGCAGAACTGAATCTGATCTGGAGAAGCATTATCGTCGTCGGACCAAAAATGCAATAACAACCTCGTGGCTGCAGATGTGCCACTTTCCTGACTGGTTTGGTAATATGTTGTTTATAATCTCCATTTGGATGCAAATATAGCTATTTTTTTATTAATGAACAAAATTTAACTTCCCCGCAATCTTTCTGTCAAAATTATTATTATCTTTATAATTTGACTGTTATTATAATAGAGTGATAGTTTTTGACTTTAAGTAGCGTCAGTTTGTCTGTTTTGCTGACAAACAGATTACAATTATTAATTCTTATATTGGTGATTATATAATTGATGAGCCTGGCACCAACTTGTATGATTCATTCAAACCATTTGTAGATGAATTTAGATGCCAGAAGCCTGACAAAGAGGTGTATACTAATCTTTTCCCTCAATATGCAAATGAGACAACCCGGTTGCAGGCCAAAAAAATTATATTGACCAATACCTTGAAAAGATAAATACAAAGGTGTTGTCTTATGATTATTACGGCCGCAGTTCAAACGGAACCGTATGAGGTTGAGCAGCGTTGGCCGGTATGGTTAACTATCGCAGGCGGTTCAAAAAGTATCTCATATTTCTGCTATTGGACCCCTTAAGAAAGTGTCAGCAGTTAGCGAGTACGTGGCTGTAGACTACTTCCGTGATGCACGCCGCTCGGAAAAGGCGAGAATTATAAAGTCTATAAGGCACTGGTTGTTGCCCATCAGCCAAACAAGAGTATCCAGACCCGCCTTGTTCTCGATTCTTCTGTAACCAAGATTACAGTAACCTGGAATAAAGTATCACAGGTTGTAGAGTTGAATAACCTTACAAATGTAACACTCGACGGAGCAAATGGTATAAACCTTACTTATAACAGTGGTAGCCTTAATTTGCAAATTCCCGCAGGAGCGGCCCTGTTGATTAAGTTCTAAACCAGTATCGGAATCCATCCGGATCTAATAAAGAAAGATGGCAGAAAAGGAACACCCGTTCCCACTCTGTAATCATCCATCATCCATCATCTACAATCTACAATCTACAATCTACAACACCTCTCCTATAAATTACAAATTATGATCCGAAGTTCATAATCCGCAACCCGTAATTCAAATCCATCCTCTTAATTTATAATGTATGATAGATAATATGGGACTCATTACTCATAATTCATAACTTGTGACAGAAAATGTTGGGTTCATTACTCAATATCCATAATTGGTGACAGAAAATGTAAGGTTCGTTACTCTTAGTTCACAATGTATGATAGAAAATATAGGGCTCATTACTCATACATATAGCACCTATAGTACATATATTGTATATGCGCAATATATACATATCGTTTGTGATTCATAATCGCCGGCTTCATCAAAACAGATCACACATCCTAACAATAGTCAACCTTCCGTCTAATAATTATAACAGAATATTTCTGTCGGGATTAAACGGACAGTGTGGATTGATGGGGATGGATATGGGCAGCGGCAATTCTGTCACCGATAAAAAGAAGTTGAAAAAAGTTAAAAATTATTACCTGATGTAATATAGTGATCTTCAGTTGGTAGCTGTAATATTGTGAAAGAAGTTTCGAAAAAGGGTTAAAATTTTTCTGAAATAAATTTGGATAATAAAAAAAAGTTCCTACCTTTGCGCTCCCGTTCGGTTAGGACGGTAGTTGATTGAAAAGATTGATAAAAAGACAAGCAGCATATTTAGAGATAAATATGAATAGT
>JAZNXX010000006.1:0-56627 GCA_045594125.1 Candidatus Egerieisoma sp.
TGCTGTAAGTTTGTCATCAAATGAATACTTTCTATGTTGATCCATAAATGTTTATTTATGTCCAACTTTTGGGGGGCACATCAATTTTACCGGGTTGGGACCCCTAAACGCGCTACAGCCACGATTTCGGTGCCCAACCACCTTGCGCCACCACAAAACTCCGGATGATTGTCAAAAATTGTCAAAGCACCCTACTACCTTTGCAGAAAAAGGAGAAGTGATATATGTTCGGATTTTTAGTTTTTATCGCATTGGTGGTTAATGTGCTTGGTCTGCTTACAGGGGGAAGGGATAACTTTAAATAGATATGGATGGCAATTAAATGGAAATTGATGGCAATAGCCCAAAAAGTATTATTTTTGTGAAAACACAATTTAAAATGACTTTTATGAGGCTAAGCAGACTATTTACTGTTTTATGTGCAATCGGTGCAGTTTCAACGGCCAATGCGCAGAATTTGGGTGAGGCTGAACTCCAACAGCTTAAGGGGAGTTTTGTCAAGGATGCCCAGACAGTTGCCGTACAGAATATCCTGATGGGCGACAAGAATATCAAAGGTAAGACCAAGAATCAGAATGTTGTCAATGGGGTTGACCATTTCTTTAAATACAGAGTTGATGTCAAGGGGATTACCAACCAGTACAGCTCCGGGCGCTGCTGGATGTTCACATCGTTGAATGCGCTCAGACCGGAGGCGATGAAGAAATACAACAATTCAAGATTTGCCTTTTCGCACAACTACAACTATTTCTGGGATATGTTGGAGAAATCCAATCTCTATCTTGAAAATATGATCAGGACCGTTGACAAGGAGATTACAGACCAGGAGGTTGTCTGGTATCTTTCAAACCCGGTTGGCGACGGCGGTGTATGGAATCTCTTCTATAACCTTGGTGAGAAGTATGGAGTTGTACCACAAGAGGTGATGCCTGAGACCGAACACTCAAATAATACCAACCAGATGGTCAGCGTAATTAACCGCCGTCTGAAAAAGGCTGGTTATGACATCCGTCAGGCTTATGAAAAATTCTTGTCGACAGAGACCAAAACTTCAAAGAAATCGGCAAAGAGAGGTGAAACAATTGCCTCTATGCTAAAAGAGGTGAAGATGGAGGCTCTTGAGGATGTATACAGGATTCTTGCCCTCTGTCTTGGAGAACCTCCAACAGAGTTCACCTGGAGATATAAAGACAATAAAGGCGAGGTAGTTACCGTTAAATCAACTCCTAAGGAGTTCTATCAGGGACTCATTCCTGAGAACTACGACCCTCAGACCCTCATTATGATTATGAATGACCCAACCAGAGAGTACTACAAGGTTTATGAGATCCAGAACTACAGAAACTCAATTGAGGGTGTAAACTGGGTATACCTCAACCTTCCAAACGAAGATATCAAGGCTGCAGCACTTGCCTCAATCAAGAATAACGAGCCTATGTATGCATCGTGCGATGTAGGCAAGGAGAGTGACACCAAATCAGGAGTTATGGCTCCGGGAATGTATGATTACGAATCATTCCTGGGTATCGATCTCCAGATGGACAAAAAGGCTCGCATCCTTACCCGTTACAGCGGCTCTTCTCACGCAATGCTCCTTGTAGGATGTGATACAGATGAGAATGACACTCCTGTAAAATGGGAGTTTGAGAATAGTTGGGGAGCAGCTTCAGGCCATAACGGATATCTTACATTTACAGACGGATGGTTTGACGAATTTATGTTCCGCATCGTTATCAACAAAAAATACCTCAGCGAAAAGGCTGTCGAGGCTGCAAAACAGACTCCAATACAGCTTCCTGCCTGGGATTATATGTGGTAATATGCAGCAGGGCAACCGGCTTTGATACCACACCGTATCGGAATAAATTGGAACTGTTTGGACCTCCCGGATATGATCTGCCGGCAAGATTCAAACAGTTTCTTTTTATATTTGCAGTACAATTGTTTACCCTGTTCAAAATGAAAAGTTTCTTTCTGATACTCCTTGGAGTCTACATCATTGGGAATCTCTACATATTCATAAGGTTTCTCCAGACAGTCGGCCACCTCGGCTGCCCGACCAAAATCACGCTCTCCATTCTCTTCTGGATTGCAGCCCTCTCTCTCATAATCTCACTTGCAGGAAGAGATATCCTTCCCGACCTGCTGCGGAAAATACTCTACTTTGGAGGATCAATATGGCTGGTCTTCACACTCTATATGGTCATTTCGCTACTTGCACTCGATCTCATCAAACTTACAACAGGTCTCATCAGATATCCATTCTTCACAGCATTTGGAATAACTGCTCTGCTCCTGCTCTACGGATATGTCAACTACAGGCACCCGAAAGTGGAGAGAATCGGTTTGGATCTGCCGTATAGTCAGGAGTCTAAAATCAACAACTTTGGCAAATCCGGAGAGATAAAGATAGCT
Organism: Candidatus Egerieisoma sp.; assembly: GCA_045594125.1. Taxonomy (GTDB): domain Bacteria; phylum Bacteroidota; class Bacteroidia; order Bacteroidales; family UBA932; genus Egerieousia. Next base: position 2,416 of record JAZNXX010000006.1, read on the forward strand.
GCAATAAGCGATGTTCATCTGGGAGATCTCACTGGAAAGAGAGCCCTCTCAAAATATGCAGATCTCATTAACAGCCTTGAGCCAGATATCATACTTATAGCCGGAGACCTTATCGACAACAGCGTAAAGCCACTCTACAAAACCAATATGGCAGAAGAGCTGAATAAGCTCAATGCACCGATGGGAATCTATATGGTTCCGGGAAACCACGAATATATCAGCGGAATTGGAGAGACAGAGAAATTTCTTGCTGCAACCAAAATCAGGCTGCTGAGAGATTCGGTTATCGCACTACCTTGCGGAATTGACATTATCGGACGTGACGACCACTCCAACCGCAACAGGGCATCCAAAGAGGAGCTTCTTGGAAAATGCATCAACCGCGAATGCGCCATCCTGCTTGACCACCAGCCTTACAATCTGGCAGAGAGCGACTCATTGAAGATATTCCTGCAATTCAGCGGCCATACACACCACGGCCAGATATGGCCTATAAGTCTCATTACAGAGAAACTCTATGAGCAGAGCCACGGTTACCGCAAATGGAACAATAGCCACATATATGTCTCAAGCGGACTCTCGCTATGGGGCCCTCCATTCAGAATAGGTACCAGAAGCGATATGGCACTATTTACCATTAATCTCCATTCTGATTCTCCTTGCGACGGGAAGTAGATTATTACTTCTGTTTCCAAGGTTCTTTACAAAGCCAAGACCTCTGCCCATATAGGTCAGGAAGAGATAACCGTTCTTCATATCCGGAAACGGAAGAGGTTCCTTTTTAAGAAACTCCAGAGCGCTTCTGCGGCTCAGTTCAACAACAGGGAATGGGGATTCTCCCCTCTCCGCCATCCTGCCAAACTCTACAGAGAGAGCCAGATCTGCGTGGGGAATATAATCCTTGCCCTTTTTGGTGGCAACAGCAATACCTGAAAGGATAACCCTCAAATTTGATTCTATAAATCTTATCCTGTCGAACAGTTCTGATTTGTAACCCTTTACCAAATCACCCTGCAACACCTTCACATAGCTGTCGGGAAGATAGCTGCAACCCTTTTCGAATATAACCTTCTCCCTCTTTTTCTCCCTTGTGCCTCCACTGGCTCTCTCCCCTCTTCCAGCTCTTAATGAGCCTGGCTTACGTAAAAGCGCCATAAATTGACCTTCACCCTCTACAAGTCCCGGCACAAATTGAATTCCCCCCTCAGAAGTTGCAATAATACCACTCCCCTGTGGTATCTCTATACCAATGACCTCAGCATCAAAACTCTCCTTCATCCATCTGAGGTTTCCATCATTTTCAAATTTGTTGTAGGTACAGGTTGAATAGACAAGATATCCGCCATCTTTCAGAGCAGGCCAGATATCAGAAATAATCCTCTGCTGGCGTTGTGCACAAAGCTCTACATTTGCAGGACTCCACTCCTCTACCGCATCCTTGTCTTTTCTGAAAAGTCCCTCTCCCGAACAGGGTGCATCCACCACCACTATATCAAAGAGACCTTTCAGGGAACTGAATTGGGAAGGGTCATTATTTGTTACAACAATATTGTCTGCACCCCATTTGGCCACATTCTCTGCCAATATGGAGGCGCGGCTCTTTATCACCTCATTTGAAACGAGCAGGGAACCCTTTGACAATAGGGAGCTGATATGAGTTGTCTTTCCTCCAGGAGCGGCACACAGGTCAAGCAGGTCGGGAGATTCAAAGAAGAGATCGGCCCCCTCTCTCCTTGCAGCATAATCCTTTCTGATTGCATCAAATGCCAGTTCCATATACATACTGCTGGCCTCCTGAACATAATAACATCCGCAATGGAAAAGCGGATCCAGCGTAAAGAGCGGCCTCTCCGGCAATCTGTAACCGTTTCCGCACCACCCGACACGGGAAAGCGCATTACACCCCTCAGCCTCTGGTGAGATGGTGTTCAAAATGGTTGCACCATCATCCCCGCACTTGTGGATGTTGAGACGTACAGATGTAAGCTCTCTTCCCTCTTCTATCTGTGAAAACAACAACCGGGCAGCACCTTCACCCAAGGCCTGCCCAGCATACTCCATAAATTCAACCGGAAGTTTCATAACCCGTCCCGTTCCAGATGATTTGTACTACATATTTTTCAGATTCTGGGCAAATGTTTCAGGATCGATATTTGACATATCCACCTTACCGCTCAAAACCATAGCGAGCTGGTCTGTAATTTTGTCTATCATCTCCTGAAGTTTGTTGCCTATCATCATCTTTATCATAAACGGAAGTTCCGCATCAAGATCGATATGGAAACTGGTCTGCTGCATATCTATTGCATCAAAATTGAGAGAGACCTCAAAATGGAAAGGTGTCTGTCCATACTCCCGTATCTTGATGCAGGAGAAAGGCCTGCGCTCACTTATTGCCGCGCCCATTCTCATACCCTGAACTTCACCCTCAATTGTATCCTGTGTTGCCTCCACACCCTGTTTCTTCTCCTCAGGGAGATTGTTGACAAAGTTTCTCATATCGGCAAAGACGCCATATAAAGCATAAGCGGGAACATTGAGTGTTACCGCCTTGCCTTTAACATTAGTATTGCTCATCGTACCTACTATTTGCCCCAGATCTCAGGATTGATTCTCCACTGCTTCAAGACCTCCATATCCTCAGCCTTGATGTAATTCTCCTCAACTGCCTGTTCCAACAAAGCCTCATAGTAACTCAAAGTGTGAAGCTCAACATTTGCATACTCAAATGCGCGGCGTGATTTTATAAAGTTGTAGGTAAATATAGCCACCATACCCAATACTCTTGCTCCACTCTTTGCAAGACAGTCAACTGCAGCAAGGCTGCTTCCTCCTGTTGAGATAAGATCCTCAACTACAACAACCTTTGCACCCTCAGGAAGATCACCCTCAATCTGCGAACCGGTACCGTGATCCTTCGGTTTAGGTCTTACATATACAAAAGGTTTGCCCATAGCCTCAGCAACCAACATACCATATGCAATTGCTCCTGTTGCAACACCTGCAATTACATCAACATCCTTGAAGTGCTCCTCAATGATCTTGACAAATGACTCATAAACTATCTTTCTGGCAGCAGGATATGAGAGAATCTTTCTATTATCACAATAAATTGGAGATTTCCAACCAGACGCCCAAGTAAACGGGTTCTCTACATTCAATTTTACAGCCTTTACATCCAATAGCTGTTTTGCTACAATTTTTTCTATTGATTCCATAATAACAATGTATCTTTGCACAAAGATAGTAAGAATCTGCGTTATGTATAATATTTACTTCAACAAAAGAGTTTTAAAAATTACAGACAACCCTTCAAATTCTTTCAAAGAGAGCAATTCCATCTTCGTTTCTGCAAAAAATGAAACAGAAGTGGGACATATTCCTCTTCTTATGGAGAGCTCCCCCAATATCCATAACCTCACAATTACAACAACTCCCGACAATATTGAAACACTTTTCAACAATATTTGTTGCGGATTCGACAAGATTGTTGTTGCGGCCGGCGGTGTTGTTGAGAATGAGAATGGCGACTATCTGATGATTCTGCGCAACAATATGTGGGATCTGCCAAAAGGGAAGCAGGAGGAGAACGAATCTGTAGAGACTACCGCTTTGAGAGAGGTGGAGGAGGAGTGCGGAATCTCCGGTCTGGAGTTGGAGAGGCTTATCTGCATTACACATCACACCTACAGGATGAATGGGGAATTTATCCTCAAACACACCTGGTGGTACAAGATACGCCACACAGGAAAATCATCACTTGTGCCGCAAAGAGAGGAGAATATTGAAGAGGCAGTATGGGTTGGCAAAGAGAGGGTAAATGAGCTGCTTGCCAACACCTACCCATCCATAATTGAGGTATTTGGAGAGCTCTGACTCTACTCCCTCAAATCTACGACGGTCGCACCCGGATAATCTGCAGGATTGAATTGGAACTCCCCGTCAGGAAATCTCTTCCGCACCTCAAAGTTAATGACTTTGAGCCGGTAGAATATATCTTTCCTGGCTGTAGGAAGAAATATCTCAAGCGGTTTGCCCTCCGGTGAAAATGTAACCTCCACATCTTGCCGGCCATTTGCCGCTGCCATAGAATAGAGAAGGTAATCAACAATATTCTCAGTCTGGGAGTTGATTGTGATCTCCTCCAACTCTCCGTTGTAGAGATATTGGTTCTTAGAATCGGCAACAACGGTGAGAAAGTCGGGCACCTCAACTCTGTAACAGTTGCCAAGAGTTTTCAGGTTCCCTTCAAAGGTATCACTCCTTCCCTTAAGATTGAACTCAAAGAGAAACTCAACATAAGCCCCCTCCTCCAACATCCGGGTAACCCTGTCAAGGTCACCCGACGCAAAGAGGGTAGAGTTCCAGGCAACCAGAGCTGCCACTGTCATTATCAGATATTTTATCCTTCTAACCATAAATCTCCCTTATATTGGAGAGTCGGGCCTCAAGCTCAATAAGATCGCCCACCAGCACCTGACGGGCCTTGCTTCCCTCAGAAGGGCCAACAATACCGGCAACCTCCAGCTGGTCGATAATCCTGCCCGAACGGTTGTATCCGATATTCATCTTTCTCTGTATCAACGAGGTTGAACCTTGCTGATGTAGAACTATCAGCTCTGCAGCCTTCTCAAAGAGCGGATCTCTCTTGCTCAAGTCCACAGCTCCCACTCCTGAGCCGCCATCATCTCCATCCTTCTCATCACCTGTATACTCAGGCAAATAGTATGCCGTCTGGTATCCGCGCTGGTTGCCTATATAATCAACAATTCTCTCCACCTCGTCTGTCTCAATCAAGGCACACTGCACACGGGTAAGGTCACCGCCATTGGAGATGAGCATATCACCTCTACCAATCAGCTGGTTTGCGCCAACCTCATCGAGAATTGTCCTTGAATCTATCTGTGAACGCACCATAAAGGCAATACGGGCTGGGAAATTGGCCTTAATATTACCGGTAATAACTTGTGTTGTAGGACGTTGGGTTGCTATCACAAGATGAATTCCAATAGCACGGGCAAGCTGGGCAAGTCTGGCTATTGGCATCTCAATCTCCTTGCCTGCTGTCATCAGCAGATCTGCAAACTCATCAATTACAACAACAATATATGGCAGGAATCTGTGCCCTTTCAACGGGTTCAATCTCCTTTGAAGGAACTTCTCATTATACTGTTTGATATTCCTTACACCGGCAACCTTAAGGAGGTCATATCTGGTATCCATCTCCTGACACAACGACTTCAATGTATATACCACCTTCTGGGTATCGGTAATTACAGGCTCATCTGCATCAGGCAGCTGCGCGAGGAAGTGCTTCTCCAATTTTGAGTAGAGCGAAAGCTCAACCTTCTTGGGGTCAACCAATACAAGTTTAAGTTCCGACGGATGTTTTGTATAGAGCAACGAGGCAAGAATCACATTAAGGCCGACAGATTTTCCCTGTCCTGTTGCACCTGCAACAAGAAGGTGCGGCATCTTGGCAAGGTCGAATGAGAGCACCTCATTGGTAATTGTCCTTCCCAAAGCTACAGGCAGATCATACGACTTCTCCCTGAAGTTCTTGTCGTCGAGTAGTGAGAGCATTGAGACTACGCTCGATTTCTCATTGGCCACCTCAATTCCTATCGCATCCGAGCCCGGCAATGTTACTACACGCACACCTTTAGCCTTAAGCGAAAGCTGTATATCCTGCTCAAGTTTCTTGATTTGCGAAACTCTCACGCCAACTCCCGGAACCACTTTATAGAGGGTTACAGTAGGTCCAATGCAGGCCGACACCCTTTGGATTCCAATCTTGAAGTTACCCAATGTCTTCTCAATCTCCTTCTTGTTCTTCTCAAGCTCCTGAGGAGAGACTTCGTACCATTTGTCCCTGTAATCCTCAAGAAGATTGAGTGTTGGGGCTTTATACCAAGGTATATCAAGACGCGGATCAAAGAGCTTCAACGCCTCATCTTCAGGTATCTGCGACAAGAAATCTTCTTCTTCATCCCCTCCCTTCTTCACTACAGCACCAGGTCTGTCGTTTACAGGAGGTGCCTCTGGAGCCCCCTCCACCGTAACCTTGAGTTCACCATTCTCCGAAAGTTCAATAATTCCGCCATCATCATCCTGCTCCTCATCATCCTTTACGGTGAGGATTATCTCGCCATCACCACTCTTTCTCTCCCCATCTTTACCACTCTTTTCCTCATAAGAAAGGTCATCGGAACCACCTTCTGAATCATCATTTTCCGAATCATTATCTCCAGAATCATCCTCTTCAGGCTCATCCCCCTCCTGCTCCTCTTCATCATCCTTACCAGAACCACCATTCTTATCCACTCCATCATCTGCAGCAGCACCATCCATACCGGCCACATCACTGCCATCCGCAATAGCAGCTCTTTCATCAACTTCCGGCTCAGATTTTTTCTTTCTCTTGAATTCAATTGATGTTATCTTGTCGATAAATCTGTTGAACATATCTACAAATCTCCTGTTCAATGCTATCAGCCAGACTATTATAGCTATAACAATTATGGCACCCGTTGCCATCCCTCCAAATTTGGTTATGAGCCAGTCATTTATATAATGGCCGTAAGAGCCGCCAGCACCACCGCTAAAGAGGGCATCAACCTTTGTAAAGGAGAAGATGTATGAAAAGGCAAGCGACAATATAAAGCATCCGAACAGTGAAAGAAAGAGCAGTCTAAGCAACTTCACCCTCTTAATCCTAAAACAGAAGAGAGCAACACCTCCAAAGAAGAATGGAACGACAAAGGCTCCAAGTCCAAAAAGTTTGGAGATAAGAAAGTCTGCCCAGACAAGACCTATCTGTCCGCCATTATTCTCCACCTGCATTACTGTACCCAACAAACCTTCATCACTTAAGAGGCTCTGATCTTCTGCCCAGGTGAAAAGATATGATGTGAGTGCTATCAATGTATATGCAGCCAGCGTAAGCGAGACCAGTCCGCATACCAGATAGAGCGCATCCATTCCGCTGGGTGATGCCATCTCGTCTGTGGCAACAACCTTTTTCTTCTTAGATTTCTTTTTGCGTTCCGCCATAACTATTTGCCATTTTTCCAACGTTTGTTACCATTTGCCTTGCTCTTGTTGCGGTGGGCACTCTTATTCTGCGCCGCACTCCTCTGATGGCCCGGGGTTGACTCATTCATTCCCATCCCTATATGGACATCCTCAGGGACGGTAATCCTGCCATCCGACAGTTTGTAGATATCACTGAATATTGTCTCCTCAGATACTGAATCTTTGTTCCAGATGAGATACTGCTGCTTCATATAAGAGGCCAAAGTCTTGATCATATAGCTCTTCACCTCATCATCGGGACGCTGGGCTATGACCTCTATCATATTTTGTATGTTCCTTCCATAATGGGATGCCTTTACCGGACTCTTCTGGAGAGGTATGGTATTTGGTTTTGTTGAGAGGGTCTCCCTTGTAGGAACAGGATATGGAGAGTCGATATCTATCTCAAAATCTGAAATTATCTGGACGTGATCCCACAGTTTGTGCTTGAAATCATTTATATCCCTCAGCTGAGGATTGAGTGTACCCATTACAGATACAACCGCCTGAATCTGCTCATTTCTCTTCTCCTTATCGGGGATATTCTTCACATAATTGATCATATCCTGCACGTGGCGGCCATATTCGGGCATAAGTAACTTATCTCGCTGTGTATTGTAATCCATAAACGGTATGTTTTATCGGTAATTAATAATAGACGTGACTACAAAGATAAGAAACAGTTTTTGAATTTTGTCAAAAATAATGGAGCAATAAAAAACAAAGGTTGCCCCCCAACAGGAACAACCTTCACAAAACAAAACTAAACTAACTAGCAAATCTCCTTCATCTTCTCGAAATATGCCTGTGGATGGGCACATGCAGGACATTTCAAAGGAGCTCTCTTTCCTGTCAAAACAAATCCACAGTTTCTGCACTGCCAGGTAATTGGCTCAGCTCTCTCGAATACGCTGTTTGTCTCAACCAACTCCAATAGTGTTCTATATCTCTTCTCGTGCTCCGCCTCAACTGAAGCAATAGCTCTGAAAACCTTTGCAATCTCAATGAAACCCTCTTCCTCCGCAATCTGGGCAAATTTTGGATATGCGTCAGACCACTCCTCGTGCTCACCCTCTGCAGCAGCCTTAAGGTTCTCTGCGGTAGTTCCTATTACACCTGCAGGGAATGTTGCTGTAATCTCAACCATACCACCTTCAAGGAATTTGAAAAATCTCTTTGCATGCTCTTTCTCCTGATCTGCAGTCTCTGTAAAGATAGCTGCAATCTGCTCAAAACCCTCTTTTTTTGCGACACTTGCAAAATAGTTGTATCTCATTCTTGCCTGAGACTCGCCTGCAAATGAATGGAGCAAATTTTTCTCTGTCTGGGTACCTTTTAGTGAATTCATAATTGTAATTGTTAAATATTGTTTAATGATTAATGATTAATTATTTTTTATTCTCTTATTTCGTCTGAGTATAACAGATGAATCAGGAAATTGTTCCAATCAGCTGTATATCTACAGATTCAAGCTTGAAGTTATTGACCCCCTTCTTGTTGATATAGTCTGTTACAACCTCAACAAGACCATTATCTTCATAATCAAGGTGTCTGTTGGTCTGAGGATCATAAAAATGGGCGTGGCTGTATGTATTCACATCAAAATACATCTTGTTGTTGCAGCTGTAACGTCTTACAAGCAGTCCTGCCTCCACAAAAGACTCGAGCACATTATATACAGTTGCCACGGTCAGCGTTGGGAATGTACTGCTTAGACTCTCAGTGAGCATATCTACAGAGGCGTGCCCCAACTGTTGCATAGCCTGATAAACTGCAAGCCTCTGTGGTGTCGCCTTCAAGCCACTCTGTTGAATTTTCTCCTTGATTGTTTTCATAACTTTTCCTTTTGTTTGACAAAGATATTTATAATTTTTCTAAAATACAAATTTTTCTAAAATAATTTTCCGGTTTAAACTGTTTTTTATCACCATTGTTCTTTAGAATGATTTTCTGATTGCAAAAACTGCTTTAAAATTTTCACAAAGATTTAAGTAAAGAGTATTATGAAACATCAAGATTGCAAAATCCCCCAATTTGACGAACCGCTTTTCGGCTCAGAAAAGATTGTTGAGTCTGCACCGGCAGATTTTATCCCCGAAAAATCGACACCGGCAGAGATTGCCTACCAGATTGTAAAAGAGGAGACCTATTCTCAAACCAACCCTATGCTCAACCTTGCAACATTTGTCACAACCTATATGGACAAATATGCTACCAAACTTATGAATGAAGCAATCAATATCAACTATATCGACCAGACAGAGTATCCAAGGGTTGCTGTGATGAATGGAAAATGCATCAATATCATTGCCAATCTATGGCACACACCGGAAGAGGCAAAGTGGAAGGCCGGAGCAGTTGGCATAGGCTCCTCCGAGGCCTGTATGTTGGGTGGTATCTCTGCCTGGCTCAGATGGCGTAAAAAGAGGGAGGCAGCAGGCAAGAGCACAGACAAACCAAATTTTGTAATCAGCAGCGGTTATCAGGTGGTATGGGAAAAGTTTGCACAGTTGTGGCAGATTGAGATGCGTACTGTTCCGCTAACCGACAAAGAGATTACACTAAATCCACAAAAGGCCATTGAAATGTGCGATGAAAATACCATCTGCATTGTTCCTATACAGGGTGTAACCTGGACCGGTCTGAATGATGATGTGGAGGCACTTAATGATGCTTTGGAGGAGTACAACTGTAAAACAGGATATGATATTCCCATCCACGTGGATGCTGCAAGCGGCGGTTTTATCCTTCCATTCACCGCTCCTGAAAAGAGATGGGATTTCAGATTGAAATGGGTCGTATCCATAAGCACATCGGGACACAAATTCGGATTGGTATATCCCGGATTGGGGTGGGTAGTATGGAGAGACAAGAGCTACCTTCCTCAAGAGATGAACTTCTCTGTCAACTATCTTGGTTCTGAAATATATCAGGTCGGATTAAACTTCTCACGCCCCGCAGCCCAGATTTTGGGACAATACTACAACTTCATAAGGCTCGGATTTGAGGGCTACAAGAAGATCCAGAGCAACTGTATGGCAATTACCCGATATCTCTGGAGTGAAACAGGAAAGATGAAGGAGTTCAGGAACTACTCCAATGAGGTTGTCAATCCGCTCTTTATCTGGAGTCTCGATCCAGAGTACGAAGAGAGTGCAAAATGGACACTTTTTGATCTTCAGGACAAATTGCAACAGAGCGGGTGGATGATTCCAGCCTATACATTACCCGACAATCTCACCAGCACTGTAGTTATGAGAGCCGTCGTCAAACAGGGGTTTACAAAAGATATGGCAGATATGCTTCTTGCAGATATAAGGAGTGCCGTTGCCGGATTGGATAAACTTGAATATCCTACAACATCCCGTCTTGCATACGAGAGGGAGGAGAAGTTGAAAGGAAGAGTATTTACACATTAATTCTTAAAGTATGGCCAACATTACAAAACCGGCGAAACTGGGTATAATTACCCTCGCCATAATGAATGTAACAGCAGTTGTCAGCCTTAGAGGAATACCGGCAGAGGCGGAGTATGGTATAAGCTCCGCCTTCTACTACCTCTTTGCTGCAATCGTATTTCTTATTCCTACCTCTATGGTCGCTGCAGAGATGGCGGCAATGTTCCAGGACAAACAGGGAGGTGTATTCAGATGGGTTGGAGAGGCATACGGTAAAAAATGGGGATTTCTGGCAATTTGGCTCCAGTGGATAGAGAGTACCATCTGGTACCCGACAGTACTCACATTTGGTGCTGTTGCCATAGCCTTTATAGGTATGGACCAGTCAGCAGATATGAGCCTCGCATCAAACCGTTTCTACTCCTTGGCAATAGTGCTTGCCATCTATTGGGCCGCAACCTATATCTCACTCAAAGGTATGGGATGGGTCGGCAAGGTTGCAAAGATTGGAGGTCTTGTTGGTACAATCATCCCCGCAGCGCTTCTGGTCGTAATGGCTATAATCTATCTGGCAACCGGTGGAAATATTGAGATGAACCTTAAAGGCAGCTTCTTCCCCGATCTGACCAACCTCAACAATCTTGTTCTCGCATCATCAATATTCCTCTTCTATGCAGGAATGGAGATGGGCGGTATCCACGTAAAAGAGATTGACAATCCTGCAAAAAATTATCCTAAGGCGGTCTTTATCGGAGCTGCTGTCACCGTGCTGATTTTTGTATTGGGGACATTTGCCATCGGCATCATCATCCCTCAAAAGGAGATCAACTTGACACAGAGTCTGCTTATAGGTTTCGACAGATACTTTTCATATCTCCACGCCTCCTGGCTCTCTCCGGTTATTGCAGTTGCCCTTGCATTTGGAGTCCTTGCCGGTGTACTTACCTGGGTTGCAGGCCCATCCAAAGGCATCTACGCTGTAGGCAAGGCGGGATATCTCCCTCCATTTTTCCAGAGAAGCAACAAGATAGGTGTCCAGAAGAATATCCTGCTCATCCAGGGTGGCATTGTAACCATTTTGAGTATGCTCTTTGTCATTATGCCGTCGGTACAGAGCTTTTACCAGATAATGTCACAGCTTACAGTACTTCTATATCTTATAATGTATCTACTTATGTTCTCTGCTGCAATAAGGCTGAGATATACGATGAAGGAGACTGAACGCCCCTTCAGAATCGGCAAAAGTGGCAATCTGATGATGTGGATTATAGGCGGCATTGGTTTTGCAGGCTCCCTGCTCGCCTTCATCTTAAGCTTCATTCCTCCAGGGCAGATTGCAACCGGAAGTAACTTTGTATGGTATGCCGTCTTAATTGGTGGTGCAATTATTGTAGTGATAATTCCATTCATAATATATGCCAACCGCAAGGAGAGCTGGAGAGACAGAGCTACAGAGTTTGAACCATTCCACTGGGAACAACAAGGATAGTTGCATTATAAAAATAAAATCTATGAAAAGGTCAATTTACATACTGATAGCAGCTGCTGCCGCATTTCTGACAGCCTGCTCCAATAAAGAGATTCAGGTATCAGAATCTGTAATCTCATTCTCAGACTCACTCAGCTCTGTCAACGCACAGATGAGTATCTTTACATCTTCCGACAAGACACTGACAGCCAGTCTCAACAAACTTAATGAGAAGATCAGCTCCATTTACGATAAGGAGTATGACGCGCTGCAATCTTCTGTTGAGCAGGATGCATCACTTCCCGACAGCAATATAATCTACGAACTTTTTATGGGCGATTCAGTTTTTTGCGCCTCTCCTACCCTTGTGAGTGTACAGATCTGCACATACTTCTACAGTGGTGGAGCTCACGGCACAACATCATACCGTGCTGTAAACTTCAATCCCCGAGTGGGCCTCTTTATGTCGGTTGAAGATATCTTTGATATGAGAAGCGTTGAATCGATAAATGCCATTTTGCAGAGCCACTTCGACAACAGCAGCGGCTGTTTTTGGGAAAATCCGACTCTTGAAAAGGCAAGCGCAGTCAATATCAACTTTTCTGAACTCACCTTCACCTACGACCAGTATCTGCTTGGACCATATGCCTGCGGTCCTGCTGTAGTAAGGGTTCCTCTGGGAGATATCGAACAATATATGCTCATTATCGACAACTGGTAGGAGCTAATAGCCACCGGAAACTCGACAATAACTCCGGTAGTCAGATAGGAAATTAACCCCAAAAGTCAGACAAAAAACTTTTGGGGTTAATATCATTTACAGGGTTCAATATGCAATCTTGTCCTCCTTGTCCCTCCACTTCTCAAAGACCTTAAATGCCTTCTCCCTCATAAAGTGCTGGCATTTGATAGTGCGCTGGGAATAGTCACACTCCAACTGGTCATATATAAAAGAATCATCAAAATTTATCGACTTGGCATCTGCCTTTGTATTACCGTAGCAGATACGCTCAATCCCAGCCCAATATAGGGCACTCATACACATAGGGCAAGGCTCACAGGATGAGTAGACTACACACCCGTCCAATTTGAATGTACCCATCCTCTTGCAGGCATCCCTTATTGCATTTACCTCAGCATGGGCTGTGGGATCATTATCCGGAACAACCCTGTTGACACCCGTTGATACAACATTGCCATCCTTTACAATTACAGCACCAAAAGGGCCCCCGCCATTATCTACATTCTCGTCGGAGAGGTTGATTGCCATCTCCATAAAACGTCCGTCCTCCTCAGAATAATCCGTTGATTCAGGCAAATAATCTCTGTATGTTCTCTCCATATCTCGAACGATTAAGGTATACACATCTACAAATATAGTAAAGAGTTCCCATTTCAGAAAATGGACAAATGCATTGCATCAGAAGAGCTTTTCAGACAAAAATTGAAAGATTGCCCTATAGAGTTGCGGATTATCCAGATAGGCTGATGAGGTGTCGGGTATCGCCAATGACTCTACAAGGGATGAGCCCGCCAAGCTCTTCATTTTGGAGACAAATTGTTCCACACTGCCGCTCTCTCCGTTTTTATCCGTATCTGCAGCATATATTATAAAGAGTGGTGGCGATTGGGGCGTTACAAGAGCCAAAGGGGATATTTTTGCATCATCCGGAGAGAAATCTCCCAAGAGTATCACCATAGCTCCAGCCTTGCAACTGTTGTCTGCATTATATAGGCCAAAACTCTTTACAGCCTCTATATTGGAAGCCCCTGCCCTCTGGGCCGAAGCCATCTGCTCCGATGTACCAAATTCCATAATGGTCTCATATCCCTCAAGATATGTACCTGCACATCCGGCCATAGCAGCAAGGTAACCACCCCTCCCGCTCCCCCACAGAACAGTTCTTCGGGAATCAAGGCCAAATCCTCCACCATTATGTCTGACCCACTCCACGAGTGTACAGAGATTCTTGATACGCTCTGTATCGGAGTCTCCCAACCCGGCCACGATAACGGCATACCCATACTCCAGTGCCCCCATACAGTTGAGCAGCAATGTATCTGAAGAGGGGCGCAGGGAGGCTGCAATAACCACAGGATAGGGAGTTCCCGCATTGGAATTTCCATCTTTTGAGGCGGCAAATCTGGCCGGAATGTAGATATCTGCTGTCAAAGTATCATTTTCGGCATATTTCACATTTTTATGGATACTGCCATAGTTTGGGCTTCCAGCCATAAGAGTTATGGCAAATATAAATGTAAATATAGTGCAATTCATTCTGTATCCTTTTTTTAGAGGAACAGATTTGCGGAAATTTTGTTTATTTCAGGTTACTTGAGCCAAGTTGATAATCCAATCATAAAAGAGGTCTGTCCCATAGGTAGAACCACCTTCCAACCGGTGCTATATAGAGCTTGTTCACCTCATCTGCTCCAACTATTACAGAACCTTCCGGATTATTTCTCTCTTTGATAATCTTCACTACACAATATAACCTGCCATTATCTGAAACCAGCAGATTTCCTACCCTCACATTCTCAATAGAGACCATTAATTGAACAATTTAATAAGAATATGTTCCTGTTCCATTAAACTCCCGTCCGAGTATATGGAGTGCATATGTTCCTGGCTCCTTTGAAATATTGAGTACCAACTCTGTCTGTTGGGCAGTATCGCACCCGATAAGACAGATAAATGCATTGGCGTCACTGATTATATCAATATTTACTGTCCCTATATTTTTATTGAAATAGATATGTACCTCCCCTGAAACCCTATGAAGGTATGCCTCCACACTCTTCACCGCACTCCTCTCCCTTTCGGGATGTATCGGTGATGTAGCCTGCTTAATGGCTATCTCTTCCGGTGTGAGATCTGATAGAGGTGAGCTGCCTGAAAATGATGTTGCTGATGTTGCTGATGTTGCTGATGTTGTGATGCCCAGTATCACAAAAAACAGAATTTTACAAAAGATCTTTTTCATAATTTTAATGTTTTGTTTCTACTATAAAATTAGATAAAATCTCCTTTGCTTTTTTGGAAAATGTTCTAATGCCCGCTATTTATAATCACTGATTTTCAATATATTGCATCTTAACAACCTAATACCAACCTGAGGTTGTAATTTTTAGTTTGAAAAATGGCCCTCCATTGCCCCAATAGACTCTTCCTTTGCCTCTTTTATATAATTTTCCAGTCTTTGGCCAGTTATTCCAAGTTTGCTTTTTATTCTGCTCGTCCTGTTGTAGAGGCTGTATGAATTTGTATGCCCCAATATCACCCTTAGGGAGCGTGATGAAAAGCCGAGTGCGATTAGTGCGCAATAATCGAGATCAAAGGTGTTCAACTTGGGATATTTTTGGGACAATCTCTCTATAAATCCTCCATATTTGACATTTGCAAGAAACCTCAGATCGGCAAAAGCCGATTCCCCATCAATCTGCTCCATCATTATATTTTTAAACTCTTTATAAAATAAGTCCGGATCATTCTTTGTTTCACACGAAATTTCCATCAACCTCCTCAGATGGGTAATTCTTCTGTCGTATGCCTTGAAGATGTCACTTTTCCTCTCGTTTTGGCTTTCAAGAGAGCGACTGGCAATATACCGTTCCTCCAGTGTCTGTAGATTTGCGGCAAGTTCCCTATTGAAATTCTTCAAAGACTCTATCTCTTCACCCTTTCTCCTTACCAGATTTCTGTTATATTGCATTATGGCAATGATGAGTACAGCAAAAAGAGCTCCTGTAAATACAAACAATATGGCAAGCCCCGACAGATGAACTTTGTATCTTTTCTCAAGCCCGGCATAAGATTCTGCAAGAATCCTTTTCTCATACACGTGGTTTGCCTCCAGCAGCCTCTTTTCTTCATACTTTGCCTTTAAGGCCTCTTTCAGTTGAAAGTAGCTGTTGCGATACTCCAGAGATTCATTCAGATTACCTCTCCTTCTATATAGTTCCGAGAGCATATAATATACTCCACATTTGGCACTCTCCGTCAACACTTCATCACAGACAAGAGCTCTTTTCAGATACATTTCAGACTCCTCCAACTTTCCCGTCAGATATGACATCCTTCCATAAAGTGGCCAGGCCATTGTCGGGACGGTATCACAGTGGTACTTATGCCGGAACTCTCTTATAAGCATCTCCGCCTTATCATAATCCTCTTTGTCAATATAGATATCGGCTATCGACAATGTATTGGCTGTCAGCCTGTGGAGAACTTTATCTTCACCTTTTTCCAGCAACTCTGAATAGATGGAATTTGCCTTTATATAGTAATCTGCAGCTGCAAGATTCTCACCTGTCAGTGTATAAATTTTTCCGATATAGCTCAAGCCGTTTGCATATTTTATATTGTGGCCGGCCTTACGGAATGACTCTGCCGACTCTTTGTAGAGAGCAAGTGCCTCAACATACAGGGAGTGGTCAAAATATATTTTGGCAAGAACACTGTTTATCTGCCCCTTGAGGTAGTTGTCAGAAGTGGTTGATGCCAAGTCCGAAGCCTTCAGGAAATTATCCAAAGCACGGATGGTTGAATCCCTGTTGAGTTCCACTACACCACTATAATAGAGAGCTTGCGCCATACGTCTGTCATCTCTTTCTTCTGAATAGTAATCAATAGCTCTCCTGATAATTGAATCTGATTTTACATCTATATAATTTTTGTCAAGGGCTTGTGAATAGAGGATGGAGTAGAGAGCCCTGTCGCGATCCGAGTCAAAAGGTTCAGACTCCATAGATTGGAGCATAACCAATGCACTGTCGGGATAAGTGTTGATAATCTTCTCTATCTTTTCCAACTCTGCAGAACAACTGATATCTCTGCAACCAAATAGGATAATGAGAATACCAAGCAACGGCAATGCCGTCTGGATAAGAGGTGGATATTTGACTGATGGCTTCATTTTAATGCAATTTTCCTCACTACATCCGTATGAACTCCACAAATATAACTTATAAATGCAAATCTTTTAGTAAATTCGCATCAGCAAAGTGTCTGACTGAAATTTTTGCTCTACACGAGGATAGGTTCCCAAATATTTTTCCTTTTCTTTCCGCCAGGCATATTACAAATAATTAAAACAGATTTAAAATGCATACAGACAAAACTTTAGGCGTTTTGGGCGGAATGGGCCCTGCTGCCACAGCTGATTTCTTGAGGGTTTTGGCAGAGAAGACTCCAGCCGGAACAGATCAGGAGCATCCGAGAATGATCGTTTACTCCCATACTGTTACTCCCGACAGGACAACATTCCTTTTGGGTAAAGGTCCTGATCCAACAGAATATATCAAAGATGGTCTCAAGACCCTTATCGGTTGGGGTGCAGATATGCTCTGCGTAACCTGCAATACAGCACACCACTTTATCGACGGGTTCAGGGTTGAGATATCAAAACCTATAGTCCACATCATTGACGAGACTATCCTCAAATCTTCTCAAGTTTGTCCTCAGGGGGCTTGGCTTACAGCCACTTTGGGAACTATGCGAACAGGCCTCTACCAGAGGCATGCTCAGGAGAGCGGATATACTTTCCGTATCCCGTCAGAAGAACTTCAGGTTGAGATCCACGATGTTACCGATATGGTAAAGGCCGGCAAACATAAAGAGGCTGGAGAAAAGTTCAGAGGAATTGTAGAGCAGCTTTGGGCTATTGAGAAGCTCCCTATCGTTGGTGCCTGCACAGAAATTCCAATTGCCTATGCCAATACCGGACTTGATGCAGAGATGGGTATCTCCTGCCTTGAAGCATTGGCTGAGGGTTGTATCAGAGAGCTTTATTACAAATAGGGGCCGTTCCGAGATGTTTCATTACAGACTAAGATATTAAAGATTGAACTATACATTAACTAAATACCAATCCTTGAATTATGAAAATTAAGATAGCATTGCCCTGGCAGATACTTATAGCTTTGGTTCTGGGTGTTCTGTTTGGAATATTCGGGCACGATTATGTAAAATATATAAGCTGGGCGGGTGATATCTTCTTGAGACTCCTCAAGATGATTGTCATTCCTATTGTCTTCTCGTCAATGGTTGTAGGTGTTGCCGGAATAGGAAATACCGGCGGACTCGGCAGAATTGCAGGAAAGACCTTCAGCTTTTATGTGATAACCACCCTGATTGCTACATTCATAGGTCTCTTCTTTGTAAATATTCTCAAGCCGGGTGTCGGCTCTTCACTTGTCTCCCAAGGAGATGCTGCTGCCCAGATGGCATCAGCAGAGAAGGTCTCCCTCGGACAGCAGATCATCAACATTGTGCCTAACAATATCTTTGAGACACTTGCCAACGGCGACCTCCTCTCGGTAATTTTCTTTGCAATCCTCTTCGGATTCTTTGTAACACAAGTTGGAGAGAAGCAGAAGAATATCATCATTGACCTATTCCAGTCAGTATTTGATGTCATAATGAAGATTACACTTACTGTGATCAAATTGGCTCCTTATGGAGTATTTTCAATTGTTGCCAAGATGATCTCCCAGCAGGCCGGAGATACTTCCAAATTGATTGAGATTGCCCAGAGCCTCGGAATGTTTGTCCTTATTGTATGGATAGGCTGTCTTATCCACTTCTTCATTATCCTTCCATCAATTGTCTATTTTATTGGAAAAGAGAACCCTTGGCGCCATATGAAGAAGATGTCAACAGCAATCCTTACAGCATTCTCAACCTGTTCTTCAGGAGCGGCACTGCCAATCTCCCTTAAAGATTCACAGGAGAAATGCGGTATCTCTAATAAAATTGCAAGCTTTACACTTCCTTTGGGTGCAACCATCAATATGAATGGTACTGCCCTATATGAAGGCGTGGCTGTAATCTTCATTTCACAGGTTTATGGAGTGGAACTCTCATTCATCCAACAGATGATAATAGTGATTACCGTACTCTTCTCTGCTATCGGAGCTGCAAGTATCCCTATGGCAGGATTGGTAATGCTCTCTGTAGCTGTAACTGTAGCCGGATTGCCTTTGGAGGGTATCGGACTTGTTCTTGCAGTTGAGCAGCTTTGCGATATGCCCCGTACTGCAACCAACTCCTACGGCGATATGTGTGCAGCTGTGGTAATTGCCAAATCGGAAGGCGAAAAGCTCACCATATAGAGAGGTGGAAATAAATTGGTCCGGACAACGGATTAGCAAGGGTGACCCGAGTAAAATAAGGGTTGCCCTTTTTTTTTCATACATCTACCCACTCAAAGTTTATCGGAAGAACAGGTGTAGGGAGAATACATTACCTATCCTGCACTTTACCTTTAGAATCCTCATATATACGCTCTGTACTGCGTCTTTTTTCTGGGAAGATAGCAGGTCTGAAAATACTAACAAACTTGTGGTTTGTCGCAAAGGGAGATGACTAAGAAAAAGCTGCAAGAGATGGCGGGAGGGGGCGTACGAGGGAGGGCCCGCAAGTGTATGCTGCAAAAGAGGAGTAAGTGTGTACTGCAAGAGATGGCGGGAGGGGCGCTGGCAAGTGCAAGGGGGTTTGGAACCCTAAATGCGCTACAGCCACGATTTCGGTGCCCAACCCGGTAAAATTCGGAGGGGTTGGGCACCTCAAATCGGCCCTACAGAGCATTGTAGAGCACATTGGCAGTCCCAACCCTTTTGCAAATAAGAAGCGCTTAGTCTATTCGGGAGTTCTTTTTGGGGAGTGCTGCCCAACAAGGAGTGCATTAGCCGATTTGGAATCAGACGAGCGTGAGGTGAGAGGGAATTGGAAAAGGCATCGGCAAACCTCCCGAACCTTATCAATATATCAAACAGTTACAAAAACGCAACTACACAAAAAAAGGACAAACCTTGCGATTTGTCCTCTTTAGTAGCGGAGGCAGGACTCGAACCTACGACCTCCGGGTTATGAGCCCGACGAGCTACCAACTGCTCTACTCCGCGGTGTTATTGGAATGCAAAGATAGACATTATTCTTTACATTCCAAATTTTATTTCAGTTTTATTTCAGTTTTATTTTAAAAAATCTGCAATTTTATCTTTTTCAACCCTTGTCTGCTCACCTGTAGCAAGGTTTTTTATATTTACCACACCAGCTTCCATCTCCTCACCGCCTACGATTGCAAAGTATGGTATTCCCTTTTTGGTTGCATAGTCGAATTGCTTTTTCAACTTTGTATTGTCGGGATATATTTCACTGTTTATACCACTCTTTCTCAATGCTGCGACCAATGGCAGTGAATATGCCACCTCATTGCTGCCCATATTTGAGAAGAGGATCTTGGTTCCGGCAATGGCATCCTTAGGGAATTTGTCAAGCCCCTGGAGAACATCATATATTCTGTCTGCTCCAAATGAGATTCCAACTCCACTCATATTTGGCAAGCCAAAGATACCTGTAAGGTCGTCGTATCTACCGCCACCACAGATACTGCCTATCGCAAAATCTTTTGCCTTTACCTCAAATATTGCTCCGGTATAGTAGTTCAGGCCTCTTGCAAGAGAGAGGTCAATCTCCACCTCCTGTCTTATTCCGGCAGCTTCAATGAGCCCGAAGAGCTCTTCAAGTTCTGCAATACCCTTCATACCTGTCTCTGAAGCGGAAAGAATCTCTTTCATCTTGGCAATCTTCTCTTTAGATGTACCCTGCAATAACAGTACAGGCTCAATGACAGCAATTCCTCTCTCATCTATGCCCCTCTCCTTCAACTCCTCCTTAACAGCATCAAGACCTATTTTATCAATCTTGTCGATTGCCACGGTTATATCAATCAGTTTGTCGGGATGGCCTATAATCTCACTCAAACCTGACAATACCTTTCTATTGTTGATCTTAACAACAACATCAATTCCAAACTGGGCAAAAACATCGTCCACCATCTGTACAAGCTCCAGCTCATTTATCAGCGATTTGCTGCCTATCACATCAACATCGCACTGGTAAAACTCCCTGTAACGGCCCTTCTGAGGTCTGTCAGCCCTCCATACAGGCTGTATCTGATAACGTTTGAACGGGAATACCAACTCATTCTGGTGTTGCACGACATATCTTGCAAATGGAACTGTAAGGTCATATCTCAAGCCCTTCTCGCACACTTTGAGTGAAAGGGCATTGCTGTTCTGGAGCATTGACGGCTCCACCGACCCGAATGCATCTCCTGAATTGAGAATCTTGAAGAGCAATTTGTCGCCTTCATCACCATATTTGCCCAACAGAGTGGAGAGATTCTCCATAGACGGGGTCTCAAGCGGGTTGAATCCATACCTCTTGAAGACCGATTTTACAGTGTCAAAAATGTAATTTCTTCCTGCCATCTCTGCAGGGCCAAAGTCTCTTGTTCCCTTTGGTATACTTGGTTTCTGAGCCATAACTATTTTAAACTTTTAATATATTCATCAATCGATTTTGCAGCCTTTCTGCCGGCACCCATAGCAAGGATTACAGTGGCAGCTCCTGTAACCGCATCACCTCCGGCAAATACACCCGGTTTTGTTGTAACACCCTCTTCGTCTGCTGATATGCCACCTTTTCTGTTTCTCTCCAATCCTGGTGTAGATGACAAGATCAACGGATTTGGAAGAGTTCCCAACGACATTATAACACAATCAGCCTCAATCTCCCTATACTCTCCAGTATGCTCAGGCGAACGGCGGCCGCTTGCATCAGGCTCGCCCAATTTCATCACTTCACACTTCAACTTCTCTACCCAACCTCTCCCGTTGTCAAGAATCTCCACTGGGTTTGTAAGGAATGCAAACTGTACCCCCTCCTCTTTTGCGTGATGCACCTCCTCCAATCTTGCAGGAAGTTCATTCTCCGTCCTTCTATAGACAATGGTAACGCTCTCCGCACCCAATCTCAAAGCAGTACGGGCAGCATCCATTGCCACATTGCCTCCTCCCACAACACAAACCTTGTGACCTACAAAGATTGGAGTCTGCGACTCCTCCTTATACGCCTGCATCAGGTTATTTCGTGTAAGGAATTCATTTGCAGAGAGAACGCCGTTAAGATTCTCGCCAGGGATACCCATAAACCTCGGAAATCCTGCACCCTGAGCTATAAAGACAGCCTTGAATCCCTCCTCGTCGAGAAGTTCATCCACCAATACACTTCTTCCGACTACAACATTTGTCTCTATCTTCACCCCAAGCGCCTTAACATTCTCTATCTCAGCTGCCACAACCTTGCTCTTTGGCAGCCTGAATTCTGGGATACCATACTGAAGAACACCTCCGGCCTTATGGAGACACTCAAAGATAGTGACATCATAACCCATCTTGGCCAAATCGCTGGCACAGGCCAAGCCACAAGGACCACTTCCTACAACTGCCACCTTATGGCCATTTTCCGGCTCCTTATCCATAAATCTCACCCCGTTCTCACGGCTCCAGTCAGCCACGAAACGTTCAAGTTTTCCAATTGCAACCGGCTCTCTCTTAACGCCCAATACACACGACCCTTCACATTGGCTCTCCTGTGGACATACCCTGCCGCAAACTGCCGGCAACGAACTGTCGATGGATATAATTCTTGCGGCCTCCTTAAAATTGCCCTCAACAACCTTCTCTATAAAAAACGGAATCTTCACAGAGACCGGGCACGCAGTCATACAAGAGGGTTTCTTGCAATTCAAACAGCGTGAAGCCTCAGCCATTGCCTCTTCGGCACTGTAGCCATAACACACTTCGTCAAAGTTATGAGCCCTCACTTCAGGCTCCTGCTCCCTTACAGGAACTCTTGATATATTATTTGCCATCCTATCTCCCTATTCCAATTTTACACTTGTGATCCCTCTCTATCTCCTGCTCCTTATACATTCCCTGACGGCGCATAGCCTCATCAAAATCTACAAGATAGGCATCAAATTCAGGACCGTCGACACAGGCAAACTTTGTCTGCCCGCCTATTGTAACCCTGCAGGCTCCGCACATTCCGGTGCCGTCAACCATCAATGTATTGAGACTCACCACCAGCGGCAGATTGAACTTGCGTGCTGATGCCGTTACAAATTTCATCATTATCATAGGTCCTATAGCCACAGCCTGAGTATAGCTGTTGCCCTCTTCTATCAACCTTTCAAGCAACCCTGTAACGAGACCTTTCTCTCCTGCAGAGCCATCATCTGTACATATATGCAGGTTATCACAGACTGCCGCCATCTCCTCTTTCAATATGAGATACTCGGCACTCTTTGCTCCAATGATGATATCAACCTTTGCCCCTCTTTTATAGAGATATTTGGCTTGGGGATACACTGGAGCCACGCCCAATCCTCCTGCTATAAAGATATACCTCTCACCCTTCAACACGGCATCATCCTTATGGGTAAACTCCGACGGCTGGCCAAGAGGTCCCACCACATCTTTCAACGACTCACCCACATTCATACTGCATATTATGCGGCTCGAAGCACCAATAATCTGTATGACAATTGTCACAGACTCTTTCTCCCTGTCAAAATCACAGATTGTAAGAGGCACTCTCTCTCCATCTTCAGTTGCCCTCACGATGAGGAACTGCCCCGGTTTGGCAGCCTTTGCCACACGGGGAGCCTTTACCTCCAACAGTGTTGTAACTGGGGTCAACTGCTCTTTTCTTAAAATCTCATACATATATAAAACTATTTTATCTCATTAAATGAACCGAATGAGTAACCTTTTCCCTTCAAATAGTGGATAATTTCACCCAATCTGTTATATAGACGGTCGCTTCTCTCCTCACTCACACCGGGATGGATAAGGATAATGGCACCATCAAGTCCGGCAGCCAGTTCGTAGCTGTAGAGTCTCTCAATCAACTTCTCTGACGGCTGGTAATTGGCCATAGAAGGTGTAGTATAGTCCGCCGGAGTTGCTGTTCCAGGGGTATAATTCACAACCTTGAAGCCCATATTTCCAATAATATTCACACACTCCTTATTGTAGTATTCATAAGGAGGCAGGAACCATCTGCACTCATCAGCTCCAACTCCAAATTTTTCCAGCTCCTTTACATTGTTCCTGAGATCCTCTGCAAGAGAATCTTTTGTAACCAGCATAGTGTTTCTGTCATTCCAAGGGGCATAGAGCAGATGGGCATCAGAGTGTGCACCCACATAGTGTCCCTGTCTGATTATACTCCTGATAAGGGCACTATGCTCCTCCATTCTGAGACAATTCCCTGTAAGGAAGAACGAACCCTTTATCTTCTCCCGCTTAAGTGTGGAGAGCACCTTCTCCCCACCCTGAAACATTGAATCAGCTGTAAATACAAGATATATCTTCTTCTCCCCCGGTTTCATTCTTATAATGGCGCCGTGGTCATCTTTCAGAACATCAATAGCTGATTGAGCCATTCCTTCACTCTCTTTTGCCGCAAAATAATAGGTCAATCCGGCTGTTCCATCCATTGTAGGCTCATTGCTGGCATAATCTCCAATATCATCGTGATAGACAGCTATTCCTGTATTGAAAATCGCAAACTCATCCTCCTTTGTAAGTGATTTTCCTGCCCTCTCTTCAAATACGGTTCTGTAAACCGGACCGTCAACAAGACCTCCGTATGTCAAATCTCCACTCAAGACAGTATATGAGGAGTGGGGATGAAGCGGCACATCACTGCCACCTTCAGGGAAGCCCACTATCATTGTTGTACCCCAAGGGTTGCATCCCAAAAGCCAATCCCTCAATGCAGCCTCCATCTCTATGTATGTTGAATCTCCTGTAACTTTATTATAGAGATGAGCCTGTGTTATGGCGGCAGATGTAAGGTTGTTTGAACACCATATATATGGAATACCATTGAGGAAAGGATCCCCCTCAGCACGCTTAAGAAGATAATCCAGACCATCCCTCATAAATCCCTGATATTTTTCTGCATACTTCTCATCCGATGACGATGCAAGATAGTAGTGGCCAAGATTTATGAATGGATAGAACTGGTAGTGTCGTCCTCTTCCAAGCTCCATCCAAGGAGATACCGGCTCTAGTTCACCCCAATAATCGGCCCTCTTGAGCCACTTCTCATCTTTGAGAAGATTATAAAGTGAAGTTGCAGCCAGCTCTATATCATCAACATAGGTATCCTCCTCATAAAAATATGGCGACACAAGACAGGCAGTCTGGGTATTGCCTGGTTCCTCCTCGGCAAATCTGTATGCCGCTTCCGCCTTGACCATCATCTTTGAGGCAAACTCAGGGTCAATCTCTTTGAAGAGAGATGCGCCCATTGCAAAAGTTGAGGCAAATTTTCCAGCTGTCGAGGCAACGCCTGTAGTTCTGTTTATCCATTTGCCGAGACCTTGAGGTTTTCCTGTCACAAAATAGACGGGACGGCCCACTCCAGTCCCCCAACCATAATCAACGCTATCCCTGTAAGGGACTCTGAATCCGGCGTGATCCCTGTCATCTGCTATCTGATTGAACATAACCCTATCCTCAGGATTCATCTTCATCAGCCACTCAAGACCCCATTTTGCCTCATCGAGAATATCGGGGATTCCATTTGCACCAGGCTCTCCGCTTGCATCATATCTATCCTTGAAGAGGGATTTCTCCTCCTGCTCCATATAGGCAAACATCATATGGTATGCTGTGGTGGCAGAAGTTGTAAGATATTGCAGGTAATCGGTTGCATCGTGCCAGCCTCCTGTAACATCAATCTTCTCTCCGCTCCTTGTAGGATGGTCAACGATATATCCGTCGTGCTGATGGCACACTGTATCGTTATATGGATTGTATCCGCATCTCTGCTGTCTCATATAAACAAGCAGGTAATCCGCAACTCCCTCATACACATCAGCTCCAATTCTGAATTCAGGTGATTTTGCCCCATTGAAGGTGATATAGTAGCCACCCTCCTGCGACAGCTCTGAAAAATCCAACCTGAAAGAGGAGTTCATCCCCCACTTTGCGCTGGCTTCAGCCCTGCGCGCCTCACCATTAAAGACAACCCTGTCTGTAATTGCATCACACACCTGAAATCCGCCTTCAGCAGACTCCTCAACTGAGATAAATACTGCAACCTTCACATCTTCGGGAAGATATCCCAACTGATTTATCCTTATCCATTTCTGTGCAGGCAACTGCAACGATATGGCAAGAAGGGCTAAAAACAACAATAATCTCTTCATAATACACCTCTCGTTAAACAACAATAACCCATTTTATAAAGTCTACAAAGGTAGCAAGTTTTATGGAACTACAAACAAAAAGGAGACCGCCTTTTCAGACAGTCTCCCCTCAAATCAGCAAGACAGGATTACTCCTTAACCTCTTTCTTTATCTCCTCACCAGGATAACCAAGCTCTGCAATCTCAGCTGCAAGTTTCTGTTTGGTAATTTTGGTAGGATCATATTTGAACCAGATAGTCTGGTCCTCTACACTTACATTAAAATCCTTTACACCTTTGATGTAAGGAAGGTTTGCATCACATTTTGCTTTACAATCTGCACAGTGGATGCTTACTGCAAAAGTGACCTCCTCCAACGCAGCTTTAGCCTTCTTTTTGTTGGTTTGTGCATCAGCCGAAACTGTTAGTGTGAATAGGGCAACAAGAATAGTTGCAAAAATTTTTAGACCTTTCATAATTTCTGAATATTTGGTTGTTTATTATTTTTTCCACAAAGTCAATCTGATTCCGCCATAGATTTTTCTTCCCATTAGAGGGCCCCATACCATTGAAGCGTTGAAGCTGTCATCAAAAGCATTATCTCCCTCTTTAATTCCTCTCAATTGGCCATCAGCTCCGTTGATAAGAATAGCATCCTCCTGAGTGTAGTCACCGATATTCTCAACACCTACATATACATCGAGACCTTTGAACTTCTTGGTAACCTGGGCAAAGAACATCGGATAGACC
Organism: Candidatus Egerieisoma sp.; assembly: GCA_045594125.1. GTDB lineage: Bacteria > Bacteroidota > Bacteroidia > Bacteroidales > UBA932 > Egerieousia. Next base: position 29,160 of record JAZNXX010000006.1, read on the forward strand.
TCAGACTCGCCACCACCCATAAATAGAGGAAGTGGAGCAGGACCATTCAACTGTCCTGTCACATCAAATGTCCATTTATTAAGGTTTGTTGCATACTGAAGGTTCAACACTCCTTTATATTTGCTCATCAACACACGGTCTACAAGACCCTGGCCATCCATCTCAACCTTCGCATTTGTATAACGGAAAGTGGCCATAGCTGTAAATCTCTTGAATGGCTCAACCGACAAATCCACCTGATAAGTATCGGTAAATGAACGTCCGTGGCAGTTGTAAACAGACACCTCATTCTGGTTGATTGTTTTATCCCAGTCAACTACAACCTGATTGTTGAAGCTTGAACGGAAATAGTCAAAGCTGATGTACGAGTTCTCGCTCTCACCAAGTTTGAAATATTGGGTGATGTTTCCGCCGAATGTCCAGGCATCCTCCATCTCAATCTCCTCCTCAATATTGATATATCTGCCTGATGAAAGTATTCCCAAGTTGTCAGCTACGATATTTGCGTGTCTGAAACCTCTACCTCCGGTAACCCTTACAATAAGGTCTTCGGTAAATGAGTATTTGAAGTTGGCTCTCGGGCCAAATACCCAACCACCCTCAGAGTGGTAGTCTACCCTTGCACCGATAACTGCAGTAACCTTCTCGTTTGTGAATGTATACTCACCGTATGCACCAATCATATTATCCTCTCTACCATCCATAGCAGCACCTCTGTTTGCCAAAGATGAAACCAATTTTCCATCCTCGAATACCAGCTGGCGGTAATTCTCATAAATGTTGTCGAACTGTCCGGCTACACCAAATGTGAAGAGGTGGTTCTCATTGTTCTGGTTCTGGTACATAGCATTGATGAAGCCCATATTCTGATGGCCTTTGTAATATTTTGTACCATAGCTTGCATCCATATCATAGTAAGAGTAGCTTGATACAAATGCGAAGCTCTCTGCTCCATCATTTGCAATAGGAATACCAACCTTCAAATATCCGTCAATGCCCGAGTTGTGAATCTCAGAACCCCAGATATTCTTCTTTACAGCCTCGTAGCTTCCGTGGTCATTCATACCCTTCTCATAATCCATCTGGCCACCGATTCTCTGGTCGTCAAATGCCTTCACTCCAAAACGGACCTGAACTCCACCAGGACCTGACTGGTACAACCAGCGGTTGTCGAAATTGAAGTGCTGTTTCATAGGCTCATCCTTGAAACCGTCGTGGTTCATATCGTGATCCTTTGTTGAACCTGAGCCGTGTGCCATAATTACAGTACTCCACTTCTCGTTCAACTGCAATGAAGATGCTATGTTAGCCTCAAACATAAGCTCGTCGCTCATAAACAAATTTACAAACAATGGGTTCTCTGCTGTAGGTTTGCGGTGCTCCATATTGATAAGTCCGGTAAGACCCTCCAAGCCATTGATTACAGATGAAGGGCCCTTTGCAATCTGGATGCTCTCCAACCACTGTCCTGGGATATAAGTCAAACCGAATGGTGAAGCCAAACCTCTCATAATAGGCTTGTTCTCATCCAACATCTGCACATATGTACCTGAGAGTCCCAACAATTTGATCTGTTTTGCGCCAGACACAGCATCTGAATAACCGACACTCACACTTGCTGAGTTCTCAAAGCTCTCTGCCAAGTTACAGCAGGCCATCTTGCACAAACCGGCAGCTGTAATAACCTCTGTTCTGATGGCTGCACTCTTTGAAAGATAGTTTGCCTCCTGACGGCCGGTAACTACCAATGCATCCAACTCATTCTCATCTCTCAAATGGAACTCATAGTAGGTCAATCCAGGGGTAACTATAACGGTATCCTTAGTGTAACCGATAAATGTTGCAACCACCATTGCATTCTCCTTCTTGAGTTTCTTGAACTCAAAGTTGCCATCAATGTCAGCCTCTACAGCCTGACGTGTCTCTGCACAAACCACAGTGGCGAAACCTGCAGGCTCCTTAACACCTTCTGAATTGACGAAAAATACTTTTCCTTTAAACTCCTGCGCATTTACAATGAACGCAGCACACATTAAAATAGATAATAGTAATGATTTTTTCATATCAATTTTTTAAGTCGTAATTTTCAAATTATTTGCCGCCGGACACTTTTTGGAAAGGGGAAACACACAACAAGCCCGGAATACCCCAAAAGGAGATTCCTAAATTCTGAATTGCGAAGTTGCAATGAAGATACGATTTGCGGCAATCTGTTTTATGAAGCCGGAACAGTGATTGATTCCGGCATAATGAGATAATTTGCAATCTGACCCGGCCAATAGTGCGGGACCAATCTCGCAAGTTGTCTGGAAGGCAGATTCCCTGATCTCCTCCTCATCAGAACCGTGACTGCTCAATTGGTCGTATGAGACTACATAAATTTCAGTTGTACAGCAGTTGTCGGAATGGTTGTGGCCGGATGTACCCTCTGAACCGTTACAACAGCTGCACATACCGCAGGAGTTATCTGCACCGGCATCATTATCGTGTCTGCACAATTTTGATGCGAACAATATTGAAGACTCCTTGGTTCCTTCGTGGATGCACTCGTGGATGCCCAGCCCCATCGTAGAGACAAGATAGAGGGCTGTCATAAAGCATAATATGATATGTGTAATAATATTTTTCAAATCCTTGTAGTGCACTTTACACTGCAAAGGTAACATTATTTTAAATAATAGTGAGAATTTAATGACAATTTTATCTAATTTATTTTAAATTTGTCCTAACAAAATATGTGTAGAGTATGAAAGAGTTTTTAAAAACAACATTGGCGGCCTGCATTGGCTGTTTTGTCGCTCTTATGGTCAATTCATTCTTTGTACTTATAGGAATTGTTGCCATTGCTGCGGCATCAAGTTCCGGTGAATCGACACCGGTAGTACCGGAATCTGCATTCCTTAAGATCGACCTGAGCAATCCGGTTACAGAAAAGGCGAATGATGATCCGTTCTCAAATATATCAATGTTATCGTTTGAGCCGGCAAAGAAGTCCATCGGCATTCTCACTGCTGTCAAGGCCATCAGGAATGCTGCAAACGACCCGGCAATAAAATTTGTCTATCTCAACCTTAACAGCATCAATGCCGATCTGACCCATCTGGAGGAGATCAGAGCTGCCCTTGAGTATGTAAAGGAGTCCGGAAAACCTATTATAGCTTATGCAGACAATTACAGTCAGGGTGCATATTACATTGCAAGTGTTGCCGACAAGATCTATATCCAGAGAGAGGGAAGTGCCCAGATTCTCGGTATCGGTTCATCTATGATGTTCTTCAAGGATCTTCTTGACCGTTTGGGCATTGAGGTACAGCTTATCCGTCACGGAAAATTCAAGGCTGCTGCCGAGCAATTTATCGCAAACAACATAAGTGAGGCCAACAGAGAACAAAATCAGGAGATGATTGACTCAATCTGGGATACTTGGTGCCAGTCAATCTGCAAATCACGCGATTTCAATGCAGATGAGTTCAACTCACTTGTAAACAAACTCAAGATAGGCAATGCAGAGAGCCTTATTGAGTATAAGATAGTTGATGAGGCTGTCACATATTCTGAGATGACAGACAAATTGTGCGCTCTTTATGGCGTTGAGAAGGAGAAGGATCTTAAACTGATTTCTCTTGCCAAATATGCCAAAGCTGTTGTGAAGAGCAACATTAAGGCTAAAGACAAGATTGCAATCATCTATGCCGACGGTGAGATTACAATGAACGGTTCTGAGGGCATTACTGCCGCTGAATATTGTCCTATGATTGTCAAGATACGCCAGGACTCATCAATCAAGGCTGTCTTGATGAGGGTAAATTCTCCAGGAGGAGATGCACAGGCTGCTGAGATGATCAATACAGAACTCCAGCTGCTAAGAAAAGACAAGCCTCTATATGTAAGTTTCGGAGGTTATGCTGCAAGTGGTGGATATTGGATTTCAGCAAATTCAGAGCAGATCTTTACAGACAGGACAACACTTACAGGTTCGATAGGTGTATTCAGCCTTGCAATGAATTATGGCAAAGGATTGAAGAAACACCTCGACATCAATACTGTTGAGATAGGGACACACCAGCACTCCAATATGTTTGGAGGCATCTACCCTCTTGACAATGAGGAGCAGGAGTATATGCGCACATTTGTTGAGGATATCTATACAAAATTCATCGATCTTGTTTCTGAGGGTCGCTCACTTGAGAAGGATTATGTAGATGAGATTGCCCAGGGCCGTGTATGGACCGGTGCACAAGCTATCGAGAACCATCTTGCAGACAAGACAGGCGGTATCTACGATGCATTGGAGGCTATGGCTGCCGATTTGGGATATACAACCTACCCTCTTGGAAGTGAAGATTTCAAGGTTGTGGAGTACCCTGTAACAAAGAATTCATTTGACAAATTCTTGAGTTCTCTTGAAGAGGTATCTGCCGGCAACAATCTTATCCCGGAAGAGATTGCAGAATTCAGCAAATGTTATGAGGAGTTGAAGTCGCAGAAAGGTATTGTAACCTACGCCCGCATACCATACATCTATCAATTCCAATATTAGGATGTTACATTATCAGGATTTTCCGTCTTGCGCGGAGATCCGGCAAATTGGATAAAAGAAGAGGTGACTCTGACGGAGCAGAAATCTCCACAGGGTCACCTCTCTGTTTTAGGGGTAATCTCCACCTTCAATAACCGTTTTGTACTCTTTTTGACCTTATACCTTTCAGATATTGCTATTCCCGGCAGACAGAGAATCTCTCCCTTTCCACCTGCACCTGCATCCGCTTCACTCCCCCTGTTGGTGGCCAAAACAACCAGCCCGCTCTTCAGCAACATATCCAGTTTTATATCTGTAAGATAATCCGATACCTTCTTCTTTCCCTTCATTCCCAAAGGTTGCCATAACTCTCCCTTAGATACTCCTCTAAGCACCAATGGAGAGTCAAATTCGTCTCCGTCGAGATATAATGTTGTTGGAGAGTCAATACCTGACTGATTATACTCCTCCACTGGAGAAACTGAGATTTTTATTGAAATATTGCCTGCATCAAAAAGAGCATCCTCCGCTGTGAGTGCAACAGTTGCCGCAAGAGCCGGAGCTGTAACCCCCTTTTTTGCAATCTTTATATATCCCCTCTCCTTGACAGCAATATAGCTGCAGGATTCAAGAGATATTGTCTTCTTATCATCAAGCGACAGCACCATCTCCTCTATCTGCCTTGAGTTGAAATTATACTCTCCCAATATCTCATAGAGCCAATATGCAACATTCCCGACTCCGGCCAATTGCTCCAAAGAGATGGATGCCTCAAGCAGTTTTCCATATCTGCAGATTGAATATCTTTTGAGCCGGCTGCTCATCTTCAGGTTATCGAGATAACCGAATGCCTCCTCCCCTCTCTTTACAAGTTCCAGCATCTTCTCTTCAACCAATCCGGATAAAAGAGTAGAAGCCTGGGTAAAATAGCCCATATCTCTGGAAATCTGCCTTACTGCGGAGGGGTTGATTATCTCCAGTTCCGGAATAACTCTGCACCTTATTCTGTTACGGTGATATTTAACATCTGAATTTGTGGAATCTACCCTATATGGTATTGAATTTTTCCTGACAAATTTGTCAATCTGATCACGCGTATATGACAACAATGGCCGAAGAAGTCCCCTATTGTTGTCAATCTCCTTCATTCCGCAGATACCTTTAAGTCCTGTTCCACGGAGAAGATTCAAGAGAAGTGTCTCCACATTATCATTTGCGTGGTGGGCCAATGCTATATAGTCAAAACCATACTCCTCCTTCAGAGTGTAAAACCACTCATATCTCAACTCCCTTGCAGCCATCTCTATTGAGAGGGAGTGCCTCTTTGCATATTCGAAGGTGTCAACACTTTTACAAAAGAGCTTTACGCCCCTTTGTTCAGCCCACTCTGCAACCATCGTCTCATCGCCATTGCTCTCCTCTCCTCTCAGATGGAAATTCATATGGGCGGCGGCAATCTCCATATCCATCCCAGACCTGAGAAGCAGTTCTGCCAGACAGACAGAATCCATTCCCCCGCTCAGGGCAACAAGAATCTTGAGGTGTCGCGACGGGAGCAGACTCTCAAGCCGTTTATTGAATGAATATTGCATTATTTTACAAATTCTCCGAAAGTGTAGGCGAACGACAAACTGAAGATCTCCTGGAACTGCACCCTTGGAGCAGCGTGTCCATCCTTATTTGCTATAAGGATATTGTCGTCATAAATAAGGTTTGTCCTCAGAGAGGTATTAAAGTATTTGTTGATCTTGAAATCTGTCCTGAAATCCCATTTGATCTGAATATTTTGAGGATTGTTCAGGTAGTCGGAAAAGAGTGTCAGAGTTGAGGTAATCTTACAATTCTTGAAGAGCTGATATGCAAGATTTGCCTTGACTTGGGCTCCCAGCTCAAATCTCACAGCCTCATCCTCCTTATTGCCATATTTTGTTCTCAACTCCCTGTCAGTTACAATTACGGTGCTTCCGGTAAGGGGAGCAATATTCAGAGAGAAGACCTCCCCTTTGCCAGGTTTGTAGTCGATACCGAGACCGAGTGTAAAGTAACCTGGCGCCAGAAATTTTGACACCATATTGGCTGTACCGTCTGATGCATACTCAAATCCCGGTGAGAATTGTGATGTAAAGTTAAAGAGGGCCGAGAAATAGAATTTTCCGAAAGCATTGTAGCCAAACTTGCTGTCAAGCACAATCTTGTCACTGCTTTTGCGGTATCCGTCATCAAAAGATTGCACAAATCCGTATGAGAATTGGCCCCTGTTCTCCCAAAAGAGGTCGCCTTTGGCATAGTTGATATGGGCATTGATATAGGCATTCATCGCCACTGATCCGGATCCTCCGGCTGCCCAGTTTGTGAGGGATACCTGTGAAAATCCAAGCTCTGTAAAGGTTCCCTTTTTCCAGAATTTTGGAGGTGTTACCGGCTCATAATTGACAACAGGAACTGCAAAATCGGCTCCTATCAGGCGGCAGAGTTCCTGTTCTTCGCTCAATCCTGATACCACAACACTCTGCTCCTTCCCCTTTTTGCCCTTATCGTTCTGGGCTGAGAGTGAGAGAGGCAATACCAGCAGCAAAATAAGATATGTAACTATTTCTATCCTCATTCAGCTATCTCCAAGACATCATCAGAATTATATTTGTATCCAAGACGTTTGCCTGTCTGCATACGCGAACTCTCAATCTTTGCATTGATCTGCTCTATTGAGGCAACCTTCACAAGATCGTAAGGCGGAACGAGCAAATCGAATGACAAAGAGTAGAGCATTGCCGCCTCCACAAAATTCAGAAGTTCCTCCTTGTTGAGAATATTTTTTCCGAATCCTGCGACTCTTTGTCTCTTCTGCCGTTTTCCCTCAACAAGGAAATGTTTCTCCTTGTTGACAAAGAGCCTTGCAACAAGGTAGCCCAAATCCTCATTCCTGTTATATCTGAATGAGTCAGAGAGGAAGTTATATACGCTTATAACGCCACAATATGTATTATACTTGTCCTCTTTTGCATAAGGCGTCTTCCAGATCGAATGGTCTCTGTCGAACTGGAAGATATCTGTATGCATACTGAAGATAAGTACATCATCTGCAAACTTCAGTTCCGCTTCAAATTTACCCCTGTCCCTATACTCCAATCTGATACGCCTGTTGTTCGGAAAATCCTCAAGCATATCGCTCAAGTCGTTGCTGACCTCGCTCAACACCTCTTTGAGAAGATTGAAAGTCTCAAGTGTCTGGTCGTAAATCATAGCCTTTACGTAGGCCTTCTCTTTGAGAAGAGAAACTATCTGCTGTTGCTGCGGTAACGGATCTGATGACATAAACTTATACTCTTTTATCTTTAAAATTAACTCTTATTATATTGGTATAATCTGTTATATTAGTATGATCTTGCAAAAATCACCCTCTGTTTAGATGGACGTCCGGAGTAGATACATTTGCCCTCCTCCATAATTACATTGGTATCCAAAGGTATGCAACGGATTGTGGCCTTTGTGAGCTCCTTGATCTTCTCCTCGGTCTCAGGAGTGCCGTCCCAGTGACACAACAGGAATCCGCCCTCCTCAATCTTCTCCTGGAACTCTTCCCAGGTATCAACTGTCTGAGTCTTGGATGCCCTGAAATCCAAAGCCTTCTGGTAGATATTTTCCTGGATTGCATCCATCAACCCTATAACGTGGTCAACTACTACATCTGCACTCATCGACTCTTTTGTAAGGGTATCCCTTCTTGCAACCTCAACGGTGTTGTTCTGAAGGTCGCGAGGTCCTATGGCTATTCTTACAGGAACTCCCTTAAGCTCCCACTCTGCAAATTTGAATCCGCTTCTCACATTGTCACGGTCATCAATCTTGACACTCAACCCTGCTTTGGCAAGACTCTCCTTCAACTCCTCCATCTTTGTCACAACAGCTTTGTGCTCCTCATCTGTCTTGAAGATAGGAACCATCACCACGTGGATAGGAGCCAATTTAGGAGGCAACACCAAACCGCAGTCATCACTATGAGCCATAATGAGAGCACCCATAAGACGGGTAGATACTCCCCACGAAGTTGCCCATACATAGTCAAGTTTTCCCTCTTTTGTTGAGTACTTCACATCAAACGCCTTTGCAAAGTTCTGTCCGAGGAAATGGGATGTACCCGCCTGCAAAGCCTTTCCATCCTGCATCATCGCCTCAATACAATAGGTATCAAGAGCACCGGCAAAACGCTCGTTTGCAGACTTTTTACCAACCACAACAGGAACAGCCATATACTCTCTTGCAAATTTTGCATAGACACCGACCATCTTTTCGGTCTCCTCTATAGCCTCCTCTTTTGTGGCGTGTGCTGTATGGCCCTCCTGCCACAAGAACTCTGCTGTACGAAGGAACAATCTTGTACGCATCTCCCAACGCACTACATTTGCCCACTGGTTGCATAGGATAGGAAGATCCCTATATGATGTAATCCAATTCTTGTAAGTATTCCAAATGATTGTCTCTGAAGTAGGTCTTACGATCAGCTCCTCCTCCAATTTTGCCTCAGGATCAACAACGACACCGGGACCATCCGGATTGGTCATAAGACGGTGATGGGTAACCACTGCACACTCTTTTGCAAATCCCTCAACGTGCTCAGCCTCCCTGCTCAAGAATGATTTTGGAATGAATAGCGGGAAATATGCATTGACGTGTCCTGTCTCTTTGAACATTTTGTCAAGCTGTGCCTGCATCTTCTCCCAGATTGCATATCCATAAGGTTTGATCACCATACAGCCCCTGACAGCCGAATTTTCGGCTAGATCAGCTTTAGTTACCAAATTGTTGTACCACTGCGAATAATTTTCTTCTCTGCTTGTAACCTCTTTTGCCATATCTCAACTTTGATATTTGGAATAATTTTTGATATATTTGTCTTAATAAGCCACAAAAATACAAAATAAATTATAATGCAGGAGGCAAAAATGAAAAACAATATTCTATTTATCTCAATATTGGGTTCAATAATCCTATTTTCCTGTGGTACTGTAAACCGGGCAAACTACACATCTGCCAATTATACAAACGGCATCTACTATACCCCCGATGCAGAAGAGAGTGCCGCATCGCAGAGGGCCCGGGAGGAGTTGGCACAACTTGCAGGCGAGACTGAGAAATATATGGGTGACCGGTCAAAGGAGCCGGCATACCAAGAATCCCCTGACAATGAGATCATATATGTGGGTGACACCAATGTGGTGAATATCGACTACAATCCAACCAAAAGTTATGCAATTGTCGACAACAGGGAGAGCTATGAGGAGCGTATCCGGAAATTTGACTCACCTACATATACTGTCAATATAGAGTGGAACAGCTATGGCGGGTGGGAGTATTGGTACCGTCCTCATTGGGCTCCATACGGCACAGCCTGGTACAACCCCTGGTGGGGAGGATACTATTCGTGGTGGGGACCGTCATATCCATATTACGCCTGGAACGGATGGTATGACCCTTGGCACTACGGATGGTATGACCCTTGGTATTATGGATGGCACAATCCTTGGTGGGGTCCATCCTGGTATTACCCTTACTATGGACCTGGTTACTATCCTATTGCACCTCCGCACCACCACGGTCCGCACAGGGATATATATTACGGCAGAAGAGAAGGGGGCTCATCGTCGGGTCCGGCATCACACGGTGTAAGACGCTCTCCTACTATGAATCAGGTAAGAGGAGGCGACAGAGCCCTCACCAGTGCAACACGGCCGGTTTCAGGAGAAGGGGGAGCGAACCGTACGGGTGGCAGTGCATACAGAAGAGGAGGAAACAGCTCCCAGAATGGAGCACTCTACAACAATAGTGCTGCAAATGCCGGCAACGGATCATATAACAGATATGGTACTCAGGGCAGCCAGACAACAAGACCTGCCAATACAGAATCCGGCAATAAAAATGGCAACTCCGGCAGTATGTACAGAAGGTCAAGTGCAAAGCCTGCCAATGCAAACAATGAGAGAGGAAGCTATAACAGCCAGAGTTCCAGAAAAGGTGAGGCTACATACAGTTCATCACCTTCACGCAGCAGCCGTGGCAACTATAACGGGAACAGCTCCTCTTACAGCAACTCTTCAAATTTCAGAAGCAACACAGGTGCAGGTATGGGAAGCGGTTCAACTACCCGCTCATCTGGCGGAGGACGCAGCGGTGGCTCCTCTTACAGAAGATAGAGGGAAGAGAATAAGAATACCTCAAGAGGCATTTTTGAAGGAGTATATTTGATTAACAGAAAATTTTTAGCAGATGAAACGGTATTTTTCACTTTTATCCTTGATTCTTATGGCAATGGTTGCCACTACAGGATACTCGCAGGGAGTATGGGAAGCATACAGATATTCACAACAATATAACGAAGGTACAGCACGAAGTGTGGCTATGGGAAATGCCTTCGTTGCTCTTGGAGGAGATATGGGAGCCATCTCTATAAATCCTGCCTCATCCGGAGTCTACAGATACCACGAATTTACAGTAACTCCATCCATAACAGTTGCTACAAGCGATACCGATTATCTTGGAAGCTCTTTAAGCGACAGCAAGACAAGGTTTGGAGTGCCCAATTTCGGCTATATTGCCACATTCAACACCGGCCGTAAAAGCAGCGGGCTTATAAACTGGAATCTTGGACTTGCACTCAACAAGACCAATAACTACACTTCAAGGACAAGTGTTGCCGGAAGAACTGCAGAGAGCAGTTTCCTCGGCAGCCTTGCACAACGGACCAACGGAATATATGCCCCTGATATGGATATGAATATGCATAATGACCCGTTCTACTACTTCGGTCCGTCCGACTGGACATCGATCCTCGGATGGAACACATCGCTTCTTGACACACTACCGGACTCAAAATATGACTATATCGGAGCTACAGAGAATATCGACGGATTTGATATCTATACCGGAGGCCCGCTTGACCAGTACTATATGAGGGAGAGTATAGGAAATACAGCTGAGGCTACCATAAACTTTGCCGGAAACATCTCCAACAAGTTCTTCTTCGGATTCAATCTCGATATTGTAAGCATCTGGTACAAGGAGAGTGAATATTATAGCGAGCGTGCCGTCAACCCCAATGATTTCCAGACACAGTTCCAGGAGTTTGATTACTCATATAAATATAGTACAACCGGTACAGGTATAAACTTGAAGGCAGGCTTCATTTATGTTCCTGTAAAATGGTTCAGGGTGGGAGCCAGCATCTCCACACCAACCTGGATGTATCTTTATGAGGAGTGGGACGAGAAGATGTACAGCAGATTTGCCGACGGTTATTCTCAAGAGCTGATCTCCCCTCTCGGAACATTCAACTACAGATTGAATACACCGTTCAGATGGAATGTGGGAGTTGCCACAACCATAGGCGGAGTTGCAGCAATCAGTGTTGATTATGAGAGCGCTGATTATTCAAGAATGAAACTAATTGATGAGGAGTATGCAGATACATTCATAAGCGACAACCAGACCATAAAGCGTGACTTTACTGCCCAGCATATTGTCAGGGTAGGTGGTGAAGTCAAACTTACAGAAGTTCTTGCCTTAAGAGCAGGTTACCAGTACTATTCAAGCGGATATAAGAACAATGATTCCAATATCCAGGTTGAATCATTCGGTTTGGGTTACACATCTCCAAACGGTTTCTTTGCTGATTTTACATATCAGCAATATATGAAGAAGGCAGAGGAGAGGTTCCAGCTATATGATGATATTGTTGATGAGAATGGAACCGTACTTACACCTGCCCCTATTGCCACAAACAGATATGGCAACTGGAAACTTCTTCTATCTATAGGTTTCCGCTTTTAGGAATGTGATTGAATTTGGTCCTTCATTACAGAGGAGGTCCAATATTGAGAGATTTGGGATGAAGCCCTGCTTATTGGAGAATGTCTGATAGTAGGGCTTCTCAATTTGCATTCTGCAGAGAAGATTCTCCTCCTTGGATTTTGGGTGTATTCTATCCCTAAAATCCTCAACCTCTACGCCGTAATCACCTCTCCACTCATCTGTAAAGCTGACAGGGGTTGAGATTCCAATAAGCTCGTTAAAAAGTTCTATAAGCTTGAAATTCAGATTAAAGAGAGACTCCTCACCGCTATCCATCACAGCAAAGAGATCATCTTTATAATACTCAAAGAATGGGGTTGTCATATAGGCAGCCTCTATTGCCCTCTTGTGCTGTTGCAACCAGGGTTTGCCATAATCTATCTGGATGGAGTCTATCAGCAGTTTATGGGTAGGTCTAAGATCTTTTCCTTCGCTATGCGCCCCGTCCATCTGCAAAACAGAGCAATCCCTCTTTACAGGTATGGTTAAAGCAAGCAACCCGTTGGCACTATATATATGACAACGGGTTCTGTATGACTGCTTCTGGAAGGTCTCACATCTCTCCACCAATGCCCTCTCTGAGTTGGCCAAAGCGGCAAAATACTCAATTGGAGGAAGATATGCAGTAGAGAGGAGAGCTGTTCCAATCAGGCTCTTACTCCTCTTCGCCTCTTGCATTAGGATTATATCTTACAATACCTCTCTTTGATGATGCAATGAAGTCAAGGATGATCCTCTTCTCCTTAGATTCAGGGAACTCAGCCTCAATCTTTCTGCAAGCATCAGAGACATTAAGGTTGCTTTGGTAAATTACATTATATATCTCCTTGATTGTTGATATCTGCTCATTTGTAAAGCCTCTTCTTCTCAAGCCGATAATATTCAGTCCGCAGTATGATAGAGGTTTTTTACCTACGCGGGTGTAAGGAGGTACATCTTTTCCAATGGCTGAGTCACCTGCCACCATAGCGTGTGTTCCAATCTTGGAGAACTGGTGTGCCAATGAACCGCCACCGATGATAGCCCAATCATCAACCTCAGTCTCACCTGCAAGACCTGTATAACTTACAAGGATACAGTTATTTCCAACAACACAGTCGTGAGCCACGTGGGCATACGACATTACAAGTGTATTGTTGCCTACGATTGTCTTGTTCTTGCCGCTTGCAGAGGTTCCTCTGTTGATTGTCGCACACTCCCTGATTGTAACATTGTCGCCAATCTCCACATATGAAACCTCATCATTGAATTTCAAATCCTGAGGGATTGCACCGACAACTGCTCCAGGGAATATTTTGCAGTTCTTGCCAATCTTCACATAGTCAAAAATTGTAACATTAGGACCAATCCAGGTTCCCTCTCCAATCTCAACATGTTCAGCAATAGTTGAAAAAGCCTCTATCTTTACATTCTCGCCAATCTTGGCATTAGGATGAACTATTGAATTCTGCATAGTGTTTCAGTTTAAAGGTTAAAGACTATTTGTTTTTGATTACCTGAGCAACCATATCACTCTCACAAGCAAGTGTATCACCTACATATGCCTCTCCGTGCATACATACAATCGAACGGCGTAGCGGTTGGGTTACTGTCAACTTGAATACAAGAACATCTCCTGGTACAACTTTCTTCTTGAACTTTGTATTGTCGATCTTTGCAAAATAGGTAGAATATCTCTCAAGCTCCTCAAGGTCTTTCAAGACAAGAATTCCACCAACCTGAGCCATTGCCTCAACAATAAGCACACCAGGCATTACAGGCTCCTCAGGGAAGTGGCCCAAGAAGAATCCTTCATTTACACCTATAGTCTTGATTCCTACCACATAGTTTTCTCCTGTTTCAATGATTCTGTCAACCATAAGGAATGGTGGACGGTGTGGTAGCAGTTTCTTGATACCGTTGATATCGATAACCGGTGCCGCATTGGGATCATAATGTGGTATATTGTTATTCTCCATAATATTGTATATTAATTATTCTCTTTTTTAATCTCTTCTCTCAAAATTTTGGCTACTGTAGTATTTATTCTGTGGCCTGATTTGTAACCTATCACTTTAGCCTTCATAGGCATTCCTATGAGTGAGAAATCACCAAGGATGTCCAGCAGTTTGTGACGGGCACACTCATTAGGGAAACGCAGTTCAAGATGGTTGAGATATCCCTCAGGAGCCCTCTCAAGTGTCGACACATTGAAGAGGTTGGCAAGTCTGTCGAGCTCCTCCTGTGGAAGCGGATGTTCCACAATTACAATTGCATTGTCGAGATCTCCACCCTTAATGAGGTTATACTTGAAGAGAGGTTCAAGCTCGTGCAAAAATACGAAGGTACGGCAAGGGGCTATCTCATTTACAAAATCTGTCTCAGGAGTCAATCTCGCATACTGGTTTCCGAGAACCTTTGAGTTGTAATCAATCATAAGATCTACCGAGAACTTGTCGTCGGGCATAATTACAATCTCCGATCCTGTCTCCTCATCTTTATAGACAATTTTACTCTTTGGAACAAAATATCTTCTTGGTGCATCCTGCTCTACAGTACCGTCAGGTGCAATTGCCGCCACATAAGGGAGTGCACTTCCGTCAAGAATAGGGACCTCCTGTGAATCTATCGAGATAAGGGCATTGTCGATATTCATACCATTAAGTGTTGCCATCAGATGCTCCAATGTGGAGATCTTGACATCCCCTTTCTCCAATGTAGTGCCTCTCGAGGTTGTAGTGACATAATCCACACAGGCATCAATAATTGCATCTTCTCCCAAATCAACCCTTTTGAACTTGATTCCAAAGTCCACAGGTGCCGGTTCGATGGTCATTGTAACACTTTTACCTGTATGGAGACCTTTACCGCTGAAGGTATAACTTCTCTTTAATGTATGTTGTTTTTCTTGCATCTCTCTAGTAATCTCTCTAATAAATTAATTCGCAAATATAAGAAACTGTTTGGATTTTTTAGCAAAAATTATAAATCAGCAACAGTTCGGGAGTTTTTGGCCAGTTTACTGTTTTTTGGGAGCGGCTTGACGCTTGAATATTGCATAGGCCTTCATATACTCCCTGTAATCGATAGCAGGACTTCCCATCATTACAGCCTTCTCCTTCTTTACACTTCCCTGTACTCCGGTCTGGGCTGCAAGCTGCACCCCATCCGCTATTGTCAAGTGACCTGAGACGCCCACCTGTCCGCCAAACATACAGTTCTTTCCAACCTTTGTTGAACCGGCTACTCCACTCTGGGCTGCGATAACGGTATTCTCACCTATCTCAACATTATGGGCAATCTGGATAAGATTATCAAGTTTCACACCCTTCTTTATTACAGTAGCCCCCATTGTAGCCCTGTCTACAACTGTATTTGCACCTATCTCCACATCATCTTCAAGTATAACTATTCCTGTCTGGGGAATCTTTTTGTATGATCCGTCCTGGGTGGGGGCAAAACCGAATCCGTCAGAACCGATAACAACATTGGCGTGGAGAATGCAGTTGTCTCCTATCTTGCATCCGTTATAGACCTTTACTCCAGGATAGAGTATCACATTCTCACCTATCTCAACATCATTGCCGATATAGACCTGCGGATAGATCTGAGTATCCTTTCCAATAATGCTTCTCTTTCCCACATATGAGAACTGGCCTACCCATACACCCTTACCTATCTTGCTGCTCCAGGCACATTTTGAGAAGAAAGATCTTCCGCTTCTCTTCTGCTCTTTCAATGTATTGAGAAGATCAAGCAGCGATGCAACCGCCTCATAGGCATTGTCCACCAGAATAAGGGTCGGAGCAACAGGCTCCTTAGGCAAGAAGGAACGGTTGATTATAATGATGCTTGCTTTGCTTGTATACAGGTACTTTTCATATTTTGGATTGGCCAAAAAGCAGATGTTGCCGCTTTTACCGCTCTCAATCTTGGCTACCGACGAGACCTTTACATTGGGGTCTCCTACAATCTCACCATTGAAATGTTGAGCAATTCTCTCAGCTGTAACTTCCATATCTCTATTTGAAATTTTGTTTTAATTTTTCTACATATTCGTGAATCTTACCCAATTCACGAGGAATATTTATCTCCTGAGGGCAGTGGTGGAGACAGATTCCGCAGTTTACACAGTGGTCGGCCTGACGGAGTTTGGGTACGCTCCTGTCGTAACCAACAAGGTATGCTCTGCGGGCCTTTTCATAATTCTTGTCATTAGGACCGACAACAACATTTCCCTCATTTATACATTTGTTATAGTGGAGAAGAATTGCCGGTATATCCAATCCATACGGACAAGGCATACAATATTTGCAGTCGTTGCAAGGTATTGTAGGATACTGGTTGATGAGTTCCGCAGTCTCATAGAGAAACTCCTTCTCCCCATCTGTCAGAGGCTTGAGCGGAGCAAATGACCTGATGTTGTCCTGGAGATGCTCCATATAGGTCATTCCGCTCAATACTGTCATCACACCCGGATGCGATCCTGCAAATCTGAAGGCCCACGATGCAACACTTCTCTCAGGCTCCTGCTGTTTGAGACGTCCTACAATATGGTCGGGAAGTTTTGAGAGGCGTCCACCCAAAAGAGGCTCCATAATCATAACAGGAATGCCCCTCTTTTCAAGCTCCTGATAGAGATACTCAGCCTTTATTCCACTTCCTTTAGGAATATTCCAGTCGAGATAGTTCATCTGGATAAGGACAAAATCCCAATGGTATTTGTCGTGCAACGAGAGCATCTCATCAAAGAGCTCCTTTGATCCGTGGAATGACCATCCGAGATGGCGGATTCTGCCCGCCTTACGCTCCTCCAAAAGGAAGTCAAGCACGCCATTGTCGAAAAAGCGTTCACGCACCCTCTCCATACCTCCTCTTCCGAGGTTATGCAAAAGGTAAAAATCTATATAGTCTGTCTGGAAATTCTCCAGAGATTTTCTATACATATTTATAGAGTGCTCCCTTGTACATATTCCCATATTGGAGAGTTTTGTGGAGATATAGTAGGACTCCCTCGGATGTCTCTTCAACGCTATACCGGTAGCCTTTTCAGATTGTCCCCTGACATATACCGGGGCACAGTCAAAAAAGTTGACACCGTGCTCTATTGCGTAGTCCACCAATCTGTTGACCTCTTCCTGATCAATGATATCCCCCTCACCGTCAGGATTTGGAATGGTAGGCCACCTCATACATCCATATCCCAAGATGGAAATCTTGTCATCCCCAAGTCCTGGGAACGACCTCATAGTCATTTTACCCACTGGCACCTCGCTGCTTGCAGGGGCAAGCGTCATCTCATCCTGTTTGCCATTTGCACAACCAATAATGGTTGCCGATGCGGCAACTGCTCCGCTCTTTTTAATAAATCCTCTTCGATTCATCTCATTTCCTTTCTCTTTCATAACCTTGCCTCCCCATTAAATATATTTGTGAACACTATGACCCTCAACATAAATTGCACTGAACGGACGCGACGGACAGAGATTTTCACAAGCTCCACATCCGATACAACGCTCTTCATTCACAACCGGTATCTTAGGTGACTTTTCATTCTCAGGATCTGAGAGAACCATCTGTATTGCCCCAACCGGACAACGGCGGGCACACAAACCGCAACTTACGCCTTTTGTCAAAGGCAGACAATTCTCCTTAACCCAAACTGCATGGCCTATCTGGATAGAAGATTTTTCTACAGAATCAAGCGGTCTGATTGCACCTGCAGGACAGACATCTGAACATTTTGTACACTCCGGACGGCAAAAGCCCTTTTCGTACGATGATTCCGGCTGCATCAGTGTCATCAACGAGCTGCTTGGACGCAAAACGCCATTTGGACAGGCCGATACGCACAACTGGCAACCAGTACAATGCTGTGCCATATTTTTGAGGCTCAATGCTCCCGGAGGAACTATAGGGGTATTTCTCTTAGGAATTTTCTTATCCTCAATCACCGCAAGACCTCCGTCAACCTTATCCTCCTGCGCTTTGAGCAATGTTGTTGAAGCAACAACGGCAGTAGCCGCCAAAAATGCCCTTCTGCCATTTTCGCCACCCTCTTTACCCTCTGCAGATGGAGCAGTTTCACTCTTTTTGTCCTTTCCAAATCCCACAAAAGCATAACTGATTGCCCCTTTTTTGCACCTGCCGATACAATCCATACAGGCAACACAACGGGAGTAATCTACAGTGTGTTCCTTACTGTTTATGCAAGAGGCCTTGCAATTCTTTTCACAAGCTGTGCAGGAGTTGCACTTTGCAGTATCAATAACAGGTTTGAACAAGGAGTACTTTGAGATGAAACCCAATACTGTTCCTACAGGACAGATGGTATTGCAATATGTTCTTCCTCCTCTCCAGGCAAGTATGAAGATTACAACAAGTGTTGCAGCTGCTATTATGAATACAGGAACGGATTTGATCCATATCTCTGTCTCATATATGGCATAACTCTCATAATGGGCTGCAATGTCAGCCAAAATGTTGTTTCCATATTTATAGATTGGAGAGAAGAGGTTGGATACTATTCTACCGTATGAACTGTAGGGGGCCAGAAGCGCAACAAACGAACCTGCTCCAGCCACAAGTGCCAGGATGAATAGTACAAGCATAGAGTAACGTAAAAGAGCCAGCGGCTTTGTATATCCGAATCTGTTTTTCTTCCTGAGTGAAGCAAATCTCGAGATCACATCCTGAAAAACGCCAAGAGGGCATATCACCGAACAATAGACCCTTCCGAATATCAGTGTGAGCAGTACAAGCAGAATTACAATACCCAGATCAAGAGCAAGCACCGCAGGTAAAAATTGGATTTTGGCCATCCATCCGAACCACAAATGGATGGAGCCTGTGAAATCAAGGAACAGCAGTGTAATTATACTCCAAAAGAGCACTGCCAACAAAATTCTGACCCTCCTTAACATAATTTCTTTACAGTTTAAGTTTATTGATGACCTACAAAGGTAATAAATTATAGTTATTTATCCCTATTTTTGTGGAACAAAACAATTTTAGCCAAACCAACACCATACAAATGCTCCATAAACAGACAAAATCCACACTGATGGCAATATGCCTGATAAGCACTTTAATGACAACAAACTTCTGCAACAGACAGAAAGAGGTTCCAGAAGCTGTAAAATTCAATAAAGAAGTTCACGGGCTGCAGTTGTCCCAGTTCACATCATCTTTTATGGAGAGATACCCCCAGGCCACACTTCAGGATCTCTACAAAACTCTATTTCAGGACAATCTTGGCCCTTCCCATATAATCAACGGATATGAGAGCGTCAGAAAATATATCGACATTGAGGTGGAAGAGTGTGGATTTGAAACAATGTACGGCAGTTATTACGAGCCTTGCGGTTGGAGGGGTGATTATTACAGGGTGAGTCTCTTTGCCATTAAAGATGGAATAATTGATGCCGGCTTGCTCACAGAGTGTTTTATAAAGAGTAATTCAACTATTGGAAATTCTGAAATTGACGAGTGGAAGAGTGAGTGGAGGGAAGCAATGGAGATAGTTGGCCGATTTATCTCCAACAGGGAGAGTTTCGCCAGAGACTCGGCTGCCATTGAGGAACTTTTCTGCCGGAACAGTTATGTCCTGCACCACAGCAGACAATTTGCGGAGCTCTACCGCCCCCACTATAGAATCATAAAAAGGGAGATATTTGAGGAGCACCTCCTCCCGCTCTTCAGAAAAAATGAGATTTCAGGGAGATTATAACCCTAAATAATTGTTTTTTTGATAAATATTTCTTTACTTTGCAGCTGAAAAGAGAGGCTTGAGGGTGACCGCGTGCGGTTGCCCTCTGGTTTTATAGTAAAGATTATGATTACAATAGAGGCATTACACAACACTATTTCCAACTATCTGGATAATAATGGATTGTTTTTGGTTGACATTGAGGTTTCCAAAGATAATGACATTACAATAACCATTGAGCGCCACGAGGGCTCGGTAAAGGTTGAGGATTGCGTTGCAATCGACAAAATTGTGTCGGGTGTATTCGACAGAGATACTGAGGATTATTCACTTACAGTAACATCTGCCGGATTGGACCAGCCATTCAAGGTTGCCGGCCAATACCGCAAATTCCTGAATACCGAGGTGGAGATCGTCCTCAAAAAGGGAGGCAAACTTAAAGGTATGCTGACAAACTTCAATGAGGAGGAAATTGAGATAACAACCTCAAAGATGGTCAAGAAGGAGGGCTTCAAAAAGAAGGTACAAGAGGAGACCATAACACCATACCGATTAGATGAGTTGAAATCGTGCAAGCCTGTCATCAAATTCAAATAGAAGATATTAAAATTTATAATATGGAAGGAATAAATCTAATAAGCACATTTGCAGAATTCAAAGAGCTAAAGAACATTGACAGACCAACAATGATGAGTGTGTTGGAGGAGATTTTCCGTGCACAACTTGCCAAGATGTACGGTACAGCCGACAACTTCGACATCATCATCAATATTGACAAGGGAGATTTTGAGATCTGGAGAAACCGTACCGTCGTTGAGGAGGTTGAGGATCCAAATACACAGATATCAAAAGAGGAGGTTGACAAGATTGACAATTCATACGAAATTGGAGAGGAGTTTACCGAGGAGGTGAAGTTGAGCAGTTTCGGAAGAAGAGGTATCCTCAATTTGCGCCAGAACCTTCAGGGCAGAATTATGGATATTGAGAAGGCTAACCTTTACAATGCATATAGGGACAGATTGAATCAGATACTTGTAGGTGAGGTTTATCAGGTATGGAAAAAGGAGGTACTTGTATTGGATGAGGAGGGCAACGAGCTTCTGCTTCCTAAATCAGAGCAGATTCCGTCTGACTTTTTCCGCAAAGGTGACTCTGTAAAGGCTATCATTTCAAGAGTGGAGATGAAGAATAACTCTCCAGTTATCATCCTTTCAAGAACTGCGCCTGCCTTCCTTGAGAAGTTGTTTGAGCAGGAGGTACCGGAGATTTTTGACGGTTTGATCACCATCAAGAAGATTGTAAGAATACCTGGAGAGAGAGCCAAGGTGGCTGTAGAGTCATACGATGAGAGAATCGATCCGGTTGGAGCTTGCGTTGGTGTAAAGGGTTCCCGTATCCACGGAATTGTAAGGGAGTTGAAGAATGAGAATATAGACATCATAAACTGGACCGGCAATACACAGCTCCTTGTACAGAGAGCCTTGAGTCCTGCAAAGATATCAACCATCAAGATAAGCGATGAGGACAACAAGATTTATGTATCGCTCAAACCATCAGAGGTATCGGCAGCAATCGGTAAGGGAGGAAGCAATATCAAGCTTGCAAGTATGCTTGTTGGCAGGGAGATTGAGGTATTCAGAGAGTTGGAGCAAGAGGAGGAGGATGTTCTGTTGAGCGAGTTCAACGACGAGATCGACCAGTGGGTAATTGATGCTCTTAAAGCTATCGGCTGCGATACTGCAAAGAGTGTGCTTGCCCTCACCGTACAGGATATTATGAAGAGAGCAGATTTGGACGAGGAGACTGTCGTTGATGTACAACGTATATTGAAAGCAGAATTTGAAGATAACATTTAATTTTAGGGAGGGATTATATGACGGCAAACGAAAATATCAGAATAAACAAAGTATTGAAGGAGTTCAACATCGGCATAGGAACCCTTGTTGATTTTCTACACAAGAAAGGAATTACCATTGAAGCTAATCCCGGTGCTAAAATTTCATCAGATGCATATGCGATGGTTGAACAGGAGTTCAACAAGGAGCGTACAATAAAGAGCAATTCTGCCAATATTGTCACAAATATCAAGGATATCATCAAAAAAGAGGAGAACCGCAACCAGGAGGAGGTTAAAGAGGTCTTCATCAAAACCAATGTGGAAGAGGTGAAGGGCATCAAGGTTGTAGGAAAGATCAATCTCAACGGCAATTCACCTGTTGCACAGAAAGAGACAGCAAGAGTTGCTGAATCACCGGCTGCAAAGGTTGAGGTGAAGGAGACCAAGGTTGCCGTAAAGGCAGAGGCTCCGAAGGCCAATGTGGAGGCTGCAAAGAGCGTGCAGCCACAGAAAGTCGAGAAACCTGTTGCTGAAACTGTAAAGGAGAGTGCTCCTGAGAAGAGAGTTGAAGTTCCTGTGAAGAAAGCCGAAGCTCCTGCCTTAACCCCATCAAAACCTGAGGTTAAAGTTGAGGAGAAGAAGGCTCCTGCAGAGACTCCTGCCGGCCAGGCTGCTGATGCTCCGAAAGAGGAGAAACAGGAAAACTCTGTAATAGAGACAAGATATGAGAAACTTCCTGGTCTTACCATCCTCGGAACAATGTCGCTTCCTGTAACCGACAGAAAGAAGGATAAGAAGAGCGGAAAGAGAGAGCGTATCCACAAACAGAAAGAGAGAGTGGATGTTACAAAGGAGGCAGGCAAGAACCCTAACAAGCAGGGGGCCGGACAGGGTGGCAACAACAACGGCAATGGAAATAACAACGGCCACAACAAACCTGGAAACAACAATGCCAAGCCTAATGCCAAGAACAACCAGCAGCAAGGCGGTGGAAAACACAACAAGAAAGATAAGTTCAAGCCGGTTCGCGTCGAGATTGACGAGGATGAGGTACAAAAGCAGATTAAGGAGACCTACCAGAGAATGGTAGAGGGTAAAGGCAAGAGCAAGGGAGCCAAATACCGTAAGGAGAAGAGAGAGCTCAACACCCAGAAGATGATTGAGGAGGAGGCTCTTGAGCAGCAAAACAGCAACATCCTTAAGGTTACCGAGTTCGTTACTGTAAACGACCTATCCATTATGATCAATGTACCTGTAACCAAGGTTATTGAGGCTTGTATGAACCTCGGTCTGATGGTATCAATCAACCAGAGACTTGATGCAGAGGCTCTTGTGCTTGTTGCTGAGGAGTTCGGATATAAGATTGACTTTGTTACTGCAGAGATTCAGGAGACAATCAACGAGGAGAATGATGTTGACCGTCCTGAGGATATGCAGGAGCGTCCGCCAATCATCACTGTGATGGGTCACGTTGACCACGGTAAGACCTCATTGCTCGACTATATCAGAAAGGCAAATGTTATTGCCGGTGAGGCAGGTGGTATTACCCAGCATATCGGTGCATACAATGTTATGCTTCCAAGCGGAAGAAGAATCACCTTCCTTGATACTCCGGGCCACGAGGCATTTACAGCTATGCGTGCACGCGGTGCCAAGATTACCGACCTGGCTATCATCATCATTGCAGCCGACGATGCCATAATGCCACAGACAGTTGAGGCAATCAACCACGCACAGGCTGCAGGTGTTCCTATGGTATTTGCCATCAACAAGATAGACAAGCCGAGCGCTTATCCTGAGAAGATCAGGGAGCAGCTTTCACAGATGAACATCCTTGTTGAGGATTGGGGTGGAAAATACCAGTGTCAGGAGATCTCTGCAAAGAAAGGTATTGGTGTGGATGACCTTTTGGAGAAGGTGTTGCTTGAGACAGATATGCTTGAACTCAAAGCCAACCCTAACAAGAAGGCTATCGGTACAATAATTGAGTCATCATTGGATAAGGGTAGAGGTTATCTTGCCACAATTCTTGTTCAGGGCGGTACCCTTCGTGTAGGTGACATTATGTTGAGCGGATGCTACACCGGCAAGGTCAAGGCGATGTTCAATGAGCGTGGACAAAAGGTTACTGAGGCCGGTCCGTCAACTCCGGTATCTATCCTCGGTTTGAATGGAGCCCCTACTGCAGGTGAGACATTCAATGTATTTGACGATGAGAAAGAGGCTAAGGATATTGCAAACAAACGTGAGCAGCTGTTGCGTATCCAGGGCTTGAGAACCCAGAAACATATCACATTGGAGGAGATCGGACGAAGAATTGCAATCGGAAACTTCCAGGAGCTCAATGTCATCATCAAAGGTGATGTGGATGGTTCTATCGAGGCATTGTCTGATTCACTCATCAAATTGTCTACAGAGGAGATTCACGTCAATGTAATCCACAAAGCTGTGGGTGCAATTTCTGAGAGCGATGTCCTCTTGGCAGCCGCATCAAATGCAATTATTGTAGGTTTCCAGGTTCGTCCTTCAGCATCTGCAAGAAAACTTGCCGACAAAGAGGAGATTGAGATCAGGTTGTACTCTGTAATCTACGATGCAATCAATGAGGTGAAGAGCGGTATCGAAGGTATGCTTGCTCCTGAGGAGAAGGAGGAGATTACTGCAACTGCAGAGGTACGCGAGACATTCAAGATCTCTAAAGTCGGTACCATCGCAGGTTGTATGGTGAAAGAGGGTAAACTTACCAGAACCTCAAAGATCCGTGTCATCAGAGACGGTATTGTTATCTATACAGGTGTCTTGGGATCTCTAAAACGTTTCAAAGATGATGTTAAGGAGGTTCAGAGCGGCTACGACTGCGGTCTTAATGTTGACGGATACAATGATATCAAAATTGGTGATGTTGTTGAGGCATACCAGATTGTTGAGATCAAGAGAACTCTATAATAATAGTTGTGCAGCCGGCAGATCCGGCACTGTTCAATAGTCAAGAGAATTTCTCTCTACAGATAGAGATTAGGGCGACCAAAATTGGCCGCCCTGATTGTTATAAAGTCACTTACTATACCTTTGTATTAATATACACTATTATCATCCCCTTCTCTATAAAATTGAGATGTCACTATTTAGTGCTGGGCAGATATTCAGCAGTTTGTACAGAGTGACCATCTGTGCGGTCTCCTTGACATCGTGTACGCGCAGGATATCGGCACCGGAGATAAGAGCCTGAAGATTCATTGCAGCAGTTGCCGGCAAAGCCTCCTGAGGAGTTATTTGTAACGGCTTCCAGAGCATACTCTTGCGAGAAATTCCAACAAGGAGTTTTGGCCTTCTGACTCCCCCTGCAGCAAACCGGGCTGATGAGATCATATCCATCATCTCAGGCATACCTCTGAAGAGTTCATAATTCTGCTCGACACTCTTGGCAAACCCGAATCCGGGATCAACTACATAATCATTGATTCCACAGTCTGCAGCCCTCTCTGCAAAAGAGATAAAATAATTTGCCACCTCCCGCACAACTCCGTCCGGATAATAACACATCTGCTGCATAGTATCCGGAGTACCACGCTTATGCATTGCTATATAACCCAATCCCAGCTCCCCTACTGACGGGAGCATCCTGCTGTCATCCTCTCCGGATGAAATATCGTTTACTGTAAAATAACCTATCAGATCGCAAGCCCTGCGGACAATCTCACTTCTGAATGTATCTATCGAGATGCCAAACCTTCCGGCACCATCCTCCAAAAAGAAATCCCGCCCGTCAGTGCTCCGTTTTAATGTTGAGAGATATCTCAATACCGGTTCCAATGAACTCCACTCCTGCTCCATCGTCACTGGCACAGATCCCGGTCTCGTAGAACAGGCGCCTATGTCAATAATCGAAGCCCCATCACCTACCATCTCCCCCAGCCTCTTTCTGAACAGAACGGCATCGGCAACCCTGCTCTCCTCATAAAAAGATTCATTATTGACATTTATGATGCCCATAACCTTCGGAGAGGAAAATCTGATATCATTGTCCATATTCTCTATATTCTCCATTTACACTAAAACACACCTGACAAATTGAGCATAAAGATATAAAGATTTGATAAAAATTTTGGAAGCAGAATTAAATGCAACGCAAAATTTGATATTTTGCATCATTCATCATTTCTGGAGGGAGGAAGATAATCACCATCCCTCCTTTATTCTAAGACAGGACGAACACTAAGCCCGTAGCTACGGTAGTGCCAATGCACTTTATGGCCGCGGCTACCGAAGCTAAGAAAGTACGCATAACCAGCATCACCTTCGTTCGAAAAAGAACTCCAATAGAACCCGTACCAGCCCGGACGGTCAAACGAAGTACTATAGCGCCAGTTGGCAGCCGGAAGAAAGATACTGTTCCCGTTAGGACCTGTGACCCTATAGCCATTATGACCATTCTGAGTAATCCATTTCCATTTGCATCTGTTTTTCAACTCTTCAAATTCTGATTTGGATGGCAATCGCCATTTGCCACCCCAATTAGCCCGTGCTGCATCGTAAGATGGGTTACCGGAAATATCACCCATATTCTTGCCCCAGGTTTTGCAATTCTCTGCTGTATATTCCGATTTAGTCATAGTCTCTCCCCATGCGTAATAGTTCCCATAATCACTTGGACTGTTTGCCCCCACATTACAAGTAGCCCATTTCACACTCAAACCCAAATCTACCCATTCGTGGCCACTATGAACGCCCTCGATAATGGCAGCTTGTTCACCATTATGCTCCAATTCAGTTTTGTATAGAGTCTCTTTTCCTTTTCTTATTACCTCCACCTTTACAGAATCATCTCCATTCTTTCTCAATAGTGAAATAAACTCTTCAACGCTCTGTGGCCGATCTTTTCGACGGGGCGACATAGATTTCTCTATGGCAGCCTTTAAATATGCCGGAATCTTATCCGGCATAGGAGGCAATCCATCCTCCTGCACCTCATCAGCATCAGGAGGTCTGACTCCTGTCAACATATTGTATATTGTCGCGCCAAAAGAATAGATATCAGTTGAAGGTGAGAAATGCAATATTCCTCCCTGTCTATACTGCTCCAATGGAGCATAACCTCTGCTCATTCCAACAGGAGTGGAACTTGTCTGGCCACCTCCATCCTCATCATAATGCTTGGAGATGCCAAAATCTATCAATACAGCCTCTGAATCCTCGGAAAAGAGTACATTTGAGGGCTTTATATCAAGATGAAGTATATTCTTTTTGTGGATGTATGATAATGCATCGCCTATCTGGAAGATATAATCCAGTGATTCTTTTAACGGAAGCCCTGTCTCTGGAATACGGCTCTCCAAATCTCCATTTTCAAGATATTCCATCACATAATAGGCTGTTCCATTCTCTTCAAAAATGTCGTGAATCTTGATAATGTGGTTATTATTCATCCCCGCTATGGTCTGAGCCTCCTTGATGAATTTCTTACGGAAACGCTCTACCAGATCTTTACTGCCCTCTGACCCGACAGAAACCTCAGAAGTGGATGCATCCCTGTTGCATAGCTCCTTCATAAAGAACTCCTTGATGGCAACATTTCTGTTCAAT
>JAZNXX010000007.1:0-124486 GCA_045594125.1 Candidatus Egerieisoma sp.
AGTTCCTTTGCGAACTGCTCTACGCTGTCCCACTCCTGCAAATATAACAATTCAGACTTCATAAGTCCAAAGAAGTTCTCCATCATGGCATTGTCAAGACAGTTTCCTTTGCGAGACATACTCTGCACTATATTCCTGTCTTTCAACGCCTTTTGATATCTCAGATGCTGATAATGCCATCCTTGATCAGAGTGCAGTATAAGGCCTTTGGGTATATCAGTCTTCTTGAACGCTTTATCTAGCATCTTCATTGCCATCTTCAGGTCTGGATGGTATGAGATAGTGTAGGATATGATTTCGCCATTGAACATGTCCAGAATAGGAGAAAGATATATCTTCCTGTCCTTTATCTTGACTTCAGTAACGTCCGTTGTCCATTTCTGATTCGGTGCTGTTGCAACGAAGTCTCTGTCTATGACGTTTGGAGCAATCTTGCCAATCTCACCCTTATAAGACTTATACCTAGCTTTCTTTCTCTTACCATACAGGTTCATCCCTACCATAAGTTTTTGTACTGTCTTATGGTTAAGATGTATGCCATCATTATGCAACTGAGAGGTTATTCTTCGATAGCCATAGCGTCCTTTATGATGATCATATATCTTACGGATTGCAGCCCTGGCATCATCATAGCCATCAGGTTCTGACAATCTTTTCGTGTGATAGTAGTATGTAGATCTAGCCATCCCTGTCTTCTCGAGAAGGATCTCAAGATCATGTTCCTGCCTTAGTCCTTGGATGGCTTCCGCCCAATCTCTTTGAGACGGGCTTCTCTTGCTTCTACTAAGGCTTTCACTTTTTTTAACAGAGCATTCTCAGCCCTCAGACACTCATTCTCGTATCTGAGACGTTCCAGCTCTGTCATCTCTTCAGGTTTCTTTTTCCTTGGTCTTCCCATATCGTTCTTTGGTGGTCGGCCTCTGGGCCTGGTGATAGCCAATGCATCATATCCTTGAGTCCTAGCTATTTTTTGCCATACATATATTTGGCTAGAACTTACATTATACTTTAATGATGCTTGCACCAAAGTTAGATGATTTTCCTCAATATCTCGAATGACTCGAAGCTTATAGGCATAATCTGCCCTGACATTATGTTTTTTAACCAATCCTGAGGGGCCCTCGGACTGATAACGAGTCCATAAAGATCCTAACAACCGATCATTGATTCCATAATTGCGATGAATATATTCTATACTCAAGCCATTCTCAAGCATATGCATATACTTCAATCGTTCTGCATAGCCGTGTTTCTTTCTCTTTTTTAACATAACAAAACCCCAAAAGTTTTTGTCTAACTTTTGGGGTTCATATCAAGAACTCTTTCCGGGATTTTTTACTCTATATCTAACCCTACGGGGTATTCCTGCCAAGGTTGCTATTTGAACTCAATCTCCGCTCCATTTTCATTGACGGTTACCTTAACCTGACCACCTATGTATGTGGCATAGTTCGGACGGCCGTGACCGCCCGGATAATTGAAGACAACCGGAATATCCAACTCATCGGTGTATGTCTTGAGAAGTTCATATAGAGAGATACCCCAAGGATCCTCATCGTCAACAACTCTGCGGTAGCTTCCAATTATAAGTGCCTTTACCTTGTCGAGCTTTCCACTCTTCTTCAACTGTTGCATATAGCGGTCAACAACATTGAAGCCCTCTCCAACCTCCTCAATGAAGAGAATGGTGTTATCGTCGATTTCAAGACTGTATGGTGTTCCCTCTGCTATTGAGATAAGCGTCATATTACCGCCGACCAATCTTCCCTCAGCCTCTCCAAATTTGTTGAACGGGTGTGGATTCACGTGATAGCTCTTAAGACGGCCAAAGAGTGCATCACTTACTGTGATGGCAGCTGAATCGGGCCTTTTTGTAAGCCAATATGAGTTCAGCATAGCTCCGTGGATAGTCTCTATTCCCATATTGGCATATATGGCAAGCAATGTGGTTACATCGCTGAAGCCCACAATCCATTTCGGATGTCTTTTTACCTCTTCCCAATCAATATACTCCAATGTCCTTATAGCTCCATATCCGCCTCTGTAGAAGATGATTGCCTTAAGGTTGTCATTTTTGACCATCTTCATGAACTCTTCAGCTCTCTCTTTGTCTGAGGCCGAAAAGGCAAGGAAATCCTTTTTGAAGAGGTTCTCTCCCAATCTCACCTTTACTCCCCAGGAGCGTACAATATCAATCAGCGAGTCTGCCTCACCTCTTGAATCGGCATCCATAGGTGAAGAGATTGTCATAATTCCAACACTGTCGCCAGGCTGAAGGAATGCAGGTTTGACTATTGATTTACAGCACTCGCACTGTCTGTCACCTGCGCAGGAGTATAGCAAAACCATCGCCGACAGAAGTGACAGGAATGATTTGAAGTTTAAAATTTTCATAATGTCTTATAAAGTTTATCAGATTATTCTTAACTATTTGGGAGCAATCCTATATAGGAAGACGGCAACTATTGCATAGATAAAGTTAGGCAGCCAGAGGGCAATTCCAGGAGGAAGCGTATCTGTGTGCACAAACATCTGGCTGAATCTCAGGAAGAGGATGTATGAGAAACTCAATGCTATTCCTATTCCTATATTCATTCCGATTCCGCCACGCCGTTTCTGGGAGGAGAGCGAAACTCCGATAAGTGTCAATATAAATGCAGAGAATGGCAGTGCAAAACGGGTATGTTTCTCAATGAGCGCATATTTTACCATCTGGTCACCTCTGAGTCTCTGGGTATCGATAAGCTCATTTAGCTCTATGAAATTGAGGGTCTCGACCACGTTCTTGCGCCTGTAGAAATCATCAACAGTGATGACTATGGCTGTATCGAGGCTCTTTCCTGTTCTGATAGTCTCGCTGTTACCAATAAATTTTCTCCAATGGTAGTTGTTGAGTTTCCAGCACATCTTTGTCGAATCCCATATTGCATTGTCGGCACTCAGCTTGGAGATAATCTTTCCGTCCTCTATAGTCTCAAGGGTAAATTTGTCGGCCCTGTTGTTCCAAGTTGCAAAAGATTCGGCATAGAGGAATGTTCCGGGAGAGATCTGGTAGTGCATATTCCTGTTGGTGTTCTGGAATTTCTTCTTGATATACTTGTTCTCAAAATCCAGTCTGCCCTTGTTGGCAGGGGGGATGACAAAGAGATTCAGTACCAGACTGAATGCGGCAATTGCTGCAGCTGAGATAAAGTAGGGGTAGAGCATTCTCCTGAAGCTGATACCGCCTGCAAGTATTGCCACAATCTCACTGTTTGCAGCCAACTTTGAGGTAAAGAAGATAACTGTAATGAATACGAACAGGGGACTGAACATATTCATAAAGTATGGGATGAAGTTGGAGTAGTAGTTGAAGATAATCTCCTTAAGAGGAGCCTCCTTATCCACAAAATCATCAATCTTCTCGCTGATGTCAAAAATTATCACAATTCCGATAATCAACAGGATGGCAAAGAAATATGTACCTATAAATTTCTTTATAATGTACTTGTCGATAATGGTTATATTGAAGTTATATTTCATTGCTCTGTCAAATCAGATTTAAAGTTTCTGTTCAAGCCTCTTTACAGTGGCATTTTTCCACTCAAGGAAATCTCCTGCAATGATATGCTCACGGGCAACCTTCACAAGATTGAGGTAGAATGCAAGATTGTGTTCGCTGGCAATCTGTGCGGCAAGCATCTCTCCGGCAACAAACTGGTGGCGCAAGTAGGCTTTTGTGTAAGTGTGGTCAACAAAAGATGTACCATTAGGGTCAATAGGGGAGAAATCATCCGCCCATTTCCTGTTTTTGATGTTGATCATACCGTCCCAGGTGAAGAGCATACCGTTGCGCCCGTTTCTGGTTGGCATAACACAATCAAACATATCAACTCCCCGGGCTATACCCTCCAGTATGTTTGCAGGTGTTCCTACACCCATAAGGTAACGGGGCTTATCTTTCGGGAGGATAGGATCAACTACCTCGAGCATCTCATACATCTGCTCGGTGGGCTCTCCAACCGACAATCCTCCGATTGCATATCCATCCATATCAAACTTTACAGCATGTTCCGCAGCCATTATCCTGAGGTCGGGATAGACACAGCCCTGTACAATCGGGAAGTAGAACTGCCTGTAGCCGTAAAGCGGTTCTGTCTCCTTGAAACGGCGTATTCCCCTCTCAAGCCACCTTTGTGTCAGCTTCAATGATTTGAGGGCATAGGCGTGGTCGGCATCGCCGGGGGTACACTCATCAAGAGCCATTATGATGTCGGCTCCAATCATTCGCTGTGTATCCACATTGTTTTCTGGCGTGAAGATGTGTTTTGAACCGTCGATATGGGAACGGAATGTGCAGCCGTCCTCGCTCAGTTTCCTGTTCTCGGCAAGGGAAAAGACCTGGAATCCGCCACTGTCGGTAAGCATAGGCCTATCCCAGGAGATGAATTTATGCAATCCGCCAGCTCTGTTTATAATGTCAAGTCCCGGTCTGAGGTACAGATGATAGGTGTTGCCCAAAATTATCTGGGCACTGATGTCGTCCCTCAAATCTTTATGATATACACCTTTAACGGAACCTACAGTTCCAACAGGCATAAAGATCGGAGTCTCAATCATTCCGTGGTCTGTATGCAATATTCCGCATCGTGCCGAAGATTGGCTGTCTTGTGCTATTTTTTCAAAAACCATACTTATTTCTCTACCTATGAAGAGCAAAAGTAATAAAAATAACTATATATTTGCGTAAATAAACGGTAAAAAGGCTTATGAAAAGGGTCAGACTTGATATAGGAGCGCTTGTCGCATCTCCCGAGGAGGGGGGCAATTTTGTCTTCTATCTTTCAAAGGAGGGTGAGGAGAGTTGCCTGCCGGTAAAACTTACCCCACCGCAAATGCACGCAATGCTTTCAAACTTCAAGACAGGCAGTGCGGATTTGACGCTTCAGCACGTCTTTATGCGTGTTCTGCAGGAGTATAGGGTTGAGTTGCTTGAGGTGGATGTGGTTGCCCGAAAAGAGGGGGATGGATTTGAGTGTGAGCTTCTGCTTTTTGACGGGGAGAGGGAGGTCAGGCAGCTTTCAGATTTTGCTGACGGCATTGTTTTGTCGAAATTGTTCGGGGCTCCGATCTACATAAGCCGGGAGCTGATGGACCGTTATGCTGTTGAGATGGACAATATCTCAAAAGAGGCAATAGGGGATGAGGCGAGGCTGAAGAAGCTGGAGGAGGAGTTGCAGAAGGCTGTAAACAATGAGGAGTATGAGCGGGCATCGCTGATAAATAAAGAGATAGAAAAGATCAAGAGAAACAAGGATACACAAATTTATTAGTTTATGAAGAGATACATTTTGATAATTACGGCCCTTCTTATGGGGCTTGTTGCTGTGGCACAGACTCCGGCGGAGGAGATACCGGCAAAGAAGGATGTTGCTGCAGTTGTTGCAAAAGAGAGTGCTGATACATTGGCAGCCGCTGTTGATGAAGAGGCAGGTGCCGATATGCCTGCAGTTGCAGAGTCTTCAGCTCAGGTTGAGAATCCATACAAAGCAATTTTGAGTAAAAAGAATTTTACCTTCAACATTGGTTCCATTTTTAGAGGAATAGTTGGTATAGCGATAATTATTCTGATAGCCTGGCTGTTTAGTGTGGACCGTAAGAATATACAGTGGGGAACTGTTTTCAAGGCCCTTGCTCTCCAGTTCATTATTGCGGTATCTGTTCTGATGTTCCCGGCTGTCCAGACTATATTTGAGGTGATGGGAAAATGTTTTGTCGCTGTACTGGACTGGACAAAGGCGGGTTCAAACTTCCTGTTTGGCGGATTGATGGATACAGGCAAGTTCGGATTTATCTTTGTTCTTCAGATATTGCCGACAATCATCTTCTTCTCGGCACTTACAAGCCTCTTCTTCTATCTTGGTATTTTACAGAAGATTGTATGGGCAATGGGATGGTGTCTTACAAAACTGATGAAACTTTCAGGTGCAGAATCCCTCTCTTGTGCGGGAAATATATTTCTCGGACAGACTGAGTCACCTCTTCTTGTAAAAGAGTACATTCCCCGTATGACAAGATCGGAGCTGATGCTTATAATGACATCCGGTATGGCTACAATGGCAGGTGGAGTTCTCGCTGCATATATAGGAATGTTGGGCAATGGCGACAAGGCTATGGAGATTGAGTTTGCAAAACATCTTCTCTCTGCCTCTGTAATGGCAGCGCCTGGAGCAATTGCAATAGCCAAGATCCTCAAGCCTCAGACAGAGGAGATTGACAACAGCGTTGAGGTATCCGGCGAAAAGATAGGCAAGAATATACTTGATTCAATATCAAACGGAACAGCAGACGGATTGAAACTGGCTGCCAATGTGGGTGCGATGTTGCTTGTATTCTATGCCCTTATTGCGGGGTTCAACTTTATATTCGACAAGATAGGCGACATAACCAGCCTCAATGGTGTGATTGCATCTGCAACAGATGGAAGATATACCGGATTGTCTTTGGAGTTCTTCTTGTCTTACCTCTTCTATCCGGTTATCTGGCTTACCGGAATCAACTCTGCCGACCTTCCTCTTGTTGGCCGTCTTTTGGGTGAAAAACTTATCCTTACAGAGTTTGTAGGTTACCAGAGTCTTGCAACAATGATCCAGACAGGTGCATTTGTCTCTACAAAATCTATAATTCTTGCAACCTATGTGCTTTGCGGTTTTGCCAACTTTGCATCAGTAGGTATCCAGATTGGAGGAATAGGAGGAATGGCAAAAGGTAAGGCCCATATTCTCTCTGAATATGGTTTCAGATCGCTGCTTGGAGCTACACTTGTGGCACTTGTATCGGCTGCAATGGTGGGAATGTTTCTCGTGTAGGCAGTTCCAGCCTTGAGATGGATATCAGAAATTTCTGAATAAAATAATCTTTGCAGGGTGACTGAGTTCCAGTGAGAATCTCTCTTCTGATGATTCGTTGAGGGTAGCTTTCCACCATCTGTCAAAGAGAACCTGATCGGTAGGGTACTTCAACCCTGCCGATTTTATTTTCAGGGTAGGGTCAAATGTAAAGATGGAGACCTGTTCGCCCGGGCGCGATTCAACGGTACAGCTGTCGGAGTATGCTGTAAAGATGCCGGAGTCTGTTATCATTTCTATGTTGGCTATAGAGTCGGAGTAGTCGGCCAAAAGTGAAATATTCCCCAATGTATGGTCCTCCCTGCCTCCTGTAGCCCCAAGGATTGTTATCTGTTTTGGAGAGTGTGTCAGGGCAAAATTGAAGGCCTTGGTAAGGTCATTGGTCTCCTGGTCGGGGTTGTGTATGATAATCTCCTTCAATCTTATTTTGTCGTTCTCATTCAAGGTGTCCATATCACCGACAATCCAGGTCGGATGGAGGGAGGTGAATCTCTCCAGTTTGATGACAGAGCCGTCGCAGCAGATTATTGCATCCGCAAGGGCGAGCCTCTCCAGAGGAATTTCGTGTTTGGGAAAATCTCCGTCGGCTAAAATTGCAATGTGGCTATAGACTCTCTCCTGCAACATAAATGGAATGGATTTTTAGTGTTCAGATGAATTTGTAACTCTCAATATCCCTGAAGCCGAGGAGAAAATCTTTAATTGTCATCCTCTTCTTGCCTGCAAGCTGTATCTCTTCAAGTGAGAGCCAGCCGCTGCCGCACCTGATGTGGATGAAACTTTTGTTGTCGGAGAGGATGGTTCCGGCAGAGTGTCCGGCATATTTTGAAGAGTTGCAGGTTGCATCATCAAGAGGAACTGCACGGTAAATCTTCATATCTGTAGATTTTGTTCCATTGGAGATTGTTGCGATTGCTGCAGGGTATGGTGACAATCCCTTGATGAGGCAGTCAATGTTCCTGACCTCCCTGTTCCAGTCTATCCGGCACAACTCCTTGGTGAGTTTTGGGGCCTCGTTTATAACTCCCTCCCCATTGGTGAAGAGTTCTTGAGGTTTGGGGGTGACGGTCCCGTCAACAAGACCGGCAATGGTCTTTACGACAAGTCGGGCTCCTATCTCCATCAGACGGTCATAGAGGCTTCCCACATTCTCTCTCTCGCCAATTTCAGTCTCCTCCCTGAAGAGAATATTGCCTGTATCAATCTTTTCATCAATAAGAAAAGTGGTTACACCTGAGCGTTTCTCCCCGTTGATGATTGCCCAGTTGATAGGGGCGGCGCCACGGTATTGCGGCAAAAGTGAGCCGTGCAGATTGAATGTTCCCATTGGGGGCATACTCCATACAACTTTAGGCAGCATCCTGAATGCAACTACAATAAAGAGGTCGGCCCTATAGCTCTCCAGTTTTTGGAGAAAGAGTGGATCTTTAAGTGAGACAGGCTGGAGAACCTCCAGGTTGTTGGCAACGGCATACTGCTTTACTGCACTCTCATTGAGCTTGAGACCTCTTCCGGAGGGCTTGTCTGGAACAGTGACAACGGCAGCCACTTCATATCCTGCCTTTATGATTGCGTCCAAAGGGGCTACCGCAAATTCAGGGGTGCCCATATATATAATTCTGGGTTTCATCTGCTATTTTTTTATTTTTTGAATCTCTCCTTCAATTTGGCGAAGAAAATTTTATATGCATCGGCATTGAAGAGTGCAGAATCCCTGGTACTCTTTACGGTAAGGAATATACCAATCGGAATCAGCACAAATGTCGAGATGAATGTACCTATAAATGGGGAGATTGCACCATCATTGGCCAGCTTCTTTCCGCTTATATCCACAACCCAGTATGCTACAAAGAAGAGCATTGATACGATAACGGGCGTTCCCAATCCTCCTTTTCGGATAATGGCACCGAGGGGCGCTCCGATAAAGAAGAAGATAAGACAAGCAAAAGAGAGCGTGAACTTCCTGAATGATTCAATCTTGGCCCTTCTGAGAGGATGTGCGGATTGCAACAGCTCCCTTTCGTAGAACTCCAGAGAGGAGATCTGGTTTGTGATATTGTTTATTGCAGAGGTATATGCCTCCTCCTTCTCCCGTAGAGAACATTTCCATCCAAAGAGTGTATCGGCATTGACCACAGCAGTGTATCTGTCACTCTTTGAACTGTCTGCCTGGTGGGCAAAGTTCAGATTGGAAGAGAAGACTGACTTGCGGGTCTGGGCCTTGAGCGTTTCGTTAAAGGAGATGGAAAGGGAATCCTTGTCAATCTTTAGCTGGGCAAGATCCTTTGCCATCACCTCATTGCCATATCTGGCATCATCAGATTTCTTGAAGGCATAATTTTCAAGAGGGATGATAATCTCCTGACGGCTGAAATCAATCTTCTGGAGGGTAAGGGAGGTGTCTCTGTAGGCCTTCTTGTTGGTCTCCTCATAGTTGGCTCCCGAGTAGAGTATGAAGATCATGCTTCCCTTGTCGGGAGAGAGTGATACGTGGCCCGAATCGGCAACGGTAAGACTTACATTTCCCTTGTTTGCACTGTGGTCATAGACCATTACATTATGCATTACATTCCTCTCGTCACGGTCCTCTATGCGGATTGTATATCCGTCGACACCATTGTAGAAGGTACCGGTAGGGATCTTTATCTCCTCTTTTGTATTCTTGATGTCATCCCTGAGCGTGTAGATCTTGTTGTATGCAACAGGGATAAGGTCGTTTGATGCAAAAAATGCCCCGATACTGATAATTACTGCCACATAGATGAGCGGTGACATAATCCTCTGGAGGGATATTCCGGCAGCTTTCATTGCCAGCAGCTCATTGTTCTCACCCATATTTCCCATAGTCATAATGGATGCCAGCAGGGTGGCCAGAGGAAGAGCCATTGGAATGAGGGTCGCAGATCCCCATCCCAAAAACTCAAGAATTACACCGAATCCCAATCCTTTTCCCACCAATTCATCTATATAGAGCCATAGGAACTGCAGCATCAGGACAAAAATCACAATGAGGAATGTCATGATGAAGGGCCCAAGGAATGACTTCAATATAAACAAATCGAGTTTCTTCATAACGGGATTATTTTGTAGCGCAACTTACCATAAAGTCGATTGCATCGGAGATACCATCAAAATTCTTGCCACCGGCAGTTGCCAATGAAGGCTGTCCGCCACCGCCGCCCTGGATAAACTTGGCAGCCTCCTTGATATCCTTACCTGCGTGGAGACCCTGTTTAACAAGATCGTCGGTATACATAAGTGTAAGGGTAACCTTCTGATCGAACTGTGTTGCAGCTATGAATGCTGTATTTGTTGTCTCATTCTTTACCATCTGGGCGATGTTCTTTACAACCTCATTCTGGAATACTCCCCTCAAGGTGAGGATTGTGACACCATTAATTGTGCGGGCATTCTCAAGAAGAGAGTTTTTTGTTGCAACAGCGCGCTCCTTCTGCATCTCCTCCATATTCTTGCGCACGCTCTCATTATCCTCTATCAACTTGCTGATGCTGGTGATGATGTTTGGTGAGTTGTTGAAGAGACGTTTTGCTGCAGCCATCAAATCTTCTGCAGCCTCCACCAAAGCCTCGGCATTGGCTCCGGTTGTAGCCTCAATTCTTCGTATGCCGGCCGCAACTGCAGACTCAGAGATAATCTTGAAGAGTCCGATGTTTCCAGTTGCAGGGGTATGGGTTCCACCGCATAGCTCAATTGAATCACCATACTGGATAACTCTTACCTTGTCGCCATATTTCTCTCCAAACAGAGCCATTGCACCTTTGGCCTTTGCCTCATCAATAGGAATCTCCCTATACTCAGTCCGGATCACATTTTTACGGATAAGCTTATTGACAGCCCTCTCAACCTCACGCAACTTCTTCTCATCAATCTTCTCAAAGTGAGAGAAGTCGAATCTGAAGTGGGTAGGACTTACCAAAGAGCCCTTCTGCTCGATGTGTGTACCCAAAAGCTCTCTAAGCACGTGGTGAAGGAGGTGGGTAGCTGTATGGTTATTTGCTGTAGACTCTCTCTTTTCCACATCAATCTCAGCTGTAAAATTCTCTGTAAGGTTGACAGGAATCCTCTCTGAAATGTGGATAGGAAGTCCATTCTCCTTTATAGTATTTATAATGTTTACAACCTCTCCCGACTCGCTTCTGAGTGTGCCGGTATCACCTGCCTGTCCACCGCTCTCGGCATAGAACGGACTCTTGTCGAGCACTATATGGCAACTCTCCTTGCCTTTGCTCTTTACGGTACGGTATTTCAATATCCTTACACCCTCTTCCCTGGTTGTGTCATATCCTGTAAAGATGGTCTCAGAGTATGGTGCCACCTCAATCCAGTCGCCCTCCTCCTTGGCAGTAGCGTTGCGGCTTCTCTCTTTCTGTTTCTGAAGCTCCTTGTCAAATCCCGGGAGATCGACAGTGTAGCCGTTCTCTTTGGCGATAAGTTCTGTAAGGTCGATTGGGAATCCGAATGTGTCATACAATACAAATGCATCTTCGCCTGAAATTATCTTGCTCTCCTTGTTCTTTCCGATAAGGGCATCCATCAGTCTGATACCTTTGTCGAGAGTTCTCAAAAATGCCTCTTCCTCCTCCTTGATCACCTTTTCAATAAGGGACTGCTGAGCTTTGAGTTCAGGGAATGCTTCACCCATCTGCTCTACAAGTGTAGGGACAAGTTTGTATAGCAGCGGCTCGGAAGAGTTGAGGAATGTGTATGCATATCTGACAGCTCTTCTCAAGATTCTTCGGATAACATATCCCGCCTTGACATTTGAAGGAAGCTGTCCGTCGGCGATTGAGAAACTGATAGCTCTTATATGGTCGGAGATTACTCTCATTGCAATGCCCACCTTGCCCTCCTGGTACGGAATTCCGCTAAGCTCTGCAATCTTGTTTATCATTGTCTGGAAGATGTCGGTCTCATAGTTGCTCTTCTTGCCCTGGAGTGCCATACAGAGACGTTCAAGTCCCATACCGGTGTCAACGTGTTTCTGAGGAAGCTGCTCAAGGGTGCCGTTGGCCTTTCTGTTGAACTGCATAAATACAAGGTTCCAGATCTCAATTACGAGGTGGTGTCCCTTGTTCACAAGTTCCCTGCCAGGTATCTCCCTGCGCTCCTCTTCGCTGCGCAAATCAATATGTATCTCGCTGCAAGGACCGCAAGGACCGGTTTCACCCATCTCCCAGAAATTGTCCTTCTTGTTTCCGTTGATTATTCTGTCGGCAGGAAGATGTTTGAGCCAGGCCTCCTTTGCCTCGCTGTCCATTCCAAGTCCGTCGGCCTCGTATCCCTCAAAAACTGTGGCATAAAGACGCTCCTTGTCGAGTTTGTAGACCTCAGTAAGAAGTTCCCAGGCCCAATCTATCGCCTCATTCTTGAAGTAGTCTCCAAAACTCCAGTTGCCCAGCATCTCAAACATTGTGTGGTGGTAGGTATCGAGTCCAACCTCCTCAAGGTCATTGTGCTTTCCGCTTACCCTCAAACATTTCTGGGAATCTGCCACCCTCTTGTGCTTGATTGGCGAGTTTCCGAGAAACCAATCCTTGAACTGGTTCATTCCCGCATTGGTGAACATTAAAGTGGGATCATTCTTGACAACCATAGGTGCAGATGGAACTATGGTATGATTTTTAGAGGAGAAAAACTCCAAAAATGTATTTCTGATTTCTTTTGAGGTCATAACTATACTTATATATATAAAATTGGCCACAAATTTAATCTTTTTAATTTTAATTTTTATATTTGCACCCATTAATTTAGGAATTTTAGTCGATGACAAGAATCAGAAAATATAAATTCAACCGCGAGACTCTGGCTTATGAGGTGGAGAAAATCCCCCTTTTAAGGAGGGCTTCTGCGGGATTCGGACTCTTTTTGTTGTCGCTTGCACTATTTTGCGGACTCTTCCTTGTCTATACTCACTATATAAATCTTGACACCCCAAAGGTGCTTCTGCTAAAGAAAAAATCGGTGGAACTCCAGTCAAAGATGGAGCTGCTTGAGAGAAGGTTTGAGCAGAACAGCAGCGTTCTGATGGAGCTCCAGAGGAGAGACAACTATGTCTACAGACCAATCTTCGGTATGGAGGAGATCTCCCAGGAGGTGAGGAATGCGGGTTTTGGCGGTGTTGACCGTTATGCCCACCTTGAGAATCTTTCAAATTCAGATTTTCTCATTGGTATGGAGAAGAGGCTGGATATCCTCTACAAAAAGGCCTTTGTACAGTCAAATTCATATGAGGAAGTTGCCATTTTGGCAAAAAGGACGGGAGAGATGGCATCCTGCGTTCCCGCCATATCTCCGGTACAGCTTGACAATAACCGTATAACAAGCCGTTTCGGTTTGCGTTCCGATCCATTCTCCAAAAAGGCAAAGATGCATCAGGGACTCGATTTTGCCGGTAATGTGGGTGAGCCTGTCTATGCAACAGGAAACGGTAAGGTTGTTGAGGTGTCATATAACTTCTTCGGATATGGTAAGGAGGTAATTATAGACCACGGCTTCAGCTACAAGACCAGATATGCCCATCTCAATACCATTGATGTGAAGGAGGGCGACATTATTACAAGAGGCCAGCAGATTGGAGGAATGGGAAGCAGCGGCCGTTCAAGCGGATGCCATCTGCATTATGAAGTGCTCTATAAGAATAACAGAGTGAATCCGTCCAACTATTTCAATGCAGATATAAAGGGCGATGAATATATCTCTATGATTGCTCCAAAAGGGCCGGAACTCAGGAGATAATGGATAAATATAAGTTCAATAAGGAGAAGCTGGAATTTGTAAGGGTTACGAGGGGAATAGGATGGTGGGGCAAGAAGATCCTTCAATTTCTCTTTGTGGGAGTGGCCTTTTTGCTGCTCTACTATGTTATCTTTGCCCTTGTCTTCAGTACGGAGGAGGAGAAGCGGCTCGCCAGGGAGAATGAGATTATGGAGGAGCAGTATCTTCTGATGCAGGAGAAACTTCAGCTGCTCGACAATACAGTGCAGAATCTCAAACACAAGGATAGGGAGATATACAGAAGCATCTTCAATGCCGATCCGCTGATTATCTCGCTTATGGGATATGAGGAGAGTTTCATTGGAACCATTGATACTACCCGTGACGATATAATTGTGGCGAAGAGCAAGGAGCTGATAGGACAGATGCTGGAGAATGTGCAGGCGGTGAAGAGGAATATTCTTGAGATAGAGGAGGAGTGTGATGTTCTGGGGGCAAGTGTCAAGCACGTGCCGTCGGTTGTGCCGCTCAAGAATTTCTCGACCGGACAGACGGGGGCATCAATAGGAAAGAAGATCAATCCATTTTACAAGACTGTCAATATGCATACAGGATTGGATCTGTTGGGTGCGGTCGGCAATGAGATTGTTGCAACGGCAAGTGGCGTTGTAGAGAGTGCGGTGAGGTCCAAAAGGGGAAATGGCAACACTCTTGTGATTGACCATCTCAACGGATACAGGACAATCTACTCCCATTTGGGAGATATCCTTGTAAGGAGAGGCCAGAAGGTGGTGCAGGGTGATGTGATTGCAAGAATAGGGCTGACAGGTATGTCTTTTGCGCCCCATCTCCATTATGAGGTGGAATTCAATGGAAAGAAGATGGATCCGGTAAACTATTTCTTTGGAGAGCTCTCTCCCGAGCAGTTCAGAGATATGGTGGCCATCTCATCAAATACAGGACAATCCCTAGATTAATATATTATGCCTTACAAAGAGAGAAGTATAGAGAAGTTTTACTACACGATAGGCGAGGTCTCGGAGATATTGGGCGAGGCTCCGTCGCTTGTGCGTTTTTGGGCGCAGAAGTTCCACGACTTTATTAAACCGGCCCGCAACAAAAAAGGCAACAGGCTCTTTACGGCGCAGGACCTGTCGAACTTCAAGATAATCTACTACTTGGTAAAGGAGTGTGGAATGACACTGGAGGGCGCACACAAGAGGATGAAGGATAATATTGACGGGGTTGACAAGAGGGTTGAAATAATATCGAAACTTACAGGCATAAAGGAGAAACTGCAGATGATATCCGCACAGTTGGGCGCAGGTGAGCAGAAGATGGCGGATGTTGTCCCGGATATCAATAATGGTGATTAGAAGATGAAAGCGAGAGAACTGACAAATGTGATAGAGGAGTTTGCACCCATTTCAACTCAAGAGAGTTGGGACAATTGCGGCTTTTCTGTTGGAGATCCCGATGGGGAGGTGGAGAGTGTGCTTGTGGCCCTCGATTGTACAGAGGAGGTAATTGATGAGGCCATAGAGCGCGGATGCAATCTGATTATAACCCATCATCCCCTGATATTCAAAGGTGTAAAATCGATAACTCCCGCCAATTTTACAGGCAGGATAATATCCAAAGCCATCAGAAACGGCATCTCGATCTATTCTGCCCATACAAATATGGATAAGGCATCGGAGGGGGTAAGTGCGTTGATGGCAAAAAGATTGGGACTGGTGGATATAGAACCTCTCACTGTGGAGATGCTCGGCCTTGTGGGTGATCTTGTGAACCCTATGGCCCCAAAAGAGTTCCTTGAGCACCTCAAGGTGTCATTCGGACTGGAGAGAGTCAGGGTGTCAAAGTTGCTTGATGTGGCAATTTCTCGCGTGGCAGTATGTGGAGGCAGTGGACACTCTTTCATAAGGGATGCAATGGCAAAGGGTGCACAGGTATACATTACAGGTGATATAACATATCACGATTTCTATTGCGAAGAGGGATTTATGATAGCGGATATAGGGCATTATGAGAGTGAATGTGATGTTGTAAATTTATTTGCCTCTATACTTTGCAAAAAATTTCCTAACTTTGCAGTTTATATAAGTAGAAATAATAATAATCCAATATATTACTATTAAAGCTGAACTATGGCTACAAGTAAAAAGAATAACACAGTTGTAACTCCTGTTGTTGAGGGAGAAACCTTTGCGTCGTTGCAGATTGCAAAGAATTTGGATTCTGATATGAGTATGGAGACCCGTCTGAAGCTTCTCTACAAACTTCAGCAGACCGACTCTAAAATAGATCAAATTTATTTATTGAGAGGTGAGTTGCCTCTTGAGGTTCAGGATTTGGAGGATGATATTGCAGGTTTGCAGACAAGAATTGCAAATCTTACCAGGGAAATTTCGGAGACTGAGGCCTTTATCTCTGAGAGAAAGCAGTTTATCATCACTACCAAGGCCCTTATCGACAAATATGAGGAGCAGAGCAAGAATGTAAAGAACAACAGGGAATACGATTCATTGTCAAAACAGATAGAGTTCCAGAGTCTCGAGGTGGAACTTGCAGAGAAGAAGATAAAGGATGGAACCCGTTCTGTAGCAGAGAAAAAGGAGATATTGGCAACAACCAATGAGATTTTGAGCGGCAGATGTGTTGATTTGGAGAATAAGAAGAGGGAGCTTGAGTCGATTGTTGAAGAGACAGAGAAGGATGAGCAGATGTTGCTTAGGGAGTCTGAAGAGATTCAGAGCCAGATTGATGCAAGATTGCTCAATGCCTACAAGAAAGTAAGGGCAAATGTGAGGAACAAGATGGCTGTGGCAACTGTGAAGAGGGATGCCTGCGGCGGCTGTTTCAATAAAA
Organism: Candidatus Egerieisoma sp.; assembly: GCA_045594125.1. Taxonomy (GTDB): domain Bacteria; phylum Bacteroidota; class Bacteroidia; order Bacteroidales; family UBA932; genus Egerieousia. The sequence goes on from JAZNXX010000007.1 coordinate 16,494, forward strand.
TCCCACCTCAAAGACAGTTGGATATAGCTTCAAGCAAGAAGATTATTGTTTGTGAGTATTGCGGCAGGATTTTGGTGAGCTCAGAATTTGAAAATGAATAGTTTCGGGAATTCCCCATTGGGAACCTGAAAGATACAGACAGATGTCCTCTGAACCTTTGGCTTGAAGATCCATTGGAAAGAGGACTTTTTTATTAATGTGACAAAAGAAGAGAATTTGTTATGGCTAAAACTTCAGGCAGGAAGGGTACCGCCACCTCCAACCATATAAAGAATCTTGAGATAGTGGGGCTTGAATCGGGCCGCAAACCGCCTCAGGCTATAGATATAGAGGAGGCTGTGCTCGGAGCTTTGCTGCTCGAGCCCCAATCTGTGGCCGATGTGCTGGATATCCTTGTTCCCGAGTGTTTCTATAAGGAGGCTAACCGCAAGATTTTTCAGGCAATCTCAGCTTTGGCCCTCCGTCACGACTCTATAGATATTCTTACAGTAGCGGAGGAGTTGAAAAAGACAGACGATCTTGAGGTTGTGGGAGGTCCCTACTATCTTACCCAGTTGAGTATGAAGATTGGTGCCGCAGCCCATCTTGATTACCACTCAAAGATTCTTGTGCAGAAATATATACAGCGCGAGCTGATATCTGTCTCATACGATGTGCAGAAGGATGCCTATGACGATACTATGAGTGTGGATGACCTCCTTGACAGCGCACAGCAGAAAATCTTCAATATTGCAGAGCGCAATATGAAGAGGGAGACGCAGTCTGTGCAGGATGTCATAAACGAGGCAATAGAGGATTTGCAGTCGGTCCAGTTGAGGGAGGATGGCCTCAGCGGTGTGCCGAGCGGATATACCGGCATTGATAATGTTACTTTGGGATGGCAGCCTTCAGATATGATTATTCTTGCGGCCCGACCCTCTGTAGGTAAGACTGCCTTTGTGCTTACAATGGCAAGAAATATGGCTGTAGATCATAATATTCCGGTTGCATTCTTCTCTCTTGAGATGGCCTCAAAACAGCTTGTCAAACGTCTTATGATAAGTGAGACCGGATTGCCGGCCGACAAGATCAAGGGAGGACGCAAACTTGAACAGTATGAGTGGGAACAGCTTAACGACAGGTTGAGTGCCCTCTCTAAGGCACCTCTATACATTGATGATACTGCAGGTCTCTCCATATATGAGTTCCGTTCAAAAGCGAGGAGGCTTGTTGCTTCTGCAGGTGTAAAGATGATAATAATTGATTACCTGCAGCTTATGACAGGTCCGCCGGAGCTTAAGGGAATGCGTGAGCAGGAGGTGTCGGCAATTTCACGCTCGCTTAAGGCGATAGCCAAGGAGCTGGATGTGCCTATCCTTGCACTTTCGCAGTTGAGCCGAGCCGTTGAGACTAGAGGCGGTGCAAAACGTCCTCAATTGAGTGACCTCCGTGAGTCAGGAGCCATTGAGCAGGATGCCGATATTGTAATGTTTATCCATCGTCCCGACTACTATGAGATGGCAGATGATCCTGCACAACAGGGATTGACCGATATTATAATAGCCAAGCACCGTAATGGTGCTGTCTGTGATGTACCTATGAAATTCCGCAACTCTGAGGTGCGCTTTGTAGATATCAATGATCCTGCACTCAATATACCGCAGGACAATCAGGCAAGCTACCCATCAAGGATGAACAGAAGTGACGATTCAGATATTGGCGGCACAAGTTTGTCGTCTGACGAATTTGGAAATAATGAGGATTTCAGCTGATAACATATTCCCCAAACTGGTTCTGCTCTTTCTGATCATCTCATTTTCAAGAGTGGCAGCTGAAGAGAAGAGGCGAGAGCTCCCTTTCAAGGATGGGGAGTCCCTGACCTATGTCCTGAGCTACACCTGGGGTGGTGTCAATACCGATGTTGGAGAGGGCGTTGCAACCCTCAAATATGACAACGGCATCTACAATGCGCTGGTAACGGGGCATACATATAAGTTCTACGACCTCTTTTTTAAGGTGAGGGAGCACTTTGAGTCAAATTTTGATGAAACGACAATGCGCCCGCTCAGCTTCTACCGGAACACACTCGAGGGAAAATACAGGATGGTCAACGAATATAAGTTCGACAATGAATCCTATACAATTGAGGCAACAACCAGAAAGAGGGATGACCAGCCAAAAGATTCGCTGTTGCAGGGAACAGCGGAGACATATGATCTTGTTACCCTCTTCTATCTCTGCCGGTCGATAGATTTCAACAATGTGCCGATAGGGGAGAAGCAGCCTATCTCCTTTGCAATTGACAGGGAGATATATAACCTCTATTTTATATTCAAGGGGAGGGAGGTCAAGAAGATCAAGGGGCTTGGTACCCACAATACTCTGAAATTTGCAGTAAGATTGGTTGCCGGAGAGGTCTTTACTGGAGAAGATGAACTGATTGTCTGGATAAGCGATGATGCCAACAAGATTCCTCTGATATTTGAGTCGGAGGTGCTTGTGGGAACCGTCTACGGCAGGCTGAAAAAATGGGAAAATTTGAAATATCCTCTTGGAAGTATCGTAAAACGCGGTGGCAAGAGAGAGAAATAGTGAATATTATGAGACAGAATAAAAGTATAGATCACATTGGAGTTGTCAAGGAGGTGACTCCGAAATATGTTGAGGTGGAGATAATCAACAAATCGCTCTGTTCGGCCTGTCACGCAAAATCGGCCTGTTCAATCAGCGATATGAAGGCCAAAATAATAAGGGTGCCCAATTTTTTGATTGGAAATTACGAAGTGGGGGAAGAGGTGAGAGTATTGATGAAGAAGAGTATGGGATATAAAGCTGTTTGGATATCTTATGTAATTCCTTTGATTATTTTATTGATTTTATTATTATATTTGCCGAGTTTAAACTTGGACGAGGTATTTTCCGGTCTCTTGGCATTGGCAGGTGTTGTGCTCTACTATATTATCATCTATCTGCTGAGGGACAAGATTGCGAAAAAATTCACGTTTACTATAGAAAAACAACAATAAACACCAAATTTAATGAGTACTACTATTATTTTTACCGTGGTCAGCTTAAGCCTTTTGGGTCTTTTGCTGGCTGTTGTGCTTTATTTTGTAGCACAAAAATTTAAGGTAGAGGAGGATCCAAGAATTGATGTCGTGGAGGCTCTTATGCCTGGTGCAAATTGCGGTGGTTGCGGACAAGCCGGATGTAGAGCATTTGCCGAAGCTTGTGTGAAAGCCGGTAATCTGGACTCCCTATTTTGTCCTGTCGGCGGAAATCCCGTAATGAAGAATGTTGCCGGAGCCCTTGGTTTGGAGGTGGCAGAGAAAGCACCGATGGTGGCTGTAGTAAGATGCGCTGGCTCTTGCGACAAACGGCCTAAGACTAATCAGTACGATGGCGTATCATCTTGTGCCGTCATGAGTTCTCTCTATGCAGGCGATACTGGCTGCAAGTATGGATGTTTGGGTAAAGGAGATTGTGCAAATGTCTGCAATTTCGGCGCCCTTTCAATTAATCCTGAAACAGGTCTTCCTGTAGTGGATGAAGAGAAATGTACAGCTTGTGGAGCTTGCGTGAAAGCTTGTCCTAAAGGTGTAATCGAATTGAGAAACAAAGGCCCTAAATCACGCAGAGTATTTGTGTCGTGTATCAACAAGGATAAGGGTGCTGTTGCAAGAAAAGCTTGTTCAGCTGCCTGTATCGGTTGTGGCAAGTGTGCAAAAGTTTGTCCTTTCGGAGCAATTACCGTTGAGAACAATGTGGCTTACATCGATTTCAACAAGTGTAAGATGTGTACCAAATGTGTTGCAGAGTGTCCTACAGGTGCAATTCACGCTGTGAACTTCCCTCCAAGACCTCCAAAGGCAGCCGCAGATGCAGCCCCTAAAGCTGCTCCTGCAGTAAAAGAGGCAGCTGCTGCACAACAGGATAAAACCGAAGTGGCAAAATAAATATCAACCCGATTAAAATAAACTATAGATATATGAAAACATTCTCTTTAGGTGGAGTTCATCCGGCTGACAACAAGATCTCTTGCGATGCAGCCATTGAGAATTTCCCAATTCCGGAAACAGCATATATCTCTATGTCGCAACATTTGGGAGCTCCTGCGGGGCCGATTGTTGCGGTTGGAGACAAAGTTAAGGTTGGTCAGCTTATAGCTAATGCCAACGGATTCATCTCTGCTCCCGTCCACTCTTCTGTAAGTGGTACAGTAAAGGCTATCGATACAATCAAGGATCTTGCAGGCAACCCTTGCAAGGCTGTTGTAATCTTATCTTACGGAGTTGAGTGGGTTGAGACAATTGACCGCTCAGAGAAGATTGAGAAAGAGATCAAACTTGACCCTAAAGCCATTATCGCAAAGATTCAGGAGTGCGGTGTAGTTGGTTTGGGTGGTGCAACTTTCCCTACAAATGTAAAATTGTCGCCTCCTCCAGGCAAGAAGGCGGAGTTCCTTATCATCAACGCAGCGGAGTGTGAGCCATATTTGACATCAGACTACCGTGTATTGGTTGAGATGCCTGAGCAGGTACTTATAGGTGCTTCCATTATGATGAAGGCCCTCAATGTAACACAGGGTTTCATTGGTATTGAGGAGAACAAACCAAAAGCAATTGAGATCTTGAAGAGCTATGCCTCTGCATATCCTCAGATCAAGGTTGTGGTTCTTAAGAAAAAATATCCGCAAGGAGGTGAGAAACAGCTTATCGATGCTGTTGTAGGCAGAAGAGTTCCTTCAAAGGGTCTTCCTATCGATACAGGTGCTGTTGTACAGAATGTAGGAACTGCATTGGCTGTTTATGAGGCTGTGCAGAAGAACAAACCTCTCTTTGAGGGTATCCTTACTGTTACAGGACAGTGCAGCAACCAGCAGAAAAACTATAAACATAGAGTCGGAACCCCTATCAGCAAGATTATTGAGGTTACAGGCGGTATTCCTGAGAAGGCTGCAAAGGTGATCAGCGGTGGTCCTATGATGGGTAAGGCAATGGCAAATCTTGATGCCCCTACATTGAAAGGTTCATCTTCTGTACTCTTCTTGACTGAGGAGCAGACCAAACGTGGTGAGGAGAGCAACTGTATCAGATGTGGAAAATGTGTATCAGCTTGTCCTATGGGCTTGGAGCCTTATTTGTTGAACAAACTCTCCAAAGCAGCAAGATGGGATGATGCAGAGGCCCACTATATCTACGACTGTATAGAGTGCGGATGTTGCCAGTTTACCTGTCCTGCCTATATTCCGCTTTTGGATAGCGTAAGATTTGGAAAGGCAAAGGTAATGGGAATTATGCGTAGCCGTCCCAAGAAATAATTAATGGTTTAATAATAAATTAAGTAAAGAATGAAACAACTGCTTGTATCACCTTCTCCGCATATTCACGGAAAGGAAAATACCAGAAACTTGATGAGGGATGTAATTATTGCATTGCTCCCTGCTGTTGCGGTTTCAATATATTACTTTGGGTTTTCTGCCATCAAACTTGTTTTGGTTGGTGTGATCTCATGTATGTTGGTGGAGTTTCTTATCCAGAAATTCCTATTTAAGGGCAAATGTTCAATTTGCGACTGTTCTGCAGCTCTTACCGGACTCCTTTTGGCTCTTAACCTTCCGCCTAACTCACCTTGGTGGTTGATCGTTATCGGTTCAATCGTAGCTATCGGTGTTGCTAAGATGACTTTTGGTGGCCTTGGCCAGAACCTCTTCAACCCTGCGTTGGTGGGTCGTGTATTCCTATTGGTATCATTCCCTGTCCTTATGACAGACTGGACAGCTCCTGCATCTTTCTTTGGTGCTTCCATTGATGCCGCTTCAGGTGCTACACCTCTTGCATTGGTAAAAGAGGCTGTTGCAGCGGGTACTCCTGTAAGTGAAATTTTTGCAGCAAATCCTTCACTTTCATACTCACAGCTTCTCTTTGCGAGAGTGGGTTCTGCAGGTGAGATCTCTGCAATCGCCCTTTTGTTGGGCTTTGTATATCTTCTTGTGAGAAGAGTAATCAAACCTCATATTACTTTGTCTATCTGGGCTACAGTATTTGTATTCTCAGGTATTCTATGGCTATGCAATCCAGACCAGTTTACAGATCCTATCTTCAATCTGTTGACCGGAGGTATGTTGTTGGGTTCAATCTTTATGGCTACAGATTATGTTACATCTCCTATGAGTGAGAAGGGTATGATAATCTTTGGAGCCGGAATTGGTCTTATAACAATCCTTATCCGTGAGTTCGGTGCATACCCTGAGGGAATCTCGTTTGCAATTCTTATTATGAATGCAACTGTTCCTCTTATCAATATGTATGTTAAACCTAAAAGATTTGCTAAGGAGGCTTAATAATGGCAAAGGAATCTACATTTTTAAATATGTCTGTAACCCTATTTGCAGTTTGCCTTATCGCTTCTGCAGTATTGGGTGGTGTATATGCTGTAACTAAAGAGCCTATAGAGATTGCTCAGTTGGCTAAGATCAACGGTGCAATCGGTGGTGTTGTTCCGGAGTTTGACAACGCTCCTTCTGATGAGAAATTCGAGGTGGTTGCCAATGGCAAGACTTCTGTAGTTTATCCGGCAAAGAAGGGTGGCGAGATTGTAGGTTATGCAATTGAGGCATCTACTTCAAACGGTTTCGGAGGTAATATTACATTGATGGTAGGTTTTGCAAAAGATGGCTCAATCGTAAAGACCTCTGTAATCTCACACGCAGAGACTCCTGGTCTTGGTGCAAAGATTGATGATAGTGCAAGCCACTTCATAACACAGTTTGAAGGAAAGAATCCTGGTGATCCGAACTTCAAGATGTTTGTAAAGAAAGATGGCGGCGACATTGATGCGATTACTGCTTCAACTATCACTTCACGTGCTTTCTGTGATGCTGTAAACAATGCATATTTGGCTTTCTGCGAAGTAAATAAAAATAATGTAAATGTAGAGGAGACCCAACAGCCTGCTGAGGCTGCAGAGGTTGGTGCTACTGCGAGTGAGGAGGCTCAAAACTAATATGAGTAAGTTAAGTTTAATTACAAAAGGTATTATTAAAGAGAACCCTACTTTTGCGTTGGTGTTGGGTATGTGTCCTACTATTGGTACAACCACCTCTGCAATCAACGGAATGGGTATGGGATTGGCCACTACATTTGTGCTTATCCTCTCTAATATGGTAATCTCCGCGATTGCTCCGGTTATCCCTTCAAAGGTAAAGATTCCGAGCTATATCGTGGTAATTGCAGCTCTGGTTACTGTTTTGCAGTTCCTTATGCAGGCTTATGTTCCATCTCTATATGCAACTTTGGGTCTGTTCATTCCGCTTATCGTTGTAAACTGTATCGTGTTGGGTAGAGCAGAGGCTTTTGCCAGCAAGAATTCAGTTATTGATTCAGCATTGGACGGAATAGGTATCGGACTTGGCTTTACCTGCTCTCTAACCGCTATCGGTTTTGTAAGGGAGTTGTTGGGAGGTCTTGCAATATTCGGAAACAGATTGGCAGAGGCTGACGGTATGTTGGCATTCGTACTTGCTCCTGGCGGTTTCCTTGTATTGGGCTATCTTATGGTATTGTTCAACAAAGCAAAAAAATAACCTTGTAAAAGATTAAGATTATGGAATATATATTGATTATCATATCAGCAGTATTTGTAAACAATATTGTATTGGCTCAGTTCTTGGGAATCTGTCCTTTCTTGGGCGTTTCCAACAAGGTTTCTACAGCTGTAGGTATGTCGGGTGCAGTTTGCTTTGTAATGGCAGTTGCAACACTTGTTACCTACCTTGTGCAGATGATGCTTGTAAAACTTGGAATTGAGTTTATGCAGACAATTGCATTTATCCTTGTAATTGCGGCATTGGTTCAGATGGTGGAGATTATCCTTAAAAAGATCAGCCCTGCATTGTATCAGGCTTTGGGTATCTTCTTGCCTTTGATTACAACCAACTGTTGTGTACTTGGTGTTGCAATTGTTGTTGTTTCAAAACCTTTCGGTTTCGGCGGTGCTGAGCCTGAAATGTTCAATTTGGTTGAGTCTGTTGTTTATGCTGTGGCAAGTGCCCTCGGATTTGGCTTGGCTATGGTCTTGTTTGCAGGTATGCGTGAGCAGATGGAGCTTTCAAATGTTCCAAAGGCATTCAGAGGCATTCCTATCGCATTGATCACTGCAGGTATCCTTGCAATGGCATTTATGGGATTCTCCGGTCTTGTATAGTCAGGAGGTTTTGTCAGTCAGGATTTTTGATGTATGAATAAAGGAAAGGCAATTTCTCAAATTCTCACAACTCTTGAGATTGAGGCTCTTCTTCGCGAAGGAAGATTGGACGAGGCGTATGACCAGTTGAACATACTTCTCTCGGCAGACCCTAAAAATGGCTATGCCTGGTATCTGCTGGGTGGAATATACCGTCGTCAGCAGCTTTGGGGAGATGCCATCAATGCCTATAATAAGGCAAAGATGATTGATCCTACAGGCCCTGCCGCTACAGCAATTGAGGCCATTTATGAGATACTCAACTACAGAAATGCTGATATGATGAACCCTTAGGATATTATACCTTGAATAAAGGAAGGGCAACTCAAGAGTGGATTAATCTCCACCTTCGGGTTGCCCTCTCTCTTTTTGTATTATGTTTCTCCCTTTCTCTTTTATTGTTTGTTGAGCTTGAGTTTCTTGCAGCACTCCCAGAGCACAACCCCAGCCGATACCGAGATGTTGAGTGAGTGTTTTGTGCCGAATTGGGGAATCTCAAGCACGTGGTCGCTCGCACTTACAACCTCCTGCTGTACCCCCTTTACCTCATTCCCGAAGATGAGCGCATATTTTTTATCGGGCTCAGGCTCAAAATTTTCAAGAGAGATGGAGTTCTCAGCCTGCTCAATGCTGATTATGGTATAGCCCCTCTCCCTCAAATGGGCAACAGCCTCAGTCGTCTGTGGAAAGTAGTCCCAATCTACAGAAAACTCTGCACCAAGTGCCGACTTGTGGATCTCCGGGGTTGGAGGTGTGGCGCAGATTCCACATAGAATAATCTTCTCAATGAAAAATGAATCGGCTGTACGGAATGCCGAACCTATGTTGTGCTGGCTTCTTACATTGTCGAGAACTACAGTAATTCCCAGCTTTTCTGCCTCTTTGAACTCCTGGGTGGTTATCCTGCCCAATTCATCGTTCCGTAATTTTCTAAACATCAGTAAATTTTAAAATTATATGAAAATAGAAACAGTTTCTGTCGCAAAAATAAAATTAAAATTATAAATTTGTAAAAATAAGTTTATACCATCTATAAAGTGAATAATATGAAACAAGATCTTCAAATTTCAGAATTAATAAAAAAGGAAGAAAATAGACAACTTCACGGAATTGAATTGATCGCGTCAGAGAATTTTGTTTCCAAACAAGTTCTGGAGGCTTTAGGTTCTGTTTGTACAAATAAATATGCGGAGGGTTATCCCGGTGCAAGATATTATGGCGGTTGTGAGGTTGTTGACCAGATTGAGCAGTTGGCAATTGACCGTATCTGCCAGTTGTTTGATGCTGAGTATGCAAATGTGCAGCCACACTCAGGCGCACAGGCAAATATGGCGGTAATGATGGCTTGTATCAAGCCTGGTGATACATTTATGGGACTTGACCTTGCACACGGAGGTCACTTGACCCACGGATCACCTGTAAATATGTCGGGAATTCTATACAATGCTGTGGCTTACCATTTGAATGAGGAGACAGGCCTTATTGATTATGACGATATGGAGAAGCAGGCTCTTGAGCATAAGCCAAAATTGATCATTGGTGGTGCTTCTGCCTACTCAAGAGAGTGGGATTGGGCAAGAATGAGAGCTATTGCTGATAAAGTAGGTGCAATTCTTTGGGTTGATATGGCACATCCTGCAGGACTTATTGCAGCTGGTTTGTTGGAGAACCCTGTCAAATTTGCCCACATTGTTACCTCCACCACCCACAAGACATTGAGAGGACCTCGTGGCGGTATTATCCTAATGGGTAAAGATTTTGACAATCCGTTTGGCATCAAGACTCCTAAGGGTGAGATCAAGAAGATGTCTGCAGTGTTGAATTCAAGTGTCTTCCCTGGAATCCAAGGTGGTCCGCTTGAGCACTGTATCGCTGCAAAAGCTGTATCATTCTTTGAGGCATTGCAGCCTGAGTTCAAAGATTACCAGATTCAGGTAAAGAAGAATGCTGCGGCTATGGCAGAGGCGTTTATAGCCAAAGGATATAAGGTTGTTTCTGGTGGTACAGACAACCACGTGATGTTGATTGACTTGAGAACCAAATTCCCTGACCTTACAGGAAAGGTGGCTGAGAAGACATTGGTTCAGGCAGACATTACTGTAAACAAGAATATGGTTCCATTCGACAGCCGCTCTCCATTCCAGACCTCAGGTATCCGTGTCGGCAGCCCTGCTGTCACTTCACGCGGATTGGTAGAGAAAGATATGGTTGTGATTGTAGACCTCGTTGATAAGGTTTTGAGCAATATCGGTGATGAGAAGGTATTGGAGGAGGTAAAAGCTGCTGCACGCCAGCTTATGAGCGGCAGACCGTTGAATGCCTGGTAACAGATATCATAGAGAAAAAAAGAGTGGTGCTGATGCTGCCACTCTTTTTTTTGCCTGTTCTTACCAAAAGCGATGGAAAATATTGTTGTGATTAGACTTACACTGCAAAGAAGAGTTCTGGGACTTTAGCGGGGGTTGTGAAGTTCTTCTCAAGAATCTCCTTATGCTCAAGATATGTGGGGTCGGTAAAATATTTGGCCCCATTTGGACATCTCTTGATACAGGCACAGCACTTGATACATTTGCCGGTTACTTCTGCCGGATCTGAAGGGTTTATTGAACCCATCGGGCACAAGTTTGCACACAACCCGCAGCTGTTGCACTTCTGCATATCGGTCAGCGGTGCAACTTTCCTGATGTCGACACCCTTGTTCCTGTTGTCCCTTGCATCAAAAAATTTATACGGATAGTTTCCGGGAACCTTGAGAGCTTCTCCTTTGTAGCTGTTGAGGGCAACTGCGATATCCTCACCAAAGCGGGTTGCCATCATAAGATCGTTGCTGTCTGGCCTGCCCCCTCCAAGAGTTGTGGAGAATGAGTGTTCACCAATAAATGCAGCACCGGCAATACATTTGAATTTGTTTGCCTCCATAATATCTTTCAACTCCAGAAGTGCGTCATCGTAGGCCCTGTTGCCGTATACCACAACAGGAACGCCAATGGCACCATTTCCCATTATGGTGGTGAAATACTCCTTCAGGAGGTTGGGAACCCTTCCTATATAGACTGGAACTCCAAAAATCACTATATCCTCCTCTCCGAATGATATGCTCTTCATCCGGTCGGATGGGGTTGTAACATCGGTTATCTTAACCTTATCAATATTCAGCCTCCCGGCCACTCCCTCTGCGATGGCCTCAGTGACCCTCCTTGTGGTGAGGGTAGGGCTGAAAAAGAGGGCATTTACTTTAGATATCATAGCAGATTCAATCTTTACATATGAAAGAAGGGTGTCAAAACTGCTTTTGTACACCCCTCTATTAGAAATATTAATCTCCATCAAGATGATATTTATTCGCCTTTAGGCTGCTCATTCTGTGGCTTACGCTCTCTATCTCCTCTCTCGCCTCTCTCACCGCGTCCTCCTCTCTGATTGTTGAAAGGTTTTTTATGACCACCATTGTCAGGCCTTGGTTTGCGTGCAGGCTCTACATAACCCTCAGGTTTCTCCATAAGAGCTTTGCGTGACAATCTCATCTTACCTGTCTTGCTGTCAATCTCGAGAAGTTTAACATCAACCTCATCTCCAACCTTCAATACATCCTCTACCTTGTCAATCTTCTTCCAATCAATCTCAGAGATGTGGAGAAGACCCTCCTTGCCAGGAAGAATCTGTACGAAAGCACCAAACTCAAGGATAGAGACAACCTTTCCGTTGTAAATCTGGCCAACCTCAGGAACAGTAACAATACCTTTAATCCAGGCAAGTGCTGCATCCATTCCCTCTTTGTTCTCGCCAAAGATGTCAACAACACCTACAGTCTCATTATTCTCGTTCTGTTGCTCAGTGATTGTGATTGTGGTTCCGGTAGTCTTCTGGATATTCTGGATAACCTCTCCGCCTTTACCGATAATAGCACCGATAAACTCACCTGGAACAGTAAGCTGTACGATTCTTGGTGCGTGAGGTTTAAGGTCAGCGCGAGGTGCATCGATGCACTTCATCATCTCACCCATAATGTGCATTCTGCCCTGGCGTGCCTGCTCCAAAGCCTGCTCCAATACCTGATATGAAAGTCCGTCAACTTTGATATCCATCTGGGTTGCAGTGATACCGTCTTTTGTACCTGTAACCTTGAAGTCCATATCTCCCAAGTGGTCCTCATCACCCAAGATATCTGAAAGGACAGCATATCTGCCTGTCTTGGAATCTGAGATAAGACCCATTGCAATACCGGAAACTGGTTTCTTTATCTGGATACCTGCATCCATAAGTGCCAAGGTGCCGGCGCATACAGTTGCCATAGAAGAAGAGCCGTTTGACTCAAGAATATCAGAAACAACACGTACAGCGTATGGGTTTGCCTCACCTGTAGGTACCATAGGCTTCAAAGCTCTGAAAGCCAAGTTTCCGTGACCTATCTCCCTACGGCCGATACCTCTCTGAGCCTTTGCCTCGCCAGTTGAGAATGGAGGGAAGTTGTAGTGAAGTACAAATGGCTCGGTCTTCTGTACCAATACCTCATCTGTCTCCTTCATATCAAGTTTGGTTCCGAGGGTAACGGTAGTCAATGACTGTGTCTCACCTCTTGTAAATATTGCAGAACCGTGAGCGCAAGGAAGATAATCAACCTCACACCAGATAGGACGGATCTGAGTGGTTGTTCTGCCGTCAAGTCTTACACCCTCGTCAAGAATCATATTGCGCATTGCCTCTTTCTCCACTGCGTGGAAGTAGCGGGCAACCAAAGCTGCCTTCTCCTCTCTCTCCTCCTCAGGAAGTGTAGCAAGGAACTCCTCCTCAAGTGCAGCAAATGCATCACCTCTTTCGTGTTTTGCAGTACCGCCTTTTGCAATTGCGTAGCATTTGTCGTAGCAGTAGTTGTGGCAAGCCTCTCTCAACTCCTCATCATTCTTCTCGTGACAGTAGGTTCTCTTCTCAGTCTTTCCAACCTCAGCCATAAGCTCCAACTGAGCCTGGCACTGAACCTTGATAGCCTCGTGTGCAAACTTGATTCCATGGTCAATTAAACCCTCGCTTACCTCTTTCATCTCACCCTCAACCATCATAATGTTGTCGACAGTTGCTGCAACCATTATATCAAGATCGGCATTCTCCAACTCTGAGAATGTAGGATTTATGCAGAACTCCCCGTTGATTCTTGCAACTCTTACCTCTGAGATAGGACCTCCGAAAGGAATGTCACTCACAGCAAGTGCTGATGATGCAGCCAATCCTGCCAAAGCATCAGGCATTATATCTTTATCTGCAGAGATCAAGTTTACGGTAACATATACTTCAGCATGGAAATCGTCCGGGAAAAGTGGGCGCAAAGCTCTGTCGATAAGACGGGCAATAAGGATCTCGGCATCTGTTGCCCTTCCCTCTCTCTTCATAAAACCACCAGGGAAACGGCCTGCAGAGGCAAATTTCTCCTTGTAGTCAACCTGTAGAGGCATAAAGTCAACATCCTCTTTAGCATCCTTTGCACAGGTAACAGCAGCAAGGAGCATAGTGTTACCCATCTTTACAACAACCGATCCATCTGCCTGCTTGGCCAATTTGCCGGTTTCAATTTCAATTGTTCTACCATCGTTCAACTGGATGGTCTTCTTTACTATATTCATCTTTTATCCTATGTAACTCGCCTCCCCCAATGGGAGTTTATTAACTCTAACATACACTCTACACGCCGCGAGCCACATTTGTTGGCGTGCATAGTTTACATAAATTTAACTAATCCCGCAAAGATAATGAAAGTTATCCAACTTTGTTATTTTTAATACAATTTAGAGCAAAATCTATCCTTTTATCTTAAAAAATGGAAAAATTCTGCAATTTGTAAAACGAAAAAAAGAGGCAACCTTCCGGCTGCCTCCTCTATTCCTGATATTGTATTATTTACGAAGGTTAAGGGCCTTCACAATATTTCTGTATCTCTCAATGTCTTGAGCTTTCAAGTAGTTCAAAAGACGACGTCTTTTACCAACAAGTCTAACCAACGATCTCTGTGTGTTGTAGTCTTTCTTGTTGTTCTTCAAGTGAGCTGTTAGGTGAGCGATACGGTAGGAAAATAAAGCAACTTGACTCTCTGCTGAGCCGGTGTCTGTATTAGACTTTCCGTATTTACCGAAAATCTCTTGCTTTTTGTCAGGTGATAGATACTCTGCCATTTTGCTAAGATTATTAAATATTTATAATTAATTTTACCCCGAAAAACGGGAGTGCAAAGGTAATTAAAAAATAGAAACTGGCAATAGTTTTATGCAAAAACTTGTAAAACATCCACTTTTGGGCGAGATATCATATATAAAAAGGGCCCGCAGCAGGAGAATTTCCATCTCGGTATCTGTGAGAAATGGTATAAGGGTGAATATTCCCGTGAGGGTCCCTTATCAGGTGGCGGAGCAGTTTGTGGAGGAGAATGTCCCAAAATTGGAAGAGATGAAGAGGAGACTGATGGCGCGGAGCGGTTGCACAGTTACGGCTGAAGGGCAAAGCGTGCCGGAGAAAAGAGTTTATTCCCGTCAGGAGCTTGATGAGATAAGGCAAAGGGCCAAAAGGGAGCTGCCTTCAAGGTTGAGGGCACTTTCGGAGAGGTTGAACCGGGAGGTAGTGATAAGGGGAAGGTTTGGAAGACGGGTAGAGGAACCTTTTACTTATAATAGTGTTGCCATAAAGAATAACAGAAGCAACTGGGGCAGCTGCTCTGCCAAGAGGAATATTAATCTCAATATGCATCTTGTCAACCTTCCTGCTCATCTTGCTGATATGGTTATGTTGCACGAACTGGTCCATCTTGTTTATCCCAACCACGGAGATAAGTTTCACTCTCTGATGGAGCTTTTATGCGGCGGTAATGAACAGGTTCTGAGAAGAGAACTGAAGGGGTATACCCATCTCATTGATGTGCCGGAGTAAAATAGCTGTATATTTTTAATCTTCTGAATAACTGTTTTTTTTGATTTTTTTCTCAGAAATACTTAACTTAGCACGAGGATATTTCCCCGCAGGCCTGTTCCGTTTGCCTGTCATATCCGATTCTTAGATTTGCCTGTTCCATACAGCAAGTTCCATAAATGCTCACAGCATTTTGCTTTCGCAGATCTCGCACCATAGTTACTTAGTTGGAATTTATTTAATACTAACTATATATGATTATTAACTAATTGCTTAACAAACTATGAAGAGATTATTTCTGCTAGCGTTGGCAATACTCTCTGTTGGAGTAATGTTTGCGCAAACCAAGGTAACCGGTAGAGTTACTTCTGGTGAGGATGGAAGCCCGGTTTCTTTTGCAAGCGTAGTTGTAAAAGGTACAACAAATTTGGCTACATCCGGAGATGATGGTGATTTTGTTCTAAATGATGTTCCTGCAGATGCCGTACTTGTCTTCTCTTCAATTGGCTTCAGGACAATTGAAGTGCCTGTAAATGGCAAATCTGTAGTCAATGCTATCCTTCCGCCCGACACAGAGGCCTTGGATGAGGTTATGGTGGTAGCCTACGGAACTGTAAAGAAGGGATCCTATTCAGGTTCCGCTACAGTGGTTAAGGATGATGCATTGAAAGATGCTCCGGTAATGAGTTTTGAGTCGGTTCTCTCCGGAAAAGCTCCGGGAGTACAGGTGGCTGCCGCTTCCGGTCAGCCAGGCGCAATGGCCGATATCAGTGTCCGTGGATTCGGATCATTCAATGCCGGCAATGCTCCTCTTTATGTAATTGACGGTATTCCTGCAACAAGTGGTGACCAATCGTCAGGAAATATCTCAACCTCTGCTATGTCTTTCTTGAATCCTTCGGATATCGAGTCAATCACAATCCTTAAGGATGCTGCAGCTGCTTCACTTTATGGTTCACGTGCATCAAATGGTGTAATCCTTATCACCACAAAGAAGGGTAAGCAGGGTAAGGTTACCTCTACATTCAAGGCGAGTCTTGGTGTATCATACTTTGCATACGACAACTATCCGTTGGCTTCAGATGCCCAGACAGAGGAGTTGCACAGACAGGCTTGGTATAACTATGGTATGAGGAATCCTAATGCATGGAAATCATACAACACTTTGGAGGATTATGTTGCTGCCAAAGTTGAGGCCAACTATCCGTCAAGGGATGAGAGCAAATATATCTACAAAGATTGGGAGGATGTATTGTTCCGTAAAGGTATTTCGCAGAATTATGAGTATAATATCTCTGGAGGTGGCGAGAAGGGCAGAATCTATGCTTCGGTAGCTTATCAGGACCAGCAGGGTCTTACCTCAATAGAGAATTTGCAGAGGGTTTCAACCACAATCAATGGTGAGGCAAAATTGAACAAAGCCATAAGATTGGGCGGAAACTTGCAATATGCCTGGACATTCCAGGAGGGACACCAGGAGGACCACTCAAAAGATGACCCTTATACTATATGGAAAGTATATTTGAACGAGAGATGGCCATACGCATACAAGTCAGACGGCTCTCTATATATGGAGCGCTGGAATCCTACAGTAAGTACAGTTAACCCTGTCCCTACATATGATATGCAGATTAACGATGCAAGACAGAACCGTCTTTTGTTGAAAGGCTGGATGGAGGTGAAATTTGCAGAGTGGCTTACTGCCAAGACAACAGTGAGCAGTGACTGGCTATATGTTCACGACAGATTCGGATGGTTGTACGGACACCCTAACTTTACAGCATACGGTGAGCCGGGCGGATATATGAGTGACCGTCACAGAAATATCAACCGTATGGTAAGTTCAACAACTTTGAATTTCGACAGAACTTGGGACAAACACCACGTTGCTGCAATGATAGGTTGGGAGGCTGAAGAGGAGAAATACAGAATGACAAGGGCCGGCAAGACAAGTTTCTCTTATGCGGGTGCCACAGAGTCAATCTTTGGTACAGAGTATGATACCAGCTACTCATACAGCCGTGAGGAGGCTCTGTTGTCTGCATTGGGCAGCTTGAGTTATGATTTCGATTCAAGATACTATGTGACCGCAACTTATCGTCGTGACGGCTCATCAAGACTTGCTTCTGAGACAAGATGGGGCGACTTCTGGTCAGTATCAGGATCTTGGAGATTCTCAAATGAGAAGTTTATGGATTTCGAGTGGTTGAATGATGGTAAACTTCGTGGATCTTACGGTACCAGCGGTACTCTTCCTACAGACTACTTCGGCTATATGTCAGTTTATGATTACAGTGTTTATGGAGATGAGGGTGCAAGTTATCCTTCAAACCTTGCCAACTCTGATTTGACCTGGGAGAAGAATAAGAACTGGAACATCGCTTTGGATGCAACTATCTTTGACAACTATACATTCTCAGTTGAATATTTTGAGAAGGAGACAACCGATTTGTTGCTTGACGCTAAAATCCCTTCAATTACAGGTTTCACCTCAACATTGTCGAATGTGGGTGCAATGAAGAATAAAGGTATTGAGATTGCATTGAATGTTGATATCCTCAAGAAGGCAGATTGGGATTTGTCGGTTGGCGTAAACTGGTCAACTATCGACAACGAGGTCCTTTCATTGTCGGAAGAGGGTGAGACCCAGACATCACGTCCTTACATCTGGAAAGCAGGATACTGTTTCTACCAATTCTATTCACGCGACTACTTGGGTTATGCACAAGAGGATATGGTTGATATGAACGGTAATACCATCAAAGCCGGTATGCCTCTATATGCTGATGGTTCGCACTTCAATAAAGGCGAACAACTTACAGAGGATGTAATGTTGAAAGACGGTACAGTATTGCCTAAGGGCTCTACAGCTCCATACGATTTGTACAACTATGCTCCTACCAATAGAAACCGTTCAAATTCAGTTATTCTTGAAGGCAAGACAGCTCTTCCTGACGGTTATGGTGGATTCAATGTTGATTTGAGATGGAAAGATTTGAACTTCTCAATGGCCTGGTCATACAAATACGGACACTACATTTGGGATGACGGTACAGATGACCTCTATACCGACGGTTACCGTGAGTTCCATAGAAATATAGGTAAATCACAGGTTGACGCATACTCTGCAAACAATACAGATGCTGCATTCCCTATGCGTGTTGCCGGTAATAACCAGGGTGCTTACTATGATTCAGACAGATTCCTTCATAGAGGTGACTATTTAAGACTTAAGAATGCAACCATTTCATATACATTGCCAAGATCTTTTGTAAACAAGATCAGTCTATCTAATGCCCGTGTATATGTTGCAGGTGCAAACTTGTTGACATTCTCCAAATTGCATATCGATCCGGAGATCCAGACAAACGGTTTCTACTCATTGGGTATGCCGGCTATGAGAACTGTAACATTCGGATTGGAAGTAAGCTTCTAACGGGAACTATCACAGGATTAATAAATCAAATAAGAATTGAACTGTTATGAGAAAATATATTTATAGCATAATAATTGCCGGTAGCACCCTCTTGGGTCTCTCGTCTTGTGACGGGTTCTTGGATAAGGTCCCTACCAACCAGGTTGTTGCCGAGAGCGCAATGGTAACTATGGATGATGCCAAAGTTGCCGCAAACGGTCTCTATATAGACTTGATGTACTACACAATGTATGGAACATATATTCCATATATGGGCGATATGAGAGCTGACAACCTCTATCCGAGAGAGATGGGCGGAACAGCAACTACTGTATATCAGCTTGACTTCTCACCAACCCAGACAAACTATTTCAGTTTCTGGCAGAACTACTATAACATTATAATGAAGGCCAATACCTTTATTGCCAACATCAATACTCTTGAGACTATCTCTTCTGAAGAGGAGGATATCAAGAGAGATTTGACAGGACAGGCTTACGCTGTAAGAGCACTTTGTTATTTTGATTTGGCAAGATTGTACGGATATCCGTATATGAAGGATAATGGTGCATCGTTGGGTGCTGTAGTCCTTACTTCTGTAATATCACCTTCTGAGGCAAGACTTCCCCGTAATACAGTTGCTGAGACCTATGCTCAGGCTGAGGCTGATGTAAAGGCTTCACTTGATCTTCTTTCAAGAAGCAGAAATGACGGACACTTCAACTATTGGGCAGCAAGAATGCTTCAAGGCAAGATTGCTCTCTATAAAGGTGACTGGCAGACTGCATTTGATGCCTGTTCAGAGGTTGTTGAGGATTCTCCATACAGATTGGTACCTAATGAGGATTATTTGGCATATTGGAGCAAAATCTGTGATGATGAGTCAGTATTGGAGTTCTTGGTGACAGCTGACGGTGATATCGACTCGGATGGCGGTTTCTATACAATTTACCATAATCTGTGGTTTGAGGCAGACAATGCCGGCAAATCAATTATCCCTACCCAAAAGTGGAGAGAGTTGTTTGCACAAACTCCAAACGATGTCCGTGCCCAGATGATCAAATATCACGATCCTGAGACAGGTGTAGTGGCAGGACAGGAGTTCTATTGGTTGAAAAAATTCCCTGGCAATGAGGGATCAGGCAATACCTTCAGAAGAAACAATCCAAGATTGTTCCGTATAACAGATGCATATTTGATGGCTGCAGAGGCTGCATTGGAGTTGGGCGGCAAACAGGCTATTGCTGATGAGTATCTTAATGCTGTAAGAAAGAGAGCAGATTTGACTGCAGCTGATGTAACAGCTACATTGGATCTTGTGGCTACAGAGCGTCATAAAGAGTTTATCGGCGAAGGCCACAGATTCTTTGATGTAATGAGAAAAGGCGGTACAATTGTAAGGGACCAGAGTATTGACCCTCGTGATTTTGCGGGAGCAACACGTCAGGAGATTACCTGGAATGACCATAGAATTGTTCTTCCTATATCAGCTACTGAGAGAAGTATCTATCCTGAACTTCAACAAAACCCTGGATATTAGGATTTGTTAGTTTCAGTTTTGTTAGTGGTTCCACATTAAAAGAGTCCGGGTCAAATGATCCGGACTCAATTTTTTTACGCTTGATAAAGTTTTTATTTTACCATATGTTGATTCTCTCCTCAGGTGCCATATACATTGCGTCACCCTCCTGGATATCAAATGCGGTATAGAAATCGTCAATGTTCTTTAGGGCAGCGTTTACTCTCCATTTGCCGAGAGAGTGGACATCCATCTTGGTACGGCGCAAAATCTCCTGCGGCCTGATGCTCTGTGCCCATAGGTTAGCATAACCGAGGTAGAATCTCTGGTTATGGTTGAACCCGTCTATATCTGCAGGGGCACTCTTGCCATTTAATGTGTTCATATAGGCCTGTTTTGCCACAAGAAGTCCGCCCTGATCTGCAATGTTCTCTCCAAGGGTATAATTTCCGTCGGCGTGAACAGTGTCAATAACTATGATTTTGTTGTATTGCTCAACCAATACTTTTGCCATCTCGGTAAATTTGGCAGCATCCTCTTCTGTCCACCAGGCGCTGATGTTTCCATCTTTATCATAGTTCCTTCCCTGGTCGTCAAATCCGTGGGTCATTTCGTGACCTATAACCACACCAATTGCACCATAGTTTACAGCATCATCTGCCTCAGGATTGAAGAAAGGCGGCTGTAGAATAGCTGCAGGGAAGCAGATCTCATTGGTTGTAGGATTATAATATGCGTTTACTGTCTGTGGGCTCATTCCCCATTGGCTGCGGTCGACAGGTTTGCCCTCATCTTTCATCATCTCATTGTGGTGGAAACGGCTCGAGCGACAGATATTTGCCCAGTATGAATCGTTGGTTATTTCAAGAGATGAGTAGTCTTTCCATTTGTCGGGATATCCAACCTTTACAATAAAGGTGGAGAGCTTCTCCTGAGCCTTTGCTTTGGTCTCTGCACTCATCCACTCAAGGTTGTCGATCCTTTCACCCAGAGCCTTCTGCAGATTGCCAACCATCTCAATCATCTTCTCCTTCGATGAGGCCGGGAAATATTTTTTTACATACATTTCACCAAATGCCTCGGCAAGGGAGCGGTTTACAACTGAGAGCGAACGCTTCCATAGCGGCTGGAGCTCCTCTCTTCCCTGGAGTGTCTTTCCATAGAAGTTGAAATTGGCCTCTACAAAGTCTGAGCTTAAGTATGATGATGCAGAATTGAGCAGATTGAATGCCAAATATGCCCTCTTCTCCTCCATAGTGCTTTTTTTGAGAACCTTAGTAAGTCCCTCAAAGAATGGAAGCTGTTTTGCGTCAAGCTCTGTTGAGTTTTTAATGCCTATTTCATTGAAGTAGATATCCCAGTTGAGGAAGTTGTATCTCTTGACGAAGTCGGCAATCTTCATTTTGTTGTAGTTTTTGTGCACGTCCCTTAGTGCAGCTCTCTCTACAGAGATCTCGGCTATTGCTGTCTCAAGAGCCATAACATTGTCAGCAGCTTTGAGAGACTCTTCCTCAGAGTAGCCTGCAAGCAGGAAGAGCTTCTTTATATACTCCTTATATGAAGCTCTGATATTTTGGGTATTCTGATCATCGAGAAGGTAATAATCCCTGTCTCCCATACCCAGGCCTCCCTGATACATCTGCAACAGGTTCATTGTACTGTTCTTCTCATCTGCACCGATGTAGCATCCGAACAGCGGCGAAGCTGACTCAACGTGCATCTTGCCAATTATCTTTGAGAAGCCGTCATTATTTCCGATAGCTTCAATCTCTTTCAATTGGGCCATAACAGGGGTCGCTCCGTCGCTCTCCCTCTTTGCGCTGTCAAGACCCATAGCATATAGCAGCTGGATCTTTTCTCCGGTGCTTCCGCTCTCCTGAGGTGTGGCATTCAGCTCCTCAATTAGATCTTTGAGCTTTATTTGGTTCTCCTTGTCAAGCTGGTCAAATATACCATATCTTGAGTATTCGGGTGTGAGTGGATTTGATGCAATCCATCCTCCACAGGCATATTGATAAAAATCCTCTTTTGGAGATACTGTATTGTCGAAATTTGCCATATCGATAGCCGGTTTGGCATCATTGTTTTGTGAACAGGATGCCATTGCAAGGGCCGCTCCCATAATCAACAGATATTTTTTCATAGTTTTATATTTCTTGGTCATTATCTTTTTATTATTGAAAAAGCCGGCAAGGTGAGGGTCATTCAGACCTCTCCTTGTCGGCCTCATCATTACTCCTTCAGAAGACTATTTTGCAAGCGCACTGATTCTTTTGAACAGAGCGTCAACCTCTGCAAGAAGTTTCTCGTTGATCTGTTTGAAGTGCTTTTTAGTCTCCTCTTTCGGATAGTGGTTTATCTGGTCAAAAAGGTTGTCTCCAAGTGCAATTGCATCGGCAACAATCTGTTTAGCCTCCTCCTGTTTTTTGTCATTGTTAAGGTACATAAATACCCAGCAGTCTGAAATCACCTCATTGATAAGGTAGATGACATCTTTTTTAATAACTCTTAGATTAGCCATATTATATGGATTAAATTATTTACTGTAATTTGAATTATATTTTCTCAATACCGATACCCGGTTTGTCATTCAATGTAATCTTGCCGTCTACAATCTTCATTCCGCTATAGCAGTCGTTTGTAATCAACAAGTTGCCGTCAAGGTCTGCCCACTCCATCTTTGGCGCAAGCTGTGCAGCTGCTGAAATTGCACAAGAGGTCTCTGTCATACAGCCGATCATAAGCTTCATATTCAATGCCTCTGCCAATGATACCATCTCGCGAGCCTCTCTCAAACCGGTACATTTCATAAGCTTGATGTTGATACCGGTATATGCACCTTTAAGTTTCTGGATATCTGTGAGTCTTTGGCAAGCCTCATCAGCATAGATAGGAAGCGGGCTGTTCTCTGTCAACCAGGCTGTCTCATCCAACAGATATTTTGACATAGGCTGCTCAATCATCTTCACATTGCGCTCATTCAACCAGTGGATCATATCCAATGCATAGTGTTTGTCTTTCCATCCTTGGTTTGCATCAACACAGATCATAGTATCTGTTACTGAGCGGATAGTGTTGATCATCATCTTGTCGGTAGCCTCGTCTCTTCCCAATTTTACCTTGATTACCTTGTAAGGAGCGGCCTCTTTGGTCTTCTGCTTTACAACATCCTCTGTATCCAATCCTACGGTGAATGATGTGTTAGGACATACTGTAGGGTCAAATCCCCAGATCTTCCACCAAGGCTGTCCGATAAGTTTTCCAACCAAATCGTGCAATGCGATATCAACGGCAGCTTTTGCAGCTGTATTGTTGATGGCAATGCTGTCGACATATTTCATAATGTCGTCGATAAGGAAAGGTGAACTGAATTTGCTTAGGTCAACCTTCTTGAGAAATTCAATAACAGATGCCTGAGTCTCACCCAAATATGGAGGCATAGCAGCTTCACCATAACCGGTAACTCCATCGTATGTAATCTGTGTAAGTACGATAGGGGTTGTTGTCCTTACTGAGGTGGCAATTGCGAATGCGTGTCTCATCTGAGCATCGTAAGGAACAAATGAGAGCTCCATCTTCTTGCTGCCGCTCGATTTTCTGGCACCCTTCTGGGCAAAAATTGTTGCAGGGTTGAATAGTGTGGCTGCTGCTGTCAATAGACCTGCAGATTTTAGGAAATTACGTCTGTTGGTTATCATAATGTATTGGATTTATTCGTCATTTATTAGTTTTTGTAAAATACCGGGATTGTCCATATATCTTTGCCCTTATCTTCGTTGCCCAAGATGCGGGATGCTCTGATAAGTCTCTTTGAACCGCTGTAGTAGTTCTCGTCGGTAGGGATCAATGAGTTGATTCTCACTTTTGTGGCTGAATGGATAAATATACCGTCGCCAATATAGATACCTACGTGGGTAACTCTCTCTTTCTTCTCTGGGGTTGCCTTTGAACCGAAGAAGATAAGGTCACCTTTCTTCAAGTTTGAAAGAGCCTCAACTGTATATGTGCTGTCATTCACATATTTTGTGATATCAATATTGTCACCGGTGTGGCACTGTTGTGAAGCGTCTCTTGCAAGAACAAGTCCGTTAAGGAAATATACTGATTTGCAGAATCCGCTGCAGTCAACAGCCTTGATTGATGTGCCGCCCCACATATAAGGAACTCCAACAAACTGTTTGGCTGTGGCAATGATGTTGTCAGGGGTAGGATTACGGCTGTCGAGCCATTTGTCGAAGCTCTGTACAGCAGATTTTGGAAGATATCCGGTACGGCCGTCGGCGATGGCAACCTTCTGCCAGGCTCCCTGACTGCCCAAATCAACGAAGATATTGCCCCAGACAACGTCGCTCACCATCATTGATGTAGCGGAAGGACCCTCTGTCATTGTTGCATATTTGGTAGTTACGATAACTTTTGGAGCAGCCATATATTTATTGAACTCCTCTTCATTCATCTCCTGGATACTGCCTGAAGTGACCCACGAGATATAACCCTCTGGGGTGATAGCTCTTGTCCAGCCGCCTTTCTTCTGGAGAACCTTCACAGGAGTTCCCATCATTGCCTGGGTTGCAGATTCAGCGCTGTATTTTCCTGATGTGCGGAAGTTTACAACAGACTGGGTTGTTACACCGTAAATCTTGTCGCCTAATTTGGCACAAGGCAACATAAAGAGACTGTCGGCAAATTTGATATTGTTTATCTCCAAAGCCTTGATAAGCGAGTCTTTTGCCTTCTGTTCGGTGGTAACACCTCTAAGTACATAGCCATTTCCCTCTTTCTCAAGATTTGCCTCAAAAGTCTTTGAGCGTCCGTCCGGAGCCCATACGCTCTTTACACCTTTTCTGATATCGTTGAATTTCTCAACAGTTGCATCTGTAGAATGGTTGCAACAACTGCCGAGAAGAGCTGTTGCCAAAGTTGTGAGTAAAAGAATCTTTTTCATTTCAAAAAAATTAGTCTTAATATCTTGCAAATATATAAAAATGTTGACGGAGAATCAAATAATTGTTGGAGGAAGGGTGCAAAAGATTGATTTGTCATATCTGTATAATGTTACGGAGAATCCACCAAGTGAAGAAGAGAAGGATATATGCCGTTAAAGTGTACCTGTGGTAGACAAATCTGTTTATGCTATTGAATATTCCCTTATAGTTGTACCATTTGCCCAAAACGGCCAGGGTGGCATATGGAAGGGAGATCATCAGGAACGGATTGAGCAGAAAGGCCTCCAGTAGGTTGCCGTGCAGAAGCTGAAAAAGGAATCTCTGGATACCGCAAGAGGGACACTGGGTACCTGTCAGCAGATACCAGGGGCATTTGGGAAAAAATGCAGATTCAGAAGGGTCATATAAAAAATAGATGATTCCTATAATCACAAGGAGTATAGGAATCATATAGGGTATATATCTGTCGACCATAACGGCTGATGATATTTTCTTGCTGTTAAAGAGCGTCTGCCACGCCTATAAGTACAATAAAGATAAAGTATAAGAATCCAAATACCAAGGAGATTATAGCTCCAATGATGGAATATTTCTTTGCGTCAGCGGCAGCTTTCTCAGCCTCCTGACAGCGTCCTTCTCTCCATAATTTCTCTACTGAGGTAGATTTGATGATTGCAACGATGCCCAAAGGAAGGCAACATAAAACAGTGCAAAGGATAGCCCATACAAGATTGTTGTCGGGGCAATACTTAGGTTGGTTCAAGTTCTCCATAGTTACAGTATTATAATTATAATTGTCAGATTAATCCTCCGCCATAAAGCCCGCCAATGTTGTGTGAAGGCTTATTTCACGCAAATATAAGAAATATTGAATAAATGGTTATCTTTGCAACAAAAAAATGATACTTGATTCTATAAAGAGTTTCGAAAAGTACCGGACCCTCGTTCCGGGCTTCGACAAAGTGTATGATTTTATCCGCAACAACAAGCTGGATGAACTTGAGGAGAGCAGATATGAGATAGATGGAGAAAATGTCTATTGCACTCTCTTTGAAGGTGATTTGAAAGGAATTGAAGATTGTCCGCTTGAGGTTCACGACTCATATATCGACATCCACGTCATTGTTGAGGGCGTTGAGACAATAGGTATAAAGGATAGATGCCATTGTGACGACCAGGGACCGGATGTAAAGTATAAAGAGGAGAATGATATAGCTTTCCTCAATAATGATACTCCCGACAATTATGTGAGTATAGGCGCTGGAAATCTTGCAATTATCTTTCCCGCTGATGCCCACGCCCCATTGATGGGTGACGGCAAGGTGAAGAAGGTTGTCTTCAAGGTTATGGTTGAGAGACCTAAAGAGAGTTTCTTGAACCGGTAACAGGTTATGGAGCGGCGCTATAACTCATTCACCGGATATTTCAGGGAGAAGTATGGGACAAGATTGCAGAAAATTGTAATTGATGCCGGTTTTACCTGTCCCAACAGGGATGGCAGTGTAGGCTTTGGAGGATGTACATACTGCAATAATGATGCATTTCACCCAAATTACAGCACTCCCGACAAGCCTATATCCCGGCAGCTTGAGGAGGGGATGGAGTTCCATAGGGGAAGATACCGCAATACCCGGGACTATCTTGCATATTTCCAGTCTTACTCCAATACTTACGCCCCGATAGAGAGGCTGAAGGAACTCTATTCGCAAGCTTTGGACCATCCGCAAGTGAGGGGTATTGTTGTTGGTACACGTCCCGATTGTATCGATGAAGAGAAGCTTGACTACCTCCAGGAACTCTCGGAAGAGAAGGTGGTCATCATTGAATATGGTATAGAGAGCTGCTACGACAAGACGCTTGAGAGGATAAACCGCGGACACAATTTTGAAACTGCAAAGAGAGTTGTTGAGGCCACTGCTGCAAGGGGTATATTTCAGGGAGCCCATTTTATCTTTGGTCTTCCGGGTGAGAGCAGGGAGGAGCTGATGGCAATGGCAGATATAATAAACGGATTGCCTCTCAACACTTTGAAGTTTCACCAGCTGCAGATAATCAAGGGAACTCCAATGGAGAGGGAGTACGAGTTGTGCCGTAATGATTTTGTGGAGTTCGGATTGGAAGAGTATATAGATTTCTTTGTTGATTTTCTGGAACGTTTGCGCCCCGATTTCTATATAGAGCGCTTTGCAGGGGAGGTGCCGCCCCGTTTTGTAAACCATAGCCCGTGGGGGCTGGTGAGGAATACGGAGTTGCTAAGAATGCTGGAGACAAGACTGGAGGAGAGGGATACCCGGCAGGGCAGATTATGGCAAAACGGTGGCCGTAATTGAACTTTTTTTCATTCGGAGCTCTTTTTTTCTTAATGTTTTCCAAAAAAATAGTAAATTCGCCTTTTAAAAATAGACAGATATGCAACTATTAGCTAACAGAATTATTCCGGAAGGTTTGACATTCGATGATGTATTGTTGATTCCTGCCCGTTCAGAAGTACTTCCAAGAGAGGTTAATGTAAGTAGTCATTTCTCAAGAGATATAGTATTGCAGGCCCCAATTGTTTCTGCAGCGATGGATACAGTTACAGAGGCAGAGCTGGCGATTGCCATAGCCCGCGCCGGCGGTATAGGAATCATCCATAAGAATATGCCTATCGAACGCCAGATGGAGCATGTGAGAAGGGTAAAGAGAGCGGAGAATGGAATGATTTATGATCCTGTGGTAATCAAGAGTGATGCTCTTGTTTCTGATGCTCTTAAACTTATGAGCCAGAACCATATTGGTGGAATTCCGGTGGTTGACGACAATAAAAAACTCATAGGAATTGTTACCAACAGGGATTTGCGTTTTGTTGACAATGTCAAGACTCCTATCAGTGAGATAATGACAAAGGAGAATCTCATCACAACCACAAGTGGAACAGATTTGGCACACGCAACCCATCTTCTCCAGAAATACAGAATCGAGAAGTTGCCGGTTGTTGATGTCAATGGAGTTCTTGAGGGATTGATCACATACAAGGATATTACAAAGATCAAGGATAATCCTATTGCAAGCAAGGATTCAAAAGGCCGTCTTTTGGCAGCTGCAGCGGTAGGAGTGGGAGCTGATACCATAGAGAAGGTTGAGAAACTTGTCTCTGTAGATACAGATGCTGTTGTGGTTGATACAGCGCACGGCCACTCTGTCTATGTGCTCAAGGTTATAAAAGAGTTGAAGGCTGCATTCCCTCACCTTCAGGTGATTGCAGGAAATATTGCTACTGGCGAGGCTGCAAAGGCCTTGGCTGAGTGCGGAGTTGACGGTGTTAAGGTTGGTATCGGTCCCGGTTCAATCTGTACTACCCGTGTGGTTGCCGGTGTGGGTGTTCCGCAGTTGACAGCAGTTATGTTGGCTGCAGATGCATTGAAGGGTACCGGTATTCCTATCATAGCAGATGGCGGTATCAGATATTCGGGAGATATTGTGAAGGCATTGGCTGCGGGAGCAAGTACAATTATGGCCGGATCACTCTTTGCAGGAGTTGAGGAGTCTCCAGGAGAGACAATTATTCTGAATGGAAGAAAATTCAAGTCATACAGAGGTATGGGCTCATTGGAGGCTATGCAGAAGGGTTCAAAAGACAGATACTTCCAGGATATGGAGGAAGATATCAAGAAGCTTGTACCTGAGGGAATTGTTGCACAAGTACCTTATAAAGGAACACTTTCGGAGGTTATTTACCAGTTGATCGGCGGATTGCGTGCCGGTATGGGATATTGCGGCGCTCCGGATATTGAGAGCTTGAGAAATGCACAGTTTGTGAGAATCACCAATGCGGGAATGATAGAGAACCATCCTCACGATGTTACAATCACCCGTGAGGCTCCAAACTATTCAAGGTAGTCTCTATGATAAGGACTGCTGCCATATCGGCGTTATTGTTGTTGCTTGCATCCTGCAGTCTTGTAGATTCGGTTACAAAGGGTGATGCAGTTGTAACAGTCGGTGATGCTGTCCTTTATGGCAGTGATCTGGAAAAGGTTATGCCACGCGGCGCTTCTGCTACAGATAGCGCTGCGTTTGTTAAACAATATATCAGTTCCTGGACTTTGAAACAGCTGCTTTTGCAGAAGGCACAGAAGGAGCTGCCTAAGAGCGACAGGGATGTGGAGAAACTTCTGGAAGATTATAGAACGCAGCTGCTGGTCTTCAGATATGAGGATGAATATATAAGACAACGCCTTGATACGCTTGTGGACGAGAGGGAGAGAAAGGAGTATTATTCCCGTAATAGTGAGCATTTCCTTACGGAAGAAGGTGTTGTGAAGGGCTATTTTGTAAAGTTTCACAACAGTTCTCCCAACCTGCAGAAGGCAAGGGCGCTTCTTGTCAAGGGGGATGCGGAGAGTATGGAGAGGCTGATGGAGATGGCCTTTATGTCGGCATTCGGGTATAACGGCTACTCAGACAGCTGGGTTGACCTTTCGGTTGCAGCAGGTGATATGGAGATGAATATTTCCGATTTTTTGTCAAAGGCAAGAAGTGGCAAGATTATTGAGAAAAGGGATTCGGTATATTCAAACTTTATGAAGATTGTGGATTTTGTGGAGCCGGGAGAGCCGGCACCGTTTGAATATTGTTCCAGGAGAATTGGCGAGATAATATTGAACAAAAGAAAGCAGGAGCTGATAAAGCAGCTCCACAAAGAGATATATAATGAAGCCTTGTTGGGCGGAACCGTAAAATATAAAGAAGATGAAGATAATTAGGAGTTTTGCATTGGCTATACTACTCTTTACAACCCAGATGGCCATTGCCCAAACTTATAAGGGTGGTTTGATAGACAAGACCATTGCATTGGTAGGAAATGAGATGATAACCATATCGGAGCTTGAGGCTGAAGTCCAGATGATGATGGCACAGGGTATGGTATCTGACCGAAATCTCAGATGTGAGATTCTTGAGAATATGATGGCTCAGAAACTCTTCCTGAACCAGGCCCGTCTTGACAGCCTTGTTGTCAATGCTGAGCAGGTTGAGATGGAGTTGGGCAACAGAATCAATACAGCGATGGCCTCCCTCGGTGGTGAAAAGGAGATGGAGAGATATTTCAACAAGCCTATCCATAAATTGCGCAACGACTGGAGAGCAATTTTGAGTGACCAGAGCCTTACCCAGCAGATGCAGCAGAATGTGATGAAGGATGCCGGCGAGATGACCCCCTCTGATGTTGAAAAATTTTACAGAAAGATAGATAAGGACAGTCTTCCTATAATCTCCACCCAATACAAATTGAGCCAGATCGTGCTCTATCCTGTTAAGGATGAGGCTACTATGATTGTTAAGGAGAAGCTCCTTGAGTTGCGTAACAGAATTCTCAAAGGAGAGAAATTCAGTACCCTTGCCACACTCTATTCACAGGATCCGGGTAGCGCAGGCCGAGGAGGTGAGTTGAGAATGGCACCAAAGAATATGTACTGGCCTGCATTTACAGATGCTGCAATGGCCTTGAAACCGGGTCAGATTTCACAGATTGTAGAGACTCCCGACGGATTCCATATCATCCAGATGATAGAGAAGGATGGAGATATGTTCAATGCCCGCCATATATTGATAAAGCCACAATATACAGCTGCCGACAGAAGTAAGGCCTTCAAAACTCTTGATAGTCTGAAGAGCAAGATACTCGCCGACAGCCTTACATTTGAGTTGGCTGCAAGAATCCATTCGCAGGATATCAAGTCGGCAATCAACGGTGGCGTTATGTGTGATGATAATACCGGTTCCATCTATTTTGAAAAGGATCAGCTCAAACCTGAAGATTACTACATTATCAGGGATCTTGAGATAGGTGAGATTTCTGCTCCTTTTGAATCTCTTGACAACGAAGGAAGGGGAAATACAATCTACAAGCTTATCAAGCTGGAGGAGATAATTCCATCCCATACTGCAAATCTCAAACAGGATTTCAGTATCATCCAGAATATAGCGAACAACCAGAAACAGAATGAGGCTGTTGATGCCTTTATCAAAGAGAAACAGGCAGTTACTCTCATAATTCTTGATGATATGTACAAGAATTGTGACTTTGAAAGGGATGGATGGTTTAAATAGTTTGTAACAGATGTTTCAAAAAAAGCAGATATTCCTTCTTGTAATTTCACTGCTCATCTCACTGCAGCTCTTTTCACAGCAGAACCAGCCAAAAGATTCTCTTGTGAGGCTGGTGGAGGCCTCTTCAGCCCATTTGGAGGAGGCTGACGGTACAACATACCGTAAAGTTACCGGTTCGGTAAGGTTCCTTCACAACGGTACATATCTGTTGTGCGATACAGCTTTGTGGAATGTCAATACCAATGTGATAAATGCTATCGGCCACGTGCAGATTATACAGGATAATACCTTCCTTTTGAGCGACAAGATCAACTATATAGTAGATGATAATCTTGCCCAGTTTAGAGGAACTCTTGTAGAACTCTTCGACAAGGATGGCAATGTCTTGAGGACCAATCATCTTGACTATAATACAAAGGATAGTGTGGCAACCTTCTGGGCAGGAGGCTCGATGAGGAGCAAGGAGGGAAATGTGATTGAGAGCCGCAAAGGGGAGTACCGATCTGCAGACAAGACCTTTACCTTTACAAAAAATGTGCAGATGTTTTTTGACTCGGTGTTTATAAGGTCGGAGCAGATAGATTACAATACTCAGAATAATTGTGCCTATTTTGGCAAGGGAACAGTTGCCTGGCAGGATGTCAATATGCTCTTTGCCAATGATGGAGAGTATGACAGGAACAATAATGCTTTCCATTTCAAGCGCGACAGCTATCTTTTTACTGATGAGCAGGAGTTGTGGGCAGATACACTTTCCTACTTCAGGAATACAGGAGAGGCGGAACTTTATGATAATATCCAGATTCTTGATACAGTACAGTCGGTTTACTGCTTTGCCGATGAGGCGAAGTATACTCCATCCTCTATGACTGTAGAACTGAGGAGGAACCCTTCGATAGCCCTATATACTATTGAGAATGGGGTAAAGGATACGATTTTCCTTGCGGCCGACACAATCAAATATTACAAGATAAGGTATTGTGACGTAGACTCATCTCTTGTAGCTCAGGCAAAGGGACGCAAGAAACTCTCAGATATAGATCCTCTGGCCAAGATTGAAGAGGATGCTGCTGCAATAAGGTCGCTTACTGAGCAGGCAGCCCAGTCCCCTTTCATAAATAAAAAGGCTGCAGTGGCACGTGAAAGAGAGGATGAGAGCAATCCAACCGGAGAGTCTGATGGAGAAAAACCTGGTAAACTTGAGGGGGTTGCGTTGGGAAGCGGAACTATTTTGGAGAGTGGTGCGCCGGACGGAAAGGGTAGGGTAGGCAATGAAGGAAACGACGGGGTGAAATTGCCGCCTGTATCGGAAGAGGAGAGTGGCGAGGAGAACTCCTCTGCCATTGGGGATATGGCCCGTGAGGGTGTTGCTGCGTCGGATTCAACTGCTCTGCAGATGAATCAGGTGGATACAGCAGAGGTAATTTTCATTGATGCCTGGAGAAATGTAAAACTCTTCAAAAATGATATGCAGGCACTATGCGATACGCTTATTTACACTGGGTTGGATTCGATGGCAAGACTCTATGTCAATCCGGTTATGTGGAATGACGGACGTCATCAGTTCTCGTCCGACAGTATGCAGATAGTGATCAAGGATAATGTGTTGTCCAAGGCTAATCTCATCTCAAATGCTTTTGTAGCTTCCCAGGAGGATACACTACATTATAATCAGATCAAGGGTGCTGAGATGGTGGCCTATTTCAAGGATAATGATCTCTACAGATATGATGCTCTCGGGGGCTCTTCAATGATCTTTTATGTAAAGGAAGACAGTCTGATAACCATAATGAACCGAAAGGAGGGAAAAATTATCTCTGCAAGGTTGAAGGAGCGTCAGATCCAGAGAATCAAATATGTGGAGAATTTGAAGAATGATGCATTGCCGGTCTATAATTTGCCACTTGAGGAGCAGCGCCTCAAGGGTTTCAACTGGAGGGGCGATGAGCGGCCTGTAACCAGATTTGATGTCTCGGATAGAAGTATAAAAGTTTCTGAACGTGAGAAACTTAAGGAGAAGCCGTTTCCGGATTATCCATATACTGCCGTCTATTTTGCTTCAACCAGAGACTCCATACTCAACTACAAGTTCCGTCTTGATTCAATCAGAATGGCAAGAGAGGTTGCAGAGATGGTACAGCAGGGTGGTGGAAGTGCAAATTTGAGGGATTCTCTCCAGAAGGCAGACCGTCTTGCCGACAGCCTTGAGAGCACAAGAAGGATTATTGCAGATACTCTTGCTCTGGATGAAGATGGACGGTTGATTGTTGACTCCCTTGCAATGAAGGAGACTGAGCTGAATCTGCTCAAACTCCGTCTCAAGACAAGAAGTGAGATAAAGGCACTCCCTAAAGAGGAGAGAAAGAGTGTAAAGAGGGAGCAGAAAGAGCTCCGTAGGAGTATAAAAATAGTGAAGAAGGAGCTGTCGGCTATGAAGAAAAGGGCTGTAAAGGAGGAAAAGATTGCAGAAAAGAGAAAGTCGGGAAAGGCGAGAAAGGAAAAGAGAACCGGAAGAAAGGGCAGATAGAGGCGGGATGAGCGTAGATGGTTGATTGATTTAGGATTAAACAGCACCGTTAACCCGAGTAAAAATATTGGGCATATTTTGACTAAAATGTCGGAATATGCTCATTTTATTTTGGTTTGTATATTAATGTTTGTATATTTGAAAAATGTTTTCTCCATCTTGGAGGAACAAAGAGTTTTAATAATGCGCTAAAACACTAAACAAAACTTATTATTAACAAATTTTTAAATCTATGAAAAAAACAATCTTGCTTGCATTATTTGCACTTTGTACAAGTGTAATGTTTGCGCAAACAACAGTTACCGGTACGGTAATTGCCCAGGATGATGGAAGTCCTATCGCCTTTGCGAATGTACAGGTTGAGGGTACTACCAATTTAGTGTTTACCGATGATAATGGTAAATTTGAAATCAAGGCTCCTGCTGATGCCAACTTGATTATCTCTTTTATGGGTTATGTTACCCAGAAGATTCCGGTAAACGGCAGAGCTGTAATTAATGTAGAGATGAAACCGGATGCAGTTGCATTGGATGAGACC
This sequence comes from Candidatus Egerieisoma sp., assembly GCA_045594125.1. Classification (GTDB taxonomy): domain Bacteria; phylum Bacteroidota; class Bacteroidia; order Bacteroidales; family UBA932; genus Egerieousia. The sequence continues at coordinate 50,640 of JAZNXX010000007.1, forward strand.
ATCATCGTTGCATACGGTACAGCAAAAAAAGGTACCTATACAGGTGCTGCTTCTGTTTTGAAGGCTGAGGCTATTGCTGATGTTCCTACCACTTCATTTGAGAATGCTTTGTACGGTAAAATTGCAGGTTTGCAGGTTACACAGTCATCAGGTCAGGCTGGTTCAACTTCTCAGATCCGTATCCGTGGTATCGGTTCAATGAACGCCTCAAACGAGCCTTTGTATGTTATCGACGGTGTTCCTGTAAACTCAGGTAATACTGGTCAGATGAGTGACTATGTGGCTGGTACTTCAAACAACATTATGAACACTTTGAACCCAAGTGATATTGAGAGTATCACAGTATTGAAAGATGCTGCTGCTTCTTCACTTTACGGTTCGCGTGCTGCAAATGGTGTTATTATGGTTACCACCAAGAGAGGTAAAGTTGGCAAACCAACCATCTCTTTCAAAGCTTCAGTAGGTATCACTCCTGATTGGGCAACAAGAAACTACGAGGCTGCAGGTGCTCAGGCTCAGGCAGAGTTGGAGTATGAGTTGTTCCACGAGTACAGAGTTGTAGGTAGCGGTTACAGCGAGGAGAGAGCTGCAACTTACGCTGTAGGCCAGTTGAATACACGTTTTGGAAAACACGGTTATGAGTTCTCAATCGACGGTACAGGCCGTTATGCAAACATTACCATTAAAGGTAAGACTGACGGTGTGGAGAATCGTGACGGCAAATATTTTGACTGGGAGAAAGAGTTGTTCAGAACTGCTGTATATCAATCATACGATTTGTCTGTAAGCGGTGGTACTGATAATACTTCATACTACTCTTCATTCTCTTATACTAAAGATAAAGGTAGAGCTATCACCAATGAGTTCCAGCGTTTGTCAGGTAGAGTAAATGTAAACCAGAAAGTTGGAAAATATGTTGAGTTGACAACCAGCGTGAGCCTTGCACATACTGAGCAAGAGGGTTACAACGATACTCGTAACACCAATACCAACTACTTCATGCAGACACGCAACTTGTTGTGGCCTTTCTACTGGCCAACAGACTATAAGACTGGTGAATTGTTTACTGATAGATACGGTTCATTGGCAAGAAACCACGTTTACTACAAAGATAAATGGGAGAACTTGTCAACCAACTTCAGAGTTAATGCGAGTGAGACTTTGACAGTTCATATTCTTGATGGTTTGGATCTAAGAAGCGTATTCTCATATGATAATTCAGAGACTAAAGACCATATCTACTACAGCGCAGAGCACTTCAACGGTTCAAGTGAGAACGGTTCAGTATCTGAGATGAGCACAAACTACGAGACTATCACCTCTTCAACTACTTTGAACTTCAACAGAACATTCAATGATAAACATACTTTGGGTGTATTGGTTGGTTTCGAGGCAGAGAACAAGAAGACTGAGTTCCAGAGAGCAACAGGTACCAACTTGCCTACAAGTGCACTTCATACTGTATCAACTGCAGGTACTTTGGAGTCAAATGCATACAGCTGGGGCAACTCAATGGCATCTATCCTTTCAAAAGTTGAGTACAACTACGATGGCAGATACTACATTTCAGGATCATACAGACGTGACGGTTCTTCTAAATTGTCAGAGGATGCACGTTGGGGTGATTTCTGGTCAGTAGCAGCATCTTGGAAGATCAACAATGAGAAATTCATGAAAGATATCGATTGGATCAGCAACTTGAGAATTAGAGGATCATACGGTATCAACGGTACCCTTCCTTCAGATAACTATGGTTGGAGAGCATTGGCAAGCTATACTTACAAATATCTTGGAAACCCAGGTTCAGCTCTTTCAAATGTAGCTAATGCAAACTTGTCTTGGGAGACTTCATATACTACAAACGTTGCTTTGGAGTTCGGTTTCTGGGATCAGAGATTGTATGGTACAATCGAGTACTTCAACAGAGATTCTAAAGATTTGTTGCAGGACGTTCCAATTTCAACAATTACAGGTTTCAGCTCAACTCTTCAGAATATCGGTGAGATCAACAACCGTGGTTGGGAGATTGAGATCGGTGGAGACATCGTTCGCAGCAAAGAGGTTACCTGGAGTGCAAGCTTGACAGCTTCAATGCTTAAATCTGAGGTTACCGAGTTGTACAATGGTGCTGATATCCTTTGGTCAGATCCTACAGGTGGTGACGCACGTGCTCAGTTCATCTACAGAGAGGGTGAGTCAGTTCTTTCATACTATGGTTATGAGTGGGCAGGTGTAAACCCTGAGAATGGTCAGAACGTATGGTATGTAAACAAGAGAGATGAGAATGGTAATTTGCTTCCTCAAGAGGGTGACTTCCTATACAACGGTAGAGGTGCTACTTACGAGAAGACCGACGCTGAGTATACTATTATAGGTAAAGCAGAGCCTAAAGTATATGGTGGTTTCAATACAGACGTTACCTGGAAAGGTATCACTTTGGGATTGAACTTCATCTACAAACTTGGTGCTAACTTGTTTGACGCTGCTGAGAAAGATGTTGATGATGACGGTTACTACTGGGAGAGAATCCGTTCTGAGAGAGTATACGAGAACCGTTGGAAAAATCCTGGTGATGTAACTTGTATCCCTCAGATTTCAGGTAGAGACTTGACAGATGCTATGGGTACTTCAACCCGTCACTTGCATACAGGTGATTTCTTGAGATTGAAAAACATTACTTTGTCATACAACTTCCCTAAACAACTTGTAAATAAAGTTGGTCTTGGTTCAGCAAGAGTATACTTCAATGGTACTAACCTACTTACTTGGAGTGCATTCAATGAGGTTGACCCTGAGGTTAATGCATACGGTACCCGTGGTTGGGAGACTCCATATGGTAAGACTTATACATTTGGTCTTGAGTTTACATTCTAATTTAAAAAGAGAAAGCAATGAGAAAAATTAATATATTATTTGCATTAATATGCGTTTTGGCGTTCTCATCTTGTGAGACATTCTTGGATAAGAAGCCAACGAACTCCGCAGATTCTGCCGCAATGATCGTTACCGCCAACGATGCGGAACTTGCATTGAACGGTATTATGTCTAAGATGGTTTCAAGCAGCTACTTGGGCAGAAACATGTTCCTATACGCCGATGCTAAAGGTGGTGATCTTACTATTGAGTCTCAAGGCCGTGGTATGGATGGTTTGTATACCTACCAGCATACTGTTGAGTCTGGTACATATTCAGGTTTCTGGACACAGGGCTACAACATCATTATGCAGTTGAACAACTTGTTGTCAAACATCGAGGCTTTGGAGGCTGCTGGTTCTGAGGAGGATTTTGATGATGCTAAAGGTCAGGCTTTGACTTATCGTGCAATGATCTATTTCGACCTTGTTCGTTTGTATGGTGAGCCTTACAATGAGGATAAGACAGCTCTTGGTGTTCCTGATGTAAAAGTGGTATTGGATGCTATGGCACAGGAGTCACGTGCTACTGTTGAGCAGAACTATGCTACTATCCTTTCAGACCTTAAAGCTGCTGAGCAGGTTATTGGAAAGAGCAAAAACAACGGTTTCATCAACTATTACGGTAACAAAGCTCTTCAGGCAAGAGTTTACCTTTCAATGGATGACTTCTCAAATGCATTGGCTGCTGCTGAGGCTGTAATGGATGGTCCTTACTCTCTATATTCAAATGAAGAGTGGGTTGAGTCTTGGACAACTGAGTTCGGCGCTGAGTCTATCTTTGAGATCGGTATCAATGATGATAACAACTTGGCTGGTTCATCTCTTGGTGCTTACTATGCACAGCAGGCTGACTATGGTAGCTGTTTGGGTTATTTCACCGCTTCTACCTACTTTATGGATAGATTGGGTGAGGACCCTACTGATATCCGTTGGGCTATGATGAAAGATGACCTTACTCAGGATACCAGAGGCGTAGGTTCTGACGATTTGAGATTGGGTTGCTGCTACAAATATCTTGGTGGTGTTGATCAACCTGGTGACAATGCAGACCAGAATGCTGCTGCTTGTAACATTAAAGTTATCCGTCTTTCAGAGATGTACTTGATCGCTGCTGAGGCTGCTCTTCGCCAGTCTTCATCAGACAAAGCTAAAGCTGCTGAGTACTTGAACGAGATCCGTAAGAGATCTCCAGGCTTGGCTCCTGCAACTGAGGCTACAGTATCTTTGGAGATGATTCTAAGCGAGAAATCTAAAGAGTTGTATGGTGAGGGTCACAGATTCTGGGATATGATCCGTACAAACCAGACTATTGAGTTTGATGATGATTTCCCTGGAATTACTTCTAACTACAGAGATAAGACCATCGACAGAACTCACTTCAGAACAATTCTTCCTATCTTCCAATCAGAGCTTAATGCTAACCCTACTTTGGAGACACAGCAGAACCCTGGTTATTAATAGTCAGAATTTTGTAAAAATCGGAGAGTGGCCTTTTGGTCACTCTCTTTTTTTGCAGATCTCCTCCTGTTGATACTTTGTATTTCACCAGGGTGATATCTCACGCTAATGGTTATAAAAAGAGAAAGGACAACCAAAAAGTTTATCTTTGGGTTGTCCTTCTGTATTTTTTATAATTTTTGTCGGATTTAGAATAATCCGTTCAGCTGTGCATTGATGTTGTCGATTACATAGCTCAGATCCTTGGGATTCTCTTCAAATTTTATCTCGTCAACATTGATGATGAGCAATTTGCCGTCCTTGTAGTTGCTTACCCACTCTTCGTATCTCTCGTTCAGACCTTTAAGATAGTCGAGTCTTATGCCTGATTCATACTCCCTGCCTCTCTTCTGGATCTGGTTTACAAGATTGGGAATTGATGACCTGAGATAGATCAGCAGATCGGGTGGTTTGACGAGGGAGAGCATAAGATTGAAGAGGGAGTTGTAGTTCTCGAAATCCCTTGTCTCCATAAGTCCCATTGCGTGAAGGTTGGGGGCAAATATGCAGGCATCTTCATAGATTGTCCTGTCCTGGATAACCTGCTTGCCTGAGTTTGCAATTTCAACTATATCCTTGAACCTTCTGTTGAGAAAGTATATCTGCAGATTGAATGACCACCTCTCCATATCTTTGTAGAAATCATACAAATATGGATTGTAGTCAACATCCTCGTACTTTGGTGTCCAGTTGTAATTCTTTGCCAATAAGCGTGTTAATGTTGTTTTTCCGCTACCTATATTTCCAGCTACTGCTATATGCATATTTACTATTTTTGATTGTGGCAAAGATAATATTTAAGTTTCAATCTTCATATTTGTTTCGTATTTTTGCATTATGGTAAAGAATAATCAGCAGTTGTCATCTGAGTTGGATTCTCCGCTAAACAGAGGTAGAAGGAGGAAGATGGTTGAGAGTCTCAAAGTTGAATTTCCAAGTTGCAACATTAGAGTAGTTGAGGCTATATCCGAAGTGCCGCGCCATATCTTTGTTGATGCCGGACTTGATCATCTGGCCTATCAGGACAAACCCCTGCCAATAGCTGCAGGACAAACTTTGTCGCAACCCTCAACGGTTGCCGTGCAGAGCCATTGGATTGGAGATATAAGAGGCAAGAAGGTTCTTGAGATAGGAACAGGATGCGGATATCAGACATCTATTCTGGCACAAATGGGGGCTGAGGTCCACTCTATCGAGAGACAAAAGGAGTTGTGCAGGGTTGCCAACCATAATCTGAAGAGGTTGGGATATGGTAATGTCTCTCTCTATTGGGGTGACGGACATAAAGGATTACCGCAAATTGCACCATTTGAGGCGATAATTGTTACCTGTTGTGCAAGGGCAATTCCCCAGGAATTGCTTAGGCAGCTTGCAGTTGGTGGCAGGATGGTTATTCCTGTGGAACTCGGGGGTGGGGAGCAGCAGATGGTTCTTGTAACGAAAAATTCAGAAAACAGTTTTGAGGAGAATGTTATAGGTCGGTGCAGTTTTGTGCCGATGCTTGAGGGGGTGGCCAATCAGACAAAAGAGTAATATTATGATAGAGGTTAAGACATTTTATGTAAATGAATTGAGGGAGTGTTGCTATATAGCATACGACCAGACAAAGGAGTGTGTAATAATTGATCCCGGAATTGAGAGCGCAAGCGAGCAGCAGAGGATAGTGAAATTTGTTGAAGAGAACGGGTTGAAACCTGTAAAACTGCTCTGTACCCACGGCCATTTCGACCACGTGATGGGTAATGCCTTTGTTACCCGCCAGTGGAATATCCCTACATATATACATAAAGAGGATAAGGGACAGCTTGAGAGGGCCCAGCAATATTGCCAGATGTTCGGGTACTCGATAGAGCAGCCGCCATTGGATACAATTGATCTTGAGGATGGGGAGATTGTCAAGTTTGGAGAGTCGGGGTTGAAGGTAATACATACGCCCGGCCACACAAGAGGTGGTGTCTGTTTTTATTCAGAAGAGGATAAGATTATATTTACAGGAGATACCCTCTTTGCCGGCAGTATAGGAAGAACAGACCTTCCTGGAGGCGATTATGATGCATTGATGGAGAGCTTGCTTACAAAGGTGGTAAAGGTTGACCCATACAGCAAGGTGCTTCCAGGTCACGGCCCTCAAACAGTGATTTCAATAGAAATGGAAACAAATCCTTTCCTTAGATATGAGTAGAGGAAGTTGTTGCAGTTTGGAGTGGAAGTGTGCCAGACTACTTGCCGTTGTGATTTTGGTTGTAGCTTCATTTATTTCGTGCAATGCTTGCGGAGATGGAGGCGATTCGCTCGGAAATGGGGAATTTCAGAATGGACAGGCTCTTGTGCAGAAGATAATGCTTCCTCCTATGCCACAGTATGCAGATTTTGCAACTGAGGAGGTTCCGCTGCACTATTTTGATGTGAGGGAGAGCCTCCTGAGGGAGCTCACCACAATATCGCATTGGCACGGTTCGCTTCTCTATATTATGCAGTTGGCCGGCAGATATCAGCCTATGGTAGTGAAGATATTGGAAGAGGAGGGGCTTCATCCCGATTTTTTCTATCTATGTGTGGCGGAGAGTTCTCTGCAGCCGCAATCTTCTCCTGCAGGAGCACGGGGATATTGGCAGTTCTTGTCGGGAACCGGAAAAGAGTATGGATTGGAGATAAACTCTCAGGTTGATGAGCGGTACAGTTGGGAAAAATCTACAAGGGCGGCCTGTAAATATCTTAAGAAGGCTTATGAAAAATATGGAACTTGGACACTTGCTGCTGCATCATATAATGTTGGTATGGCAAATATCGACAGCAGGATAGGGTACCAGTCAATAAAGAACTATTATGATATGCAGTTGCCGCTGGAGACAGCAAGGTATCTCTTCAGGGCTGTGGCTTTTAAGATAATAATGAACAATCCGGAGAAATATGGATTTTATCTGGATGAGGAGGAGAAATATAAACCGATAGAGTTTGAGGAGGTTATTGTGAAGGGGTCTGTGGCCAACTGGAGCGATTTTGCGGCAGAGCACAATACCAATTTCAAAATGATAAAGATGTTCAATGAGTGGATCCGTTCAAACCGTCTTGACAATAAATATGGCAAGAGCTATAAAGTTCTGATTCCCAAAGAGAGATAGTTTTTTAGCGGTACTGTTGGAATTTTTTTGATTACAGGTATGAAAAGCATTGAGGTAATAGGAAGCAGAGAGCATAATCTTAAGGGAGTTTCTGTATCAATACCCAGAAACAGACTTGTTGTTGTTACAGGTTTGAGTGGCAGCGGAAAGTCTTCACTTGCCTTTGATACAATTTATGCCGAAGGTCAGAGAAGGTATATGGAGACACTCTCAGCCTATGCACGTCAGTTTATAGGAATATTGGAACGGCCTGATGTTGAGAGTATAACCGGACTTAGTCCGATAATAGCAATTGAGCAGAAGACTACAGGAAAGAATCCACGCTCCACTGTTGGTACGATAACTGAGATATATGATTTTTTGAGGCTTCTCTATGCAAGAGCCTCGGATGCCTACTCTCCAGTTACCGGCCTCAAGATGGTAAAATATACAAATGAGCAGATAACAGACCTTATCATTAGAGATTATGAGGGAAAGAGAACTCTTTTGCTCTCTCCATTGGTTGTTGGCAGAAAGGGCCATTACAAGGATCTCTTTGACACATTGATAAAGAGGGGATATCAGCAGATAAGGGTAGATGGAGAGTTGGTCCATCTGGCTGATGTCAAGCCTCTTGACAGATATAAGGTCCATTTTATTGAACTGGTGGTGGATAAACTTGTGCCTTCGTCGGATGATTATAAAAGGATATCAACCTCTGTTGCCACAGCTTTGGAGCAGGGAAAGGGGGTACTTGCCGTTATGGAGTATGGTGCAACTGATGGCGGACTGCGTTATTTCAGCAAGCATCTGATGTGCCCGCAAAGCGGTCTCTCATTCCAGGAGCCTGCACCGCACACCTTCTCATTCAATTCGCCGCAAGGAGCCTGTCCAAAGTGTAAGGGGCTGGGATATGTGGCAAGCTTTGATATGGGCAAAATTATTCCTGATACCTCAAAATCCATTATTGACGGGGCACTGCAGCCTTTGGGTCCATATAAGGATAATAATTGGTTCAAGATTCTGGAGAGTATGGCCAAGAAGATGGGCTTCTCTCTTAATGAACCTGTCGGGAAGCTTTCGGAAGAGGTGATGAATGCAATAATCTATGGCAGTGAGGAGCTCTACAGGGTGAATCTGGCAGATGGTACCCAGCTGGCACCGTTTCCTGGAATTATAGCAAAACTTGAGCAGGCCGGCAGTGATAAGGAGGAGGGGAGCGAGAAGAGGGAGCGTTTTGTGCAGGAGTCTGTATGTCCGGAGTGCAATGGCGGAAGATTGAAACAGGAGTCTCTCTATTTCAAGATAGATGGAAAGAGTATTGTTGAGGTCTCAGACCTTGATATTGACCAGCTGGCGGAGTGGATAGCAAAATTGCCGTCGGTAATGGATGAGAGACAGAACAGGATTGCTGTTGATATTTTGAAAGAGTTGAGGGACAGGATTGGATTTCTGCAGGCTGTGGGATTGAACTATCTCTCTTTGAGCAGGGCAACAAGGAGCCTTAGTGGTGGAGAGAGCCAACGTATAAGGCTGGCAACGCAGATTGGAAGCAAACTGGTTAATGTGCTCTATATTCTGGATGAGCCGAGCATAGGGTTGCACCAGAGAGATAACAGAAAACTGATTGATTCCCTAAAGAGGTTGAGGGATGAGGGCAACTCTGTTATGGTGGTTGAACACGATGAGGAGATGATTCTCTCCGGCGACTGGCTGGTAGATCTTGGCCCAGGTGCTGGAGTACACGGAGGAAGGCTGCTTTATAATGGAGAACCGGGGAGACTTATTGAGATGGATCTTGAGCAGATAAAGGGGTTGGGAAGTCTGACGGCGGATTATTTGAGAGGATTGAAGAGGATTGGCCTGCCTCAGGAGCGCCGCAAAGGAAATGGAAAGTTCCTTGAGCTTAAAGGGGCATCGGGCAATAACCTTAAGGATGTTGATATAAAGATTCCTTTGGGATGTTTTGTGGGGGTAAGCGGAGTAAGCGGAAGCGGTAAGTCTACACTCATCAATGAGACTCTGATGCCGATATTGAGCAGACACTTCTACCGTTCATTGGCACAACCTTTGCCATACAGGGAGATTATAGGGCTTGAGAATCTCGACAAGCTTATTGAGATAGACCAGGCTCCGATAGGACGTACGCCACGCAGCAATCCTGCAACATATACAAATGTATTCAGTGATATAAGAAAACTCTTTGAGAACACACCGGATGCAAAGATACGGGGATTCAAGTCGGGCCGTTTCTCATTCAATGTAAAGGGCGGAAGGTGTGAAGCCTGTAAGGGGGCAGGAGTACAGACTATAGAGATGAACTTTTTGCCGAGTGTATATGTAAATTGCAAGGAGTGCAACGGCCGCCGGTATAATCCGGAGACTTTGGCTGTAAAATATAAGGGAAAGAGTATCAATGATATTCTGGAGATGACGATTGCCGAGTCGGTTGAGTTTTTTGCGAATATTCCGTCGATAGTGCAGAAACTCTCCTCTCTGAATGATGTGGGATTGGGTTATATAAAGCTCGGCCAGCCGTCAACCACCTTGAGCGGTGGTGAGTGCCAGAGGGTAAAGCTGGCTGCGGAACTTGCGAGAAAGGCAACGGGGAATTCAATATATATCCTTGATGAGCCTACAACAGGATTGCATTTTCACGATATAAAGGTGCTGTTGGGTGTTTTGCAGAGACTGGTTGACCAGGGAAATACGGTTATTGTGATTGAGCATAATCTGGATGTCCTCAAATCTGTCGATTATCTGATTGATCTTGGACCGGAAGGTGGTGCAGCGGGAGGAAGGATTATGGCAACAGGTACACCGGAAGAGGTGGCAATGAACCCCAATTCGGTAACAGGAGAGTTTTTGAAAGAGTATCTTAAATAAAAAGGAAGAGTTATGGATAGTATAAGAGTATTTTGCAAGAATACAAACAGCTACTACAGCTGTGCTCCGGGGACGGAGCTGAAGGAGCTTATCGCCCAGATTGGCTATAAGGAGAATACCGGCAAGAATGGAGAGAAGCATACTCTTATTGCTGCTTATGTTGACAATAAGCTTAAGGAGCTGGGGTTCAAAATTTATATGGCCCACTCAATTGAGTTTATAGATATAACATCTCCTGACGGAAGGAGAACATATATGAGGTCGCTCTGCTTTTTGCTCCAGAAGGCCGTTTACGACCTTTTCGGAACAAAATACAAATTGGTCTTTGACTACTCATTACCAAATGGCTTGTATGGGGAGCTGCATTATAATGAGCTGACAGAGAAAGAGATATCTGAGTTTAGAGAGAGGGGTAGCCTCCATTATGGTCCGGCGCTCATGCCAAAGATTGTTCCTCTTTATGATGAGGATATTGTCAAGATAAAAGGGCGTATGGATGAACTGATAAAAAAAGATAGCCTGTTTGTCAAACGAAAAATGAATCTGGAGGAGTCAGTATCGCTATTCCTTCAGCACGGCCAGATTGAGAAGGCAAGGCTGGTTAAGAATATGGGGTGTTTCTTCAATTCGGTCTATTTCCTTGACGGATATGGCGATACATTTTATGGCCCTATGCTCCACTCCAGCGGTGATATTGTAAGATATGATCTTGTAAAATATAATGAGGGCTTCTGTCTTCAGGGGCCGCAACCTTTCTATCCTTATGATCTGCCTGCAGTGGTTTATCAGGAGAAACTCAAGGATATCTTTACTGAAAATGCAAGGTGGTGCAGGATTTTGGGAGCAAAGGATATAAGCTCTGTGAATATGGCCATCCAGAAGGGATATGCATCAAAACTTATAATGATTGCAGAGGCATTGCACGAGAGAAAATATGCCGATATTGCTGATATGATCTATGCGAGAAGGGAGAGGGTAAAATTGGTATTGCTATCCGGCCCGTCGAGCAGTGGAAAGACTACAACCTCAAAGAGGCTGGCTGTACAGCTCAAGGTGTTGGGCCTCAATCCTGTTGTTTTGGAGATGGACAACTATTTCGTTGACAGGGAGAGGACTCCAAAGGATGAGGATGGCAAGTATGATTTTGAGAGCATATATGCAATGGATCTTGAACTGCTCAACAGACAATTGAGCAGTCTGCTTGCAGGGGAGGCGGTTGAGATACCAAAATTCAACTTTGCTGAGGGTAAGAGTATGCCGAGCGGCAATGTTCTCAAACTTCAGGAGCAGGATATCCTTATTATGGAGGGTATACACGCGCTCAATCCGCAACTTACAGCCGGAATTGATGACGGAAAGAAGTTCAGGATTTATGCGTCTGCCCTTACCTCTCTTTCAATTGATGAGAACAACTATATCTCGACAACCGACAACAGAATGTTGAGGAGGATGGTGAGGGACAATAATTTCAGGGGGACATCGGCTGAGGATACAATATTGAGATGGCAGAGTGTAAGACGGGGTGAGTACAAGAATATATTCCCATATCAGGAGAATGCCGATATTATGTTCAATTCATCCCTCATTTACGAGCTGCCTCTGCTCAAACACTATGCAGAACCGCTATTGAGAAGGATATCACCGCTCTCTGAGGCCTATTCGGAGAGTTTGCGTCTGCTGAAGTTCCTCTCATACATCACTGAGATGAATCCTAAGGAGCAAAGGGATATACCGCCTACATCTGTAATGAGGGAGTTTATAGGAGAGAGTACATTTACCTATTAGAACCCTTTTGGATGCCCCTTATTGCTGATTGCCAAGATGGAATCTTACGCCAACCTCTGCCTTAAGTTGCAGGGGCTGGTCTGTTCTTATACTTGCCGGTATCTTTGAATCAAAGTAGTAGACAAGATTTGGTTCAAGATATAGACCAAACTGGTTGCTGAAGAGGTACTCCATACCCAAACCTGCATTGGCAGAATATTGGAACCCGTCTATTTTTGCAGTGGTATTTTTTGAAAAACCGTCGTAGCTCTTCAGTTTATATGAGGCCTTCACACCCTTCTCAATGTTGCCACCCAAATTTCCGTAGAAACGGAGATTGCCTGTATCAACAAAGTTGAAATAGAGGTTTACAGGAATTCCGACATAATGGAGGGTCTGTTTGATGCGATAGTAGCGTTTGTTCAACAGAGCATCATATTTGCTGTTCAGCCAAGCGTAGCTGAAGCCTATTCCTACAGATAGGAACGATTTGACCTTGACTTGAGCCTGGATTCCAAAATTTATCGGCAATGAATAGTCGGCATCCGAAATGATCTCCTGATTGGCCATCTCTGAATTGCCCGACAATCCAGATGCAGCCATTGTCTGGAGATATTGGCCTGATACCGAGATGTTTTTGTTGGAGATTACATTTGAGAAGAGCGATAAAGTATAGCTTTTCCTGCTATTGTAGGAATTGTTATTGTCGGCCAACAGATAATTGTTCTGCAGGAGTTCATCCCGCCTGTAATCGGACTCTTTCTCTTTATTGCTCTCTCCCTTTTCAGGAGTAGCCTGATCTTTTTCTGTTGAACCGGTATTTTCAATTGCTCCATTTTCAGCCGTAGGGTTCTCTTTTTCGGCCACCACTTCAGCAACAGCTCTCTGCACAGCAGCAACACTCTCCCTTGGGAGCTTCTTCTCCTGCTCTGCGGAATCTGTACGGCTCTCATTTACCGCATCATCATTGGCATTATCAAGGCTTTTCTCCATAGCTGGAGCTGAGTCGGCCACAATTTCCTCCTTAGGCATATTGATGGTGGAGGTGTTGTTGTCTGTGATTATCAGTGCTATGACAAATATGGCGGCTACGGCTGCAGCACCATAGAGAACCTTGCGGAATATATATGGCAGACCGGCTCTTTTATGCAGGCTGCGCTCAATGGAACTCCATACAGCTCCATCAGGCTTGGCTCCCTCATAGTTGGCCAGCTTCTCTTTGAATATCTTGTCAAAATCCCTCTCTTTCATATTAGATCTCCTTTAACCTCTCCTGCAACCAGATACGGGCTCTGCTAAGTTGTGATCTTGATCCTCCCTCAGTGATGCCAAGTTCTTTTGCAATCTCCTGATGGGTGTATCCCTCTATTGCAAACATATTGAAGACAGTCCTGAAACCGGCAGGCATAGATGCTACAAGCTGCATCAGCCTTTTGGCCTCAATCTTCTCCAGTACTGTAGGGGATACGACAAGATCAGATGTCGAAACATTCTCCAACTCCTCAGAAAATTTGAAGACATCTGTCCTTCTCATATGCATAAGGGCTGTGTTGATGAATATTCTTCTTGCCCAGCCTTCAAAAGATCCCTCTCCCTTATAGGTCTCCAGTTTGGAGAAGAGCACCACAAAACCGTCGTGAAGAATATCCTTTGCCCTCTCCCTCTCTCCAACGTACCTGATGCAGACAGAGTACATACGGGGAGATAATCTCTCGTACAACTCTTTTTGAGCTAATCTGTTATTATTCAAGCACTCTTGAATCAGATCTGGATATGGTACGTTTACTGGTGACTGTTGCACTGCAGGTTCTGTTTAAATAGATGCAAAAATGGGAATAAAAGTTGCAACAATAAAATAAAATAGAGTAAATTTGTGTTGATAAGAATGATTATTATGAGCAGAACAGGTGGATTCAAGATAAGATTGGTGATTGTTTTGGTGATGCAATTTGTCTTGACGTCATTATATGGACAAAATAATATAAAACTGATAAATGGAGGGGTTCTTGCTCCCGATACAGATAAGGAGGTTGCATTTGTTGACTCCCTGCCCCATCTTGTGAGTAAGGAGGACCTTTTGCTCCGTGGTGTAAGGTATTATAATGAGAAGGAGTTCGACAGGGCAAAGAGAGCATTCTCGGATATGCTGGAGTCTAACCCTGAAAGTGATGCCGCCTACTATTATCTCGCAAAGATTGCCATACAGCAGGATGATATTGTATCGGCGGAGATGCTTCTCGACAAGGCTATCGGGCTGGATTGCCGCAATTACTGGTATAGGGAACTGAGGGCAAAAATCTATCTGGCCAACAAGAATGATGAGGGGGCTGTCGGGGAGTATGAGGAGCTGATCAGCCTCTATCCCAAAAAGATGGAGAGCTACTATAATCTGGCCAATCTATATCTTGAGAGAAAAGATGCAGAGAGGGGCGGTATGATTCTCGACAGAATTGAGAAGATTGCAGGCAAGAGTGAGAATACGGTACTTGCAAGACTGGAGATTCTCGATATTGCCCAAGATTGGGAGAGGGCGTTGGAGTTTCTGATAGAGAGCGATACAGAACTCAATTCGGCGAGGATTGAAACCTATATAGGAGATCTCTATGCAAGCAGGTACAGTGATTCTTTAGCTCTGGCCTATTACCGTAAGGCTCAGGAGAATGATGCCAACTTTTTGCCGGCTCTATATGGCGAGATGGAGCTCCACAGGCGCTCCAACAACAGTGCGCTCTTCTTCAGCAAGGCTATTCCATTTATGGGTAATCCTATGATAAATCCCAATATGAAGAGTGAATATCTTGGTGAGATTATCAAGAATGTGCCATTTGTGAGAAAAAACAAGGCCCAGATGGATACCCTCTTTACAAACCTTGTAACAGCCCATCCTTCAGACTCTACAACACTCTATCAGACAGCCCTCTATTTTGCCCAGACAGGGGAGAAGGAGAGAAGCAAAGAGGTGTTGCGACAGCTTATCAGCATCTATCCTGATAATGCCAACGCCCTCTTCAGCTATCTTACCTATCTCTATTATGAAAAGGATTGGGAAACTCTGATTGGGGAGGCAAATATTGCGCTTGGAAGGTATCCCGACGACAGCGGCATATTGCAGATGATTGGAATCTCCAAGTATGAACTTGGTGATACCAGTGGAGCCATTGAGGCATTCAAAAAGTTGGAGGAGGTTGCTTTAAGGAATAGGGACAGCGCAATTATAGTGTCGGGTTATGCCACTTTGGGAGATATGTATCACCAGATAGGAGAGACCAAACTCTCATATTCATATTACGATAAGGTGCTTAAACTGGATCCTCTAAACTGCTCTGTATTGAATAACTATGCCTATTTTACAGCCCTTGAGGGGAAAAAGCTCAAGAAGGCTGAGCAGATGAGCAAAATAACCATTGAACAGGAACCGGATAACTTCGTATATCTTGATACCTACGGATGGATTCTCTTTCTTATGGAGAGAAAGGAGGAGGCAAAGGAGTATCTTAAGCGGGCTGTTCTCTTTGGCGGAAAGGAGGATGCAGATATACTTGACCACTATGCCGAAGTTTTATACAGCCTCAAGGAGTATGATCTGGCATTTATATATTGGAATCAGGCAGATGCCAAGGATCCGTCGCTGGGTATAGCCCAGAAGGTCAAGGAGCGCAAGGCTGCAATTGGAAGGTAGCTCTCCTGTCAAGATTTTTATCCAAACATTTGTTAAATGACCGGCTTGAACTATAAAAGAGATATATTGGCAATTGTCCGCCCTATTATTCTGGCTCTGCTCTTCGTTGCAGCGGGTGGGGAGGCTGTTGCCCAGAGTGTAGATGAACACCAGAAGAGAGTCAAGGAGCTTGAAGAGGAGATAGAGTATCTGAATGGCCAGATTGAGTCTACCCAGAAAAAGCATAAGAATACACTTGATGAGCTGGTATTCCTGCAGAAGAAGGTTGCCGGAAGAAAGGCCATTCTTGATGAACTCGACAAGCAGCTGCGTCTGCAAAATAACCAGATTGCTGTAAAGAACAGGGAGATCAAGGGGCTTGAAGAGAGGCTTGACCTGTTGGAAAGTTCGTACAGGCATCTTTTGCTGACAGCCTATAAACATAGGGATTCCCGTATATGGTTTATGTATATTCTTTCGAGTGAAAATATTGAGCAGGGTTTCCGTCGCTGGAAATATTTGAAGAATTATTCGAAAGAGATAAACAAACAGGGTGAGGAGATAATTGAGACCAAGGAGCGTGTTAGCAGGGAGAAGAGTGAACTTGTGAAGTTGAGGAACCAGACTCAGGCTATGCAGAAGAGCCGTAATCAGGAGTATCAGAATCTTCTTAAGGAGGAGTCAAAGACAAAGGCCTACGCAAAGAGATTGTCAAATAACCAGCAGAAGTACCGTAAGCAGCTGGCCCAGAAACGGAAGGAGACTCAGCGGCTTAACAGGGAGATTGAGCGTCTGTTGGCAGAGGCAATGAAGGAACAGAAGAAAACAGCCGCCAGTAAGCAGGAGCAGGAGCAGAATATCAAATTGTCATCAGAGTTCCAGAATAACAAAGGCATTCTCCCTTGGCCTGTCAAGAATGGTGTTGTGGTTGAGAAGTTCGGCCAGCATAACCATCCTCTTTTCAAAGGGGTAAAGCTGCCGTTCAATAATGGAATAAACATCTCCACTTCTGCCGGCAGCAAAGTGTACAGTGTCTTCAATGGAGTTGTAAAACAGATTATCGCAATTCCAGGATACAACCAGTGTGTGCTTGTGCAGCACGGAAATTACTTTACATTCTATTGCAAATTGTCAACAGTATCAGTCAAAATTGGGGCAAATATCAGTACAGGAGAAGAGATAGGCATTTTGAGCAGCAGCCAGAATACCTCCACCCTCCATTTTGAGTTGTGGCATAACACAACCAAACAAAATCCCGAATTGTGGCTCCGCAAGCGGTAAAGAAGATGTTTTAGAAGAGAATCAGTTTCAATGTTAATAAATAAAAAAATCCCCCGTTAAGGACGAGGGACAAACCTAATGTTTTCACAACGGAATAATCCTTATTGTGATTTGCTTCAAATTAGTAGTACAAAGGTAGAAAAATATCTTTAAATAACAATATTTTCATAACTTTGAAAGAAGTAAGATTATTGGTTATGAAAAAGATATTGGGACTTGATTTGGGAACAAATAGTATTGGATGGGCTGTGGTAAATGAGGCAGAGAGCAATGATGAAAGATCTTCCATCATAAAGATGGGTGTTCGGGCGATTCATTTTGATACATTTGTAAATTCTGATACAGGAAAAGAGTTAAAAGGAGATCCGGCAGATTTCTTTAAGGCGGGTAAGGGTGTTTCTCCCAATGCTGGAAGAACACAAAAAAGAGGTATGCGAAGAAATCTTCAGAGATATAAACAGAGAAGGGCTCATCTTATTGGGATATTAAAGAGAAATAATATTATTTCTGATACGACTACCTTATCGGAGGAGGGGAATTTTTCTACATATGAGACATATCGTCTTAGGGCAAAATCGGCTGTTCAGGAGGTCTCGCTTGAGCAATTTGCGAGGATTTTGCTAATGATTAATAAAAAAAGAGGATATAAAAGTAACCGTAAGGCTAAAGGTGGAGAGGATGGTACTCTTATTGATGGGATGGAGATTGCGAAAAGACTCTATGATGAGGGGATGACTCCTGGTCAATTTGGTTACGAACTGTTGCATAAAGGAAAAAATCATCTGCCTGATTTCTATGCATCAGATCTTCAGAATGAATTAGATAAAATATGGCATTTCCAAAGCCAGTTCTATCCTGAAATCTTAACAGAAAAAATAAAAAATGAGATAGAGGGTAAGAATGCATCTCAAACATGGGCTATTCTCCAAAACTATTTTGTTTGGAAGGAGACCGTCAGAATATGGGATAATGATAACGGATGTTATAATGAAGTGACTGCTGATAAAAGAATCTGTGGAGTAAAGAGAAGTGTAAAAGGCAATGAATTGAGACTCGAAAATTACAAATGGAGAGTGGATGCTTTGATAAAGAAGATGCCTTTGGAGGAGTTAGCCATTGTATGTCAGGAGATCAATAAACAAAAAAGTAACTCCAGCGGTTATTTGGGAAGTATAAGTGATAGGAGCAAGAGTCTGTACTTCAATAAGCAGACAGTTGGCCAATATTTGCTCTCTCTGATAGAGAAGGATTCAAATACCAGTTTAAAAAACCTCGTTTTTTATAGGCAGGACTATTTGGATGAATTCAATATAATTTGGGAAACACAATCAAAATATCATAAAGAATTGACTCCTGAGTTGAAAAGTGAAATAAGGGATTGTGTAATTTTTTACCAAAGAAGATTAAAAAGCCAGAAAAATCTGATCTCATTTTGTGAATTTGAAAGCAGTGAAAAGGTAGTCTTATTTGGAGACGGAAGAGAAAAAAAGATAACTGTAGGAAGCAGGGTCATACCTCGATCATCCCCTTTATTCCAGGAGTTTAAAATTTGGCAGATCCTCAATAATGTAGAGGTTTTTGGAAAGAATGGTGCAAAGAAGAAAAATCAATTAAGGTCAGAACCGGATCTCTTTAGTTGTGATGAGAGTGTGGATCCATTGTCAATTGGAGGCAGAAGAAACTTGTATCTTGAGGAGATGGAAGTTTTGGCAAAAGAGCTGGCAATTAAAGATAAGATGAGTAAGCAGGAGGTTTTATCCCTACTGTTTGATAACCCGTCTGAATTAAATTTGAATTACAAAACTATAGATGGAAATAAAACAGGTTATGCACTCTTCAAAGTTTTTGCCGATATCATTGAAATGACAGGCCACACGCCTATATCATTCAAGATGTCGTCAGAAAGTATTATTTCTAAAATAAGAGAGATATTTGATACGTTAGGGTGGAAGAGTGATTTCCTTGAGTTTGATTCTTCAAAAAAACTTGATGAACAGAAGTATTATAAATTATGGCATCTTCTATACTCGTTTGAAAGTGACAATACACCTACCGGAAATGGCAAGTTGATAGAAAAGATAATGGAGTGGACAGGGATGGAAAAGGAGTATGCAATCGCTCTTTCCAATATTACATTTATTGAAGATTATGGTAATTTGAGCGCAAAAGCTATACTTAAAATTCTGCCATATCTAAAAGATGGTAATAAATATGATGTCGCTTGTAATTATGCCGGTTATCGTCATTCAAAATTTTCTCTTACCAAGGAGGCGATTGAAAAAAGAGAACTGAAGGATAGACTTGAAATCTTGCCAAAGAACAGTTTGAGGAATCCTATAGTTGAGAAGATACTTAATCAGATGGTCAATGTTGTAAATATGTTAATTGATACATATGGAAGACCTGATGAGATTAGAGTGGAGCTGGCAAGGGATCTAAAGAAAAATGCCAAAGAGAGAACAAGATTGACTAAAGTGATTGAGGAGACAACAAAACTTCACGAGGGGTACAAAAGAATACTTCGTGAAGAATTTAACCTCTCCTATATTACCAGAAATGACATTATCCGTTATAAATTATATGAAGAGCTCAAAGCTAATGGCTACAAGACGCTCTATTCAAATACATACATTCCTAAAGAAAAACTGTTTTCTGGTGAGTTTGACATAGAGCATATAATCCCAAAAGCGCGTCTATTTGATGACTCTATATCCAACAAGACATTGGAGTTGAGGAGTATAAATATAGAGAAGGCGATGAGGACAGCATATGATTTTATGTTGGATAAATATGGAGAGGGCGGTTTGGAAGCTTATAAAAACAGATGTGAAACCATATATAAGGAAGAGTCATACAAGAACAAGCTCAAAAAATTGCTGATGTCTGAATCCGATATACCCGAAGGTTTTATAGAGAGAGATTTGAGGAATACACAATATATTGCTTGTTTTGCACTCAAAATGTTGGGAGATATCTGTAGGAGGGTCATAGCTACTACCGGTGCAATAACTGATAAACTTAGAGAGGATTGGGAATTGGTGAATATGATGAAGGAACTCAATTGGGGAAAATATGAAGCATTGGGAATGATAGACTACTCAACTGATAGAGATGGTAGAAAAATAGGACATATAAGAGATTGGTCAAAAAGGAATGATCACAGACATCATGCAATGGATGCCCTTACCGTTGCATTTACAAGAGATGTTTTTATACAATACTTCAATAATGTAAATGCAAGCTTGAAAGAAAATACAAATGAGGCTGCAATAAAGAACAAATATTTCAGAAATGGCCGGGCAATTCCCCCGATTCCTCTTAGTGAGTTCCGGGCGGAAGTGAGAAAGCATATGCAGGAGATTTTAATATCCATCAAAACCAAAGGGAAAGTAGTTACAAATAATATGACTGCTAATGGTAAAGGGGGAAAGAGAGTGTGTCAACAGACCCCAAGAGGCCAACTGCATATGGATACAATTTACGGAAAAAGAAAAAGGTATGCAACGAAAGATGTGAGGGTGAATGGCTCTTTCGGTCTTAAAGAGATAGAACAGGTAGCTCAGAAGAGATATAGAACAGCTTTGCTTAAAAGACTTCAAGAGTTTGGTGGTGACCCTAAAAGAGCATTTACAGGTAAAAATTCAATAGAGAAAAATCCTGTGTGGCTAAATGAAATGCATACAGAGAGAGTTCCTGAAAAAGTGAAAATAGTTTACTTTGAGGAGGTTTATACAATCAGGAAAGCTGTTGACAAGGATTTGAGTGTTGAAAAAATATTGGATGTAAAGTTGAAGAAGTTGGTTAAGGAGAGAGGAAAGGATGGATTGAATAACATAGAAGAGAACCCAATCTGGCAGAACTTGGATAAGAGGATTCCCGTAAAAAAAGTAACCATTACAGGAATCAGCAATGCTGTTGCAATTCACGATAAAATTGATAAAAATGGGCAATTTATATTGGATGAAAGTGGCGCAAAAATCCCATCAGATTATGTAAATACAGGAAATAATCACCATGTGGAAATATATAGAAGGCCGATATTGAATAAAGATGGAAGTCCTAAACTTGATGAGAACGGGGATATTCAGTATGAACTTGAAGAGAATGTAGTTTCATTCTATGAGGCTGTAATAAGGGCAAATAATGGAGTTCCGGTTATAGATAAAGAGTATAAACGGAATGATGGGTGGGAGTTTTTATATAGTATGAAGCAGAATGAATATTTTGTATTCCCAAATGAAAAGACAGGTTTTGACCCAAGTGTGATAGATTTGATGGATCCTCAGAATTATTCAATAATTAGTCAGAATTTGTACCGGGTACAAAAATTCT
Source organism: Candidatus Egerieisoma sp. (assembly GCA_045594125.1). GTDB lineage: Bacteria > Bacteroidota > Bacteroidia > Bacteroidales > UBA932 > Egerieousia. The sequence goes on from JAZNXX010000007.1 coordinate 72,074, forward strand.
CCTATAAGAACTATGTATTCAGACATCACCTGGAAACGTCCGTAGATAATACATCTTTAGAAATGAAGGGAACAACGTGGCGTGATTTTAGAAGTTCAAAAGGATTAGATAAAATAGTAAAAGTAAGGGTTAACCATATTGGTCAAATTGTAAGTGTTGGAGAGAATTAATGATGGAAGAGAGAGGTCAAATATTATTATATACAACTCAAGATGGAATAAATAAAATTGAGGTTAAACTTGCTGATGAAACGGTTTGGTTGACAATTGATCAAATGGCTGAATTATTTCAACGGAACAAATCAACAATTTCGCGGCATGTAAAGAATATATTTGATGAGGGGGAGTTGATAAAGGATATGGTTGTTGCAAAAAGTGCAACAACCACTCAACATGGAGCCATAAAAGGAAAGAATCAGACACATCTTGTTGATTGCTATAATCTCGACGTGATAATTAGCGTAGGGTATAGGATAAAGTCTCATAGGGGGGTCCAATTCCGTATATGGGCTACGCAAGTTCTTAAAGAGTTTCTGATAAAGGGTTTTGCCCTTAACGATGAAATATTGAAGAATGCGGGTAAGGGAAATTACTTTGATGAACTATTATCGCGTATAAGGGATATCCGGTCGTCGGAAAAGATATTTTATAGGAAAGTGTTGGAGATATATGCTCTAAGTATAGACTATGATCCAAGTAATGCGGCTACAAAACATTTTTTTGCGACAGTACAAAACAAAATGCACTATTCTGCCCATGGCTACACTGCTGCAGAAATCATATATAACAGAGCAGACGCCGACAAAGATTTTATGGGATTGACATCTTGGACTGGAGCTATGCCGAAAAAAACGGATGCTGAATATGCCAAAAATTACTTGACGGCAGATGAAATTGACATATTGAACAGGATAGTAAATCTCTATCTTGATTTTGCTGAACTGCAGGCGCAGAGCCAAAAACCTATGTATATGCAAGATTGGATTCAGAAGCTAGATGATTTTCTTAAATTGTCTGGGAAAGATTTATTGGTGCATGCCGGTACAGTTTCAGCAGAGGTAGCTAAGTTAAAGGCTGATGCGGAATATGAAAAATTTAAAAGGCGGACGAAAGATTTTTTGTCGCCAGTTGAAGTTGATTTTATAAATAAATTCGAGAGTGAAAGCAAGAAGTTAAAGGGATAGTTGCCATATAAAAATAGTGGTAGGTATGATAAAAAAAACTTTATACTTTGGTAATCCTGCATATTTGTCTCTTAAAAATGGACAATTGGTAATAAAAGTTCCTGATGTTGAATGTAATGAATCTCTGTCTGAGGATTTTAAAAAAATGATGGAGGTAACTAGGCCTATTGAAGATATAGGTGTTGTGATTCTTGAAAACAAAAGAATAACCATTACATCAGGAGTCCTTGAAGCATTGCTTGAGAATAAATGCGCGGTAATTACCTGTGACAGTAGAAGTATGCCTACAGGATTACTTCTTCCACTTTGTGGCAATACCATACAAAATGAAAGGTTCCGTGAGCAATTGGAGGCATCTGTTCCACTCAAGAAGCAATTATGGCAGCAGACCATACAGGCTAAGATAAATAATCAGGCATCTGTACTGAATAGGTATTCGGCAACGGATATCAGGTGTATGAGGATATGGGCAAAAGAAATAAGGAGTGGTGATCCTGATAATATGGAAGCGAGAGCTGCCGCATATTATTGGAAACATCTCTTCAGGTCTATCCCAGGTTTTATTAGAGATAGAGATGGTTGGGCTCCAAACAATTTGTTGAATTATGGGTATGCCATATTGAGGGCTGTAGTGGCGAGAGCTTTGGTTTCCAGTGGCCTATTGCCTACATTAGGGATACACCATCATAATAGATATAATGCCTATTGTCTTGCAGATGATATAATGGAGCCTTATAGACCATATGTGGATGAATTGGTAATCAAAATTATTTCCAAGTATGGAATTCAAAATGAACTTACAAAAGAGTTGAAAGGAGAACTTTTGCAAGTACCAGCATTGGATGTATTGATATCGGGAAGACGTAGTCCTTTAATGATTGCAGTAAGTCAGACCTCTGCATCATTATACAGATGTTTTAGCGGAGAAATTCGAAAGATAATATATCCGGATATAGATGATTAGCAGAATCAGCGAGTATAGAATTATGTGGATCCTAGTCTTTTTTGATCTTCCTACGGATACTAAGAAGGATAGAAAAGCTTCTGCTCTTTTTAGAAAAAATCTTATAAAAGACGGTTTTACGATGTTTCAGTTCTCTATCTATATACGGCACTGTGCCAGTCAGGAGAATGCAATGGTGCATGTCAATAGGGTAAAATCATTTCTGCCAGATTACGGGCAAGTGGGAATAATGACTATTACGGACAAGCAGTTTGGAAACATTCAATTATTTTATGGCAAGAAACAGAATGAGGTAAAATCTCCAGGGATACAATTGGAATTGTTTTAGAAGAAAATAAAAAAGGACTTACGCGAAAGTAAGCCCCTTTTTGTAAAGGAAACATTTTTAATTCTACTTATCTTCGTAAGGTGCTTAAATACAGCACAATGTATGGATTGTGCTGTTTCCTATATGTCAAAGATACTAATCTGAAAGCAAATCACAACAGTACGAGATAACAAAATTTAGGTTTAGCCGCTGTTTCCTATATGTCAAAGATACTAATCTGAAAGCAAATCACAACTCAGAAGAGTTAACTACTCGGCTAGGCTATGCTGTTTCCTATATGTCAAAGATACTAATCTGAAAGCAAATCACAACGCTTGTAGAATGTTATTAAGCGTTCGTTTTGCTGTTTCCTATATGTCAAAGATACTAATCTGAAAGCAAATCACAACGAGATGTTGATTTGTCCACAGAGTTTTTAGAGCTGTTTCCTATATGTCAAAGATACTAATCTGAAAGCAAATCACAACATGTGTATCTATGCAAAGATAACACCTTGGGCTGTTTCCTATATGTCAAAGATACTAATCTGAAAGCAAATCACAACTACCGAGTAATGTGGGCTGGTTATAAGTATGCTGTTTCCTATATGTCAAAGATACTAATCTGAAAGCAAATCACGGAATTGGCTCGGAAGGATTTCAGAACAACTCTCAGTTTTGTATAAAAAGTGTTGGCATAAAACGGTTTGGCGCAAGGTGGTTGGGCACCGAAATCGCGCCTGTGTGCAGTCTGGGGTTCCCAACCCGGTAAAATCCAGAGGGGTGGGGAACTCAAATCGGCCCTACAGAGCATTGTAGGGCACATTGGCGTTCCCATCCATTTTGCAAATGGTGGGGTGCGGAGCCTGTTCAGGAGTTCTTTGCGGGAGTGCTGCTCAATGAGGAGAGCTCAATGGGGGCCTCAATAAGGAGTACATCTGCCTGTACTTTTGTGCATTGTGATGGTAAGTCAGTCAATTCGCCACTGTATTCCGGTGTTTATCCGGGGAGCCGTACATTATACCATTTCATTCTGCATAGTATAAACTTTATTGCTCCACCTACTTTTTCAATTGCTCCCAGTTTGTCCACATTACCAATTTGGCCGTATAACAAAAAAAGCACCCAATTTCTTGAGTGCTTTTTGTAGCGCGGCCCAGGATTGAACTGGGGACCTCATGATTATGAATCATGCGCTCTAACCAGCTGAGCTACCGCGCCATTAATTAATCTTTATTATTAAAGAACTCGCTCCTGAAAGGAGGCACAAAAGTAGTCAAATTTTGATGATTCCAAAAACTAGCTGGCTGCTATGCTACTTTTGTTTAGTTGAGATATCAGGACTCGAACCCGAACCAAGAGAGCCAGAATCTCTTGTGCTACCATTACACCATATCTCAATGTTGTAATTTTTCGCAGGGAAGCATACGCTTTTTCCCGTTGAGGGTGCAAATGTATGAATTTATTTTTTTACTACCAAAATTGATTTAACTTTTTTTCAAAATAGTTTGAAAATTTATTTTTCGAGGCTCTTTAGCAGTACTGTTGCATAGACTGCTATTGCCTCTTCGCGGCCAACGAATCCGGCTCCCTCTGTTGTGGTCGCCTTGATTGAGATCCTGTCGGGTGAGATACCCATTACATTGGCCAATGTCTCCCGCATCTGCAATATGTATGGGGCAATTTTGGGTTTCTGGAGCAGAATTGTACAGTCGGCATTGACCACTCCATATCCTTTTGATTCTATGAGTGAGCAGGTGCGCTTAAGGAGTATTTTGCTGTCAATACCTTTGAATTCTGCCGAAGTGTCAGGAAAATGTTTCCCGATATCGCCCAAAGCAAGTGCACCCAAAAGGGCGTCACAGAGTGCATGAATGAGGGTGTCGCCGTCGGAATGGGCAACGCAGCCCTTTGTATGCTCTATTCTTGCTCCGCCAAGGTAGAATGGCAAACCATTTGCAAGAAGATGTACATCGTATCCGTTTCCTACTCTAAAATCCATAATTTGCAGTTGTTGGTACCGTTTGTGTTGTAATGAGGGATGACATTCCTCTCCAATCTTCATATCGGATCAGATAAATGAGGGAAGCCGGTACAAAAGTAGCCATTTAATTTGTATCTTTGAAGCATAAATTTTTTTATTATGGGAATATTTTTCTTTAAAACGCCAAGGCACAGAGTGTTTGAATATAAACCTCTATATTATGATCCGCGCAAGGAGGCTCTTGAGGAGAAGATTGAGAATGAGAGAAAGCGCGAGGCAGGAGAGTATGTACCTGGAGACCATATCAGGAGAGGTTTCGGCAAGATGAAGTTTGATTCAAGAAGAAGCAGCGGTCCAAGCCGTCTGATCCGGTTTATTACTGTCATTACTATAGCCACAATTTTTATAGCACTGTATTATTTTACAGATGTGTTCCAGTTTTTTTGGAATATATAATCAATAGGATAAATATATAATTTGCGAGTTATTGATGCTTAAGATTTTACCCGGACATATTGCAAATCTGATAGCTGCCGGCGAGGTGGTGCAGCGTCCTGCATCAGTTGTAAAGGAGCTGCTTGAGAATGCTGTGGATGCAGAGGCTACGAATGTTTTGCTGATTGTAAATGACAGTGGAAGGACACTGATTCAGGTGATTGACAATGGCGAGGGAATGAATGCGGAGGAGGCTGAACTCTGTTTCAGCAGACACGCCACATCAAAGATAGAGAGTGCTGAGGATCTATATAATATCAATACATTCGGTTTCAGAGGAGAGGCCCTGGCCTCTATAGCGGCTTGTGCCGATGTTACCCTCAAGACAAGAAAGGCTGGAGAGGAGACAGGTACAGAGGTCCATATTGCGGAGAACAGGATTATCAGCATCGCCCAGACTTCAGCACCGCAGGGGGCAAACTTTGCTGTCAGAAATATATTCTACAATATACCTGCAAGGCGGAAGTTCCTCAAGTCGGATAATGTGGAGTATAAGCAGATTGTATCGGAATTTATAAAGGTTGCCCTTACAAGGACGGATATTGAGTTCAGGTTTGTCCATAACTCAAAGGATATATACCATCTGCCTGCAGTCGGCAACATTAAGCAGAGAATAACACAGATTTCCGGGAAAGAGAGTGCAAAAGATCTGATAGATTTGCAGACTGATACTACAGTAGTGGGAATCAGGGGATTTGTGGGAAGACCATCTTTGGCAAAGAAGAACCAGCCCAACCAATATTTCTTTGTAAACGGGCGTTTCTTTAAAAGTCCGCTGCTGCATAAGGCTGTTATGAAGGCATACAGCAATCTGATACAGGAGGGAACAACCCCTTCATACTATATCTATCTGCAGATTGAGCCGGGTAATATGGATATAAATATACATCCGTCCAAGACTGAGATAAAGTTTGAAAATGAAGGAGTGATGTTTGATATCCTGAATGCTGCGGTTAAGGAGGCTATCGGAGAGGGTGCCTTTATACCATCAATTGATTTTGATACCGAGGGGGCTCCGGAGATACCGTCAATGTCGAAAGAGCCGAGATATGTTGCACCGCCGAAGATAAATTTTGACCCGTTGTTCAATCCGTTTGATGAGGAACTCAAGATTCGGAGAGGAGGCGGAAGGGTGAAATACAATTCAAATGCGGAGTTTGCAGGAGGTGATTTTGAAAATCAGCCATTTGACCTGCCTGATCCGCAGGTTGTGGAGAGAGGTGAGAGCATTGATGTGCAATATGATGAAGAGGGGGGTGTGCAGAGAAGCTATTTCCAGGAACAAAAGGGCCAGGATTCTGTTTTTAATGAGCAGGGTGGGGAAGATTATCAGATTCTGCAGATAAAGGGGAGGTATATTCTTACGCCTGTAAACAATGGAGTGATGGCCGTTGATATAAAGGGGGCAAAGGAGAGGATACTCTATGAAAGATACCTCAAGTCGATGGTAAATACACTGCCTGCAATCCAGGAAAATCTCTATCCCAAGGCAATTGACCTCGACCATTTGTCGTATGTGACTCTGATGGAGAATCCCGACAAGTTGAGGGAGGTGGGTTTTGATATAAGGTCGTTCGGCAATGATTGCATTGTGGTTTATGGACTTCCATCAATCTTCGCCGACGAAGAGATGGATATAGAGAGCTGCATAGACAATCTGATCCATATATTGGATGAGCCGGGAGAGAATCTGGAGAACAGATTCAAGGAGAAGATTGCGCTTGATATGGCAAAATCAAGACGGACAAAAGGTGGAGAGTCCCTTACTGATATTGAAGCACAGTATATACTGAATGAGCTCTTCAAATGCGATGAACCATATTCTGCTCCGTCGGGAGGATTTTGTGCAACGGTAATTACAATGGATGAACTGGCAGGAAGATTTTGACGGGAGAGAAGATTTAATAAAACAAGAAACAATAACTGAATATATGTTTGGAAGAATAACACCGGTTGTAAAGAACCTGATTATAATCAATGTCATAATGTTTGTTGCCACCCTTCTTATGGGTGAAGTGATGTATGACACCTTTTCGCTGTTCTGTTTCGGATCCCCAAGATTCAGAATTTATCAGCTTGTGTCGCATATGTTTATGCACGGAGATTTCAGCCATATCCTCTTCAATATGTATGGACTCTTTATGTTCGGTACAATATTGGAAAATGTATGGGGAAGCAAGAAGTTCCTCTTCTACTATCTCATAACAGGATTGGGCGCTGCCCTTATTCACGGGGGTATCCTCTATATAGAGGCACTCTCATTGGAGAGAGCCTGGATGGCAGGCAATTATCTTGCAGAGATGAAACTCAATATCCTCTACAATACCCCGACAGTTGGAGCTTCAGGTGCAATCTACGGTCTCCTGTTGGCTTATGGAATGTTATTCCCCAACAATATTATCCAGCTCATTTTGCCGCCTGTCTCTCTTAAGGCCAAGTGGTTTGTGATAATATTCGGAGCTTTGGAGTTTTTGTTGGGAATCTCCAATTCAGGCGGCCAGATTGCCCATTTTGCCCATCTCGGAGGTATGATATTCGGATATATTCTAATCAAATATTGGAAGAGCCAGAACAGGATGTATTATTAGGCCAATATTGGTTGGAAAGAGGATAAACAGATGAAAATTAAAGGATTGTCGGATATAAAGAAGAATGGGGCAACAAAGAGGAAGACTCCGTTCCTGCTGGCCTTCATCTATAGGGCGGTACTGGTGGCAGCCGCCTCGGCCCTTCTCTTGTCCTACCTGTCAATCTATGTAAATCCGTCGAAGTTTGCGTTGCCGCTCTTTTTCGGACTCTACTATATTCCGATAGTTGCCGTAAATATTGCACTTCTCTTAATCTCCATATTAAGGCGCAGCCGGGCAGGGTGGATAACGATAGTGATACTGTTGCCGTCGATTCTCTACGCAGAGTCTTTCTTTAAAGTTGGTGGGGGAGAGAAGGAGCCGCAGACAGAGGGTATAAGAATGAAGATAGAGAGCTATAATGTGGGTATGTTTTCTGTCAGGGAGAAGGCGGAGAGAAGGGAGAAGATTATGAATCATATCAGGAAAGAGAAACCCCACATTGTCTGTTTCCAGGAGTTTTATGTAAGTTCAAAGAGACAGATAGATACAATTCTTCAGGAGTACAAATACAGATACTATCACCTCTTCAAGATCAGGAATGGCGACTATTTCGGTAATCTGATTGTGAGCAAACTGCCTATAATTTCGAGCGGAAAGATTAGTTTCCCGAAGAGTACAAATCTCTCCATCTATGTTGATATAGACCATTATGGAAGCAAGATAAGAGTCTACAATAACCATCTGGAATCGTATAATGTCTCATTTACAGGTTTCTTGAAAAATCTATATTCGAGTGATTATCGTTCGGACGAGATTCGTGATGAGATTGTTGAGGTGCACGAGAAGATGAAGGGAACCTTCATAAAGAGGACGGAACAGGTTGACAAGATACTTGAAACAATCGGTAATAGCCATTATCCTGCAATCATTTGCGGAGATTTCAATGATACTCCCATTTCGTACACCTACCATAAACTCTCAAAAGGGCGAAAAGACTCTTTCCGGGAGAGCGGTGGCGGATTTGCAGGAACCTATGCCCCTGTATGGCCGTTGCTGAGGATTGACTATATATTGTTCCCGAGCCAGTTTGAGGGGATCAGCCATAAAACATACAGGTTGGACTACTCCGACCACTATCCTATAAGTGCAGAGATAATTATATAAATATAAAAGAGATACTTATGAACAGAGAGATTGATGCAGCGATTGAAGTCTTGAAGAGAGGCGGTATAATTCTATACCCTACAGATACAGTCTGGGGAATCGGTTGCGATGCAACAAATGAGGAGGCTGTAGAGAGGGTTTTCAAACTCAAGGAGAGGGCAGGCAGCAAGAGCCTGATAACTCTGGCTTCAGATATAGATATGGTCTGCCGGTATGTGGAGGAGATGCCGGAGATTGCAGTCTCTCTGATTGAGGTGAACGACAAGCCGATGACAATCATCTATCCAAATGCAACAGGTCTGGCAAAAAATGTGATAGCGGAAGATGGAAGTGCTGGCATCAGGGTTCCTATGAGTGATTTCTGTACCAGGCTGATTGGGAAATTCCGCAGACCTATAGTCTCAACCTCTGCAAATATTGCAGGAGAACCCACTCCATCCTCATTTGAGGAGATATCACCAAAGATAAAGGGGGGAGTAGACCACATAGTTGCACAATTCTGTGAAAAAGATGCTACCGGTGCCCCTTCCCAGATAATCAAGGTTGGAGTAGGAAGCGAGATTGAGATAATAAGGGGATAAAACCTGCAAAAATCAGACAGAGGTCCTATAGAGTTCAGAAACTGATGGAGCTCAGATATTGTGAGGGAAATCTGTTTCACTCTCCCAAAATGGAGTAGATCTCTGCGCAGGCAAAGAGGGCGGCGGTCTCTGTCCTCAATCTTGATTTTCCAAGGTGAATCGGGATGAAGCCATTCTCAAGGGCAAGTCCAACCTCCTGTTGAGAGAAGTCACCCTCGGGGCCTATCAATATTGTAACCGACAACTCTTCTGAACTGTTGAGGTGGTTCTTAACAGCCTCCCTTATTGAGAGTTTGGTTGCCTCACCGCAATAGGCAATAAGTTTCAGATTTTTACTGGCGGAGCTGCAATCTTCATCAGATGTGGAGAGTATGAACTCCTTAAGGGAGATGCACTCTTCCATCGCAGGCAGCGCTCCCTTCAACGACTGTTTGACTGCAGATAGGAGAATTTTGTTGCACCGTTCCGCTTTGAGAATCTTTCTCTCCGAATGTTCGCCGATTACCGGAACAATTCTGTCGACACCTATCTCGGCAGCCTTTTCGAGGAACCACTCAAACCTGTCGATATTCTTGGTTGGCGCCACAGCCATTGTGAGGTGGTATCTGTGGCTTCCGAACCCCGGTATGGATTCTAATATCTCCAGCCGGGCGGAATCCTTTTTAATCTCCATAATCCTGCAATTCATCAGATTACCCTTGCCGTCAATCACATTGACAAGATCTCCTGAACGGTGACGGAGCACTTTTGTACAGTGAAGGCTCTCCTGCTGGTCGAGAAGTAGTGTATTGCCGTTTATATCCGATGAATAAAAGAGTTCCATAGGTGACAAAGATAACATATTTATTGAGAAGCTCCCCTTTTTTTACTACTTTTGTTGCCCTTAACAGAGTACATTAACCTAACTATTCCATTATGGCAGAGATTAAAGCAAACAGATATGTAGCCCTTGATGTCTTGAGGGGTATGACAGTGGCAGGTATGATCCTTGTCAACAATCCGGGCTCCTGGGCCCATATATTTCCCCCATTGGCACACGCAAAGTGGGCAGGATGCACACCTACCGATCTTGTATTCCCATTCTTCCTCTTTGTTGTTGGAGCGGCAATGGCCTTTTCATTTGCAAAATATAGTGAAGGACTCACATCAAAGAGCCTCAAGAAACTCTTTATAAGGGGAGCATTAATCTTCCTTGTGGGATTTGGTCTCAATGCATTCCCGTTCTATCCTATGAGTCCTAAAGCCGACCTTTCGGTATGGGAGAATTTTGTCTACCGTTGGGAGCACGTTAGAACGATAGGTGTGCTGCAGAGGATTGCAATGTGTTATGTTTTGGGTGGATTTGTTGCGCTATGGCTAAAGAGTACAAAGAAGATAATTCCAGCTATGGGTCTGCTGATGGTGCTTCACTGGATTATCCTCTATCTTATTGGAGATTCGTCTGCCGAATCGGTAAATGGAGCGGCCGGAGCCTTTTCACTTGCCGGGCAGGGCGCAGATGATATTGATATTGCAATCTTTGGCATTGATCATATTTATAAAGGATTTGGAATACCATTCGATCCGGAGGGATTGTTGGGATCGCTCTCGGGTGCAGCAACGGTTCTGTTGGGATATGTTATAGGAAATATGATCCGTCAGACCGAAAACAAGATGGAGGTGGTTGCAAAACTCTATACTGTAGGATTGTGCTGTATAGCCGGAGGTCTTGTCTGGAGCATCTGCTATCCTATAATCAAGGCGTTGTGGACAGGTTCGTATGTATTGTATGCAGGTGGATGGAGCATTGTTATGTTGGCATTCTTCATCTATTTCATCGACATAAAGGGGAAAGAGAGAGTCTTTACACCATTCAAAGCTTTGGGTATGAACCCGCTATTTGCATTTGTAATGGCAGGTCTGTTTGCCAAGATTCTCGGAATGATGATCAAATGGAAGAGTGCAGTTATTCTTGCCGACGGTACAGTTACCGAGAAATCGTGGAGTGTGCTCTCCTGGTTTTACAACAATGTCTGTGTGGCAATTGTGGGCGAAAATAATGAGATCTCATCACTCATATTTGCCCTTGTATATGTGGCTGTATTCACAGCAATGGCAATGGTGCTTTACAAAAAGAAGATAGTAATAAAATTGTAGTCCCTTAACCTCAAACAGCTCCACTATGGCATATATTGGCCTGCTATCAGATACCCACTGTATCTTTGATGATGCCTTACGCAAATTTTTTGAGCCTGTCGATGAGATATGGCATGCCGGTGATTTCGGCAATATAGAGACTCTGGATGCAATAGCCGGATTCAAGCCGCTTAAGGGCGTATATGGCAATTGTGACGACAAGAGTGTGAGGGCTGCCGTGCCACCTGTCCAATGGTTTGAAGTTGGGGGAATGAAGGTGCTTATGATGCATATTGGAGGATATCCGGGGAGATATGATTATAAGGCTATCCAACTGATATATGCACACAGACCTGATATCTTCATTTGTGGTCATTCCCATATTCTGAAGGTGATTAATGACCGCAAACTCAATATGCTCACAATAAATCCGGGTGCGGCAGGAATTCAGGGATTTCATAATGTGAGGACTGCCTTGAGATTCAGAATCGAGGAGGGAAACATAAAGGATATGGAGGTTGGTGAGTGGCCCCGTATCCTCAGACCCGCCGATCTGTAACAGTAGCTTCTGAAATAAAAAATCAATATATAATAATATGAAAAAACTATTTACAATCATCCTTTTGGGAGTGGCTGTATATTGTCATTTCCCAATGATGGCGCAACAGACGCCTGTTACCAAGGCCAATTATGAGTTGGCTGAACGTTTTTCGTCAAAAAAGGTTGGAAAGATGGTCTTTTCCACCGCTATAAAGCCCAATTGGTTCAAGAATTCAAACAAATTCTGGTACAGCTACAAGACCAGCCAGGGCGAAAAGTACTACATCGTTGACCCTGTAGCGGGAACAAAACGGGAAATATGGGATATGGCGCAGCTTGCATCCCGGATAACAGAGATGACAAAAGATCCGTTTGATGCACTTCATCTTCCATTGCAGAAGATTGAACTTGTTGATGACAAATATTTTACATTTGAGATAAAGAGCTCGCTGATGGTGCCTAAGAAGGAGAAGAAGGGAGAGAGTGAGGGCAAAAAAGGCGGAGAGAAAAAGGAGAACAAGATATTCCGTTTCCAATATGATATAGCAAGCGGAAAACTTGCCGATATCACAGAGCAGGAGGCAAAGAAGGATTATCCGCGTTGGGCAAACATCTCTCCTGACGGAAAGTATGCACTCTTTGTCAAGGGGCATAATATCTGGTATATGGATATGGAGAATCTCAAGAAGGCTATGGAGGATGAGAAGGATTCGACAATTGTGGAGTTCCAGCTCACCAAAGATGGTACAGCAGATTTTTCATACGGAAACGCAAGGGAGACAAACCCCTATGCAACAGAGGAGGATTTGAATAAGAGGAGAGGCTGTTATGCAATCTGGTCACCCGATTCAAAACATTTCGCTCTTGTCCGTTCAGACAGGAGCAAGATCAAGGATTTGTGGGTGATTGATGTATTGGCAAATCCACGCCCAAAACTTGAGGCATACAAATATCAGATGCCTGGAGAGCCGGGTGCCAAAGAGTATCTCTATCTCTTTGATTGGGAGAAGAAGGAGTCTAAAGTGATCAAGAGTGATGCATTCAAGGATCAGGCATTGAGAATTGAGACTGCACCATTCTTGGAGAAGGATGCCTATAACGACTTCTACTCAATGAAGTGGCTCGGCAACAATTCTGAGTTCTACTATGTCCGTACAAGCCGTGACCAAAAACGTTTCGATATATGTAGAGTGGATGTGGCTTCCGACAGCTCTGTTGTTGTAATTGAGGAGCGCCTCAATACCTATGTGGAGAAGAGAAACCTTGAATTTGTAAATAATGGAGCTGAACTTGTGCACTGGTCGGAGAGGGATGGCTGGGCACACCTCTATCTCTATGGTGCAGACGGTACATTGAAGAACAGAATTACCAGAGGTGATTTCCACGTAGACAGGGTAATAGGTATAGATAATGCAAAACGGGTTGTCTACTTTACAGCCTGTGGCGTTGACAAGAGCATCAACCCATACTATCTCCATCTCTACAGCATCAATCTCGACGGCTCAAATATGAAACTTCTCAACAAAGGCAACTATGATAATGAGAAGATCTGGATGTGCGACGACAACAGATATTTTGTAACAACATATTCAAGAGTGGATACAGCCCCTAAGAGTGCACTTTACGACAACACCGGCCGTAAGGTTATGGATCTTGAAGAGGCTGATTTGAGCCTGCTCTTTGCACAGGGTTACAAATTCCCTGAAATCTTTACAGTTAAGGCAGGTGATGGAATTACAGATCTTTACGGCGTTATGTACAAACCGTTTGATTTTGACTCAACAAAGCACTATCCTATTATTGAGTATGTCTATCCTGGCCCTCAGACTGAGGCAAACAACAGCTCCTGGAGCAAGTCGATGGATAGAATTGACCGTCTTGCACAACTTGGATTCATTGTTGTGACTGTTGGCAACAGGGGTGGCCACCCTAACCGCTCAAAATGGTACCACAACTTCGGTTATGGAAACTTGAGAGATTATGGTTTGGAGGATAAAAAAGTTGCTGTACAGCAGCTGGCAGCCCGCTATCCGTTTATCAATGGCAAGAAGGTTGGTATCCACGGCCATTCAGGCGGAGGATTTATGTCGACTGCAGCCATTTTGAAATATCCTGATTTCTTCACTGCGGCAGTCTCTTGTGCGGGTAACCACGACAACTCAATCTATAACCGCTGGTGGAGTGAGCAGCACCACGGTGTTCTTGAAGAGGTCTCAGCAAAGGGCGATACTACATTCAAGTACAGTATCAATACAAACCAGCAGCTGGCAAAGAATCTGAAGGGTCATCTGTTGCTTATTACAGGAGATATCGACAACAATGTTCACCCTGGCGGAACATTGAGAGTGGTGAATGCCCTTATCAGAGCCAACAAGAGATTTGATATGCTTGTATTGCCTGGTCAGAGACACGGATTCGGCGATATGACAGAGTATTTCTTCTGGAAGATGGCAGACCACTTCTCAAAATATCTTCTTGAGGATAATACCGAACGCCCTATTGATATAGTTGAGATGAACAACAATTAAGATATTCGGGGCAAACATAATGGATTTTGTGAAGGTATATTTTTAATATACTGATATATTGATAATTATGATCATTGAGTCAAAAATTGTATATTTAAATAAATTTATATACCTTTGCGCCCGTTTTTAAACTAAAATAGAAAAAGATGATTAAGAAAAACTTGAAGACTTTTAAGGCTTTTGCCAAAAGAGCAATGACCCTTGCAGCGGTATGTGCCATCTCATTGCCTGCATTTGCAGAGGGTTACCAGATCAACAGCCAGAGTGCAAGACAGTCAGGTATGGGTCATACCGGTACTGCATTGAAACTTGGTGCGGAGAGTATGTTGTTCAACCCTGCAGGTATGGCATATATGGATTCCAAATGGGATATCTCTCTTGGTGTTACAGGAATCAGCTCAAAGGTGAAGTATAGCCATAACGGATACAAAGCTGAGACAGATAATCCGCTAAGTACCCCAATATTCGGGTATTTCGGATACAAACCTTGTTCAAATCTAGCTGTAGGTGTGAGCATTACAAACCCTGCAGGAAACTCATTGGTATGGCCTGACAGCTGGAAAGGCTCATCTCTTATCCAGGAGGTCTCTTTGAAGGCATTCAGCATCCAGCCTACAGTTTCATACAAATTTGGAGATGTGGTAAGTGTAGGTGCAGGTCTTATGATAGATTTTGGAAGTTTCTCGCAGAAGAAGGCTTTGGTTGCAGCAGGTGCATTTGACCAGTTGGGAGCACTTGCAGGCTCTATGTCATCGATGATTCCATCTATGGGAGGAATGGCTGCAGCTATCCAGGCATTGCCTGCTGGCAAAGATTTGGCAGGAATTGAGTTGGAGGGCAACTCAAAAGTATCTGTTGGTGTTAACTTGGGTGTTATGTTCAATGTATCTGAGAAGGTGACAATCGGTGCTACCTACAGGTCAAAGGTAAAGATGTCTGTAGAGGATGGAGAGGCTGATATCTACTATGCAAACGACCATACAGAGGATGTATTGGAGACATTTGCAAATCTTGATTTGGCTAAACTTGCCGGTGTACTTCCTCCAGCAATTGCTTCAAAATTGGATTTGACCTCAATCATTGCACAGCAGAAACAGTTGAAATCGATGGATGCATTGGATGATGCAGGTTTCTCTGCATCACTTCCTATCCCAAGCATCTACAGTTTGGGAGTTTCATACAAACCAACCAAGGATTGGACTGTTACAGGTGAGTTCCAATATACAGGCTGGAGTGCATATGAGACATTGGTTGTAAAATTTGACGAGTCGGCAGGAAACTACACATTGGCAAGCCACAAGGGTTACGAGGACTCTTTTGCAGTGAGAATTGGTGCAGAGTATGTTGTTTCAGACTTTGCAACTGTAAGATTGGGAAGCTATATTGATACTCCACCGGTACAGGAGGAGAATTACAATCCTGAGACACCAAGTGCGCTAACCTATTGTGCAACTGCAGGTGCTTCATTGTCTCCAGTAAAATTTATGACCATCGACTTGGCATTTGCATATTTGACCGGCAAGACAATGCACACATATTGTCCTTCAGGCAGCGGTAACTTCTATGGCAAATACAAGAAGAGTGCAATTATGCCTGCAATCGGTTTGAGATTCAAATTCTAAAAAAAAATTATTGGAGCAATAATTTTAAAATTATAGAAATTTAGGATACAAAACCTATTTTTTACCTACATAAACAGGTTTCAGAATTGAGGTAACTATTTTTACCCAAATTTTGAAATCTGTTTTTTTATGTTGTGTAAAGTTTATTGTGCCAGCTGTATAGGAATGGAGACCACCATAATAACTGTTGAGGTGGAGGTGATGGCGGGCATATCTTTTTTTCTTGTCGGGTTGCCCGACAGTGCGGTGAAGGAGAGCCAGCAGAGGATTGAGGCGGCTCTGAATAGGTTCGGTTTCCGCATTCCGGGCAAGAAGATAATAATCAATATGGCCCCTGCCAATATCAGGAAAGAGGGGTCATCCTTTGATCTGGCCATAGCCGTCGGAATTCTTGCCGCATCAGGACAATTGGACTCCGAAGATATTCAGCAGGAGAGGCTCAATTCATTCATAATTATGGGTGAACTGGCTCTTGATGGAACCCTTAGAGATTTTCAGGGTGCACTTCCAATTGCAGTTGAGGCTGCAAAGGCCGGTTATTCGGGGTGTATATTCCCCAAATCAACCGCAGCCGAGTGTGCTGAACTGGAAGATATCCCAATCTTTGGAGCTGAAAATCTGGGAGATGTCATCTCCATTCTCTCAAGGCCGGATAAGGCATCGCGTCATCTTGTTTCAGGAGGAAAAAGAGAAGAGGATAGAGAGGTTGGAATTGCTGGAAATGAAAGGTTCTACGGCAATTATGATTTTGCCCATATCAGGGGACAGACCAAGGCCAAGTATGCAATGGAGATAGCAGCTGCAGGCGGACACAATATTGCCCTTATAGGCCCTCCCGGGTGTGGTAAGAGCCTGTTGGCCAAGAGTATGCCCTCCATATTGCCACCATTGACAAAAAAAGAGTCGGTGGAGACGAGTAAAATTTATTCAATAGCGGGATTGCTGAAGAACCGGAGCGGTTTTATGAGGGAGAGACCCTTCCGGGCTCCCCACCATACCTCAACCATAATATCTATGGCAGGTGGAGGCAAATGGGTGGAGCCGGGAGAGATTTCGCTGGCTCACAACGGTGTGCTCTTCCTTGATGAATTCGGAGAGTTCAGCCGCCCTGTAATAGAACTTTTGAGACAACCGCTGGAGGATGGCTACATTCAGATAAGCAGGGTAAAGAGCAAATATATCCTGCCGGCAGATTTTATCCTGCTGGCAACAATGAACCCCTGCCCCTGCGGCTATTTGGGAGACCCTGTGAAGAGTTGCAGCTGCAGTTCATCTGCTATATCACGGTACCGCTCAAGAATATCGGGTCCTATCAGGGACAGAATAGATCTGCACCTCTATATGGAGCCCGTTACAGGGGCGGAAATTGCAGGACCGGAGAGGGGAGAACCGAGCTGTGAGGTTGCAGCCAGAGTGGCCAGGGCCAGGGAGATCCAGAATTTAAGGTATAGGGGAGAGCCATTTTCTGTCAATGGCTCAATACCTGCGGGAAAACTGGATATCTACTGCAAGCTGCAGCTGAGGGAGAGGAGGTTTATGGGTGAGATTATCTCAAGATCGGGGCTTTCTGCAAGAGCATACGGGAGAATTCTCAAAATATCAAGGACGATAGCAGACTTAGATGGAAAGGATTTTATATCTTTGGAGCATATTTCGGGGGCCCTTCAATTCAGGGAAGAGAGGTTGGAGCTAATCTGATGTCATTTGGGGCCGTCGTTTTTTATATGGATAATTATGGCTAAAAAGAGTATTGTTGTCAATGGGGTTGCCGATATAGAGAGGGCGGCACAGGAGTTTGTGGAGTATATCTCCAGTTGTGATGCACAGAGCAATGTCTTTGCATTTTATGGCAATATGGGTGCAGGCAAAACAACCTTTATAACTGCAATCTGCAAGGTTCTGGGAGTAGAGGATGTTGTAAACAGCCCAACTTTTACCATAGTCAATGAATATAGGGCAGCCAAAGGTTTTCCGATATATCACTTTGATTTTTACAGGATATCCCGTCTTTCGGAGGCGTATGACATTGGGGTTGACGAATATTTCAACGGCGACGGCCTTTCGCTGATAGAGTGGCCCGAGCTGGTTGAGGAACTTTTGCCTGAAGATATAGTGAGGGTAAAGATAACCGTAACTCCCCAGGATACCAGGGAGATTCTTATAGAGTATTGATCTTAATGCCGTTAAATATAGCGTTTAAGCTGTTGGGCCATCTTTGATGCAAAGACGAAATCATTCAGCTCCTTGCAATCGGAGTGTAGGATTTCACCGTTGTTTCCCTCCCAAAGTTTATGGCCTTTATATATAAAACCGATTTTGTCGCCGATCTCCATTACGGAGTTCATATCGTGTGTATTTATGATGGTGGTAATCTTGTACTCCTGGGTAATCTCCTGGATTAGGCGGTCTATAAGTATTGATGTTGTGGGGTCAAGTCCCGAGTTGGGCTCATCGCAGAAGAGATACTTGGGATTCAAGGCAATGGCCCTGGCTATTCCAACCCTTTTCTGCATACCTCCACTCAACTCAGAAGGCATCTTCTTGTTGGCATTTACAAGATTTACCCTTTTCAGACAGAAGTTTGCCCGTTCGAGTTTCTCTTCGTAGCTCCAGTCGGTAAAGAAGTTCATAGGGAACATTATATTCTCCTCTACAGTGGCAAAATCAAAGAGTGCGCTTCCTTGAAAAAGCATCCCTATCTCTTTTCTCAACTCCTTTTTCTCCCTCTGTCCCATAGAGGTAAAGAGTTTGTCGCCATACCATATTTCACCCTTTTCAGGCTGGTGAAGCCCAACAATACTCTTTAGAAGGACAGTCTTTCCCGATCCGCTCGCTCCAATTATAAGTGAACACTCACCCGGTCTGTATGAGATGGAGATATCTTCCAGTACGGTTTTGCCGTCAAACTCTTTATATAAATTTTTAACTTCTATCATCTCTTCTGATTTTATATCCACTAAAGCATCAACTTGGTAAGGACAAGATTGAAAACAAGTATAAGTCCGCTGCTTATGACAATTGCCTTTGTGCTGGAGCGGCCTACGCCGAGCGATCCCCCTTTGGCATAGTAGCCGTAGTAGGAGGCAATCGAGGTGATGATGAATCCAAAAACGGCAATCTTTGTCATACTGTAATATATGTAGAACGGTTTGAATGCAAACTGCAGACCCTCCACATATTGGCTGAAGTTTATAATGCCTGTGAGGAAGATTATGAGTGCTCCTCCAAAAAGTCCCACCATAAAGCTCATAAGCATAAGGAACGGAGAGAGAGTTGTGGCAGAGACAATTTTAGGCAGAATGAGGTAGTTTGCGGAGTTGACGCCCATCATCTCCATCGCATCAATCTGCTCGGTAATGCGCATACTTCCTATCTCGGATGCAATGTTGGAACCAATCTTTCCGGCAAGTATAAGAGCAACCATTGTGGAGCAGAACTCGAGTGCGAGCATCTCCCTGGCCATATAGCCTATATACATCTTTGGGATGAAAGGGTTATCCATATTGTTTGCAGTCTGGATGACAATTACCGCTCCAATAAAGACGGATATGATGGCCACAATCGGAATAGAATCAAGTATAAGTTTATATGCCTCAACAGCATACTGCTTCCAGAAAATTCTCCATTTGTCCGGTTTCTGGAAGACGCGGACCATCAGCAGCCAATATTCTCCAACAGCTTCAAAACTCTTTTTCATCTGGTGTTACCTTTTGTATGTGCTACAAATCAAATTTTCCGCAAGTTAAGCAAAATTTATATTTTAAAATTTATTTAAAATATATAAATTCGCTTTTTCTTTTGGATTTATTGAATTTTGGGATTTTCGTGAAAATTATATATAACATAGCTATAAAACTCTACTACCTTCTTACAGGTATTGTAGGGTTATTCAATCCAAAGGCCAAACTCTTCCACCAGGGGCAGAAGGGCCTTTTAAAGAGAATAGAGGAGAGCGTGAAAGGTTCCGGCTCCCAAATTATCTGGGTACATTGTTCTTCTGTCGGTGAATTTGAGCAGGCCCGTCCGATAATAGAGTGGTACAAGAGGGAGAAACCTGAGTATAAAATCCTCCTTACATTCTTCTCTCCAAGCGGTTATCAGTTGCGTAAAAATTATCCATTGGCGGACTGGGTCTTCTATATGCCTGTAGATACAACTTCAAATGCCCGCAAATTTATTGGAATCGTCAAGCCTGTCAAGGCAATATTCATAAAGTATGAATTTTGGTACAACTATCTTATTGAGTTGAAACGCAATAATGTAGAGACCTATATAGTTGCTGCAATATTCCGCCCGACACAGCACTTCTTCAAGTGGTATGGAGGCTTTTTCAGAAGAATGCTCAGCTGCTATACAAGGTTCTTTGTGCAGGACAGGAACTCTGCAGAATTGCTTGCTGGAATAGGTGTTACCGAGAATGTGATGATATGTGGCGATACCCGTTTTGACAGGGTTCACAAGATAACAGAAAGCAGTAAAGGGTTCCCTGTAATAGAGAGTTTTTCCCAAAATGGCTTTACAATAGTTGCCGGAAGCAGTTGGGGCCCTGATGAGGAACTTTTGGCCGGAGTACTCAAAAATTTTCCAAGAACGAGAGTGGTTATCGCTCCTCACGAAATTGGGACAGAGAGGATTGCCTCTGTTGAGAATACTTTTGTCTCAAATGGGTTCAAGGTGGTGAAGTTCTCGCAATTCGGCGAGTTGTGCGGAGGTGTTAAAGGGTGTGACGGAGAGTCTGTTTTGCCACAGGAGGCCGTGCAAAGCCTCAAAGAGGCAAATGTGCTGATTATAGATTGCATAGGAATCCTATCGTCGCTCTACAAGTATGGTAAGGTTGCCTACATTGGAGGAGGTTTTGGAGTGGGCATTCATAATATCCTTGAGGCAGCGACATATGGATGTCCTGTATTGTTCGGACCAAATTACAAGAAATTCAAGGAGGCTGTGGATCTTGTAGGATTGGGAGGTGCTGTATCTGTCAGGAATCAGGGAGAACTCTATACAATTGTCAAGACATTTGTGAATGTTGCCAAGGTGCTGGATGAGAAGGGCAGTCTCTGTACTGCGTATGTCAAGTCCAATTTGGGGGCAACGGAAAAGATAGTATCAGTCATTGAAAGAAAATAGGTAAAAATAAAACTTGGAATTATGAATTTAAGATCTCTTTTTGCTGCGGTAGCTGCATTTGCACTTACCCTGACTTCGTGTTCAAACAGTTGTGAACATTGTGGAAAGATTACCAACACATTGGATCTTGCCCAGACAGGAGATACTGTCTCAAAATCGGCACCGGTTTCCAATGCCATAGCTTCATTTCCTGGTGAGGAGCAGATCAACTATGCAACCGACATCATTACAGGAGCCCAGTCTGTGGAGGAGTATCTTCCTTTGTTGCAGGGCAAGAAGGTATGTATCTTGTCAAACCAGACAGGAATGGTTACAGAGAAGTCACACGTGTTGGATACTCTTATTGCACTTGGTGTAAATGTGACCTGTATAATGTCTCCTGAGCATGGATTCAGAGGCGATGCTGATGCTGGTGAACTTGTGGCAAACTCAGTTGATGCAAAGACCGGAGTTCCAATCAGATCATTGTATGACGGAAAGGAGAAGAAGCCTTCAAAGGAGACAATGGATCAGTTTGATGTACTTCTTTTTGACTTGCAGGATGTTGGAGTCCGTTTCTATACCTACTATGTTACAATGGTAAATATGATGGCTAACTGTGCTGAAGAAGGCAAGAAGTTTATTGTGCTTGACCGTCCTAATCCGATAGGATTCTATGTTGACGGACCTATCCTTGATATGAAATACAAATCGGGAGTCGGCGGGCTGCCTATTCCAATTGTTCACGGTATGACATTAGGTGAGCTTGCTGCGATGGCCAATGGTGAAGGCTGGTTGCGTGACAAGGTAAAATGCGACCTTTATGTTGTGAAGTGCAAGAACTATACTCACGCAAAACTCTACAGATTGCCTATCAAACCATCTCCAAACCTTCCTGATATGCGTTCGATATATCTATATCCTTCTACCTGCTATTTTGAGGGAACACCTGTAAGTTTGGGCCGTGGAACCGACAAGGCATTCCAGATGTATGGACACCCTAATATGAAGGGCTACTCATTCTCGTTTGTTCCACGCAGCATTCCTGGAGCAAAGAATCCTCCTCAACTCAACAAGGAGTGTTATGGTGTGGATTTGAGGACAAATCCGTCAATAGAGGAGATCAATGCAAATGGCGTAAATCTTGAGTATGTGATTGATGCCTATAACAACCTCAATCTTGATGACCACTTCTTCCGTAAAATGTTTGAATTGGAGACCGGAAGGGATTATGTAAGAAAGATGATCAAGGAGGGCAAGTCTGCAGCTGAGATCAAGGCTATGTGGAGTGAGGATGTTGCAAACTTCAAGGAGCAGCGCAAACCTTATCTGTTGTACCCTGAGGAGTAGGATATCAATGAACAGAAGAGTTGCCGACTGCTGGCTCGAAAATATAATTGACAGAATAAGACTCTCCATAAAGGATCTCAAATACATTATTGAGAAAAAGGAGTATCCCTTGATCTTTTTGGCCAGGGCATACGGCCTTTTGTCTGAACTTAGTGATTATGAAACTGTAAAGTACAATATCTCAAAGGAGGGGGAGCTCTATGGCAAGTGTTGGGCTGAAGGCTCTTCGCTGTCTGATGGAGAGAGGGCAGACAAGAGTGTGTTTTATGGAGAACTTAGGGTATTGGCCTCTCTCTGCAATGAAAACAGGGAGCTGATAAAGGAGCTTCTTGACCCTGTGGTGCTGGCACAGAAGAGCAGGGCTTATCTGCGTCCTTGGGAGATTAGAGTCTCTTCTGCAAAAAGGGATATAGAGGAGTTGACTGCGCTGCTTGAGGCAGCCACCGTTGCCCATCAGGCAGAAGAGAAGGGATCTTTCATCCAACGGTGGAAGACATTGAGAAGAGTAAGAAAGATGGCCGGCTTCAAATTGGAGCGAGGCCGTATTGGAAACTACATTGCAAGGCTTGAAGAGCAGATTCATCAGGCGCACATCTCTCTGAGAAAGTTGGAGCTTGCTACTTATGACCATAATATGTGTCAAAAATGCGTGCCGGAGATTTATGAGAAATTGGCAGAACTCATTGGAAGGCACTATTTGCCTGCATCAGATGAACAGAATAGCCGGATATGAAAAATATGATTGCAATTTTGAGAGGAGTTCTCACAATTTTAGCCGCAGGTTTGCTCCTTGCCTCTTGTAGAACAGCTGTAAAGGAGCCTGTAAAAGAGATCAGGAGTGTTGGTGTTGAAGAGTTTCGGAAGATTATAAAGGATACTTCAGTGGTGCTTATTGATGTGAGGACCGTTGGAGAGTTTGCGGAAGGCCATATTGATGGGGCCCTCAATTTTGATGTGAGAGATTCTCTGTTTGTGGATAATGTTCTCTCGGCAGTACCGGCCTACAAGGAGGTGGCGCTATACTGCAGAAGCGGCAGAAGAAGTTTGATGGCAGGAGAACAACTGATTGGGTCGGGATACTCTGTCATCAATCTTGAAGGGGGATTCCTTGAATGGAGTGCTGAATAGTCTTTAATCCTATAATAAAGTTTTAACAATGAAAAGATCCATCTTTACAAACCCAGCCAAGTGGGTAAAAGGTCTGCTTTTATCCCTCTTTTTGTTAAATCTTTCAGCACCTTTACAGGCACAGGAGAAATTGGAAGCCGGAGGTGGGGTTGAATTTGTGAGCAAATATCTTTGGCGAGGCCAGAATTATGCCAATGCAAGTGTGCAGCCTTCTGGTTGGCTCTCATATCACGGTTTCTCGCTCGAAGTTTTTGGTTCATTTGGCTTTACAAAAGATGATGTAGCCGAGTTTGACCTTATATTGAGCTATGAGAACGGAGGATTTTTTGCCAATATAACAGATTGCTGGACAGCTTTCTATGGCGATGGTACAAAATATTTTGAATATGGTGCCAATTCAACATCGCATATATTTGAGGCAACAGTAGGATATGATTTCGGGCCTCTGAGCCTGGCCTGGAGTACAAATTTTGCAGGTTATGACGGTATAACAAAAAAGGGTAGGAGAGCCTATTCTTCTTATCTTGAGATGAATGTTCCATTCACACTCCTCACTATTGACTGGCAAGGAACAGTCGGTCTTACACCTTGGAATACCGACTACTACTACAATGCAACAAGTTTTGCAGTTTGTGATATAAGTCTGCAGGCTGCAAAGGAGATAAAGTTTTCAGAGAATTTTGGAATTTCCCTGTTTGTCAAATATTGTGTGAACCCATCCACAATGCAGACATATTTCTTGGGCGGAATATCTCTATAAGGTGAGTGTGGAACCGCTGTAGAGAATGGTGAATCTGTCAGATGAGAGGCTCCCGGAGAGAATTCCGAGGGCCTTTTCTCCTGTACAGTGGCAGGTGAAGAGTCTGGCATTGCTGTAGTCCGATTTAAAAATGGTTGCAATTGCTTCAATCTCTCCGGGCTCTTCCTCACCATCAACGAGGTGAAGTCCGCCTATATAGGCACAAAGCCTCCTTGAGCCCATAAATTCAAATGCAGATTCAATTATATTGAATATGCCGTTGTGGCTACAGGGAGAGATGATTATAACTCCCTCGGGAGTCTTGAAAACAAGGGAGAATTCGTGTGAAAATTCATCCTGAAACTCACCCTCCTCTTTGCTAATAAGATGTCTGTTGCCTTTGGGCCTGGGAAATTTATGATACGAGTTCTTTATAAAGGCGATATTGTTTGAGAGTTTGCAGCTTCTCTCAAGAGGTGAAATGTTGGACGGGTATCTCTCCTTTATTGTATGGTCTGTACTTATCTCCCTTGCCCTACCGCTCCTTAGTGAGAAATATCTCTTGTTGAATATCTCCCCGGCAAGATAGATCTTGCATTTTGGGTTATACTCAAGCAGAGCGCCCAGACCTCCGGAATGGTCGCTGTGGCCGTGAGAGATAAAACAGAAATCGATACCGGACAGGTCGATGCCCATCTCTTTGGCGTTGGAAATGAATTGTCCGGAGGCTCCTGTGTCACACAGGAGCCTGAAATTTTCAAACTCTATATAGAATGAAAGACCGTGTTCTGTGAATGGTGTGCCGGCACTTCCGAGGCAATTTCCCGGAGACTCTTCCTGTTTGGTATTTCCGTTATGGCAGCTGGATGAGCGGTTGTCTATCAGAACTGTAATCTTCATCTTGTTGAGATATGATAAATGGTATAAATGATCTGTCGGGGAACTCTCTCCAAAGGTAGTGAGAAAGATTTTTCTATAAAAATTATTTCCCGTTTGCATTAAGGGGCTATTGGGAAAAGATTGGAACGGATGGTTGGGAGTTGTTCTTAAATACTCTATCTTTGTGCACCAATAAAAATAAAGTATTATGGAGTATAGATTCAATAAAATAGAGAAGATAGCAGTTCCTACCAGGAACAATATGGTTGATGACCATTTCGGCCATTGCGACCATTATACAATTTTAACAGTTGAGAATGGTAAAGTTACCTCCAGAACAGATTACCCGTCACCTCAAGGCTGCGGCTGCAAGTCTGGTATTGCTCCTATATTGAGAGATATGGGTGTTGTTGTAATGCTTGCAGGAAGTATGGGCGATGGTGCCAAGAATGTGTTGGGTGCCAACAATATCAAGGTTATAAGAGGGTGTTCCGGTAATGTGGATGAATTGGTAGGGAACTATCTTGCCGGAAAGATAACTGATTCCGGAGAGGGGTGCCACGCGCACGGCGATGGTGAGCATCAGTGTATGGGATAAATGGCGGCGGAGGCGGCCTAATGTTTTACAGAGAAGTTGCCGTCGCTATCCTTAACTATATAATCACCTTCATTGACGGTTACAAAACCCTCATTTGTCATCAGGGAGAGCATTGAAAAGCCCATACAGAAATATGGGGCGAGGATCTTGTCTTTGGCAAATGCCTTCACTTCGGGATAGTTTGTGCCGGTATATTGTATTGATTCCATATCGTTTGAATTGGAGTCAAAGTTAGGAATATTAGAGGAAATATTAAATAACATTATAATTATTGAGATGATGAAAAAAGTGAGTTATGCATTAGGAATGAACATTGCCAACAGTATTATAGCATCGGGCATTAAGGATTTGGATGTTAATGAGTTTTCAAAGGCTGTTGCAGCTTATCTTGCCGGTGAGAGCGAGATGTCTCAGGAGGAGGCTCAAAATGTTTTGAACAGCTACTTTACAAAACTTCAGGAGGAGCAGTTCAAGGCCATTAAAGAGGATGGCGAGAACTTCTTGGCGGAGAATGCAAAGAAAGAGGGCGTGGTAACACTTCCAAGCGGTTTGCAATATAAAGTTATAACTGAAGGTACGGGTGCAAAACCTACAGCTGAGCAACAGGTGAAATGCCATTATGAGGGTACTTTGACAAATGGAATGAAGTTTGACAGTTCATACGATAGAAACGAGCCTGCCGTATTCCCTGTAAATGGCGTTATCCAGGGTTGGATTGAGGCTCTCCAGCTAATGCCGGTAGGTTCAAAATGGGAGTTGTATATCCCTTACAATCTTGCATACGGAGAGAGAGGTGCAGGCCAGTCAATCCCTCCATACTCAGCTCTTGTATTTACTGTAGAGCTTTTGGATATTCTATAGAACCAGGTGCTAAGCCTCAATAAGGCTGACACAGGCATATAAAGAAGAGAGGCAGGACCGCCTACCGGTTCTGCCTCTTTTCATTTATTTTTGGTAGAGATTATCTCTTTACCATTCCAAGTTTCTCCATCAAAGCCTCAGGTTTAGGATCTCTGCCTCTGAAGTTGCGGTAGAGTACATCTGCATCCTCAATGTTTCCGCGTGACAAAATATTCTTGCGGAAGCTCTCAGCAACCTCTTTGTTGAAGATTCCCTTCTCCTTGAAGAGCTGGAATGCATCAGCCTCAAGAACCTCAGCCCATTTATATGAATAGTAGCCTGCAGCATATCCACCGGCAAATATGTGTCCGAATGAAGGGGAGAATGCAACACCCTCAACTACCGGCATAATCTGGCACTCCTTGATGGCAGCAGTTTCGTATGCAACAACATCCTCCTCAGGAAGTTCAGTAATTGTATGCCAAGCCATATCTGTAATTCCGAATGTAAGCTGTCTTACACTCTGATAACCGCTGTTATAGTTTTTGGAATCAATAATCTTCTTGATAAGTTCGTCAGGAATAACCTCGCCTGTCTGGTAATGTTTGGCCCAAGATGCAAGGAACTCCTTCTCTGTAGCCCAGTTCTCCATAATCTGTGATGGCAGTTCCACAAAGTCGCGAGAAACACTTGTTCCTGTAAGGCTGCCATATTTACCCTCAGAGAGGATTCCGTGCAATGCGTGGCCGAACTCGTGAAGAAGTGTTGTAACCTCATAGAATGTAAGAAGAGAAGGCTCATCTTCGGTAGGTTTTGTGAAGTTGCATACAATAGAGATGAAAGGACGCTCTTCTACACCCTCCTTAGTAAAACTCTGGCCTCTGAACTCTGTCATCCAGGCTCCACCGCCTTTACTGTCGCGTGGATAGAAATCTGAATAGAAGAGTGCCATATGTCTTCCAGATGCATCCTGCACATCAAATACCTGTACATCCGGATGATAACCCGGGATATCATTTGCAGGGATGAATTTAAGACCGTAAAGTGAATCCGCCAATGCAAATACTGCCTGCTGTGCATTTTCAAGTTTGAAATAAGGTTTCAAAAGCTCGTCATTTACAGCATATTTCTCATTTTTAAGTTTCTCCGAATAATATGAGAAATCCCAAGGCATCAATTTGCCCTCAAGTCCATTCTCATTTGCATATTTCTGGATTGCAGCAACATCGCTCTTTGCGTATGGAAGAGATTTTACAAGAAGATCATTCAAGAAATTCTCAACGGTCTCAGTGTTCTTTGCCATTCTCTCCTCAAGAGCATAATCTGAATATCTGTCGTGACCCAACAATTTGGCCTGTTGTGCACGCAATTCAGCCATTCTCTTTACATTTGCCTGGTTATCAAACTCTCCGCCAACACATTTTGTATTGCTTGCTCTCCACATCTTCTCTCTCAACTCCCTGTTTGCACTGAACTGCATAAATGGTCCCATACTTGGATATTGCAAGGTGAAGACCCAGCCCTCCAACTCTCTTCCTTTAGCCTCGGCAGCTCCTGCAGCAATCACATATTGAGGAAGACCAGCCAATTGGGTAGAATCGGTAATATGGAGAATGAATGCATTTGTTGCAGCCAATACATTGTTTCCGAATTTAATTGACAGAAGGCTCAACTCCTCCTGGATTTTTGAGAACTTCTCCTTATCCTCAGCCGACAAATTTGCACCATTGTTGGCGAACTCCTTGTAGGTCTGCTCCAAAAGTCTCATCTCCTCCTCACCCAAATTGAGTGACTCCTTGGAATCATAAACAGATTTGATTCTTTCAAAGAGCTTGTCATTGAGGATAATAGACATCTGGTACTCAGTGAGGGCCGGAGATATTGCCTCTGCAGTCTTCTGCATCTGCTCATTTGTGTCGGCTTCAATCATATTGAAGAAAATTGATGAAACACCGTTCAATTTTTCTCCCGCATAATTCAGTGCCAGAATTGTATTCTCAAAGGTTGGAGCTTCACTGTTGTTGGCAATGGCCTCAATCTCGGTTTTTCCCTCGGCAATGGCCTGTTCGAATGCAGGAAGATAGTGCTCTGCCTTTATCTTGTCAAAAGCCGGAGCATTATATCTGTGATTTGATTTTTCTAATAGTGGATTAGACATATTACTTGAATTACAAGATGTTAGAAAAAGTGCACAAAGTGCTGTTACAAATAGAAATATTCTCTTCATAAGCTAGGTTACGATATATACATTTATATTATTAAATTAAAAATTCTAATTTGTCTGGATGACAAGATATTTGGTCTGCTCCCAGAATTTCTCGGCATCAGAGATGATAAGTGATGTCTCGCCAGACTCCTTGTCGGTCTCAAGAGAGTATGTACCTTTAGGGTGGACTGAGAGAATCTTGGCCCTCTTTGCATTTGTATTTATAGAAGAGATCTCCCTGTAGTCTATCCTTACAAATGTATTCTGCTCCGACTGGTATGATACCTTTGCCGATTTGAAGAGACCACCTTTTGTAATCACATCAGCCTCGATAAGCTCATCCTTGGTACCTATAATATAGTAAACCGAGTAGAGAGCCCTCTCCTGGTCGCTCACCTTCTCCCTCAACTTCTTCTCCTCGATGTTCAGAACATTTACCTCCTCCTTGAGGTTTGAGACAACCTGACCCAAAGAGGCAATCTCCTGGCTCTTTACCTCCAGCTGGGCATTCTTCTCGTCAAGCTGTTTTGTGAGATTTCCAATAATGTCGGACTTCTCCTTCAACTCCTTTGAAAGGGCATTCAACCTCTTCTGGAATTGGGCTGATTTTATTCTGTTGTCTTTCTTCAGTTGGGCAATCTGCTCCTGATACTGGTGGATTGCACTCTGGATAGATTTGATATCCTCCTTTATCTGGCTCTTTGTATCGGCAGGAATATTCATGCCATCCTGACTCTGAGACTGGATTGCAATGATATTCTCGCTCTCTCTGATCGAACTTAATCCTGCCTCAATCTCATTGAGTGTGGCAAAAATCTCATCCAATTCATCCGACTGGATACCATATTCATTCTGCAGAGAGTCCAGTTGTGACAATAAAGCCTGATATTTTGATGAATTCTCAACGCAAGATGAAACCAAGAGTGCAGAGGCACAAAACAAAAGCAGAATTCTATACATATTTTTCTATTTTAACGGTTGTTTGAATGAACATCCAAAAGTAGATATTATTTTGCATAATTTTGAGATATTGCGCAGAATTTTGAGCAAAAATGGAGAATTGTTTTCATATAAAGCTACGGCATCTGCATATATACCGGCAAGATACCTGTTGCTGTTTTTAAGATTGGAAAATTTGCGGTATCTGATATTGTTGTAATATATCCTGCAATCATCACAACAAAATATCTTGTCAATTCTCCCTATGACAGCACTGCCGCATACAGGGCACTCTCTCTTTTTGTCTCTTATTGCCATATACCTTCACCTCCATACAAATTTAATAAGTATGTCTGATGCGACAAAGGGGAGAGGTCATATTTGTATGGTTTAAAAAATATCTTTTATGATTTTAAAAAAATGGAGCCGATTATAATCGTTTATAAACGTTTAGATTATGGATAACCATCCCTTTGTGCCACAATTTTGCAGAAAAATTTAAATGTAAATATTATGGAAAAATCAATCAACAAAGTGGAATTGAAGGGAAATGTCGGCCAGGAGCCAAGAATACTTAATGTGGAGAATGGAGGATCTGTAATAAGGTTTTCATTGGCAACACACGAAACCTATAAAAGCCGGAACGGAGAGTGGAAAGAGGAGACATCCTGGCATAATATTGTTGCCTGGTCATCCAGATCAATGCCCGATTTCAGCCGGATCAAAAAGGGAGAATTTGTTGAAGTGACCGGAAAATTGAGGTACTCCAAATATAAGGGCATATCAGGAGAAGAGAGGATGATAACAGAGATTCTCGCCCTTAAACTGGTGGTCCCTGTCGTTCAATAAAACAAGAGTGAAGTCAATCAGATAGATGTTGAAAAGGCTCTTGACGGCAATCCGGTAGAGGTGAATCTGAGCAGATTTGTAGCGGATATTGATTATATAAGGATTGATACGGGTGATGAACTGTTGCACGATTTCAACAAGATGAATATGATTGCTATAAATGGAGGTTTTGCTCTGGTGCCGATGACCTTTGGTGGCGAACCCTTCTATACCTTTTCAGAGAAGGGTGAACTGACAGGTTCATTTTCAAGAATGGGGCGGTCAAAAGATGAGTATGTTGCAGTCAGAAGTGTTTCATATAGTGATGCGGGGTGTTCATTTATAGTTACAGATATAACCAAGAAGATTCTGGCTTATGACACTAATGGGGAGTGCCGCTATGTTGTGGAGCCTGTAAAATTGGAGAAGTATATATCATTATGACGGAAAGGAGCTGAAGCCACTCTTTCCGCTCCACTTCGGCAAATACAATGCCGGTCAAAACAACGGCATAGTTGTCCAGATTGGGAAAGATGAGAAGGGGAAAGCCTGCTTCAGAAATGATATTGATGGCGGTGCCCCATTCTTCCCGATTGCTGTTAATGGCAATAAGATGTATCAGATTATTGATGCAACGGATTTTATAGATTATGCAGAAAAAAGTTCCTCCGCAAAAATGAAGGCTGTCGCTGCAGAATTGACGGAGGAGTCAAATCCGGTTATTGTGGCGGCTACTTTAAAATAGCGGCCTATGCTTCGACTCCGGTGCGGTTGATGTGGAGTTCATATGGTTCTTGTGGATGAAATGTGGAAGATAAATTACTTTTAAAGAACTAAATTGTTAACTTTGCAGTCTAAATATTCTGTATTATGGAGAGAGAGATTCAAATATATAATACGCTGAGCCGTAGGAAAGAGATTTTCAAACCGATAACACCGGGAATGGTGGGATTGTATGTGTGTGGACCAACTGTTTATGGTGATGCCCATTTGGGTCACGCAAGGCCTACAATTACCTTTGATGTGCTTGTCCGTCTGTTCAGACATCTCGGATATAAGGTGAGATATGTCCGTAATATTACCGATGTGGGCCATTTGGAGAATGATGCCGATGCGGGAGAGGACAAGATTGCAAAGAAGGCAAGGCTTGAGCAGCTTGAACCTATGGAGATTGTGCAGACTTATACCATCAAGTTCCACGATGCGATGCGCAAATTGAACAATAATGCTCCAAGTATAGAACCGCGTGCGAGCGGACACATCATTGAGCAGATAGATCTTGTGCAGAAGATTCTTGACAAGGGTTTGGCCTATATAAGCAACGGCTCTGTATATTTTGATGTTCAGGCATACAACAAACAGTTTGCTTATGGCAAGTTGTCGGGCAGGACTCTTGATGAGATGTATGCAAATACAAGGAGTCTTGACGGACAGGATGACAAACGCTCTTCGTATGATTTTGCTCTATGGAAAAAGGCATCTCCAGAGCATATTATGAGATGGCCGTCTCCTTGGAGTGACGGTTTCCCCGGATGGCACCTCGAGTGTTCTGCAATGAGCGAGAAATATCTTGGCGAAGTCTTTGATATCCACGGAGGCGGTATGGATCTTATGTTCCCTCACCACGAGTGTGAGTTGGCACAGAATACAGCTTCCAGAGGTAAAGGCGGCGTAAATTACTGGATGCACAACAATATGATTACTATCGAGGGCAAGAAGATGGGCAAATCTTATGGCAACTTCATCACCCTTGATGAACTGTTCAATGGTGCCCACGCCAAACTTGTGCAGCCATATTCTCCTATGACGGTAAGGTTCTTTATCCTTCAGGCTCACTACAGAAGTACTCTTGATTTCAGTAATGAGGCACTGCAGGCGGCTGAGAAGGGGTTGAAGAGGATTATGCAGGCGGCCAAAGATATAAAAGGTCTGAAGGTTGTAGCAAATCCGGCAGAGATCAATGCAAAATATGCCCTTACTGCAGATATAGCCAAGGAGGTGGAGCAGATTAGGGAGAATGTTTATACAGCATTGTGTGATGATCTCAATACTCCGATTGCATTGTCGCATCTGTTTGATGCCGTAAGAATCATCAATAGTGTCAAGGATGGAAAGATTGCCATTGCTGTTGAACAAAAGGCAATTCTTGAGTTCCTCTTTACAGATATTCTTGACGGAGTGCTTGGTATAAAGGATGAGCAGGGTGCAGAGAGCGCAGGCAACGGCAATATGCAGGCGATAGAGGGCCTTATGGAGATGGTACTTGCCCAAAGGGCAGAGGCAAAAGCCAATAAGGATTGGGCCAAATCTGACTACATAAGAGACAAATTGAAAGAGATTGGTATTCAGGTCAAGGATACCAAGGATGGTGTCGAGTGGAGCCTATAGAGTAATTAAACATTATCACTAAGTTGAAACATTTAAGGTCAGTTATAATTCTATTCCTCTTCTCCATACTCTTTGCCTGTATGGGGGAGAGGTTTGGTTTTGTAGCAGATGCCGGTGAGTGGAACCGTCAGGATGAGTTTTCAGTAGGGCGCAATTATCTTGATGGAAACGGAGGGGGCGCACTACACGACTCAACAAGGGAGTATTTTCATCTGGTTCATCAGACCGGATTTATAGCTTCAGGTACAGTCAGCCATATTGCGGAGAGAGCACCGTTATATCAGTCATATACAAGGTGCGGTTATAGTGGCGGTGGCAGACGTATCGTAACCATTCAGGATGGTAATCTAATTAAGGTCAGTCCAACTCTCTTTTCGCGTTTCCGCAAAAGCAGACTCTTTTCATCTCCAATGAAAGAGCCGGGCTGTTATCTCTCATCAAAATACTATATTCTCGCCATTAATAGAATCCGGTGTTGATTGTATAGGATTTATAAGTCATATTCATTTGTACTCCGGGGCGAAGTTGCCTTTGGAGCCGTTATCTTTTTCTTAACTTATTAAAATTTAAATACAATGACCGAATTTAAAAATGTAGAGGAGAGCATTCTATCTTCAGAGGATATTTATACAAAAAAGACAAGCAAATCACTCTTTATATTGTTGGTAGTGGCAGGTATTGCTGTAACTGTACTTGCAGTTAAAATGTCGGGAATCTACTTTGTAGGGGTTATGTTATTCTGTATCGCTCTGGCAATGATAATATTGGGGCTAGTGGGCCTCTCAAAGAATGTGGAGAGAATCTACTGCAAATATACCAAGGAACTGATGGTAAAGCAGGTGATATATTTTGATGCTGCCGATAAGGAGCGTATGAGAACTGCCATTAAAGAGGGTGATAAGGATGTTATCAAGAGTATTTCAAAGGGTACAGGAAACAATATGAGGGCAATAGTCTACGCTACGCCCTCATACAGTTACAGCATCAGTCAGTTACAGGCTTATGTGCCATATAGGTATGTGCCTGTAGAGCAGCCTGTTATTTGCAATATTTGTCAAGCCAGCTGAAGAATGTCCTGTTCCAGTGAATTGAATTCTGAGGTTTGAGAATCCAGTGGTTCTCTTCTGGGAAGAGGAGCATCTCTGATGGGACACCCATCATCTGTGCTGCATTGAAGGCAGCCATACCCTGCTCAACAGGAACACGATAATCCATCTCTCCGTGCGTAATCAGAATAGGAGTATTCCAGTTTTTGATCAATTTGTGCGGAGAGTTGCTGTAATGTCTCTTTGCTGTAGGGTTATTATCCCAAGGGGCTCCACCATTATCCCATTTAGGGAACCACATCTCTTCAGTCATCATATACATCTGTTCCTGGTTGAAGATGCCTGCGTGTGCAATGAGTGCCGAGAAACGGTTCTGGTGCACACCTGCAAGGTAATAGACTGAGTAACCGCCGTAGCTTGCTCCGGTTGCCGCAACCTTGCCGACATAAGGCTCTCTCTTCATAACATCAACTGATGTGAGGTAATCCTGAATATTCAGTCCGCAATAATCACCGGAAATCTGCTCACACCACTCCTGCCCGAATGCAGTTGTTCCTCTGCGGTTAGGAAGGATGACGATGTAATCCTGAGATGCCATCAATCTGTAGTTCCATCTTGTAGACCAACCCTGGCTGATTGTACCTTGAGGACCGCCAAGACACATCAGGATAGCTGGATATTTTTTGTTCTTGTCGAAATCAGGCGGGAATACAATCCAGGTGTGCATCTTCTTGCCATCGATAGTTGTCATCCATCTCTGCTCAACAGCAGGAGTCTTCAATTTCTTGAGAGTCTCCTCATTCTCGAATGTCAACTGGCTCCAGCTACCGTCTGCAATATTTACAGATACAATCTCTGCAGGGCGCATCATACACTTGTTGGTTGTAATCAGTTTATCACCTGCAACCTGCACTCCGTCAAAATCAAACCATTGGTCGTCGGCAGTTATGCGTCTTACGCCATTTCCATAGTGGGTCTCATCTGTAGGCTCGTTGGCTCTCTGTTTGTAAACTTTTGTGCAATCCTTGTTCAAGTCAACAACAAAAAGTGCTGTGAGGGCATTTACACAAGAGTTGAAGTAGATTTTGTCTGATTCGGCAGACCAGGTAATAGCCTCTACATTATACTTGTAGTCAGCAGAAAGCTCTTTCATATACTCTTTGAATGAGCTGCCCGACAAGTTGGCATACACCCCCTCCATATCTGCAACAAACAATCTTCTCTTGTCTGCCTCATATCCGTTACGCTCCATACTGATCCAGGCAAGATATTTTCCATCTGGAGAGAAGAGAGGTTCGGTATCGTATCCCTCCATACCTGCCGAGAGATTTGTGGTCTCTTTTGTCTCAACATTATAGAGATAGATATCAGTATTTGTAGAGAAAGCATACTCTTTTCCGGCAACCTTTCTGCAAGAGTAGGCAATATATTTGCCGTCAGGGCTCCAGCTAAGCTGCTCAAGACCGCCGAATGGAAGGGTAGGAAGTTCAAAAAGCTCCTCTCCTTTTCCAAGGATATCTGTAGCTCCAGACAGCGCCGATCCATTGAAATCTGCTACAAATGTATGGGGAATCTCCTCTACAAAGTGATCCCAGTGGCGGTACATAAGATCTTTGATGATACGACCGCTTGACTTGTCGAGATCAGGATGGATATCTGTAGGTTTGGTACAGGCCTTGATATAGCTGATATAGATAATCTTATCCTCTGCTGGAGAGAATTCGAAGGCATCCATACCTGAGATGCCGGAGATCTTCTTCTCATTTGCTCCGTTTGCATCCATCACATACATCTCACCGCCTCTGAGGAATGCTATCTGGTCACCTCCGTTAATCCAGCGTGCGTTGTTCTCGCTCTTTGCACTCTTTGTAATCTGATGGTTTTCAGAACCGTCAACATTCATAATAAAGAGCTCCCTGTTGCTCTTGTTCTCCTCAATGGAGGTGTATCCTACTCCATAAAGAATTTTAGATCCGTCTGGAGAGAGTTGAGGGTCAGATACCTTGCCGAGCCTGTGCATTATCTCCGGAGTGAATTTTCCGTCGGTAACCTCAATGGGCTGTTTTGTAATGATAGCGGTCTCCTCCTGTTTGCCTCCACAGCAAGAAGCCAGAACCGCAGATGTTAATGCCATTGTTATAAATAGTTTATTTGCCATATTATATGATGATTTTATTTTTTATTGTCAGAAAAACAGCACTTTACTCTTCGATGAGTTCATATCCAAGGTCAAACTCCTTCTCTACAGCGGGACGTCCGTATTTCATCCATTTTGGCATTGGAGCCCCTTTAAGGTAGTGGTTGAAGAATTGTTCGAGACGTATGCTCAAATCTTTTGCATTGCGGAGCTCCTCAAGGTTGTGCTCCTCGTTGTTGTACTGAAGCAGCCAGGCAACTTTGCCAAGTCTCTTCAAACCTGCAAAGAGCTCAATGCCCTGGTACCAAGGAACAGCTCCATCCTGGTCGTTATGCATAATGAGTACCGGAGTGGTTACATTAGGCAGGAAGAATAGAGGCGAGTTCTCTACATAAAGGTCAAATCCGCTCCACAGATCTTTGCCGATACGGCTCTGGGTCTGCTCATATTGGAACTGGCGGGTAATGCCGCTGCCCCATCTTACACCACCATAGGCACTGGTCATATTGGCAACCGGGGCACCTGAGCCGGCTGCTTTGAACTTGTTGGTTTGTGTAATCATATATGCAACCTGGTATCCGCCCCAGCTCTGGCCCTGGATGGCCATATTTTCTCCGTCAATCCAAGGGAACTTCTCAAGCATCTCAACTCCCGGCATAATAGAGCGCATTGCGCTTTGGCCAGGATGTCCGTCAAAGTAGTAGATGTCTGGTACAAATACAATGTAGCCGTTGCTTACAAAGTATGGGATGTTTACTGTTGAACGGCTCGGTGCAGGCTGTGAGTAGCGGTGAAGAGTATTAGAACTCTTCTCGTAGAAGTAGATGATTACAGGATATTTTTTCTCCGGATTGAAATCTTCAGGTTTGTAAAGAATTCCGTCTGCCTTTATGCTGTCCATTGTGTACCAGCTCACCAACTCCGCTGTACCCCAATTGTAATCTCTCTGTTGGGGATTGATATCACTCAGACGGCTCTCTGTCTTGAAGTTATCTTTGGTGATCCATAGATCCATAGGGTTCTCGAAGTTGCCTTTCAGAAATGCATAAACAGGAGCCTTGCCCTTCTCTCCCTTGATATAGGTGAAGTTTCTGTAGGTATATGGTCCCTCCTCAAGTTTAATGAGTCTGCTCTTCTTCTTGCCCATCTCTTTGCAGTAGATGCCATTCTCTTTGGTAATATTGTTGAATGCGTTGAAGAAAAGAGGTGTTCCGGCATTAATTTTTCTTGCAAATCGGTTGAATCCGCTTGGACCGTATGTTATGGTGTGTTTGTCGATAATGTTGAAGATAGGGGTGAAAGAGATTTTGTTTTCTGCACCATAGCCCTCTGTCAGACACACAGGAGCCCTCTCTCCCTTAGGGTCAAAGCTCCACACATCATAATAATCCTTTATGATGACTGCACTGTTGTCATCAATCCACATTGCCGGACCGGCTGCCCGTGGGAGACTTGGAGTATCGTGTTCAATGTTGTAGAACTTTCCGGGCAGTTCAGCAGTGAGGTTCTTCAACTCGCCTGTAGCTATGTTGTGAAGGAGCCACCATTTGTTCTCCATATCATATATAGCATAATATTTGCCATCTTCCGACGCAGACAGATCATAGTATACATCCTTGTAGAGCAGTTTGCGTGAACCATCCTTAACATTCATCAGATAGATGTCGGTAGGATGGATGTAGCTCCATTGCGACATAAGCCTGAATCTTTTGTCATTCTCAAAAAGAATGTAATCAGCATTGCCGCCATCGGTTACATCAATTTCAGGAACATCCTTGTCTCCCAACTGGATTAACGCTCCACCGGCAGGAGCATTTGTTGCAGGGTCGAGGTTGATGTAGGCAGTGTAGGCCTGTCTCAAATCCTCATTCAAGGTGAGCAGCTGGCCAGGCTGGATATAGTCATCGTGCCAGCTCCAGATATCAAGCTGAGGCTTTTCGAAATCAGGAATTGTAGTATCTTTTTCAAATGGTTTTGGTGCGGTTCCAAAGAATAGTCTGCTTCCATCTTCACTGAATGCAATCCTTCCGTTAGGTGAGATGATCCACCCGTCGTTCATACCCTCTGAATCTTTGGTCACAGCCTCTGAAAGAGATTTGTCGAGAGGATTGTACATATAAATTACAAGATTGTTCTTGGCAGCTTTTGCAGTATCTGTATTGGCGCTGAATGCCATAACATTATTCTCGTAGAATGCAGGAAGGTTAATTTTGCTTCCTTTAGGACCCGACAGAATTTCAACACTCTCTCCATTTGCTATGTTGTATGAGAAGAGTGCGGGTTTGACCTCTTTTTTGCACTCTGTGCTGTCAACTGCCGCCTTTGAGGTAGAATCTGTATCAGCCTTTTTGCCCTTCCCGCTCTTTGGCTTGGTCACATAGGTGAGAAGAGATCCGTCTGGAGAGAAGGAGTAGGAGGCAACATTAAGGATTGTATCTTTTATTGTGCCTGTTGTGATGTCAAGGATAAAGAGGCTATCCCTTTTAGGGGCCTTCTGGAAGGCTATGCTGGTGCCAAATTGGAATGGAGCCCTGAAACCGGCACAGGCAGGGAATTTTGTGATGTAGCCTGTTGTGAGGTTGATGATTGCAAGTGTATCTTTGGGCATATCATCCTTTTTTACCTTTTTAATTTTTGCATTGCGGGTCTGTTCAAACAACGGCTTGATTGTTGCAATGGCAAATTTGCCGTCTGGAGTGATGGCTGCTGAGCTTGATCCCGGTAGGATTGAAAGGGTTGCACGCTCTACGCAGATCTCCTTCCCGCTTTTTGTATTGTGGAAGATAAGTTTGCTGTCACCTTGCTGTGGAGCTATATTGTATACCAGGATGTGACTGTTGCCCGGAGCCTTAAGAGTTTTGATACTTTTCCAAGAGTCATAAACAGAGTGATCAATTGGAGGTTTCTGCGCTGAACAGATTACTGGAAGCAGGCAGAGAATAAATGCTAACTTTAAATGTTTCATATTGATAATATGATCTAATTACAATTAATTGCGTGGGAAAAGTTGTAAAAATACACTATATTTGCGCCCGAACAAAATCTGAGCTCTTTTTTTTATGC
Source organism: Candidatus Egerieisoma sp. (assembly GCA_045594125.1). GTDB lineage: Bacteria > Bacteroidota > Bacteroidia > Bacteroidales > UBA932 > Egerieousia. The sequence continues at coordinate 111,373 of JAZNXX010000007.1, forward strand.
AGATGACAGATTTTGGCTTTAAAATGGGGATTAATTAACATTCAAATAAATAAATTCATATGGTTTATTCACACGAAGTACAACATATGTGTGTTGTAAAGAAAGGACCTAACCACGGTCCGGCACCTATTCCTGAAGAGGGCAAATGGGTGAGAAGTAAGGAGATTAAAGATATTTCAGGTCTTACTCACGGTATTGGCTGGTGTGCTCCTCAGCAGGGTGCATGCAAACTTACCCTTAATGTGAAAGAGGGTATTATCCAGGAGGCTTTGGTTGAGACTATCGGCTGTTCAGGTATGACCCACTCAGCTGCAATGGCATCTGAGATCCTTCCTGGCAAGACTATTCTTGAGGCTTTGAATACAGACCTTGTTTGTGATGCTATCAATACTGCAATGAGAGAGTTGTTCCTACAGATTGTTTATGGACGTACACAGTCTGCATTCTCTGAGGGTGGCCTTATTATTGGTGCCGGCCTTGAGGATTTGGGTAAAGGTCTAAGAAGTCAGGTTGGTACACTTTACGGTACTTTGGCTAAAGGCCCGCGTTACCTTGAGATGGCTGAGGGTTATATCAAGACTTTGGCTTTGGACAAGAACGACGAGATTTGCGGATATGAGTTTGTTCATATGGGCAAATTTATGGAGGAGATTAAGAAAGGCACAGATGCAAATGAGGCATTAAAGAAAGTTACCGGTACTTATGGCCGTTTCACTGCTGAGCAAGGTGCTGTTAAACACATTGACCCACGTAACGAATAAGGAGGATTGAAAATGGCTATAAGAGAAGTAAAATTTGAGAGCCAAGACCGTAGAATCGCTCAGATCAACGCGGTTTTGAATGAGAATGGTATTAAAAGCATTGAAGAGGCAAACGAGATTTGTGAGCAGTACGGTCTTGATCCATACAAGACTTGTGAGGAGACTCAGCCAATCTGCTTCGAGAATGCAAAATGGGCTTATGTTGTAGGTGCTGCCATTGCACTTAAGAAAGGTTGTTCAAATGCAGCAGATGCTGCTGAGGCTATTGGATTGGGCCTTCAGTCTTTCTGTATCCCAGGTTCAGTTGCTGACGACAGAAAGGTAGGTCTTGGTCACGGTAACCTTGCTGCACGTCTTTTGAGAGAGGAGACAAAATGTTTTGCTTTCTTGGCAGGTCACGAGTCATTCGCTGCAGCTGAGGGCGCAATCAAGATTGCTGCAAAAGCAGACAAGGTGAGAAAAGAGCCTCTACGTTGTATCCTTAACGGTTTGGGCAAAGATGCTGCCCAGATTATCTCAAGAATCAACGGCTTTACATATTGCCAGACTGAGTTTGACTATGCAACCGGTAAAGTTAAGGTTGTAAACAAAATAGCTTACTCAGACGGTCCTCGTGCAAAAGTTAACTGCTACGGCGCAGACGATGTTAGAGAGGGTGTTGCAATTATGCATCTTGAGGGTGTTGATGTATCAATTACAGGTAACTCAACAAACCCTACACGTTTCCAGCATCCGGTTGCAGGTACTTACAAGAAAGAGTGCATGGAGCTTGGCAAGAAATATTTCTCAGTTGCTTCAGGTGGTGGTACAGGCCGTACTCTTCACCCAGACAACATGGCTGCAGGTCCTGCATCATACGGTATGACCGACACAATGGGCCGTATGCCGCTCAGGGGCCTTCGCTTGAATATAGTTTGGGACGCTCAGTTTGCAGGTTCATCTTCAGTTCCTGCTCACGTTGAGATGATGGGCTTCCTTGGCATCGGTAACAACCCAATGGTAGGTGCCACTGTTGCTGTGGATGTTGCTACTGCATTGAGCAAATAGTGTTTTCTTCCCTCCGGGCGCAATCAGGTTTGCTTGAATTGCCGGGGTGCGAAGGAGGAAAACAAATGGAATTTGTTAATTGTTCTTCCCGATAAATTGTCGGGACAATGATAGAAACTCCCTGTATCTGTTGAGGTGCAGGGAGTTTTTTGTTTGTGTGGCAATGTTGTGTTTTTGCAATTCATTGTCCACAATACCCCCACTGGAAAGACTATGTAATGGGGGCAGGTGTGGCGAATCATACATATTTGTCGGACTTGCCACACTCATCCTGCTCCTGTACACTCCAGAGGGGTATCTTTGTGGCAGATGAATTGCAGGAAATCTAAAGTGGTAATATGAGAATGCATTGCCCCAATCTTTTTATAAAGTATTTTTCTGTCAATCTTGATTTTCAGGAATATTTGGCGGAAATTTGAAGTCCAATACCCCATGAATGTGAAAAACATTTTCTATCTTTGTAAGGTCTGGCAACAGACATACATATTTTAGATGAAAGTGTTTCGCTTTTAACCCGAATTGGAAATCTGGAAAATTTACAAACGCAGGGTGAGCAATTAACATTCATCACTTGTTGTGTCATATACTGTTCTCAAGTATATACCTGCAAGTGTGGGGTATTGTTTATATGCGTTAAGGTTATTCCAGAACCTCCAATTCGATAAACGATAAACTCCACACTTTCTTTTTGTAATTTAATTACTTATTGGCATTGTTGAGGCGCTCTAAAATAAGGCAATATTGCACAAAACTTATAATTATTTCAAAATGAAGAAACTATTACTTATTGCTACAGCTATTATGTCAGTAGCTTTATGCTCTTGTGCTACAATTTTCACAAAGAGCAAGTATCCTGTAACATTCAACACTAACCCAGATGGCGCAAATATTAAAATTGAGAATCGCGAGTTAAGGGTAGTCTATGAAGGTGTATCACCTGCTACTGTTAAGTTAAAAGCATCAGCAGGATTTATGAAAAAGGAAGAGTATAAGATAACCATAAGTAAAGATGGTTATAATCCAAAGATTATTCATATTACAGCAAATCTTGATGGTTGGTATGTAGGAAACATTATGCTTGGGGGCGTTATAGGGATGTTGATAATTGACCCTGCTTCGGGTGCAATGTATAAGATTTCTAAGGATGATAGGGTAGTTAATGAAAGTCTTACACCAAAAGACTTAAGCCTACAAATTTACGATATCAATAATCTACCTAGGCATATTGATAAATCATCACTTGTAAGTATTAAATAGAAGAAATCATTGGTGTTTGGTAAAAAATCATGTTACTATGGCATTAAAAACAAACCCCACAACCTCATCCCGAGACTGTAGGGTTTGCCCGACTTAACCTAACTTAAAGCTGCGCTTTTTCTTCCTTCGCGCCTCGGCATAGCTAAAGCAAGCTTTGCTCTGCGCTCGGCTTGCCGTCAGTTAAAAAACTATTTCACTTGTATAACAAGGAAACAGAAGAAAGGTTTAAGGGGATGTGAATAGAAATACGAAAAATAAATAGAAGCAAATCCTGATGGTTGGCAAGACTGTCAGGATTTTGTTTTATAAAGTTACGGATGGATTTTTGATTTTCAAAATGAGAAAGTAGGGGAAGTCTGAGATTTTTTTGCATACTTTTTGCAAACAAATTTGTTTATTTTTATATTTGCAGAGTTATGAGAGGAGATATTATAAGTGCTTTTAAAGGAATACACCCTGGAAAAATCATAGAAAGGGAGATCCGTAAACAGAAGATTACTCAGAGAGGTTTGGCTGAAAAAATAGGTGAGCATAGCCAGACTCTTAATGCTGTTATCAAAGGTCATAGGGCATTGACAGTTGAGATGGCTGTTAAAATTGAGGATACATTTGGCTATGAAGAGGGAATGCTATTGACTTTACAGGCTTATTATGATATTGCTCAGTACAGAATAAAAAAAGCGCAGGAATCGGTGAAAGGCGTTCCGAATATAAGCAGGATTCTTTTCTGGGATGCGGATTTTGATAAGATTGATTGGGGCAGATACAGAAAGTCTATAATTGCAAGAGTTTTGGAAAGGGGAAGTAAAGAAGATATTGCTGAGATAGCAAGGTTTTATGGGTTGGAGGTTGATGATTTGGAGCAGTTCAGAAGTAAAAATCAGTATAGGATTAGGATAGATAGGAATGAAAACTAATGTTCTTTTTTACAATACAGTTACGCCATTGCTTAAAGAGGCTTTGAATGTGTTGATGGCAGAACCTCTTTTTGCTCCATTCCGATTGGTGGGAGGGACAAATTTGAGTTTGCGTTTAGGTCATAGACTCTCAGTTGATATTGATATGTTTACAGATGCTCCATACAATAGTCTGGACTATAAAACATTTGAGAAATTTTTACAAGCCAAGTTCAATTATTACTATAGCGGAGATCCAACCTCTATTATTGGATTTGGAAGAGGTTATCATATTGGCAACAGCAAGGATGATTGTATAAAGTTGGATTTGATGTACACAGATCCTTTTATTCATCAAGCAGATATTATTGATGGAATAAGAATGGCTTCAATGGATGACATTGTTGCAATGAAGATAAATGCAATCAGCAGAGGTGGTAGAAAAAAGGATTATTGGGATATATATAATCTGTTCCAGAGATATTCGTTAAAAGATATGTTGGATTTGCATCTGAAAAGGCATCCATGGGAGCATAAGGAACAGCAAATTTTGGATTCTTTAATGAATTTCTCAGAGGCGGACACTTATATTGACCCAATTTGCCTTAACGGTTATGAATGGGATGATATTAAGATTGCCATTGTTGAGCAGTGTTTGGATTATGAGGGGTAGGTATAATCTTTTTGCGCCTTATATACCGCCACTTTTTCACTTTTTTGAGATGGTCCCAAAATTGGCCCGAAAGAGTGCATGGAGCTTGGCAAGAAATATTTCTCAGTTGCATCAGGTGGCGGTACAGGTAGAACCCTTCACCCGGACAACATGGCTGCAGGTCCTGCATCATACGGTATGACCGGCACCGTGGAACGGATACCGTTCAGAGGCTTCTGCAATTCATCGTCCACCATCACCTCATTGGAAATGCTCTCGGAAAGGGATGAGTGTGGACAATCAGCCAAGTCGTGTGGGATTGTCCACGGTGTACCCTCACCTGTGCCCTCTGCGTGGAGTTGTTGTGGACATCAGAATGCTGGGACACTCCACCGGATCAATTGCTTCCTGCTTTCACAAGCTGGGGAACGGATCTGGCCCCACAAACTCTAACCCGACTTGGCCCCACCCCACAAGCCCCACCTTCATGAATCAATCTTCCCGATATAAATATCAGTAGTGGTTTTGTCGGGAAAAATGTGGTAAATTGCGCTGAAATTTGTAAAACATTGGTTTCAGGTGAAAGTGAAAGCGCAAATAACTGACAGGGAGATATGGGGCATTGCGTTGCCCATTATGTTGGGGAATATGGCCCAGACCATAATCAACTTTACAGATACTGCATTCTTGGGGCATTTGGGGGTAGTGGCGTTGGGTGCATCCATGCTTGCCGGACTCTTTTATTTTGTATTTACCACAGTGGCAGCCGGTTTTGCAATAGGGATTCAGATTATTGTGGCGCGCCGTTTCGGGGAGAGGAATTATGGGAGGATAGGGGTGATATTCCAGCATGGTTCCCTGTTTGTCCTGTTATTGGGGATGGTATTGTTTTCAATATTGTATTTCTTTTCAGATCATCTTCTGCTCTTTCTCATAGATTCGCAGAACATATATGAAGCATCCCTCGAGTATATTAAATACCGCCAGTGGGGAATCGCTTTTGTATGTTTCAACTTCCTGTACAGGGCCCTGTATGTGGGGATATCCAATACAAAGGTGATTACATATTCTACCATAATTATGGCAGTTGTGAATATAGCGCTGGATTATTGCCTTATTTTTGGAAAGGGAGGCTTTCCTCGGATGGGTATTGGCGGAGCGGCGCTGGCATCGTTGTGTGCTGAGATCTCGGCTTTTGTATTCTTTACGGCATATACTTATATGACATTGGCAAAGAAGGAATACGGTATGTTCGTGCCCCATAAACCGGAGTTGGAACTTATGGGGAGGATCCTGAAAATATCCACCCCTACAATGGTGCAGAAACTTTTCTCCTTCAGTGTATGGTTCATCTTTTTTGTCCTTATAGAGAAGATGGGGGAAACCGCTACCGGAATTTCCTCCATAACAAGGAGCATCTACATGATTCTCATAACCCCTTGCTTTGCATTTTCAACTACCACAAATACCTTGGTGAGCAGAATCATAGGGGAGGGTAAAAGGGAGCAGGTCTTCCCGACAATAAACAAGGTGCTGAAGAATTGCATGTTGTGTACAATCCCCATTCTGATAATTGTTGCAGTTTTCCCTATGCAGATTGCCGGTATCTACACCAGTGACATTGATTTTGCCCGCCTTGTTGTCCCTTCCATACTGGTCATATGCAGCGGAACAATTTTCCAGGGGATAGGCAATGCTTATTTTGAGGCGGTTTCCGGTACCGGAAATACTTCTGCTGCCCTGTATCTGGAGACCGCAATCCTGGTGGTATATATCCTTTTCATTGTGGCAATGACACACCTTACAACAAGGGTGGAACTGGTCTGGACAGCAGAAATCCTCTATGGTGCACTTCTTGGCATTTTATGCTGCCTTTATATGAAGTTTGCCAGGTGGGACAAGAAGAGTATCTGAGTATATTTGCTAAAATCTGTTAAATGAACATGAAAAGGTTCCTATTGTTGCTGACAATATTTACAATGCCCGTTTGTGGCCTCATGGGACAGGACCGGAGCGGCGCCCCCTATTTCTGTAATGTACCCGGCACAATACTGGAGTATATAAGGACCACGGCAGAGGGGGATGTGAAATGGTTCCACACCATGAAGATTGGAAGCACTTCAAAAAATGCAGATACCACTTGCATTGATTATACCTCCCATATCCTCAACCATAAACGCAAACCGTATTACGGAGATGAGCCGGCCAAGCTTTCTGCAAGTATAACTCAAGGTAAAGTTACCCTGAATGTCGCAGAATCTGTGGTAGCCATCTTCAGGACAATACTCCCTTCAGGTGTTACAATCACATCGTCGGGAGGAGAATCTTCCCTCCCTTCTGATTTGGCTCCAGGAGATATTCTTCCCGATATTTATGCATCCGTTAAGGCTCTCGGGCTCACAATGAGGATTACCGTAACTGAAAGGAAAGTGCTCAGAACGGAGACCATTTCTACTCCTGCAGGAAAATTCAGCTGCTTGGTAATCCGGGAACGGAAGGTGGAAAAAGGGATGGGGCGTAACCGCCATACCGTAGCCGATACCTGGTACGCCAAGGGTATAGGTATGGTAAGGCATGACACCTATGACCCTGATTTGAAACTCATCACTTCTGAAGTTCTGACAGAAGTACATCAATAAACAACGGGGGTGACTATAAAGCCTCTTTATGAATGAGCAATCCCTGCCGGAGTATTCTGGCAGGGATTACACTATTTTGCAACCGCCCTTTTGTAGGTATCGGAATATCCTGGGAACATCGGTTGCGGTGGAATCCGGTCAGAATGGCCGTTATTCTTGAAAGAACCGTCCGGGTTCTGGCGTTTGGTATTGCCATCTATGAATTTTACAAGGAGATACTCATCCAGAGCTTTCCATTTCTTGAACAGGGCATTGGCTTGGGATACTGAAAAATCTGTAAGATATGCCCTTCTGTCTTCAGAATGGTTGAGTTCATATGCCTTGGCATCTGCCACAGCAACAGCATCAATCATAGCAATCTCATGAGCATCAACATTCTCCCGTACCTCCTTGCCTATATGGTTGTAACGGAGATACGCAAACTGGGCAATCCTGTTCTGGAGCCAGAACATGGATGTAGGCGAGTATTCCAACATGCTTCCGTTCCCAAGGGCATAGTGTTCAGATATTGCATCAGAGCAGGCATAGAAAGGTGAAAGGGGGGCAGTGCCGGCATCATCCACTGCAAACCAGAAGAGCCCTCCAATTTCATCGGGAAGCCAGCCGCGGCATTGCCCCACAAACCAGAAACCGGTCTGCTGGGTGGCAATTGCCCTCTCGTTGTACCCCTTCTTGCCGTCTATTTCGTATGAAGAGGGCCTCCAGCGGTAAGGGAGCTCATTCCCTCCTGCGGCAATCCCTTTGGTCATGTCAAACTCTGTCCCCTCATAATGGTCACGCATCATGTCTGCAACATCCTTCACCGAGAGTTTCTCCTTTGCCTTTACATACAGAGGCATCCTGTTGGCAGGGTTGTCCCCGCGGGCAAAATCAATGTATTTGTCCATATCTTCCGCCCCATGTTTGCGGAAGAAACTCCATACGCGTGCCTCACACCCTCTCATTGCAGAAAAGTCCAACGGACAGAAGGTGTCAGCAAAACTGAAATCACTTCCGTCCCCCTCGTACAAACCACAATCACGGGCATGCTGCACTACATCCGGCGAGTAGAGACAGTTCTCCGGATCATCCTTTGGGAAGGTGGTTATACGGGCACAGTTGGCATGTGCTGAGATGTACCCGTCGGGAATACGGACAGCAACCCATACTGCACCTTTGTTGACATTAATCCCATTCTCATATTTTGGTTTGCGGGCAATTATATCCATGAACCACACCTCATTCTTGTCTGCAAACGAGATTGATTCTCCCGACGAGGCATATCCGTATTCGTCTGCCAACGAAGTGAAGATCTCTATTGCTTCACGTGCTGTTTTTGCGCGCTGGAGAGTGATATATATAAGTGAACCGTAATCCAGTATGGCAGTGGTATCCATGAACTCCGGACGCCCTCCCCATGTGGATTCCCCAATCAGCACCTGATACTCATTCATGTTTCCTATAACATTGAATGTATATGGCACTTGCGGAATGGCTCCAAGAAATCGTTCCTTCCCCCACTCCCTAATCTCAATCATCTCTCCGTCCCTATGCCTGCCACGCGGCATATACACCAGTGTACCGTACCTTGTATGGGAATCGGCCGCATAACTTACCATAACGGAACCATCCTTGCTTGCCCCTTTGGAAACAAGGAGGTTTGTGCATGAGAATGAATCAACTGCAAAAAACACCAGCAATATTAAAAAAAACACCCTTTTCATATTGTTATTATCTATTTGTTGAGATACTTCTCTTTAATGAATGCATACATTGTGCGCCCGCCTTCAGCGGTAGTCAAGGTTACCGGACGCTTATATGAAAGTTTGCTGAAGTTTACACCTTCACCACAAATCTTCCTGAACCCGCTTTCGGTATAAAGGGTGTTGATTTTCTTCATCAGCTCACCCTGCAGCGATACCGGCACCTCCATTACAACTTCCCTGAACTGAGGCAGGGAGCTGAACCCTATCCAAAAGATATAATCCAGCAGCAGATATGCTGCCAGAGTATCCGTCCTGCTCCAATAATGTATATGGGCATCGTATATGAATGATTGTACAATGCATCCTTTCCCTGCTGCCTGGAAATAGCTTGTCCAGTATCCCCTGGAAACATTGTTCCTTTCCGTTTTACCCCTGCAGCTCCAGAACCTCAGTTCCTCCCTGCAGAATTCCGCAAAGCATCTGCCGTTCAGTAGGATTGTAGCATCAACCCATATCCCGCCATATTCCTTGAGGAGGTATGACCTTATAATATCTGAAGTGTGGGTACGGTCAATTATCCCCTTTTCAATTTTATCTATGATGTTGGAAGGGAGGGATACATAATCCTTCCAGTTCCGCTCATCAAGAAGCACCACAGGGTGCGAACCTGCATGGGCCCTGATGCTGTTATAGCATATTTTCACCAGCTCAGGCATGTTCTCCTCCCCCTGCAACCACATTACCCATATATTTGAATCTCCCCCTATTGTCCCGGAATTATTGGAAATGCTTCGGTATTTTTCCACCACTTCAGACAAACCAACCCCCTTCACCAGCTTTTTTAGGATAAAATGCTGCTTTATCCTGCTAATCCCCCTTTCTACACTTTTAAGAAATCTCATATGCCACAACTTTTATATTTCCGATATTTTCGTAAAGTTAGTAAAAATATGCCTAAATTTGTACGATTACACACTGAAGTAGAAAATCAGATTTATATAACCTAAAAACATTCAATTATGCGCTTATCCAAATTTTTCCTGGCAATTGCCGCTTCATTGATGCTCTTTGGTGCATGCACATCTGCGCCTGATACCAAACAGCTTACAGACCAGGCCATTTCACAAGTTATGGAAGAGTTCCAGAATGTTGGAATCTCTGCTGCGGTTGTAAAAGACGGCAAAATAGTTTACAATGAGTCTTTCGGTTACAAGAACCTTGAGACTAAAGAGCCTCTTGGCAATACAGATGTAATGAGGATTGCCTCAATCTCAAAATCATTTACTGCAACATCTCTTCTTCAACTTGTAGACAAAGGTATCATCTCTTTGGATGATGATGTTAGCGACCTTATAGGATTCAGGATAAGGAACCCTCATCACCCTGATGTCCCAATCACTTTGAGAATGGTCCTTTCACACACAGCAAGTATCAGGGACAAGGAGGATTACTTTACCCTTGACCACCTTAACCCTGCAGTATATGGAGACTGCGAGGAGTCTTATTTCAAATACAAACCGGGTGAGGGCTACTGCTATTCAAATATGGGCCTTAACCTTGCAGGAACTATCCTTGAGAAAGTTTCAGGTGTAAGGTTCGATGACTATGTAAGGGAGAATGTAATCTGGAAACTCGGCCTGTATGGCGGCCACAATATAGATTCATTGGACGCAAGCAAATTTGCATGGATCTACTCACGTGAGAACGGAGAGTATGTGAAATCTGAAGGTGCATACAGAAGCAGGGCAGACGAGATGCCTGATTATAAATTCGGTTACTCTTCACCTATCTTCTCTCCTACAGGCGGCGTGAAGATTTCTGCACACGACTTGGCAGTTTATATGATGATGCATATGAACTACGGCGAGTACAACGGCGTACGCATAATTTCTCAGGAGAGTGCAAAAGCAATGCAAACTCCTGTATGGATGATAAAGAACGAGGGTGAAGACCAGTACGGCCTTTGTCTTAAGGAGTTTGTGGATTATATAGATGACCCTAAATACAATGCTCCCGGCAGTTATCCTGTAGGTCATACAGGTGGTGCATACGGCCTTAACAGCATTATGATCTGGAGCCCGGCAGACGGTTGGGGTATCGTGGCCATGACCAACGGTTACACTTCAGTTAAAGGGAAGAGTTTCCTTAAGGAACTTACCAATGCAATCTATAATGCACAGATAAAGAAATAACCTGTTGAGGTTTGTAACAAAAGAAGAGAGAGGGTGCCCAAAGGGTTACCCTCTCTTCATTTATCCTTGTATCATCTTATTTTATTTCTGCTTTATGATGCATTCCGCGAATGTTTGCCGTTATTCCATATAACTGCTGTTGTCCCAACAATGGGTACAGAGTTTGCATTTTGGCAATCCTATGGCATCTACAAGGTCATCCAGCCTCTGGAACTTAAGGCTTGTCAGTTGCAGGTGTTTGCGCATGGTGTCAACCATTTCTGCGTGCTTTTTGCTGTCGGGATTAACATACTCCTGAAGTACCTCTTCCGGAATGTTCTCGGTACCCTCAAGGTCTCTGATGATCCTTCTTGCATAGAGGTCAAATGAACTGCGGGATGTTGAGAAATTGAGGAAAGGACATGGGAATACAAGCGGTGGGCATGCTATCCTCATATGTATCTCCTTAACTCCCGAATCCAGAAGTTTCACCACATTATCCTTTAATTGTGTACCCCTTACTATACTGTCATCCATAAAGACAATTCTCTGGTCTCTGGTGAACTGCTCGTTTGGAAGGAGTTTCATCTTTGCCACAAGGTCCCTCATCTTCTGGTTCTGCGGCATGAAACTGCGCGGCCAGGTTGGGGTGTATTTTACAAAAGGCCTCTTGTATGGAATTCCCTTTTCGTTGGAATAGCCTACTGCATGCCCTACGCCTGAATCCGGGATGCCTGCAGCAAAGTCTGCCTCAATATCTTTGTCTCGGCGGGCCATGGCCGCACCGCTGCGGTATCTGGAGTCCTCTACATTTATTCCTTCGTAGTTGGCACTTGGATAGCCGTAGTAAACCCACAGGAACGAACACATCTGCATCCTCTCCTGAGGAGGAGTTACTACCCTTATCCCATCTGCGGTTATCTGCACAATCTCTCCAGGGCCAAGATCCCTTACATGTGAATAGCCAAGGTTGTCGAAACTCGAACTTTCACTTGCACATACGTAGCCTTTATCGTTTTTGCCTATTACTATAGGGGTACGTCCAAACTTGTCTCTTGCAGCATATATTGCATGGTCTGTGAGTACGAGCATTGAACAAGAGCCTTTTATCTTCTGCTGTACCAGTTCTATTCCCTCTTTCAGAGTGTTGCCCAACCCTATAAGTATGGCAACCAGTTCAGTTGCATTTATGGTAGAGTCAGACAGCTCTGCAAAGTGGTGCCTTTCCTTCAGAAGTTCCTGGGTCAGTTCCTCTATGTTGTCTATCCTGGCAACAGTTACAACCGCATATCTCCCAAGATGTGATGTTATTGTTATTGGTTGTGATTCGCTGTCGGATATTACTCCAATACCCATATTGGATTCACCGAACTTAGGGAGCTCATCCTCAAATTTGTTCCTGAAGTATCCATTCTCCAGAGAGTGGATTGAACGGACAAATTTCTTGCCAGTATAGAATGCCATTCCGGCACGTTTGGTTCCAAGATGTGAGTGGTAGTCAGTTCCGTAGAAAACTTCATTTACACATTCATTGCGGGATACGCAGCCAAAAAATCCAGACATAAGCGCTTGTTTTATTTCATTAGAGATGCAAATATATAAAAAAGGTATCTTTTTCCCCGAAGTTTTTTCCCAAAAAACCTTCCTGCAACTGCATAAGATGGGCGCAAAATGGGTATTTAAAAGTATATGTAGTTTGAAAAGAGTGAGTTATAATTCAATTTTTTTTGCCAATTTGGGAATTAGTTGTATATTTGCAGCCCCGCAAAGTATGCGAGGAGTTGTAACCAGTTGAATCTCAGCGCTGAGAAGCGGCCTTGGGGCAAAACTGAAAAAATCGCTGGCAATGCAGCTTATGTTAAACTAAACAACTGATTAAAACCAATGTCTGGATTAATTGGAAAAAAAATCGGAATGACTTCCGTTTTCGATGCAGAGGGTAGAAATATCCCTTGCACCGTTATTGAGGCTGGTCCGTGTGTTGTTACGCAGATTCGTACAGAAGA
>JAZNXX010000008.1:0-7960 GCA_045594125.1 Candidatus Egerieisoma sp.
ATACAACTTCATTGCTGTAAGTTTGTCATCAAATGAATACTTTCTATGTTGATCCATAAATGTTTATTTATGTCCAACTTTTGGGGGGCACATCAAATTCGGAGGGGGTGGGAACTCGAATCGGCCCTGCAGAGCGTATGGGGCATATTGGCGTTTCCAACCCTTTTGCAAATGGTGGAGAGTCTAGTCTATTTGGGAGTTCTTTGCGGGAGTGATGCTCAATGAGGTGTATTCAATGAGTGGTCCTCAATAGGGAGGCATCCGCCGGTATAATCGGAGGAAGGTAATGTCATATCAGTTAATTCACTATAGCATACTTTCAGTTTGCCAGTTCATTATGAGTGGATTTGTCTGAAGTTACAAGTTCATCTTGCGCAGGACAAATTTTCTCACTCCATCTACTTTTCATTTGTTCCACAAATATGATTATAGGTGAGGTGAATTTGAGAACAATGCAGGTGTGGTGGAGATTGTCAATTACCGGGATTTGAGGTTTTAATAAAATCAATTCAGCTGTGATTTGATATATTCCACCATTTTTTGCGGATTCTTGCAGCCAAGCATATATTTGCGGCCATCTTTAAGCTCAACAAGGAAACAATCACTTGAACGGCCGTAGTAGGCAAAATATTTACCAAGATCACGCTCCTTGAACCAGCCCCAGTAGCCCAGGAATCCACCGCTTCCACAGATGCGTATGGCTCCCATTGTTGGAGGAGATAAGCGGACAGATTTCACATCCTCTATTGGGATGGTCTTAATCTTCAGGCTGCGATTTACATATATGGCATCTTTGTCTGCAGAAATGCTCATAGGCATATAAAACAGACCAACTGTATAGACTACAATCAGCAGAACTGTTAGAAGCAATTGTATCAAACATGGAGGCTGATTAAAAAAAATAAAGAATAGATTCAGAAAGGTGCAAATTATAGTTGCCATCCAACTGTAAGTGCTTAAGACTACTTGTTGTTTCATAATACAGTTTTTTTTTACAAAGTTATTGTTATTTTCTGATTTATGTTTCTTGCTGAAGTGTTTTTTTGGTTTGATATAGATAATTTTTTTTTGCTTTCAAGGAATAGCAGCAGACTAATTGAATTAATTTCTAACTATTTTTGCTCCACTTACTGTAGTTTTTTGGAGGGTTTGTTGTTTAATATAGAAAACAAACCGGAGAACCTGATTTATGAATAACAACGAGAGAGAATTTGCGCGAATTGTCCGGGAGAATAAAAGAAGGATCTACACGGTCTGCTATATGTTCTCCAAGGATACGGAGCAGGTGAATGATTTGTTCCAGGATATACTTATAAATATCTGGAACGGCCTCAAGTCCTTTGAGGGAGACAGGCACCTGAGCACCTGGATATGGAAGGTGAGCCTGAATACCTGCATCAATTACACCAAAAAGAAGAAAAAGGAGATTCCAACATTGCCGTTGGATGTAAGCTTCAATCTGTATGAGGATACCGATGATGATTCCTTACAGATAAAGCAGCTTTACAACAGGATCAACAAGCTTGGATTCATTGACAGGAGCATCATCCTTATGTGGCTTGAGAATATGAGCTATGAAGAGATTGGGGCTATCCTGGGAATAACAGCAAACAATGTTTCCGTAAAGCTGGTAAGGATAAGGGAGAAACTTAAACAGATGTAGAACCTTCAAAAAACAGAACAAGATGAATAATAAAGATAATTTTGAAATATCTCAGGAATTGGAGCAGATGCGTGAGCAGTTCAATATCCTTTCCAGGAGATTGGATGAGCAGAATATTGTTACAGATGGTATTCTTCGCTCCTGTGCCAGAGAAAAAATGGAGAAATATAACCGTCATGCCATTTGGGTCCCAATGGTTGCATGGATAGTGTTGGGAGGCTGGCTGATTTCCAAGCAGGCAACAGATTACGGAATGGCCCAATGGTCAGTGGTATTCTCAATTGTTGCGTGCATAATAGAGGTGGGACTATATGCATATAAAAAGTTCCAGCAATCCAGAACTCTGGATTTCAATGGTGATATAAAGGAATTCCATACCCAATTGAAAGCGCTCAAGGGCTCTCTTTTAAAAACTACTATTCTTTCAGTTGTTGTAGGTTATATGTGGATAGGCAGCTTTTTATGGGAATTTTTCCGTGTACACCCAATAAACTCCCCTAAAGGTATTTTCCTTTTAGTTGGCTATTTGGTAATTATGAGTTTTATCCATCTGCGTGCAGAAAAGAAGTCACTGGCCATTCTGGATGAAATCTCAAATGATATTGACAAATAAATAATTGATATGAGACGTTTGTTTACAATTATAATAATAATGCTGTTGGCACAATCAGCCAATGCCCAATTGCTCTGGAGAATATCGGGGCGAGGAGTTGAGAAACCTTCTTATATTCTGGGTACCCACCACGCAGTTCCATTTACTTTTTGTGACTCCATTCCCGGTCTGATGAAGGCTTTTGGGGAGGTGGAAAGTGTGATTGGAGAGTTTGATATGGTGAAAATGGGAGAGATGCCCCCCGCACAGATGGAGAATATGCAGAAAATGATGATGATGCCTGCAGACACAACTCTGTTGTCATTATTCAGTGTGGAAGAAAAAGAAATATTGGATGCATATCTGAAGGAGACTATTGGGGCAGAGCTGCAGATGTTTTCTGCAATGAAACCTATGTCCATTATGGTAACTGTGGTGAATAAGATTCTTATGGATATAATTCCAAATATTGCTACTCATACAAGTATCGACAAATATATGCAGACTCTGGCCAATAGTAAGGGAAAGGGCATAGGGGGATTGGAGACGATGGATTACCAGATGAATCTCCTTTATGGAAGTTCACTTGAAGAGCAGGCGGATGCCTTGCTGGAAATGGCAGAGGACAATAATTCCAAAGAGTTGCTCATAGAGCTCAAAGATCTCTACAAGAGCCAGGATTTGGACAAATTGTGGAAAATCTTCATATCCCAAATGACAGACCTGGAGTATAATGCAATTGTAAAGGAGCGCAATCTCAACTGGTTGGATGAGATGAATAAACTCCTACCGGACCATAGTACTCTATATGTGGTAGGAGCCGGACATTTGCCTGGAGATAACGGTATGATAAATTTGCTGCGAAAGGCTGGGTACAAGGTAAAGCCGGTTGAAAGGTAGAAGCCACTTTTTTCTATACTCGGATGTTGTATTGACCCTTTCTCTCAATCTCCTGTTAACATTGACAAATTCTCACTACTGCCCACAATTTTTAGTGGACGGTAGTGATATGATATCAAAGATGCAGGTTTTGCCCGAGTCTGCAAATGGATTCATCTTATAAAGAGGACTATGCAGAGTCTATCCTAATCTTTATTCTATTGGAAGATACTCTGTGTGCTTTATATAATATTTGAAATGTAATCATTATATTTGTGAAAGAAAGTTTATTTCACGCTTATGAAGTTCCCAACAAATATGTCGAAAATAGTCGGCAGAAAATACAAAGGCCCAAAGGACGATGAGGGACGCCCTCACGGAGATGGCACAATGGAATATTCTACAAATTCAGAAAAGAAATACAAGTACGAGGGACATTTCGAGCACGGAGTGCGCTCCGGCTATGGAGTGTGGTATGAGACCATCCGGTTCATCCGTGAGTATGAGCAATGGGAGTGGGCTCAGATGGGAGACTATGACAGTGCCGGCAGACTGATTCATCCAAACACCAAATCTGGCCCCCGTAGGGAGGTCGTCGATTCTTGGGATGAGAAATTCAGAGGATGGTGGAAGAACGATGATGCCGTCCATAGCCTGAAAGGCAAGCAGTATGCAGAGTGGCAGATTGACAACATTGAAGAGGAGAAGTTTCTATGCAATTTAATTGATTTCAAGGCTGTAAGAATGTTTTCTCCATCAGTAGTTTCCAAACTGATGGACAGCGACAATCCATATGCAAGATATGCCTATGGAGTATGGCTTTGGGCCTGCCGCAAGGAGAGTACATCGCTTAAGGCTGCCTTCAAGATATTTGAGGAATCTGTATGTGCCGGCATTGCCGATGCCCTGCAGATGATATCCAAAATGTACTATCGGGGAGAGGCTTATGACGAAAAGACTGGAAAGTTTGTATTGGACCGCTCTGTGTCGAAAGAGCTGGACGAACAGGCAATTGAGAGAGGAAGCCTTCTTGCCAGACTCAGCCGTAACATTAAAATATTCTACGGCGATATGGGTTATGAAATAGACAGGGCTGCAGCCATTGCTGAAGCAGAACGGGAGTCTTCTCAGTACAACGGATCAATTTTCTGGGTTGAGCAGCTTGGTTGGTTCTATGAAATGGAAGGAGAGACGGAAAAAGCAATGAAGGCGTATGAGAAGTGTATCATCAATGGATATTATGCTCCGATTTACGACCTTGCCCTGATCTATCTGAATGATGGTGATGAAGGGTATTATGAGACTTTGATGAAAGTCGGTATGCAGTTGGGGGTAATGAACTGCAAAATCCTGGGATGTGAGAACGAATCACGTTGGGAGTCGCTTGACGGGTATGAAAGAGTTGATCTATACCGCAAATTGAAGCGGAACCTGTCAGAAGGTGCCTCTCAAGGCAGTGGAGTCTGTGCATATGTCTTGGCGAAAGCATATCTGAATGGAATTTTCGGATTTGACATTGATCTGCAAAAAGGAAAGGAGTATGCAGATATTGCAGTGACCTATGGTTTCATTGAGGCTGCTGAACTGCTGATTGAGAGTGCAGAAACTCTCGATGATCCGGAATTCATATCGGATGAAGATCTTCTGAATTTAAGGATGGAGGCTTTGCGTTACGGTGTAGAAGGGCAACTTGATTATGTGATCAAGAACAAGGATACATATATTGAAATGGGATATGGCGATGAGATAGAACGGGTCTGGATGCCGTTGTGGAGGAAAAATCATCTTGAAGAGAACAAGTAAGAGATCCATCCGTTCCATTTCATTGAAGAGATGGAGAATGTATTACCCATCAACCTTATGCCCAGGGGTCGAATCTTCCGTCGTCATCCGGCTCTGCGTCCTCATCATCAAGAGGTTCGTCATCTGGAATTGCATTATAGGTCGGGATGTGAAACATCTCTATCTCTCGCGCAAACCTCGTCAGCCGTCCATGCTTGTATGCTTCTACGGTTACGACAAGAAGCCTGACATTATGCAGTCTTGCGCCATTGATCATGCAAAGTTCCATAGCCTCTTCATTGCTCATCTTGCCTAACTGAATCTCATTTGTCTGAAGCATATCATACATTTTCTCAAAACACGACGCCTGCATAAATTCAGATCCCTGAAGATAATAGCCCCAGGCTTTCATAGGGTCTGCAGTAACATCCAACCTTCCCTCCCGGTAAATGTCTCCAAGCAATTCCATAGACATCGGATGGCACTCCCCGATGTTCAATTCCAATGCATCCATTATCAGCTGCCTATATTCATTGCGACTCTCAGTATCTTCAGGATCGATATCATCATAATTGAAAATCTTGTCAAGAATAAAGTAGTACATACACATCGGATCTTTGGCATCATTGCCTTCGATCAATGTGTCACAATATGCCTGATAGTCTCTGAAGTTTCCATCGTCATCCATTCCTCTTGCCAGAGCAAGATCGCCATAAGCACTGTTCTCTCCTCCGGCAACAGCCTTTTCATACCACTGCTGCGATTCTGTGATCTTGCCCTCTGCCATAAGAACATCTCCCATAAATGCACACCAATATGGATCTTCACCTTGTGACAGAAGTCCATCCAATGTCTGCTTGACAAGGTCTGGATTCTGTTTGTATCCGAACCTGCCATATAGAAGGTTCCTAAGTTGGAACGCTATTCCGAGACCACTTCTGTTATTGATGGCCTTTTCCAGACGCTTTGCTGCAAATATTGGATCGAACGGCTCGATTTCTCCCCGGAACATCATTATCGCTATCTCAGCATCTGCATCAGCTACACCACCTTCGCTGGCCTTTTGCAACAGTTTATGTGCCGATGACGCAAAATCATCACAGTCGTGCAGATGCAGATAGATTTCTGCCAACTTATAGCAAGCGACAGGATCACCTTCCTGTGCCTGCTGTCTGATCAGCTCCTTCTCCTCCGAAGAAAGGGAAAGAACTCCTGCTAAACTGTAAAACCTTCTCATAGCATAAGTATTTAATCATATCAGTCAAACATAACTCTCGGATTCATCGAAGCCGGACTCCGCCATTCGATGCCCCGGCGTGTGAGGGCCGCTCTTTTTGCACTCCAATAGCTGAAGCAGAATCCCATACCTCGAGGCTCCTCCTTCAACTGTTCATCCACTTCCTTTTCGACCTCGTAAATAACCTCCTCCCATTCCTGAGTCGCCTGAACAGGATCGGCCTTAAGTATTCCTTCCAAACTGTTCCAGCGCTGAAGTGCATACTCCCACTTCGGATAACTGACAATCATAGCCAAATCGTATATCCACCTGTCTACCTGTCTGAAATAATCCTTGTCGAATTCTTTCTTCAACACTTCATCATAATCTGCAGCATTACTGAAATCAACATACAGCCTGTAGAGTTCGCAATATGATTGGAACAGACGAGGTGTCTCCTTCTTCTGGATCAGGTCATTCTTAAGGACCAAAGATATAAGATGGGCCTTATATGCCGGATTGACCTGCCCTTTCCTGAAAGGTGCCATATCCTTCAGGATATGAATGAAACGGCGCGCTAAAGGAATATTCTTCCAGAAATTGCCCTCTTCTCCATTAGCCATCATCTCCTCTGCCAAAGGAGCATATTCATCCTCATTCCATTCGTGATTACTCTCCGGATGAGTGCCGAAATGGAAAACATATCTTTTCTGTCCAGATAGATACAGGTTGGAGTTATCCATCTCAGGAGTTCCAAGAACCTGCCACTCACGATTGACCTTTAACGTCCTGCCATTGAATGTAAAGGCCATCTCGTTCTGATCTATCGACACCACGGTCAATTCTCCGTCCATAAACTTGGAGCCCGGAAGCAGGGCATCTTCATCGATGCAGGTCCAGTTCTTGTATCTGCTGCCCACTCCCATATCCATTGTGGTCTTGATTTCCACAATATTGAAGTACTTTTTCATCTTATTTTCTCTTTATTGCCTATTCCGAAAAGTTACGCACTTTAGCTGTTTCTCCTGGAGGAGGGGTCTCTCCAGGCAGAAGAGGTGCAAAAATAGTCCTTTCTGTCGATACACGACCGTCGATATCAATTGCAGAATTCAACAGGGTTATCAGGTAGGCTTCATTTTCGCGTGTGCATCTGTACATATCATCAACGACCTTTCTCAGTTCACGAAGCATCTTATTTGCAGTTTTCATAACTTTGCCGAAAGAGATGGCACTAAATCCCAATTCTACCAGACCGAGATTCGCTGATGGCAGTTTCAACAAAAGATCTGATATATCCTCTTTCATTGATTTAATGGCATCCAAATCATATTTGTATTCACCGAGCGTATATGGAATCCTCCATCCATCCGATCCGCTTGAAACAGATTCACCTTTAGTAAACAACTTCACGGCCTTGCAGATCTGACCTGCTTCTGTTTCGAGATAGTAGGTATATACATCATAACCCGGAGCCCTTTTCTTAAGTGCCTCCTGTACCTCATTGTACAGAGCTGAAAAATCCCAGATGTAATCATCTATCACCTTTACCCCTGTTTTTCCCGGATGCTCCCAACCTTCAGGAACTGTAAGGTCCGTCCAGACAGGTTCAGTAACTACTGTAAGGGCAGGACGCATATCTTCCGGAACAACAAGCTCAGACTTCTTCTTTGACACCTTTATGTCGTGAAAAACATAGGCTGCAGATGTGCCGTTGGTATTGGTGAGCCAGAACATCAGCTGCTCGCATCCTTCGATCGGCACTGTGACAGTCTGCGGCTGCATGCCTTCAAACACATCAAGTTCAGCTACCACATTAAGGTTTGAACCT
>JAZNXX010000009.1:0-3140 GCA_045594125.1 Candidatus Egerieisoma sp.
TGATGTAACCTACGGAAATGGTGACAATGGTATTATCCACCACAATTTGAAGAACATCTCAGTAAAAGAGAACTACAGAACCAACATCATCGGTGACTTGATCTTCAATACCACCAAATTTGAGGTTGTTGTGGATGAGAATTTTGATCCTGAGTCTCCAATTGTTTATGAGCCTTGGAATGGAAGCGATACACAAGCTGTAAATGAGATTAATGATGTCTATACCATTACATCTGCTCCTGAACTTGCTTGGGTTGCTCAGCAGGTTAATAGTGGTGCAAACTCATTCAAGGGCAAGACTATCCAGATTACTGAGGATATCGATTTGAATAACCAGATATGGACTCCTATTGGAGATGGAAAATACTTCCAGGGAGTATTTGAGGGTGTTGCGCAGACAAAGAGCGGTAGCAGCTATCCTACAATCAAGAATCTTTACATTGAGAATGGTAATTGTTCAGGTTTGTTCGGTGCAATTGCAAATGGTGCCCAATTGAGAAACTTCAATATTAAAGGTGTAAAAATAAGCGGTGAGCGTCAGTTGGGTGCTGTTGTTGGACAGATTTATACCTCTGTAGATAATGTAACAGTTGAGGATGTTGAGATTATAGCTGTTCCTGCATTTGATGGTGCACAATATGACAATGGAGATAAAATAGGCGGTATCGCCGGTTTGGTTGGACAATCTGCAACAATTACAAATTGTACTGTTAAAAATGCAACATTCAAAGGTTACCGCGATATGGGTGGTATTGTTGGTTCAACTCAGAATGGTTATCCAACAACTCTTAAGAATAATAGTGTGGAGAATTTAAAGATTGTTGTAACCCCTGACTATACTCCATACGCAGACAATGCAGCTGCAGGTTATGTAGATGCTATCCGTGGTGGCAGACGTGCAAACAGCAATGATGTTATTGAGAGTAATTCTTCAAGCAATTATAAAGCAGTAAAAGAGGTAGCTGAGGGTGTTGAGATTGATCTGACAGAGGGTAATGAGGATGTTTATCAGATCTCAAATCTTGACGGTATGAAATGGTTTGCAGCTGAGGTTAACGGCGGTAACAATTTCAATAAGAAAACTGTTGTACTTACATCAGATATCAATCTTAATGGTGAGGAGTGGACTCCTATTGGAAACTCTACAAACAAATTCCAGGGAACATTTGATGGTAACGGCAAAACTGTTTCAAACCTTGTTATAAACAATGCTTCAAAGAGCGACCTCGGTTTGTTTGGATTTACTACTGGTGGTGAGATTAAGAATCTTACAGTCGAGAATGCAAAGGTAACAGGACGTTTGAATGTAGGTGTTGTTGCTGGTACTCCTTACACCTCAAAATATACAAACATCACTGTTAAGGGCCACATTGAGGTAAATGGTATGGCCTATGTAGGTGGCGTTGGTGGTAAAAATGCCTATACAAACTGGACAGACATTACTGTTAATGTTGATGAGACAAGTTATGTAAATGCAAATTCAATTGAGAATGGAACAGCATACCGTACCTATGTTGGTGGTATTGTAGGTTTCAATGGTGAGGGTGGACATACTTTCAAAAATATAACTTCAAATATTGATGTCAAAGGTTCTACTTGTGATGTTGGAGGTTTGTTTGGTATAGCTCACTACGGTAACAAATTTGAGAATTGTGTATGCACAGGAGATGTTGAGATCTTTGCTGCTGCAGAGGAGGCGGATGCTCAGGAGATGGGCGGTATTGCAGGTGTATGGCACAATGGCGGTAGCGATGTAGTGCTTACAAATTGCTCATTCACCGGCTCATTGAAGTCAAATATCCAAAATGTTGAGTTCTATTACAATGGCCTTATCGGTAAACCATACTCTGCAACAGGTGCCGGCAGTCTTATCATTGATGGAAAAACTGTGGCAATGGTTTCCGATGCAGATGCTTTGAATGATGCAATTGCAAATGGTGCAGACGATATTTATCTTACAGCAGGAAGTTATGTTATTCCAAGTAGCGCAGCTGGTAAAATTCTTTCAATCAAAGGTGCCGGAGAACCTGGGGATGTGAATGTAGCTGTTACAAAAGTAGGTACAGGTGGAGAGAACTGTGACTATGGTTTGGATGGTTCAACTGTAACTTTTGAGAATATTACCATTACTACCAACAGCTCAACTTATATCGGCTATGCCCGCTGTAAGGGTACCTACAAGAATTGTATCATCAATGGTACATTTACCTTGTATGACAACAGTACATTTGAGAATTGTACTTTCAATGTATCGGGTGATGTTTACAATATCTGGACTTGGGGTGCACCTGTAGCCAAATTTGACAATTGTACATTCAATTCAGATGGTAAGGCTATGCTTCTATACGGTACAGTAAATACTAAACTTACTGTTGAGAACAGCACATTCAACGACAAAGGTGGTTTGGCAGACTTGAAAGCTGCGATTGAAATAGGCAACGACTATGGCAAATCTTATGAGCTTATCGTAAACAAAACAGTTGTAAACGGTTACGAAATTAACGATAAAGGTATCAATACCGGAACAACTCTTTGGGCAAATAAAAACTCTATGTCAAAGGAGAATTTGAATGTTGTTGTTGATGGAGTTGATGTTTACTAACATTTGGAGTTAAGGCTTTAAACGCAATTTTACTATATGTACCAACCCCCGGGTCCTTGACCGGGCCCGAGGGTACCAAAAAGAAAACAAATAATAACATTAATAATTAACAAAACACTAACGACATGAGAAAACTTTTCAATTTTCTATGCGCACTTGCAGCAGTTGCAATGATCGCAGTTTCGTGTTCAAAAGAGGAAGCTCTTGTTGAACCAAAAGGCGAGATGGCCACAGTAACCTTCTCAGCTGCAGTTCCAGGAGGAGTTGCTACCAGAGCAATCAACGATGGAACAAACATCAATGCCCTCTATTATGAGGTTTATACTTCATTCGACAAGACTCCAGTAGCTGAGGGTAAGGTATTTGATGCAGATGGCAACAAAACCTTCACTGTAGAGTTGCAGTTGGTAAACGACCAGACCTATAACTTC
Organism: Candidatus Egerieisoma sp.; assembly: GCA_045594125.1. Taxonomy (GTDB): domain Bacteria; phylum Bacteroidota; class Bacteroidia; order Bacteroidales; family UBA932; genus Egerieousia. The sequence continues at coordinate 3,034 of JAZNXX010000009.1, forward strand.
ATCTTCTGGGCTCAGGTAGATCCTGATGCAGCTAACGGTAACGGTCACTATAATACAAGCGACCTTAGAAATGTATCAATTTTGAATTATGCAGATGAGCAGGCAAA
>JAZNXX010000010.1:0-91076 GCA_045594125.1 Candidatus Egerieisoma sp.
CTGTCTATGAGTGTTTTATCTAAAATATGGAGGTTTTATTACGATGGATTCAGAGATATGACTGTAGGCAGGACCTTATGGCTTATCATCATTCTCAAACTCTTTATAATGTTTTTTGTACTCAAGCTATTTTTCTTCAAAAGTGATTTGAGAGATTATGATACTCCGCAAGAAAAGGGTGACAGAGTTATAGAGAACATTCTCAATTCCTGATTTTTCCGAATATTAATAATTTTAACAAATACTATAATGATACTTTCTTCGTTAGTAAATGCTTCGAGATTGCAGTTTGCGATGACTGCAATGTTTCATTGGATTTTTGTTCCTTTAACACTGGGGCTTGGTTTCATTGTAGCCTTTATGGAGACCAAATATTACCTGGAGGCAAAGAGATCCGGCGGTTCACTCTCTCCTGTTGCTGAATTTTGGAAAAAGACCACAAAATTCTGGGCAAGAATATTTGCCATCAATTTTGCAATTGGAGTAGCAACAGGAATTATACTTGAATTCCAGTTTGGCACAAACTGGAGCAATTACTCCTGGTTTGTAGGAGACATTTTTGGAGCTCCTCTCGCAATTGAAGGTATTTTTGCATTCTTTATGGAGAGTACCTTCTTTGCTGTAATGTATTTCGGTTGGGACAAAGTGAGCAAAAAATTCCATCTTCTCTCTACCTGGCTTACAGCTATAGGAGCAAATCTCTCGGCAGTTTGGATTCTCATAGCAAACTCCTGGATGCAATATCCTGTAGGAATGCAGTTCAATCCCGATACAGCCAGAAGTGAAATGGTTGATTTCTGGAGCGTTGTCTTTTCGCCTGTGGCTATAAACAAACTCTTCCACACAAATACAAGTGCATATATGTTGGCTTCGGTGGTTGTAATAGGAATCAGCTGCTGGTACCTTTTGAAGAGACGTGAAATCCAATTTGCTAAAAAGAGTATCCTTGTAGCATCTGTTTTCGGACTTGTCTCATCACTTCTTCTTGCCTTCAGCGGTGACGGTTCAGCTTATCAGGTTGCAAAACACCAGCCAATGAAACTTGCAGCGATGGAGGGGTTGTATAATGGAGAAAAGGGTGCTCCGCTTGTTGCCTTTGCACTGCTGAACCCCGATAAGGATGTGGACAATAATGAAGAGCCCTATCTCTTTGACATCTCCATACCATACGGACTCTCCCTATTGGCAGAGAGGGAGATAGACGGATTCGTCCCAGGAATTAATGATATCATTGATGGCGGCTATACCTATAAGGATAGTGATGGGGTTGAAAAAACAGCACTCTCTTTTTATGAGAAGAGGGAGAGGGGCAGAGCTGCAATCAATGCCCTCAAGGAGTACAAACTTGCTTCCAAAGAGGGAAATGTTGAGTCTAAAGAGTTGTCATACAAAATCCTGATGGATAACTTTGACTATTTTGGATATGGTTTTATGGATTCACATAAAGAGAGCATTCCTCCAGTAGGTCTCACCTTTTATGCATTCAGGGTTATGGTAATTTTGGGCGGCTATTTCATTTTGTTCCTTATGCTGGCTCTTTATCTCTCTTTGCGTGACAGAAAAGGGGCACTTAAACTCGAGGATAAAAGATGGTACCTCTATCTTGCCATTATAGGTGTGCCTCTTGTTTATATCTGTTCTCAGGCAGGATGGGTTGTTGCTGAAGTTGGACGCCAGCCTTGGACAATACAGAACCTGCTTCCTGTACAAGCCTCTGTATCAGGTGTTGATGCATCAAACGTCTATACCACTGTAGCAATCTTTTTTGCTCTCTTTACTGTTCTGTTGGCTGCCGAACTCAAGATTATGTTCAGCCAAATTAAGAAAGGACCTGAAAAAATCAATTAATTCTGAAAGATATGGATACTTTAAATATACTACAACACTATTGGTGGGCGATTGTCTCTCTTTTGGGAGCGCTGCTCGTATTCCTTCTCTTTGTGCAGGGTGGACAGAGTCTGATCTTCTCTATTGCACCTTCAAAAGATGAGAAAAATCTCCTTCTTGGTGCATTGGGCCACAAATGGGAGATAACCTTTACAACACTTGTTACATTTGGCGGTGCAGCCTTTGCCTCATTCCCTCTATTCTACTCTACAAGTTTTGGTGGTGCTTACTGGTTATGGATGTCGATACTCTTTCTCTTTGTTATCCAGGCAGTATCATATGAATTCAGGAGCAGAGGCTCAAATCTTCTCGGAGAAAAGACCTATGAAATCTTCCTCTTTTTGAATGGGGCTCTGGGCACAATTCTTCTTGGTGTTGCTGTCGGTACGCTCTTCTCAGGCGGTGCCTATTATATGGACAAACTCAATATTACAGATATCGGGAATAATACAATTTCGTATTGGGCAAACAGCCTCCACGGTCTTGAGGCCATAACTGTCCCGTTCAATATTCTGCTTGGCATTGTCCTCTTTCTTGCTGCCAGAACATTGGGACTGCTCTTCATTATCAATGAGTTCGGTGCCGACAGAAATAGCACTATGGCAGAGAGGGCAAGAGTGAGCCTCAAAATTACAGGCTGTTCATTTGTGCTCTTCTTTGTGCTTTTCCTTATTATGTTGGTTACCAGAACCGGATATTCAGTTGAAGGTGGTGTGATATCAGCTGTCAAATACAAATATCTGTTCAACTTCATAGAGCTTGTTTGGCCTTTGATTATCCTTTTGGCTGGTGTAGTGCTTGTATTGGCAGGATTGGGCTATGCAATGTTTGCCCCTGCCCGGAAGTGGATTTCACGAAACAGCTTCTATGTAACAGGTGCCGGTGTTGTTCTGGCTGTATGGTCAATCCTTATCTGTGCAGCTTTCAACAATACAGCCTACTTTCCCTCAACAATCTCTATGCAGGATTCGTTGACCCTGGCAAACAGCTCTTCGAGCCTCTTTACACTAAAGGTGATGTCTTATGTCTCCATTGCTGTTCCATTTGTCTTGTGGTACATCATTGTTGTCTGGAGAAAGATGAGCGGCAGCCATAATGAATATTAATCTCTACTTTACCGGAACTATGAAATTAAGACTTCCATTCAAGCTTGGGCTCTTGCCTAAAATTATTATAGCAATCATTCTGGGTATTATATGCTCCTCATTTTTCCCGGAGTTTCTCAACCGTTTTTTCGTTACATTAAGCGGAATATTCGGCAATTTCCTCTCATTTGTAATACCTCTTATAATATTGGGACTTGTGGCTCCGGGTATTGCAGAATTGGGCAGTGGCGCAGGAAAGCTCTTGGGAATTACTGCTCTGATAGCTTATGTTTCAACTTTGATCGCAGGATTTTTCTCATACTTTACCTGCAGATTCACCTATCCTATGGTATTATCGCGTGATGGTGGTTTGGCTGATATTGATTCATTGACTTCACTCTCTATCCAGCCATATATGTCGATAGATATGCCGCCTGTAATGAGCGTTACCTCGGCACTTATTCTTGCCTTTGTTTTGGGACTCGGTCTCACAGCCGTAAAGGGGGATTATTTCAGAAATGTGCTCTCTGAATTCAGAGAACTTGTTACCTCACTCATCTCCAAGGCAATTATTCCGCTCCTGCCAATCTATATATTTGCCATCTTTTTAAAAATTGGAGCTGAGGGACAGGTTGGAGCTATACTCCATCTCTTTCTGAAGGTAATCATAATTATCTTTATAATGCACATTGTGCTGCTGCTTTTCCAGTTTGCAGTTGCGGGGGCAGTTGCAAAGAAGAACCCATTTAAGGCTCTCATAACAATGTTGCCTGCCTATATGACTGCTCTTGGTACCCAATCTTCGGCTGCAACGATTCCTGTTACCCTTGAACAGACCAAAAAGAATGGTGTGAATCCTGATATTGCCGGATTTACTGTTCCTCTTTGTGCTACAGTCCATCTTGCAGGAAGCATCCTTAAGATTGTAGCCTGTGCTTATGCCATTATGTGGATGGTGGATATGCCTGCCGGACTGGATTTGTATGGAGGCTTTATCTGTATGCTTGGCATTACTATGGTTGCTGCACCTGGAGTTCCAGGAGGTGCAATTATGGCTGCAATAGGAATTCTTGCCTCTATGCTGGGGTTTGATGAGACTCTTCAAGGGCTTATGATTGCTTTATACATTACTATGGATTCATTCGGTACTGCCTGCAATGTTACAGGTGATGGGGCAATAGCACTTATTGTTGATAAGATTTATAAGAAATAGCTGCAATGGAAATGAAAAGGAGATTTTATAATTCAGTATCGGTTTTTACCCTCTTTTTTCTTGTATTGTTGACCTCTTGCACTAATAGGGAGGGAAGATATGATGTCAGACTCTGTGCAACAAATGATCTTCACGGAAGACTGTTTGACTCTCTTTATGTTGGAGATGGAACTCACGACCACTCACTTGCAAATGTCTCATATTATTTAAAAGGCCTTAGAGGTGAGATAGGAGAGAGTAATCTGGCTCTTGTCGACCTTGGCGATGCCCTTCAGGGCGACAATGCGCTCTTCTATGCCAATTACATTGATACCGCAAATAGTGGCAAACATCTCTTTACAAGAGTGATGGAGTATTTGAAGTATGATGTCCTTGTTGTCGGAAACCACGATATTGAGGCAGGTCATCCAGTGTATGACAAAATTGCTGCTGAGTCATCTATCCCTTATCTTGCGGCAAATGCCATAAGGAGTGCAACTTCAGAGCCATATTTCAAACCCTATCAGATTTTGAATAAGGGGGGAGTTAGGTTTGCTGTTATCGGTATGACAAATCCCAATATTAAGAAGTGGCTGGGCGAGGAGCTCTGGAGCGGTATGGAGTTCTGTCCAATTGAGGATATTGCCCAAAAGCTTGTCGATAAAATTGTAGATGAAGAGAATCCAGATATTGTTGTTCTGGCAATCCATGCCGGCTTGGGTGATGGAGAGGGGAAAGATGTGGAGAATCCTGCAAGATTCCTTGTAGCAAAACTAAATAATGTTGATGTGATACTTGCATCACACGACCACAGGGTAACTTGTGAAAAGTTATGGAATGGAAAAGACTCCACTCTTCTTATGGAAGGTGCCCACAGGGCAAGATTCCTTATGGATATTTCTGTCGGATTGGAGTTTGAAGATGGAGAGGTTGTAGCTAAGGAGATTGGGGGAAAGCTTGTTCCAATGTCGGGTACTCCTGTTGATAAAGAGTATCTTGCAACTTTCAGGGAGGATTTCCTGAAGACTAGAGAGTTTACAAATCAGGAGATTGCACTTTTGCCGGATGAAATCAATACCTCTGATGCATTCTTTGGGCCGTCGGACTATATTGATCTTATCCATACTGTACAACTTAAATACTCTGATGCCGATATCTCATTTGCGGCACCTCTTACATATAATGGCAAGGTGGCAAGCGGGATAATGCGATATAATGATCTTTTTACTCTTTATCCTTTTGAGAATCAGCTCTATGTTGTTAATCTTACCGGTAGTCAGGTAAAGGATTGTCTTGAATATTCATACAATACCTGGATAAATGTACTTGTGCCTGATGGCCATCTGATGAAGATAAAGGAGAATGGAAAAGGTGGGTACACTTTTGTGAATATGGCTTTCAACTTTGATTCTGCAGCAGGAATCGATTATGATGTTAATGTGGAGGCTCCTTATGGAGAGAGAGTTATAATCAGGTCAATGGCTGATGGAACTCCTTTTGAATGTGACAAGATTTACAAGGTGGCAATGTCTTCATACAGGGCAAATGGAGGTGGCGATCTTCTCACTTTGGGAGCAGGGATACCACGTGATTCACTTGATAATGTCATTTCCCAAAAATCGGAAGATATAAGGGGAATGTTGTATGATTACTTTAAATCTGGGTCCAAAGAGATTGTAAGGGCTACCTGGAACTTTATTCCTGAGAAAAAGGTTGAAAGAGCAATTAAACGGGACAGGGAGTTGCTTTTTGGCAAGAAGTGATCTTTTCTCTGATGATTGCCAGTAAATACCAGAGGCCATCTTTCTGACCTTCTCAGTGGATGGGAGGTAGGGTATTTATATAATGAAGAGAAGCTGACCTTTGTGTCAGCTTCTCTCATTTTGTATCTCTCAATTGTGGAGATTATTTGCGGTAGTCGTAGAAACCAACACCTGTCTTGCGGCCAAGCTGGTTTGCGCGTACCATCTTTCTCAATAGCGGATGAGGACGATATTTAGAATCGCCGAACTCATTGTAAAGAACCTCCATAATTGCAAGGCAAACATCCAAACCGATCAAGTCTCCAAGAGCAAGAGGACCCATAGGATGGTTGGCGCCCAATTTCATAGCCTCGTCAATCTCAGCTGCGGAAGCAACGCCCTCAGCGAAGATGCCGATACCCTCATTTACCATAGGGATCAATATTCTGTTAACAACAAAACCTGGAGCCTCGTTTACGCTTACTGGAGTTTTGCCGATCTGTTTTGAAATCTCGATGATAGTCTGGTGTACCTCCTCAGAAGTAAGCTGTCCTTTGATAACCTCAACAAGTTTCATCATTGGAACCGGATTGAAGAAGTGCATACCAATCACTTTATCAGGACGGGTTGTGTATGAAGCAACCTGTGTGATAGATAGAGATGAAGTGTTTGTAGCAAGAATAGCCTCAGGTTTGCAAATCTTGTCAAGAGTCTTGAAGATCTCCTCCTTGATAGCCATATCCTCGGCAACTACCTCTACTACCAAATCAACATCTGCCAAATCCTCATAAACTTTAGTATCCTTAATTCTTGCAAGAGAAGCATCTCTGTCTGCTGCCTCCATTTTACCCTTCTCAACCATCTTGGCAAGACTCTTCTCGATTGAAGCGTGAGCTTTAGCCAATGATGCATCTGAACGGCCTTTGATGATAACATCGTGGCCTGCAACTGCAAATGTCTGGGCAATACCGTTACCCATTGTTCCGTTACCTACTACTGCTACTTTCATAGTATAAAAATTAAATTAATATTTTGTTGGTTAATAATATCCTGTATGGGGTGAGCTGTAAACTGCACCTCACTTCTTATCTGTTCTTGTATTGAGCTTCGCGTTTTTCAAGGAATGCTCCCATTCCCTCTTTCTGGTCTTCTGTAGAGAAACATAGTCCAAAGAGGTTTGCCTCAATGGCAATTGCAGAGTCAATATCTGTCTGCATACCTCTGTTGATGGCCTCTTTACTATATTTGACTGCGATAGGGGCCTTCTTTGCAATCTTCTTTGCCATAGCCATTGCTGCATCCATCAATGCCTCAGGCTCTACAACCTTGTTCACAAGTCCGATTCTGTAGGCCTCATTAGCATCAATTACATCTGCTGTATAAATCAACTCTTTGGCACGTCCCATTCCTACAATTCTTGGAAGGCGCTGTGTGCCGGAAAATCCCGGAGTAATACCCAAACCAACTTCAGGCTGGCCAAGTTTTGCCTTTGCGGATGCAATTCTAATATCACAACTCATAGCAAGTTCACAACCACCGCCAAGTGCAAAGCCGTTGATGGCAGCAATCACAGGTTTGTCAAGCAACTCGATTTTTCTGAAAACAGCCGCACCTTTCTCTCCAAAAGCTTTGCCTTCAGCCGCATTCATAGTGCTCATTTGTGCAATGTCGGCACCGGCAACAAAGGCCTTGCCCTCGCCTGTAAGGATCACTACCGATACTGTACTGTCATTGGCAACCTCGTCAAATGCAGCTTCCAACTCCGACAACACGGTTGTATTAAGTGCATTAAGTGATTGGGGATTGTTGATTTTGATAACGCAAATACCCTCTTGATTCTCAATTAAAAGTTTTGTGTATTCCATTTTTGTCATATTTAGTTCACAAATATTGCGGACCCATCCGAATCCACTACAAATGTATTAATAATAGTTCAATTTCTTGACAATTTTTTCTCAAAAGATTACTAAATTTGAACAATTGTCCGGGGCTTGAAAAAGATAATAAAAATAACAAGGTTGTTATTTGAAATGATATTTTATTTAACTAAATTTGCGCGTACTTAAGGTTAAGTCTGGATTATTGACAAATAAATTAATTAAATATTTTTTTACATGAATAAGAAAATTTCTTTGCAAGATGCTGTCGCAAAAGTAAAAGATGGCATGACTGTAATGGTTGGAGGTTTCCTTGCAGCAGGAAGCCCTATTACTATTCTTGATGAGCTTGCCAAAAGCGGTGTGAAAGATCTTACACTAATCTGTAATGATACTGCATACGCAGATGTTGCTCACGGAAAATTGATTACCAACAAACAGGTGAAAAAGGTGATTGTTTCACATATCGGTACCAACCCTAATACAAGTGAGCAGATGAACAGCGGTGAGCTTGAGATTGAGTTTGCTCCGCAGGGAACTCTTGCAGAGAGAGTAAGGGCAGCCGGTGCAGGTCTTGGCGGCGTGTTGACAACAACAGGTATGGGAACTGTCGTTGCTGAGGGTAAAGAGATTGTAAAGGTTGACGGTAAAGAGTATCTTTTGGAGAAACCTCTAAGAGCTGATATAGCTCTATTGGGCGCTACAATAGCTGATGAGGAGGGTAACCTTGTTTACGTAGGTACTACCCAGAACTTCAACCCATTGATGGCTACTGCAGCAGATGTTGTGATTGTAGAGGCAGAGAAGGTTGTTAAGGTTGGTGAGATTGCTCCAGAGCAGGTTCACACTCCGGCAATGTTCGTTGATTATATCTTTTCTAAATAATTGATTTGAAATTTAACACATTTAATACTCATATAACTATGACAAAAAAAGCTTTAATCAGAGTGAGAATGAGCTGTCACGATGCTCATTATGGTGGAAATCTTGTTGATGGTGCAAGAATGTTGAACCTTTTCGGTGATGTTGCTACAGAGCTTCTTATTATAAATGACGGTGATGAGGGTCTCTTCAAGGCTTATGACAGTGTAGAGTTTATGGCTCCTGTTTATGCAGGTGACTACATTGAGGCTACTGGTGAGATCGTCTCTACTGGTAACTCTTCAAGAAAGATGGTATTCGAGGCACGCAAAGTTATCGTTCCACGTCCTGATATTTCAGACTCTGCCGCTGATGTATTGGAGGAGCCTATCGTAGTTTGCAAAGCAAGCGGTACTTGCGTTGTTCCTGTTAAATGTCAAAGAAAAAAATAATTGGGATATACTATGGCTAAATTGATTATTACAGCTGCTATTTGCGGCGCTGAGGTAACCAAAGAGCAGAATCCTGCCGTTCCTTATACAGTTGAAGAGCTTGTTAGAGAGGCTAAGTCTGCTGTTGATGCCGGTGCTGCTATTGTTCACGTTCACGTTCGTGAGGATGATGGTACCCCTACCCAGAGTAAAGAGCGTTTCAAGGTTTGTATGGATGCCATCAAAGCTGCTTGTCCGGATGTAATCCTTATCCCTTCTACAGGTGGTGCTGTTGGTATGACTGCTGAAGAGCGTCTTCAGCCTACCGAGCTTTTCCCTGAGATGGCTACATTGGATTGCGGTACCTGTAACTTCGGTGATGAGGTATTCGAGAATACAATGCCTATGATGCGCGAGTTCGGAAAGAGAATGTTGGAGAACAATATCAAACCTGAGTACGAGTGCTTTGAGATGGGCCATTTGGATACTATTCTTGCTATGGCAAAGAAGGGTCAGGTTCCAGGTGCTCCTATGCAGTTCAACTTCGTTCTGGGTGTTCCAGGATGTACTCCTGCTACTGTACAGAACCTTTGCTGGTTGGTTAATGCAATTCCTGCCGGCTCAACCTGGACAGCTACCGGTATCGGTCGTCACGCATTCACATTGGCTGCTGCTGCCATTGCAATGGGCGGTAATGTGAGAGTAGGTTTCGAGGATAACTTGTATCTTGAGAGAGGTGTTCTTGCAAAATCCAACGGTGAGTTGGTTGCAAAAGTTGCAAGAATTGCAAAAGAGATGGGTAGAGAGATTGCCACTCCTGCCGAGGCTCGTGAAATTTTAGGCTTGACAAAATAATAAAACATTTAAAATAATATACAATACAATGAAAAAAGGTAACAAATACGGTATTCACAGAGTACTTGAGCCACAAGGCGTACTTCCACAGCCAGCTAACAAGTTGGATAACAATATGGATGAGATCTACGATAACGAGATCCTTATTGATGTACAGACTCTAAACATCGACTCAGCTTCTTTCACTGAGATTTCAAGAAGATGTGATGGCGATATCGAGAAGATCAAAGAGACTATGAAATGGATCGTTGAGACTCAGGGTAAACATCGTAACCCTTGGACTGGTTCAGGTGGAATGCTTCTAGGTACTGTTGCCAAGATTGGTGAGGCTCTTGAGGGTAAGATTGACCTTAAAGTGGGTGACAAGATCGCAACTTTGGTTTCTCTTTCACTTACTCCTCTCAGAATTGATGAGATTATTGAGGTTCGTCCAGATGTTGACCAGGTAGATATCAAAGGTCAGGCTATCTTGTTCGAGAGCGGTATCTATGCAAAGATTCCTTCAGATCTTCCTGAGAAACTTGCTCTTTCTGCATTGGATGTTGCCGGTGCTCCTGCACAGACTGCAAAATTGGTTAAACCTGGTGATACAGTTCTTATTATCGGTGCTGGTGGAAAATCAGGTATGCTTTGCTGCTACGAGGCTAAGAAACGTGCTGGTGTTACTGGTAAGGTTATCGGTCTTTGCCACAGCCAGAGAAGTACTGAGAGACTTCAGAAACTTGGTTTCTGTGATGTAGTATTCTCAGCAGATGCTACTGATTCAGTTGCAGTATTGAACAAGATTGAGGAGTTGACCAAAGGTGAGATGTGTGATATCACTATCAACAATGTTAACATTGAGGCTACTGAGATGACATCTATCCTTTGTACCAAAAATACTGGTATCGTTTACTTCTTCTCTATGGCAACAAGCTTTACTAAAGCAGCTCTTGGTGCAGAGGGCGTAGGCAGCGATGTTACTATGATTATGGGTAACGGTTATACCAAAGGTCACGCAGAGATCACTCTTCAGGAGTTGAGAGAGTGCGAGGAGCTAAGAAAAGTATTTACTGAGCTTTACGCATAATTTCAATGATTGGAGGCAGTTTGAATCTAATATATAACTGATTGAATCCGGTGGGGATTTTTCCCCATCCGGTTTCAGTGTATCTATATAATAGGTATTTTTTGATAAATGATTCAGCGGCCTTCAGAGGATTATTGATATATTTCAAATTCAATTTAAATTTTAACAATTATTGATATGTACGAATCAAGACGTAAAGAATTGTTCCCTAACGTTACCGACGAGCAATGGAACGATTGGAAATGGCAGGTGAAGAATAGAATCGAGACTCTTGAGGATTTGAAGAAATATGTTTCGCTTACTCCAGAAGAGGAGGAGGGTGTAAAGAAGACTCTTCAAACTTTGAGAATGGCCATCACCCCATACTATGTAAGCTTAATCGATCCAAATAACCCTGACTGTCCTGTTAGAAAACAGGCTGTTCCTACAGGAAAAGAGACTTACCAGTCTCCAGCTGACTTGTTGGACCCTCTACACGAGGACGAAGATTCTCCAGTACCTGGATTGACTCACAGATATCCGGATAGAGTATTGCTATTGATCACCGATATGTGTTCAATGTACTGCCGTCACTGTACCAGAAGAAGATTTGCCGGACAGAAAGATGGTGAGAGCGCAATCGAGAGAATCGACAGAGCTATTGACTACATTGCGAGAACCCCTCAGGTAAGAGACGTTCTACTTTCAGGTGGTGATGCTTTGATGGTAAGCGATGAAAGATTGGAGTACATTATCTCAAAACTAAGACAAATTCCTCACGTGGAGATTGTGAGAATTGGTTCAAGAACTCCTGTTGTATGTCCTCAGAGAATTACCGACAACTTGGTAAATATGCTTAAGAAATACCATCCGGTATGGTTGAACACTCACTTCAACCATCCACAGGAGGTAACAAAAGAGGCTGCTGAGGCTTGTGCAAGATTGGCTAACGCAGGTATTCCTCTCGGCAACCAGACTGTACTTCTAAGAGGTGTTAATGATTGTGTCAACACTATGAAGAAGTTGATGCACGAGTTGGTTAAGATGAGAGTCAGACCTTACTACATCTACCAATGCGACCTTTCAATGGGTATTGAGCACTTCAGAACTCCAGTATCCAAAGGTATTGAGATTATTGAGGGCTTGAGAGGTCACACTTCAGGTTACGCTGTTCCTACATTTGTTGTTGATGCTCCAGGCGGTGGTGGAAAGACCCCTGTTATGCCTCAATATGTTATCTCACAAGCTCCTGGCAAGGTAGTTTTGAGAAACTTTGAGGGTGTAATTACCACTTATACTGAGCCTACAGATTATAAGAACGAGTGCAATTGCGAATATTGCAAGGCTAACCAGAACAAGTCAATCGAGGGTGTCTCTTCTTTGTTGGAGGGTAAAGGTATGGCTATTGAGCCTGCAGTACTCAGCAGAAAAGAGAGATCTAAAAAATAATAGCCCTTTGTTATGCCATTCATCAATCAGATTCTTGAATATGACAGTTTGTCTATTGTAGGACTTGAAAAGAATGTTGGCAAAACAGAGTGTCTGAATTATATCCTGTCAAGGTTACCGCTAGAAAAGAAGAGTATAGCGGTAACTTCGATAGGTATAGATGGAGAGAATAAAGATCAGGTTACTGCAACAAAGAAACCTGAAATTTATCTGAGGGAGGGAGTCTATTTCTCCACTGCTGAAGCTCATTATAGGGCACGAAGGCTTGTAAGTGAGCTTGTGGAGATAACCAATGAGAGAAGTTCTTTGGGAAGAATTGTTACAGGAAGGGTAAGGATTGGAGGAAAGGTCCTTATTTCGGGACCCTCAAGCGGTCCGTCACTTAAAAGATGGGTCAACTCAACCAGGGCTTTGGGTGTTGACCTCACCATTATTGACGGTGCGATTTCCCGTTTGAGTTCAGCATCTCCTGCTATCAGCAAGGCGATGGTGCTCTCGACAGGTGCCGCATTTTCATCCAATATGGCTACCCTTGTGCAGAAGACCAAATTTGTTGTGGAGATGATCAATCTGCCTACTGCTTCAGACCGTCTGGTTGAGCTGTTTGAAATGGTTGAAAGTGGGGTTTGGGGAGTTGACAATAAAGGCAATGTGATAGATTTTGGCATTGCATCATCACTTGCAATCTCCTCACTTGATAGAGATATTACAAAAGATATGCGCTACATTTTTACAGCGGGTGCACTGACTGACAAATTTCTGAATCTTGTTTCAAATTCAGGGAATATCAGGAATGTAACGCTTGTGGTGAGGGATTTTACAAAGATTTTTGTCAATGAGATGTTGTACAGAAGCTTTGTATCAAGAGGGGGAAGAATTGAAGTTCTTCAAAAGAGCAGACTTGTTGCAGTCTGCGTAAATCCGACAGCACCTAACGGTTATGTGCTGGACAGTGAAATTTTGTGTGGAAAATTGGAGGAGGCATTAAAGCTTCCTGTATATGATATAGTAAAGAACAAGTATGACATTTAAGTCTGTATTGGATATTGATTGCGGTATAAGATATATGTTTGATAATCTTCAATTGAACTCATCTTATGCACGTCGCATACTTCTTGAAAGTGAGATGATGCTTTCAAAGAGGGAGATTGATATCCATTACGGAAAATTGAATGAGATATATAATAAAGATTGTACAAAACTTTCACGCAAACTGATGTCGCTCAAAGATATCGAGAATACACTAAAGAGATGTCAGGCGCTTGTGGTTTTGGATGATATAGAGTTGTTTGAAATAAAGTTTCTGGCAATGTTGTCGGCTGAAATATCTCTTCTTCTCGAGGAGTCAGGTATAAGGGCTGTAAGGTTGCCTGATTTGAGTGATGTTGTTGAACTACTCGATCCCGACAGGAGCAATATACCTTCATTCTACATCTATGATTCATATTCTGACAAACTTGCAGAGATAAGAAAACAGATGAAGTCGCTCTCAGGTTATGGTCAGAATGAGCTTGAAGGAGAGAGTAGGGAGCTCTACCTTGAACTCCAGAAGGAGAATGATGAGATAGAGGCAGAAATAAGAGGGGAGTTGTCGCAAAAGCTTTCGCATTATGCAAAGGAGTTGATGCATTCTCTCAAGAATCTTGCTCTTCTTGATATTCTGATAGCAAAGGTTGTTCAGATGAAGGAGCTTGGATTGACATTCCCTTCAGTTACAGAGGAGGGCGAGACTTTCTATATTAAGATGTTCAATCCGATGGTCAAAGCATCTCTTACCGAGAAAAACAGGAGTTACTGTCCGGTTGACATCTCCTTCCTGCAGAGGCCAGTTACCATTATTGGTGCAAATATGGGTGGAAAAACAGTTGTTTTGAAGACATTGGCACTTAATCAGTTGCTTGCGCAATTTGGTTTCGGCTTGCCTGTTGAGGTCTCTTGTGTGAAAATTGTTGATGAGGTGCTCTTCTCAATAGGTGATGAGCAGAATACCACTAAAGGTCTCTCTTCATTTGCAGCAGAGATGCTCTCCATCAATAGGATTGTGGAGAAGTTGAAGGGTGGTGAGAATATTCTTGCTCTTGTAGATGAACCGGCAAGGACAACAAATCCGGTAGAGGGTACTGCACTCGTGGAGGGATTGCTTGAACTTATCTCACCATTTAAGGCGGGTTTTGTTTTGACAACACACTATAATATAAAAAATGAGAGTGTAAAGCGTTACAGGGTAAAGGGATTGAGAGATGGAGAGATGGATTACACACTTGTAGAGGCTGAGAGTGGTGATGTACCTCACGAAGCTGTTGCCATTGCTGAATCGTTGGGAATTGATCCGCAATGGATAGAATTGACAAGAAAACACTTAAATAACTAATATAATTAATATGCAGAGTAAATTAGGATTGGATTTTAAAAAGGTTGAGCGTGCTAAAGGATTGGCAAAAGAGATTGCCAATGAGGTTCAATCTTTTGTTGAGTCTTACAGTACTGTTGCCGTTGAACGTACCTTGTGCAGACTTATGGGCATTGATGGTGTAGATGCTAACGAAGTTCCACTTCCAAATGTTGTAGTGGACGACCTAAAATCAAAAGGTGTTCTTAACCAGGGTGTGCTTTTCTACATTGCCAACGCAATGGTAAACACCGGTATGAACCCTCAGGAGATTGCAGAGAAAGTTGCAGACGGATCATTGGATCTTACCAAGATCGAGGTTGCAGATAAAGCTGCTTTGGAGAGTGTTCTCCAACCTGTAGTTGATTCAAGCATCAGTAAAATCAGAGCAAGAAGAGAGAGAAGGGAGAACTATCTGAATACAATCGGAGAGGGCTCAAAACCATATCTTTATGTAATTGTAGCAACCGGAAATATCTACGAGGATGCAGTTCAGGCTGAGGCAGCTGCACGTCAGGGCGCAGATATCATTGCCGTAATCAGAACTACCGGACAGAGCCTTTTGGACTATGTTCCTTATGGTGTAACAACTGAGGGATTCGGCGGAACTTATGCTACCCAGGCAAACTTCAAGATTATGCGTGAAGCAATGGATAAGGTAGGTGAGGAGTTGGGCCGTTATATCAGAGTATGTAACTACTGTTCAGGTCTTTGTATGCCGGAGATTGCAATTATGGGCGCATTTGAGGGTCTTGACGTAATGTTGAATGATGCTCTTTATGGTATCCTTTTCAGAGATATCAATATGCAGAGAACATTGATTGACCAGTACTTCTCAAGAATCATCAATGGCTTTGCCGGTGTCATCATCAATACTGGTGAGGATAAATATTTGACAACTGCAGATGCTGTAGAGGCTGCACATACTGTTCTTGCATCAGACCTTATCAACGAGCAGCTTGCTCTATTGGCAGGTCTGCCAGAGGAGCAGATGGGATTGGGCCATGCATTTGAGATGGATCCAATGCTTGAGAACGGTTTCCTTTATGAGTTGGCACAGGCTCAGATGACAAGGGAGATCTTCCCTAAAGCACCTCTTAAATATATGCCTCCTACAAAATTCATGACTGGAAACATCTTCAGAGGTCATCTACAGGATGCGTTGTTCAATATGGTAGGTATCTGGACAAATCAGGGTATCCAGCTTCTTGGTATGCCTACTGAGGCTATCCATACCCCATTTATGTCTGACAGATTCCTCTCTATCGAGAATGCAAAATATATCTTCGGAAATATGAAGAGCATTGGTGATGAGATGGAGTTCAAAGAGGGTGGAATCATCAAGACCAGAGCAAAAGAGGTTCTTGACAATGCCATTTCACTATTGGAGCAATTGACATCAGAGGGTCTTTTCAATGCATTGGAGAAGGGTATCTTTGGTGATGTAAAACGTAGCAGAGTTGGCGGTAAAGGTCTTGAAGGTGTTGTAGAGAAAGGTGCCAACTATATGAATCCATTTATTAACTTAATGAAAGGGAGAAAATAACCATGGCAGGCGGACTATATTCAATGTCGGCGAAAGATTTCGACCAGACTCTTGATTTGACAAAGGTAAAACCTTATGGTGATACCATGAACGACGGTAAAGTTCAGGTGAGCTTTACACTTCCTGTACCTGACGGTGCAGAGGCAATTGAGGCAGCAAAACTTCTAATGAAGAAGATGGGATTTGAGAATCCTCTTGTTGCTTTCAGCAAAGAGTTGAATGAGGGCTTCACATTCTTCAACTGCTATGGTAACCTTACACACAGTGTTGACTACTCAAATATCTATGTACCGAAGGTTGAGAGTACCACTATGGATATGCACGAGTGCGATGAGTACATTAAGGAGCATATCGGCCGTAAACTTGTTATGGTTGGCGCAAGTACCGGTACTGATGCCCACACTGTAGGTATCGATGCAATTATGAATATGAAGGGTTATGCAGGCCACTACGGCTTGGAGAGATATGATATGGTTGAAGCATACAACTTGGGTAGCCAGGTTCCTAATGAGGAGTTCTTGGCAAAAGCTATAGAGTTGAAAGCTGATGCGATTCTTGTATCTCAGACTGTTACCCAGAAAGATGTACATATCCAGAACCTTACCAACCTTATTGAGTTGATGGAGGCTGAGGGTTTGCGTGACAAGATGATTGTAATCTGTGGTGGTCCACGTATCAGCCACGAGTTGGCTAAAGAGTTGGGTTACGATGCAGGTTTCGGCGCAAATACATATGCTGACGATGTTGCATCTTTCGTTGCTCAGGAGATTGTCAATAGAAACAAATAAACTATAACTTAAAATAATATCATGGACAAAAATCAAATTAGAGAGTTTATTGCAAAAAGAGCGGCTCTAGAGATTAAAGACGGTGATGTTGTGAACTTGGGAATCGGTCTTCCTACACTTATTCCCAACTACTTACCTAAAGGTGTATCTGTAACTCTACAATCAGAGAATGGTATGCTAGGAATGGGACCTGAGCCTGAGAAGGGTTCAGAGGATCCTCATTTTGTAAATGCAGGTGGTGGATTCATCACATATCAGCCGGGTGCTTCCACATTTGATTCAGCTACATCTTTTGGTATTATCAGAGGCGGTCACGTGAATGTGACTTTCCTTGGTGCCTTGGAGGTAGATGAGGAGGGTAATCTTGCAAACTGGATGATTCCTGGCAAGAAAACTCCTGGTATGGGTGGCGCTATGGACCTTTTGGTTGGTGCCAAGAAGGTAATCCTTACTATGGAGCACACAGCAAAAGGAAACCACAAAATCCTTAAAAAATGTAAACTTCCTCTAACAGCAGCAGGACAGGTCAATATGATCATTACCGAGATGGGTGTAATGGAGATAACCCCTAAAGGTATTGTTTTGACAGAGATCAATCCTGAGTTTACTGTTGAGCAGGTTCAAGCCGCAACAGAGGCAACACTTATCATTTCAGAGAATTTAAAACAAGTTAACTTAAACTAAAATAAAAAAATGAATTTTCAACTAACTAAAACACAGCAATTGTTCCAGCAAA
The DNA here is from genome assembly GCA_045594125.1 of Candidatus Egerieisoma sp. Taxonomy (GTDB): domain Bacteria; phylum Bacteroidota; class Bacteroidia; order Bacteroidales; family UBA932; genus Egerieousia. Next base: position 17,887 of record JAZNXX010000010.1, read on the forward strand.
TGATCAGAGAGTTTGCTGAGAAAGAGGTAAAACCCCTTGCTGCAGAGGTTGACGATACTGAGAGATTCCCAGTGGAAACCGTTGAAAAAATGGCTAAATTAGGTCTTTTTGGTATTTACATCCCTAAAAACTATGGTGGCGCAGGTGGTGATCATATTATGTATTCTATGGCTGTAGAGGAGTTGTCACGCGTTTGTGCAACTACAGGTGTAATCCTTTCAGCCCACACTTCTCTATGTATGTCTCCAATCTGGGAGTTCGGTACTGAGGAGCAGAAACAGAAATATCTTCCTAAACTTGCAAGCGGTGAGTGGATTGGTGCATTCGGTCTTACTGAGCCTAACGCAGGTACCGACGCTTCTGCACAGCAGACAACTGCAGTAGAGGATGGTGACGACTATATCATCAACGGAAGCAAGATCTTCATCACAAATGCTGGTCCTGCACACGTTTATGTAGTTGCTACTATGACTGACAAATCTTTGAAGAACAAAGGAATCACTACTTTCATCGTAGAGGCTGGTACTCCTGGTTTCTCAATCGGTAAGAAAGAGCACAAACTTGGTATCAGAGGTTCTGCTACTTGTGAGTTGATTTTCGAGAATTGCCGTGTTCCAAAAGCAAATATGTTGGGCAAATTGGGCGAGGGATTCAAAGTTGCAATGAAGACTCTTGACGGTGGTCGTATCGGTATTGCATCTCAAGCTCTTGGTATAGCTCAAGGCGCTATGGATGAGACTGTTAAATACACTAAAGAGAGAAAACAGTTCGGTAAATCAATTTCTGCTTTCCAAAATACCCAGTTCCAGATGGCTGATCTTGAGACTAAAGTTCAGGCAGCTCGTCTATTGGTTAGATCAGCAGCTTGGAAACAGGATGTTGGACAACCTTTCTCAGCTGATGCAGCAATGTGTAAATTGTTCGCAGCTGAAACTGCAATGGAGGTAACAACTAAGGCTGTTCAGTTCCACGGCGGTTATGGTTATACAAGAGAGTATCCTGTTGAGAGAATGATGCGTGACGCTAAGATCACCGAGATCTATGAGGGTACATCTGAGGTTCAGAGAATGGTAATAGCAGCAAAATTATTTAAGTAAAATTCACAGTATGAAAATAGTAGTTTGTATTAAACAAGTTCCGGATACTACAGTTATCAAAATTAATCCTGTAACCGGTACACTTATCCGTGACGGAGTTCCAAGCATCATGAACCCAGATGATAAAGGTGGCTTGGAGATGGCTCTTCAGTTGAAAGACCAGTATGGTGCTCATGTAACAGTTATCACAATGGGTCCTCCTCAAGCAGATGCTATCCTAAGAGAGGCTTACGCTATGGGTGCTGATGAGGCTATTTTGCTAACCGGTAGAGAGTTTGGTGGTGCTGATACTTTGGCAACATCACACACTATCGCTGCAGCTCTTAAAAACCTTGAGTATGATTTGATTATTGCCGGAAGACAGGCAATTGACGGTGATACTGCTCAGGTAGGTCCTCAGATTGCTGAGCACCTTGGCCTTCCACAGGTTTCTTATGTTGCAGGTCTTGAGTACAAAGATGGCAAATTCATCGTTAAGAAAGAGACAGAAGAGGGTTATCAGATGCTTGAGGTAGCTGGTCCTGTTCTTCTTACAGCTCTTGCAAGCGGTTTCAAAGCTAGATATATGAATGTAGCAGGTATCGTTGATGCTTATGACAAACCAGTTGCTGTTTGGGGTGTTGACAAAGTTAACCTTCCTCTTGAGATGCTTGGTTTGAAAGGCTCAGGTACAAGAGTTTACAAATCATTCACCAAAGGTGTTAAAGCTGCCGGTGAGGTTCACGAGGTTGATGCAGAGCAGGCTGTAGGCTTGATCGTAAGCAAACTTAAAGAGAAATTTATTATCTAATCGCCAAAACTGTAGAAGAGATGAATAACAATAAGAATGTATATGTATTCGCAGAGCAGAGAGAGGGTGTTATCCAACCTGTTGCTCTTGAGCTTATAGGCAAAGCAAGAGATTTGGCTGATGTTTTGGGCGATAAAGTAGTTGCTATTTTCGCAGGCCACAACATTGCTGACCAAGCTAACGAGTTGATCGCTTACGGTGCTGATGATGTAATCGTAGTTGACGCTCCAGAACTTAAAGATTATGTAACTGAGCAATATACTCAGGCAGTTTATCAGGTAATCACTGCAATGAACCCGGATATCGTATTGTTCGGTGCTACTACAATCGGTAGAGATTTGGCTCCAAGACTTTCTGCAAGATTGGAGAAAGGTCTTACTGCTGACTGTACCAAACTTGAGATTTCAGATGGTTCTGATCCTAAATTGGAGGCAAGAAAGCTTATGATGACCCGTCCTGCATTCGGCGGTAACCTTATGGCTACTATCGTTGCAGCTAAAGAGGGTGTTCAGATGGCAACTGTACGTCCAGGCGTTATGCAGAAGAAGGATAAAGATGCTTCAAGAACTGGTAACATCATTCCTTTCACTGTATCATTTGATGCTTCTAAATTTGCAGTAAAACTTCTTGAGACTGTTAAGGCTGAGAAAGGTCTTGTTGACATTACTGAGGCTAAAGTGCTTGTATCAGGCGGTAGAGGCGTTGGTAACAAAGAGAACTTTGAGAAACTTGCAGCTCTTGCAGAGGTTATTGGCGGTGAGGTTTCTTCTTCACGTGCAATGGTTGATGCTGGTATCATGGATCACGACAGACAAGTTGGTCAAACCGGTAAGACTGTAAGACCTGATCTTTATTTGGCTTGCGGTATCTCTGGTGCTATCCAACACCTTGCAGGTATGGAGGAGTCTGAGTTGATTATTGCTATCAACAAAGATAAATTTGCTCCTATCTTCCAGGTAGCAGATCTAGGTATCGTAGGTGACGCTAACAAGATCGTTCCTATGTTGACCGAGAGATTGGCAAAAGAGGTTAAGAAATAATCCGATTTAAGTTGATTATATAACCGGTCCGGAGGCTTTTCATCAAGTCTTCGGATTTTTTTTAATAAGTCGGATAACGAAGATGAATTTGCTCTATCTTTGCACCACATTTCTGGATTATTATCATTAGAACTGACTTATTACATCTTAGTCTATGGAAAAATTGATTGATATTTCGGTAAAGCTGATCAGGAAATATCTGCCTGATCCTTTCGTTTTTGCTATTATTCTTACAGTAGTTGCAGCACTTGCTGCTATGGTTTGTACAGGACAGACCCCAATGGATGTAGTTGAAAATTGGGGTGGGGGAGTGTGGAGCCTGCTTGCATTCTCTATGCAGATGGCTCTTGTTCTGGTTTGTGGCTCTGCCCTTGCTGATGCCCCTGTTGTCAAAAGAGTATTACGCAGAATAGCTGCGTTGCCTAAAACCCCAGCTGCAGCAATCACAACAGTTACACTTGTAGCAAGTATCGCCTGTTGGATCAACTGGGGATTCGGACTTATTGTAGGTGCCATCTTTGCAAAGGAGATTGCCCGTGCTGTCAAAGGGGTAGATTACAGATTGCTTATTGCATCAGCCTATAGCGGTTTTGTTGTATGGCATTCCGGATTGTCGGCATCAATCCCTCTTGCTATGGCTACAGAAGGTGCCAATTTGGTAGAGGTATCAAGAGGAGCTATTACCTCTGCAATTCCTATCTCACAAACTATTTTTGCCACATATAATCTTATTATTGTATTTGTGATTATAGTTGCCCTTACGGTTGTAAATACCTTTATGCACCCATCTCCTGATAAGGCTTTTGTAGTTGATCCAGAATTGTTGGGAGATGCTCAGGAGATAGATGAGAGGGAGTTGTGCGGTCTATCTGGAGATGAGGAGTGCCAATCTGGACTTACCCCATCTGAGAGATTGAACAATAGTATGATATTGAGCGGAATCATTGCAGTTATGGGGTTGGGTTACCTATTTGTGAGGATTGTCATCAATGGCGCCGGACTTGACCTCAATAATGTCATTATGCTCTTTATGTTCCTTGGAATTGTTCTCCACAAGACCCCTATAAGATATGTAAAAGCTGTTACAGCATCCGCATCTTCATCTGCCGGTATCTTGCTCCAGTTCCCATTCTATGCCGGAATTATGGGCATAATGACCTCATCTTCTGCAGAGGGTATCTCACTCGCAGGACAAATCAGTGAGGCCTGTATCGCCATTTCAAATGAAAAGACCTTCCCGCTGCTCTCATTTTTGAGTGCAGGTATTGTCAATGTATTTGTTCCGAGCGGCGGTGGACAATGGGCTGTTCAGGCACCGATTATGTTACCGGCAGGTATGCAGCTTGGTGTAGATGCATCTGTTACAGGAATGGCCATTGCTTATGGTGATGCCTGGACAAATCTTATCCAGCCATTCTGGGCTCTTCCTGCATTGGCAATTGCAAAATTGAATGCAAAGGATATTATGGGATACTGTCTTATTGACCTTTTTGTTGTGGGATTGATTATCTGTCTCGGATTCCTCTTCCTTCTATAAAAAAATGGATTTTTCCCCCGGTTTCTGCTGGGAGCAATTATTATAAAGAATAAAAGAAGACCTGGTTTGGAATATATTCCGGACCAGGTCTTCTTTATGGCGCTTGGCAAGTAGTTGCTACTTTATTCTGCCAAAAGTCTTTTCAGCCTCATTTTTGAGGGATTGAGGTGCATCTGATGCCATTATTCTTTGGCAGGCCGCTGCTATCTCAGGATTCCTGTAAGAGTGACGGAACCATCCGAGAGCCTCAATTGCTACCACTCTCAATTCAAGAGGTTGTGCTGCATCCTCAACAAATGCAATAACCTGAGGCACGATATGGTGGTAATGGTAGTTACGGAGTGTAACAACATTGAATTTGCGCTTCTCAGGTTCGGATTCGTTGTCTGAAAGGGTATTGAGGATAGATGATACTCTCTTCTCAGCCCTCTCTCTTGACGCTATCATTTCATTCATACGCTCCTCTGCATTGATAAGGTGTTTCTGCTCTCCAAACTGTTTACGGATCTCAGCACAAACTTTATCTGCAGGGAACAGATTAAGGTTGTCTTTCGCACGATACTCCACACGTACTGAGATTGCATCATTTATAGCTGCATTTACCACTGCCGGAATAAGCTCATCATCACCGCACAAACCGCTGTATTCAGCACTGAAACGGCGTACAAGCTCATAGCTGTCGTTAAGGCCAAGAATGATGATCTCTGTAAGTCTCTCTGAGTTCTTGTTGTACAAAGCCTTCAAACACTCCATTCTGACACTTCCGAATGGCGAGCTTTTATAAACCTCCATTGCAAGATTGTCGAAATCTCCATAGTTGTTCTCTGCAAGTCTTCTTACAGCCATTGCCTGCCAGTCTGAACCGGTGCAGGCATATTTGTTGTTCTTGATGATATCCAACCAGAACTCATTGTTTCCTGCCTCCTTAACAATCACTTTGTTGATGTCGATCTCTGGAGTCGAAGTATTGGCAAATTTGTATGTAGGGTCACCTACAAGGTGTGCTCCAAGGAAGTTCTGTGCATAGCGGGCCCATTGTCCGATACGCAAGCCGCTTGCTAATAGACCCAAATATGCATTAGGGTGTTTGTCCTGTATACTGTTCAGAGTATTGCCGTGGGTGGCAACAGTGTTACCGTCGCAGAACAGATATCCATTTGCCACACAGTCATCTCTATGGAAAGAGCCGTTGTAGCAGGCATCAAACATAATGAAACGGGGATTAGGGTCATTTTCATAGATATCTTCCAAATAGATATCCATCTCTCTCTGGCGCTCCTTGTCGGCAGCCTTCTGTGCTGCTGTAGTGTCAATCCAGCTCATAGGAACACCCAACTCCTCAGACCATTTCTTCATTGCCTCACCTTTGTCGCCTTTGTCTCGTGCTACTCTTGTACGGAGATAAAGTTTTACCATCTCAAGGGCTTCACTTGTTGTAGCGGCATTCTGATTGTTGTTGAGATACTGGCGTGTTTCAGAACCGTGATGGTGTCCTAAAGCTATATCAAGGGTAGGACGACGCAAATACTCAAGAACATAGTTCTTAACTGGATATTTTGTCTCAAAATCGATGAAGCGGATGGTGTTTCCTGGAGCAAATAGAGATGGAATCTGCTCTCTCAAGGTAATCTGCTCTCCTGACCATCCCTCTTTAGCCTCAGAGTTGTAGGCGTGTCCTCTGAAGATAAAGAAATCATCAAGTTTGTTCTGCTCATCGTGTGCCTTTACAACTTTTGCAAAGAACTTCTCAAGTTTCTGATATTTGTCCTCTCCAGTAGCACGGATTCTTCCTGAATAGATATCGGTTGAGATCTTTTGTGGAGAATCTGACCTCAAAGAGTAGTAGAAGAAGTGTGGAAGCTCCTCATCCTGCTTTATAAAATCCCATTTAAGGTCAAAATCATCGTAGAAACGGTCGGTTCCTGCAGATGACTCCTTCCAATCCTGATCCTGGCTCATTTTGAATGCAGATGCAAAATGTTGTGCATCACGCGACATAACAACCGGAATATCTCCAACAAATACTGCACCTTCAATAGGCATCTTTCCTTTATGCAGATCCATCAGCTGGCTCTTGATCTGGTCGGGTGATGTCCAGCTGTCGGCAACGATATATGTTGGAAGACCGTCACGCTCAATAGCATCTCTATATGCCTCAATGCTGCTCCCTACTGCATCGTAAGTAGCCTGGTCAACGATGATGACAAATGAGGTATTGCTTTTGATATTAGGTTTTACAATGGTGCGTTTTGCCATTCCCATAAAAGGCAATAGCATAAGTGCCACCATCAATAGATTAATTTTTCTTATCATCTTTTGGATATTAAAAGAGGGATGGTGTGTCGAAATTTACCCTCCATCCCTCAAAAATTAGTTACTATTTTACTCTGTTGATAGTCTGGACAAGCTCAAGGCGCAACTCCTCTTCAATTGTTTTGTCTTCAAGAAGTTTCTTGCAGCCGTCGCTGATCTGCTGACAGAACATTGATTTGTTATACCATCCCAACATCTCTGCAACATTGACCCTCAACTCAAGTTCCTGAGATTTGTCGCCGATAAGTTCCAACATTCTGCCAATCTGGTCGTGGTAGTTGTGGTTTCTCATCCAGCGTGATGCGGCAATTCTCGCCTTTAGTGAAGCATTGTTGTCGAATAGGGTAGTGGTGTACTCCCTCTTGTAGTTCTGCTGAAGCTCAATCATATCCTCAACTCTCTTAACTGCAGCCTCCATATCAAGGTCGGTAAAGTTTTTCTTTACCTTGTCGAGTGCCTCTCTCAAAGAAGCCTCAGGGAAGAGTGTCATACATTTCTGGAGATTATAGTTCATTCTCTGTGACTCAGGATAGTTGGCAAATGCATCTATAATGGTCTCAGACAATCTCACATCTCCTGATCTCCAAGCATAATCAGCTGCATTTCTGCGGGTAATCTCATAACTGTCGTAGATTCCTGTCCTGATAGCCTCAATATAGTTGTCGTCGCGGAAACGGCTCAAAAGCTTGATACACTCAAGACGGGTTGAACCGAATTCGCATCTCTTCATATGTGCAAGGATATCAAATGACTCAATAGCGCCCAAATCTGTAAGTTTTCTAAGCGCCAATGACTGGATGTCTGCGTATGGTGCCTCAAGAAGTGACTCCCAATACTCAACATTCTCTGCATTTGGAACTATATCACTGCGAAGAGTAGAACCCTCCTGCTCCTTGAAGTGGAATGTAGGGTCTCCAACAATATGGCCCTCAAGAGAGGCAATCATTCTGTTGTACTCACCGATTCTTACACCGTGTGAGATAAGTCCAACCATCTCATATGTCCAGCGGTCCTGAAGAACATTCACGGTATTACCCTGTGTAACTACAGTTCTTCCGTCGCCAAAGATGTAGTATCCGGCAACATATCCAGGACGGTGGAATGAACCGTTATAGCAGGCGTTGAACATAACAAAACGAGGTTGAGGTTTTAGTTTTGCTATATCGTCAAGGCTGAAGATAATTGGGTTAGGATCATTTTTAGCCTCCTCAACCTCAACACCATCATCATATTCTGCCTTGAAGAACTCCTCATTCAAACCGTAGTCTGCCATAAATTTATTCTTGGCCGACTCCCTTTTATCTTTAGGAACCCATCTCAACTCACCATTAACTTGTGAACGGAATGCCTCAATTCTCTCTTCAGCAGAGGTGATGAACTCAGGTGCTCCTCCTGAGATGTGCTGTTTGTCGATAGAACCGTGTTCATTGAAGAAGAAAGCATCAACACCCTCCCTCTCCAACTCATCAAAGAGCTGGTACTTCATATATTTGTCCATTCTGAAGTTAAGGTGTCTTGCAGACTGGTGGTCGATTCCAAGGAATGGGAAGTTTTCGTTCATTGCAATCTTCTCATCCTGCCAAACCAAAAGACAGTCTCCATTGTAGCCGTGGCCTGCAAAGGTTACCATCTTATCCAACAAGTCGGGATTCTTTTTGGCCTCAACAGCCTTTCTGAGATATTTTGCAATGGCCTCATATTTGTCGCCACCCATCTGTGGAGGGTACATAATTCTACCTGAGTAGAAGGTAGGATTAAGTGTCTGAGGTGAATCCTCTGTAAGTTTATACCAGAATTTCAACGGGTTGAGTGTATCTTTCTGGATAAACTCAAAATTGAGGTGAAGATCATCATAAAAACGGTCAGAAGCTACAGATGATTCATCTTTGTCAAACTTCTTCTCATCCATTTTGAATGCAGTTGTCATATGCTGTGCATTTCTCACCATAACATATGGCACATCACCAACAAATACTACACCCTCAAAGTTCCTGGCCTTCTCATATACCTTTTTAATTTGTGCACGTACCTGATCAGGATTCTCCCAGGCACCGCAGATGATATATGTTGAAAGACCGTCTGCCTCAAGAGCGTCACGGTATGCCCTTACATCATTACCAATTTTATCATAAGTAACATTGTCGATAACAATGGCAAAAGAGTTGTTCTGTTTGGTTACAGGTTTTGTAACCTTTACCTTCTGTGCAAACAGATGACCTGTGAAGATAATTGCTGTTATAAGTAATATTATTCTTTTCATAACAAATTCTACTATTTTTCAGATTTTAATCTTGTATATGCACGTTTCAACTCTCTCTCCATATCCGGGGTTACAAACTCTTCATTGGCAATCATATTCTCTACAACAGCCAATATCTTCTCCCTTTCGAATGAACGGCGGAACCAGGCCAAAGATTCAACAATATACTGACGGAGTTCCGGGTTCTCATCTTTGTTCTGAAGAACCTCAAGAAGTTCATCAACATTCTGGTGATATGGACGGTTTCTCAAGAATTTCACTCTGTAAATTCTCTCCTCAAGCTCCTCTGAGCCATTTTTGATTGTATTGATTGATTTTGCTGCAGGATCGGATGAGTGAAGCTCAGTAAGCTCCTTAACATATCTCTCCTTCAAGAAATAATCTTTGTCGCTGAAGTAATTTTCAATCTCTTTCTGAACAAGATCCTTGTCGAAGCACAACAAAGCCTCTGTGATGTTGAATTTGACACGAAGTGCATTGTAATCATTCACGAATGCCTCAATAAGGTGAGGAATGAACTCAACATTGCCGCAGCTGCCCATTCTGTTTACAGCAATTCTTCTGGTAAACTCAAAGCTGTCGCCTGTTGATGCGATAAGGGCTTTATGCCAGTTAGGATGGTTAAGTTTCTCCAATAGCATCAATGCATTGAATCTTACAATAGCATACTGGGAATTGATAACTTTATCCAAAAGGAGGTCGGCTGCACCTTCATAATTGTTGCAGACAAGTTTGATCATTGCCACATTCTGAATTTCAGGATTGTGGTCATCTTTATGGTGCAACCAGAAGTGGTTGTCGTTGTTTGCCATCATCTCATTGATATCGTGAGAATGGTGATGGTGGCCTTCACCGTGGTGGGCGTGTCCGTGAGGAGCGTGGTAATGGAATGTAGGGTCACCGATAATGTGTGACTCAAGGATGTTGTTGTATTTGGCCCAGTTACCCAGTCTGATACCAAGAGCAAGAAGGCCCAACTGGTCAAATGTCGATTTATCCTGAAGTACATTCACACTGTTTGCAAATGCAGCAACACACTTTCCGTCAGACATTATATATTTGCCAGCAATGAAATCATCATATCTGTAGTCTCCATTGAAGCAGCAATCCATAATGATGAATCTTGCATTTGGGTCGATTGAATCAACATCCTCAATAAGAATACCTGTTCTTGCCTTTTCGATAGAGTCTTTGGTAATCATCTCAGGGGTATTGTAATCGCAATACCAGGTTGAATCCATACCCCACTTCTCTGCAAGTTTTACAGCCTTCTCCCTCACACTTGAATATTTGCTTCGCATCATATCCCTGAGGCTGTATTTGATATACTCATACTGGTCAAGCTCCATCTGGTTAGGAATCTCGCATAGATATTGGCGGTTAGGCATTCCGTGGGCGTGGATAACCATAAAATCAAGATCAGGTCTTCTGAGCTCTCTTATGAGGTAATCCTTTGTATAAGGGTCCATTGTAAATCTCAAGAACTTTGCAGTATTCTCTTTGGTAAATACACCAGGGAACTGTTCGTGGAGAATCTGCTGCTCTGCTCTCCAGGCCTTCAGACACTCAGAATATGAACCGTAACCTGTATATGATACGAAAGTATCAAAGTGGTTGTGCTCTTTATGTACCTCTACAGCTTTTTTCAGATATTTGCTGATCTGGGCATATTTGTCGCCATTGCTTGCAAGCGGTTTAAGACGACCGGTGTAGATATCGCACTCAATGTACTGTTTTGAAGTAGGGGCAAGCTGATAGAAGAATTTCAATCCGTCAGTCGAATCTTTGATAAAATCAAACTCAAGATCAAAATCGTCATAAAATCTGTCTGAAGGGACAGATGCTCTGCCAAGAGGATACTCCCTCTCATCCATCTTGAAGGCGGTTGCGAGATGTTTTGCCTTTGTAACCATAGCAATTGGAATATCTCCTACAAGGAAAGCACCCTCAAGGTTGTTGTTTTTATAGAGATCTTTCAAAATCTCCCTGATCTCTTCCGGTTTTTGCCAATTGTGAGATACAATATAAGTTGGTAAACCCTCTTTCTCCACAATCTCTTTATAGCTCTCGATCTCCGGCCTGCAATTCTCAAGAGTAGCCTGGTCAACTACGACTGCAAATGTAGTCTTGCCGGTAATTGACGGTTTCTCAATATTTTGCGCCGATAGAGTGCCACAGAAAAATAGGGCAGAGGCAAAAAGTATTGATTTAAAAAGTCTGTTTTGTATCATTTCCATTATTTAAGTATAAAAAGGGTGGCCAAAATATCTGCCACCCTTTGTGTTGTCTATCTATAAGGTAACCAAATAGTTGTTCAAATAACTTGATTGGTTTTAAAATTAGAATGCAATACCAATCTTGAAGTTTGTGAATGTACGTTTCTCAAACTCATCTGAATCAGGGCTATAGTAGTTGTAGCTGAATGTAGCAAACATCGACATAGTCTCGCTCTTGAAGCCTGAGAATGCGTAGGTAATTTCACCTCCAAACTTGCTGTAATCGGTTGACAAATATTGGAAATCTTTAACTGTAAACATTTTCCAACCAACATTTTCAGCATTTACACCTGTGTATGACAACTCTGAATCCTGATTCTTTGAGAAGCCACCGTTCAAGCTGATAGTCAAAGAGTTGTTCTCTTTCATCTTGATGTGGCGTGAAAGGAATGCAGTGTATGAGTTGTTCTGGATATCCTGGTATGATTTAGGAATGTAGTAGATCCAGTCATTTGTGTTGCTTGCATACTGAAGACCTCCCCACCATTTGTAAACATTACCATCATTTACAATGTAATCCAATTTGACGGTGGTTGATTTCTTTGATATGTTTGAACGGGTGTATTTTGCATTTACAATCCATTTCTGAACCTCATAAGTGTTGTCGAATGTCTGGAAATACTCAATACCGTCAACGCTCTTGTCCTCATATTTTGCATTCAATGCAATCATATTGCCATTGTTGAATTTGTAGTTTGCAACCAATGCACCGCTCCAGGTATCCTCTTTAACGGTACCAATCATCTTCAATGGAGTTTTACCTGCTGCAGGACCGGCATTATAATCCAAGTGCTCAGTATCTACATCCTCAACTCTCTGCATATAGTTGGCTGAAAGAAGGATATTCCAGTTGTCGTTTTTGAAGCCATACTGGAAACCGCCGCCCATTGCATTTGCATTGTAGTAACGGGTAGGGGTAAGAGCAGAATAATAATCCAATTCAGCTTGTGTAAAGAAGCCGTGGAAGACAAAATCCCAACACATAGGAACTGAAGAGTTGTTTGTATTTGAAGCATTACCATCCTCTCTTCTGTTATAGTAGTCGTAGTTCAAACCGATGAAGTGTTTTTTGCCCAACTCAAATAGAAGAGAGGCGCCAACATCAAATTTTGAAACCATCATAAGAGGACGAGGGTCAATCTGTTTTGCAGCCTGACCAGCCAAATACTCACCTCTTAGACCGATTGTCATAAAGTTGAACAATTTTGGAGAAGATGCCTTCATTGCAATTCTGTACTCCTGGTTAACCCACTCACTTGCAGTAGAGTCTCCCAAGAAGAAAGGCATCTCTCTAAGAGGATCATATTTTGATGCATTGAAACGGACACCGTCAAGATGGTCTCTCTTATAGCTGAACTCACCATAAAGGAACATATTGTTCAATTTGGTATAGATTCCGCCACCCTCAGTTTGGAACTTGATAGTATTGTTGTCGTCACCCTCCTGAACATATTTGAAATCACCTTTGGTAATTCCGTATGACAAATCTGTCAAACTATATCTTGAAGGTGCATCCACCACACCTGCAGCAGCGTTATTGGTATTGTTAATCCAAATGTTTTCCATCTTCTGTTTTGCAACAGAGGCAGGAGTCGAGTTCTCCTGAGCCATTGTGGAATTTACGGCGGTCACCATCAAGGTAAGGCAGCCGATAGCTTTAAATATATTCTTTATCATTGCTATTTCATTCTTTAGTTAATAACTTATTCACCAGCCGGTCTCCATTGTGGTGCCTTTTGACCATATCTGCGGATTTGAGGTGAATCAAGAACCTCATAGTCTAATGTAGAGTTATTGGTATCTGCAAAGATAGGGGTACCGTCTGCACGGGTTCCTGTAACTTTACGGCAGATAACTTTTCCACAATATGTCTCACCAACAGATGCAGCACCTGCGTCTACATAACCGGGAACACGTTTGTTTGATAGCAATGTCAAGCTGCTCAACAACTCAACGCCATCCAAAATCCAGTTAGCCTGGATTCTTGCATATCTGGTTGTCTGTTTAACCTGTGTACAAACATTAGCCTTATTGAAATCCTGATAGAAGTTCTGGCCCTCTGCATCGCTGAAAGGAGTATCAGGTTTAAAGATACAATATGCACCACCAAATACAGATACAAGCCATTGCATTGTATTCAAACTTGCTGCATAATAAAGAGGCATATTAGCAACATCCGGATTATTTCTTGCAGCATTACCAGTCCAGCACTCCCACTCAGCCATTGAGTTGTCGAATGATGCAGGATTGTTTTCTCTATGGTCTCTTGACTCCTGGCAGATGATAACGCTTTCACCAGGATAAAGAGGATACTCCTGACCGCTGCCAGGGAATTTCCAAACATACTCAGCGTATACGTAGTTGTTCAAACCCTCCTCATCTGGCCATACAGGAAGAGCATCACCCTCAAAGATCATATTAGGGGTAAGGTTTGCAAAACATACACCGTCAAGATACTCAACCTCATTGCCATTGTTGTAGATCTGGTAGGTCTGGTCTCTGAAGTAGTATGGAGCCATACCGCAGTAGTAAACTTCAGAAAGGATCAATGAACCAACTTTTGCAGGGCGGATAACAAGACCATTTGATTTTGCAGCCTCCTCTGGAGAGATAGGTTTAACCAATGATACTGAAGGGATGTTACCATTCATAAAATAGTTGGCACCGTCATTCTCAACTGTACCGGTAACTGTAATTGAGTAGTTGCCGGGAACAACTTTAACAGTTGCAACACCATTTACATCTGTTGTACCCATTGTAATCTTACCGGTTCCCAACTCTCTGAACTCAACCTCAAGACCTTGGGTAGAGAAAGAAGGGTCTGGAGTAACTGTTCCATCTTTAGGAACGAATCCGGTGGTAGCCGCTACCTTGTATGAAACAGAGATCTCCTCAATAACAGGAACATCTTGTGCCTCATCCATCATATCTACACAGGAAGCCAAAAGGGCCGCCAATGTAATTCCAAATATTAATTTAAAGTATTTTTTCATATTGATATCTCCTTACTTTATTTAATTCTTGCGTTAAGCTGAAGTCCGAAGAAGAACAAGTTGGTGTTCATTCTGTCATAGTGACCAGGCTCATTCAAAACACTCTGCAATGGAGAGCTGCGGAATACGTTCTGTGCAAAGAATGCAACATCAAAGTTGTCACCGAACTGTTTGGTAATGTTAAGGTTGATCAACAGGTTAGGATCGTAAACCCTATTGTGGATCTTTCTGATTGGATTTGCATCTGCATCTGTATCTCTCAACAAATATCTCATCTCTGCATATTTCTCGTGTTCAGGATTTGCCCAAGCTTTGTCGAACGGATGCATTACGCCAGTCTCTCTGTCGATATAAAAATCAGGAATCAAATCATCGTCAGCATAATTTGTCCAAGATTTGGTACGCCAGTTAACGTGTGCAGTAGCTGTAATAACCAATCCAATCTGAGGAATGTTATGTGTAACGATCAAGTTTGTGCTGAATTTCTCAAGATAATCAACGCCCTCTGTATCCTTATGGTAGAATACTCCAAGGTCAGGATATTGAGAGTAGTCTCCAGAAGCACCTGCTGGAAGGTAGTTATAGAAGTAGAAACCGTTGTTCCAAGATTTCTGAGTATAGATCTGACCATCCAACTGGAATGAGGTTCTGATTGCATTGATACGTCCGAAGTCAAATACAAACTCCAAACCGGTACGCTCATAAGCACTGTTGTTTGTTGCTGTCAAATATTTAACCAATACCTGATTGTTTGCAGTTTCGGTAAGAAGCGGTGAACCGTTAGAGTGTGTCATCAACTCGCCTGTGTTAGGGTCAAATGTCTGGCCGTACTGTTTGTAAGCGATAGATTTCACAGTCTCAGGAGTATTCATAAAGCTGTAGCCGTTATTCATCTGCTCATAGTATCCTACAAGTGAGAAGTGCATTTTGCCGATATTTGCTGTAAGACCCAACTCATATTTGTCCTGACGGGCCATCTCCAAATCCTCATTTTTAGCATCAAATACTCTTGTTGTTACAAGCTGCATCTTTTGTGCCTCAGTAACTGCTGATGATTGTGAGTTGTTGAAGTTCAAAAGATCGAAGTATGCGTTATCCGGATACAAGTACATTAGGGTAGGAGCTTTTCTGGTGATACCATATGCACCGTGGAAACTCAAATGTGAAGGGATTAGCTCATAAGACATATTGATACGAGGTGAGAATCCGCCACCAAAATCAAAAGTATGGTCGTAACGGACACCGGCAGCAATCTCCAAATCTCTGTTGCCAATTTCAGCAGAGAATGTCTCCTGAACGAAAGCACCCAACTGGTTTACGAAAGGAATATCTTTGAATGCTCTCTCTCTCCAAGCCTGGAACGCTGAACCGTTAGGACGGAAAGGAGGGTTGTCTACGTCAAATACTTTACCGTCACCAACGTTACCGTCGCTCTTGAAGTCTGCTCCAATAACGATGTTGTGTTTGGTTGATCCCCATTTGCCTGAGAAGTTTGCTTTAACTTTTGCAAATGTATTCAACTCTTTACCATAGATGTTGTAGTTGTAGTTATATGTACCAGGAAGCATCCAAGCTCTCATCTGATCCATCTCCTGCTCGTAGCGGGTCAACTGGTTGCCCTCTACATCGTAAACGTGACCGTTCTTGTAGCTTGAGATAACAGAACCGTCAACTTTTGAGTATGAGTATGGATAGTCGGCATTGGTAGCCTGATCCTCAAAGTAGCTCTCACGGTTTGTATAACCGAATGATACGTTGTACTGCAAACTCTTGAACCAGCCTGCGTTGGCATTGTAAGTACCATTATGTGCAAAACGGAATCCTGCGTCTCTCTGGTTAAATACCATATAGTCGTTAGGGTCATCCTCGTTAGGCTCAGCTTTATCTTTTGTCCAAAGGAAGCTCAATGAACTGTTTGTGTAGAATTTGCCGAATGTGTTGGTGTAACCGATTCTTGCAGTGATACGCTGATAGTAGTCGTAGCTCTCTACAGGATCATCAACTGAGTATGCATAGTCAACACCGTAGTTGATGTTACCAGCTTTCTCACCAAGTGCAAAACCCTGGGTAGCTGACAATGAGTAGATATTAGGGTTGATTGCAACTTTCAAGGTCAATGGCTGGTAACCTGCCTTTGAGTTTACAATTACAGCTCCTGAAGTGATATCACCATACTCTACCGGAGCAACACCACGGATAACCTCGATGCTCTCTACATTATCGGTTGTTACGGTACGGAGGTCAACACCTGAAGTAGGAGTCAAACCGCGTGTCTGACTGGTAGTTTTGACAGCACTTGACAAAACCTGCATGTTTGCATTGTTCGATAGTGGTGAACCGTCAACGATGACAGCTGTACCCAATGAACTACCACCACGGATAGATGCAGTTGATACACCCTGAAGGTCAGGTTTTGTCATACTTCCACCAGGCATCAATGCCATAACATCTGCAAGTGAGTTTGTCTGCATATGCTCCATAGCTGCTTTGGAGATATGTGAAGAGGTTGCAGCACCAGCTTTTGATGATTGTGCTGTAACGACGATCTCCTGCATACGGAAGTTGGACTCCACAAGCTCGAAATCAAAATGGTGGCTTCTCTCAGTAACATTGATGGTAGTCTCCAATGTCTCATAACCCAATGAGTGAACCTGTACTTTGTGTACACCGAGGGCCATGTTTGCAATTGAGAATGCGCCATCAGCATCTGATGAAACTGAAATGTTGGACTCAGGCAATACGATAACGGCAAAAGGAACCGACTCCTTTTGGTTTGTCTGCTGTGAAACAGCAAGAACGTGACCGTTGATGTTTACTTTTGCCTTTTCCTGTGCATTGGCGCTAAAGCAATTAGCTATAGCCAATACAACTGCTAAACTGAAAATAATTAGTTTTTTCATAGGCATATAATTAAATTATTAACTATAAAATTGTGTTGAAATTTCTTTGGAATTAGGGTTACCCCAATGGCATATTATCCCGTCCGGAGATGGTATCTCCGATTGGGAAATATGAATCTATAAAAGAAGTTTGCAGAAAAGATCCGGCAGCGACCGGTGTCGGACCATATCCGTGGAGTCATAGAAGATGTATTCCACTACCTCTGATGCAGTAACCGACATGCTGGTACTCTCTCCCTGAAGGGAAAGAATTGAGAAAATCTTATAGAGGAAGAGATCAGGTGAAGACATATTGGCCTGATTCTTGTACTTTATACCATCCATATTGTATAGGAAGTCTGAACAGCACCTTTTCTTGGTAACTTTAACAGGGCCAGATGCTTCAAGTGACTCCTTATATTTTTCACAATCCTGGATTATATAAGGCTTGTAGGCATCAAAAATTGCGCAAGTTGAATGGAAGTGCTTGGTACAACAGCAATGGTGCACAGTTACACCTGAGGCTCCAAATATGTAGCCGCAAATGATTGCAATGACCAATATGCTTTTAATTACCGATTTCAACATCCTTTTTTTCCTTTTATCAAAAGGCAAAAGTATAAAATCGGATTATTAAAAACAACTATTTTTTTCTAAAATCACTACTTTTAGGTAGATATGGTGGTCAGACCATTATAGAACGAGGTCAGCAGTTTCTGCTCCAACCATCTGAATGACATCTTCAGGTGCCAATTTTATCTGCAATCCCCTTATACCTGCACTCAAATATATGTATTGGAAGAGGAGGCAACTCTCGTGAAACCAGGTAGGAAATGGTTTCTTCATTCCAATTGGGGAGCATCCCCCCCTGATGTATCCTGTTACCGGCAGAAGTTCCTTCATAGGTATCATCTCCACCTTTTTGTTTCCGGAGACCTTTGCCGCTTTCTTGAGGTCGACCTCACAATTTCCGGGTACAACACAAACCAAATATTTTGTCTTGTCACCCTTCAATACAAGCGTCTTGAATACCTGTTCAATATTCTCTCCAAGCTCCTCTGCAACGTGGGTTGCAGCGAGGTCATTTTCATCAACATTGTAGGGTATAAGTTCATAGCTGATTCCTTTGGAATCAAGCAGTCTTGCAACATTTGTCTTATTTATCTTCGCCATTCTCTCCACCATTTGATTCTTGTGTAATAAGTCCGTGGCCGTCTTTGCCGTTTATATAGATATTGAGGGGGCTCTCCAATCTGATGTGGCGTATGAAACCGCTCTCATATATGGCATCAATGGAGTCGAGTATCTCCTCCTTGAAGAATCCGTCACCACTGAACTCATTCACAGTAAGGTATCCAACACCGAGCGATGTTATATTCTGGAAAAAATGGGTTCCCTGACTCGGCTCTATCTGAAAATATTTGAGAGCTGTCTCCACTATAACTTTTGCATTTGAAATGTCTCCCCAGCTTACAGGGATTCCAAGCCACGGATCGCTTGAGCCCCATCTTCCCGGTCCTATAAGGATATAGTTTCTGTTCTCTTCCGCCATTTTCTTATTGAGAATGTTAATCTCCTTTACCATCTCCTCAGTTTTGGACTTGTCAAATGAGGCACTTTTGACATAGATGATATCTGTTATACCTGTTATGTTTCCCGGCCCCAATGCAAGAGGGGAGTAGATCAGCCCTTTGCCAATCTCTTCATCAGTTATTCTCATCTGGTCCATATTCTCTTTGTAGTCGGTTATGGGCCTCACCTGAAGAAGGTTGAAGATTGCATCTTTGTCTGAAGGAACATCCAGATTTACAGCAAATTCTATCTCTACAGGACATCTGAACTCAATCTCGCAGATCTTTAGCAGATCATTGAGAATTTTGACTACCGGATATCTGTTGAACTGTAATGTATTGGCAAAGGTGATTATCTTTCTGCTTTTTGGATCAAAAGTATTGTGGACTATCCTCTCATTTGCCATATCCCAGGATGATGCCACATATCTGATATTGCGGAACCGGGCAGCCTCCTGTATTGTGAATTTCTGGATATTTATCCCTTCGTCAATTGAGGTCTTGAATTTTTCAGGTTCAAGATTGAGTGCATACATCTCATTCTGGGTATCTCTCAATGCAAGTTTTGGAGTTGAGAGCTGTAGTACCTTATTCGGGTATTTTGGGGAGAAATTCAGTCCTTGTCCACCCTCCACTATAAGTTTGCCCAACCCGAAAGCCATATTTACAACGCCATCCTCAGGTTTTTCATTTTCGAGCGGATAGTAGTTTATTGAACGGGCAACTCCCGACATTGTTGGAAAGTAGTAGCCCTGGTCCTCTGTTCCGCATATTCCCTGTATAAGGACAGCCATCTTCTCCTCTCCAAGCATATTTGCAGTTGTCTGTATATATGCCCTGCTTGCAGCAAAAAAGACAGATGCGTAGACACTCTTTATTGCCTTTTCGAGCAGACGGAGCATCTGGTCCTTATTCTCTGTAACAGGAATCATATATGTAGAATATATACCTGCAAAAGGTTGGAAATGTGAATCTTCGAGTTTTGAGCTTGACCGTACAGCCAAAGGTTTTGTGACTGTTTCGAGGTAGGCCCTCAATTTGATGCTAAGCTCCTCAGGCAATCTTGAACTTACAAATTCAGAGAGCAGTTCTGAATCTGATATATTGGAGTTTATAACATATTGCAGACCGTTATCCTTTATGAATTTATCGAAATAGTCGGTAGCCACAACAATACTTCGGGGAATCATCACCTTCATCCCCTCATATTTGGTAAGCATATCATATTTCTGGAGTAGGCTGTTGAGATAGGCAAGGCCCCTTGCCTTACCACCCAATGAACCCTCTCCAATCTTTGCATACCATATATATTTATTATAGTTGTGCTGGTTGAATTTTGCAACAACACCCTGTCCTACAAGCATTCTGTAGTCCTTGAACTTCTTTATTACGGAACTTCTTATTTCTGAGGCCTGACAGCTGTTGCAGGAGCTGATTCTCTGCACCTCCCTTGCAAGAAGGAAGAGTCCTCTCGAAAAGAGCCATTTGGATATTCTGTTCCTTGAGGCGTGGTAGAGCAGAACATCATCGGGGATCTCATTCAGAAGAGTCTGCATACTCTTGATATCTTTTGCCACTCCCAATACCTCTTTGGTATTGAGGTCCCGGAATACGAAGTCTCCGAACACAAACTCTTCGCTTATATACTCGGAGAGCTCGAGCAGCAGCGTGAGTGAGTATTTGGCAATGAATCCGCATCCGAGCTGTACAGCCCTCTCTCTGAGTGACTCCTGGCTCGACTGAAGAAGTACTGGCATAAAAGGATTGTCCTCTTTAATCATAGAGGCAAGTTGTAGGCCGGCTTCTCCATTTTCCTGGGATGATGGAGTATTTCTCTCCATTCCAAATCCAATGTCGGAGATTACTCCAAGCATATTTGATTTATATTTTGAGTAGAGAGCGGCTGCATCGGCATAGTTTGTTGCGAGAAGAATCTTGGGCCTTGCCCGTTTGCGCATCTTCATCTGCTGGTCGTTGAGAGCCTCCTTTAGGAACTCCGCACTCTGTTGAAGCACCATTTTGTAGATTGCAGGCAGATATGTGGAGTAGTATCTTACTGAATCCTCTACAAGGAGTATGCACTGTACTCCTGCATCAAGGATATCATTGTCGGCATTCATCTTATCTTCAATCAGTTTGATGATTGCAAGGATAAGGTCTGTATTTCCATTCCAGCTGAAAATATAGTCAACCTCCCTCTTGTCCATACTTTCCAGCCTAGAGAAGAGCTCCTTTGAAAAATTTGTAAGGAGTACAACCGGAATATCCACACCCTTCTGCTTGAGTAGTGATGACATCTCAAACACATCCGAATGGGCTGTGTTATACATATTTATAATAAGGTCAAAATCGCTATTTGTCTCAAGTAGCGAGGTTGCCTCTTCTACAGTGGTAACCCAGATGAATTTGGGCGGATTGCTTATATTGAGGTCAATATATTCTCTGTACAGTTGTGCCTCTATCTGTCCATCTTCCTCAAGAGTATAGGCATCATAACTGCTGCATATCATCAGAACCCTCTTTATCCTCTTTTCCATCAATACAGTATAATTGGTTCTTTTCAAGCCGGTTAAAGGAGAGATTTCAATAGATTCCATAGTGTCGTGCGTAAATGTTTAAACAAATCTGTCGCCGTAAAGTTAATATAAAAATCATTTATGATGGTGTGAATAATTCCAGATTGGTTATTTTTGCAAAAAATAGATCTAATGAGCGTCCAGAAAGGAATACCCACAGAATTGGGTAGTGAAAAAATTTCAAAATTATTGCGTCAATATGCTGTTCCCGCCATTATTGCAATGACCGCTTCGTCGCTATACAATATGGTGGACAGTATCTTTATAGGTCACGGTGTAGGTCCGTTGGCCATTGCCGGTCTTGCACTTACCTTCCCTTTGATGAACCTTGGAGCGGCATTTGGCTCTCTGGTTGGTGTAGGTGCCTCCACATCCATCTCAGTAATGCTCGGACAGAAGAATTATGAGATGGCCAGAAAGGTTCTCGGCAATGTGGTCACACTCAACACAATCATAGGTTTGCTCTATATGGTGGCCGTCTATATCTTCCTCGACCCGATACTCTATTTTTTTGGAGCAAGTGAGCAGACTCTCCCTTATGCCAAGGATTATATGGAGATTATTCTCCTCGGTAATATTGTTACACATATGTACCTGGGTTTGAATGCTGTACAGCGTGCAGCGGGATTCCCGAGGCTTGCGATGAATGCAACCATCTTTACTGTGGTTGTTAATACTGTTCTCGACCCTATATTTATCTATCTGCTTGATTGGGGAATACGGGGTGCTGCCGTTGCTACAGTCATTGCGCAGTTGCTTGCCTTGATTTGGGTGGTGAAGAAGTTCTCCGACAGTTCAAATGTTGTCCATTTTGCTAAGGGCAGTTACAGGTTGGTTCCGAGGATTGTTAAGGATATCCTCTCGGTAGGTGCCGCCCCATTTTCAATGAATATGGCAGCTTGTCTTGTCGTAATTATTATAAATCAGGGGTTACAGCGTCACGGTGGAGATCTTGCTATCGGTGCATACGGTATCATTAACAGGATAGCCTTCATCTTTGTGATGATTGTTATGGGACTGAATCAGGGTATGCAGCCTATTGCCGGATATAATTTTGGTGCCAAGAAGTTTGACAGAGTGCATAAAGTGCTGGTCAATACCATCCTTTGTGCAACCTGTATAACTACTTCAGGATTTCTTATAGCTGAGCTCTTCCCGAATGCTTTGATCAGTATATTTACTACAGATACCGAACTTACTGAGATAAGCAGGATTGGAATCAGGTTAATCTTTATCTTTTTCCCGATAGTGGGTTTCCAGATGGTTACAGGAAACTTCTTTCAAAGTGTGGGAATGGCGGGCAAGGCTATCTTCTTGTCTCTCTCTCGACAGCTGATTTTTCTTGTTCCTTGTCTTCTGATACTTCCTTCATTCTGGGGTGTAAAGGGCATATGGTGGAGTATGCCGATATCTGATGCACTTTCGAGCATAATAGCCCTTACCCTGTTGTTGAACCAGATTAAAAAATTTAAAAGAGATAATTATGGAGCGTAAGTTTTATATAACCATTGGACGAGAATTGGGTGCCGGCGGACTTGAAATTGCCGGAAAACTGTCTGAAATTTTCAATATTCCTGTATATGACAAGGAGTTGCTCAAACTTGCCTCCAAAAAGAGCGGCATCTCTTCAGAAATGTTTGAGATTGCCGATGAACATCCGCGTAAAGGGGTGGGAGGGTTCTTTAGCCTCTCATTCTCAAATGTTGCCTATAACTGCTTTGGAGCTGCATCCCCTATTGATGAGGCGGAGCTCTTCAGAATTCAGGGGGAGATAATAATGGATATTGCATCAAGACAATCTGCCATCTTTGTAGGCCGTTGTGCCGATTATATTTTACGCGAAGCGGATAACTGCTTGAGTATCTTCATTACAGCCTCAGATACCGACAGAGTGAAGCGCCTGAGACTGAGTAAGAAGATGGATGGTTTTAAGGATTTGACAGACAGTCAGCTGGTAGAGTATATGCATAAGGAGGACAAGAAGAGGGCAGACTACTATAACTACTACACATTCAAGGAGTGGGGCCATTCGACATCATATAATCTCTGTCTCGATTCATCACTACTCGGAACAGAGAAGTGTGCCTCTTTGGTGGCCCAGATTGTCAGGGAGAGATTTGGGGTGAGATGATGGGGATTTGTTCCGTTATCATAGTAAAGGAGATTATATTCTCTCTCAGTTTTGTCGTGTGTGAATTCTTGCGTGAATATTAGGAGTTATTCAATATCATAAATTGCTTTTTGCCGCTTTTTTTCGTAATTTTGAAGTTTACAATTTTGTGGCGCATATAATGCGTATCACTCTATAAACGGACTTGATTATGAGATTGAACAAGGCAGTTACCTTCGTTTTTGCTCCTTTTTACTGGAATACGAATCTGGATTGCAGAGATGTGAATCCCTCTCTCTATCCTGATAAGGAGGTTTGGGAATATGCTGATATCCCAGTTGAAAAGGATATGCTCTATCCTCAAATTCGGGAATTTCTCTTTGCCTCTATAACCAGAAGTGGAGAGAGGTTGAATCCTCACGATTTCAGGATTTATAATGTGAAAAAAGAGGCAGGGGCGAGAGCTATATTCAATAAGGAACTCTATATTCTGTCTGATAAGAAGAAGATACCGTTCAAATTGTTGGATAAAGGATCTCTCTTCTCTCCAAAACTTGTTCTGTCCCCCCTTGTATCTGTTGGATTTGTGATTATTCCGGTGAAGATAGAGGGAAGTGAAGTTACAATTGAAGAGCTGATGCTCATTAACAACAAACTCCACAAAAGCCATTCACAGCTTGAAAAGATCTATTTTTATGATGATTGCCGTTTTTCCGAGCAGATTGTAACTGATTGCAATCAACTTTCCAAAAAAGAGGAGAGTGGAAAATTGAATGAAGAGATAATCTTCAAAAGGATTAATAGTAACATCAACAAACTGAGGAGTTTCAGAAAAGAGATTACTGAGATTTTCTCGCTGGAAAATCAGGATAAATTGGATATTACCCTCTCCGGTGGAAAACCAGATATAAATCAGATTCTCGATTCCGTACAATCATTAAAGGAGATAGAGGTAAATATCGACAGGATTCTGGAACTGTTCAGTCCAAAAATTACTTTGGTCCATAAAACTGGGATAGAGAGTGTTGAAACATCAAGATTCAACAGGTCGAGACTTCACCTCTTTACCTATCTTGAAGCCAATGATAGTGATGATTCTCCGGAGCTCAGAGAAAATTTTGCAAGGATAATCCACTGTCAGAACAGTAATTATAAGGGTGCAGATATCAACTCCAACCTCTATTTGAAGAGTTTTGAGAACATTTATATGGGTATCTCCATCGAAGGAAGTGCAATGATGACACTCTATCCCGACAAACCTGTAGAGGACACTGGAAATAATGAAGAGAATTTAGGAAAAATGAGAAGAGATGGGAGCACTACACCATTGCAGATATTTATCCGTGAATACCTGACATCATCTTTCCCGAGATATTTCTGGATCTATGTTATGGTGCTGATGCAGCGCTACTCACTGATGCAGATGATAAGGAGACTTACAAGTGTAGATGATTATATATCAGGCAACAAGCAGAGGTCGCTCAAAAGATTGAGAAGATTTGTAAAAAATCTCTCCGAGATGAAGGTCAATACATTTTTCAGTGACATTTCAGACCATACGCAACATAATTTTTTCTACTCACTGGCTCTTGAGAAGTTGAGAGTAATGCAATATTATCAGGAGATTGAGCAGAAGATGGATTCACTCAATGATTACCTCGAGCAGTTGGAGGGGGAGAGAAAGGAGAAGATGGAGAATGAGATGGCAATAGCATTGGCGATTATTGCAGTACCTTCTGCAACAAATGACCTTATGGATATGCTATCCAAATTTTTTCCAGCAGAGAGTGAAGTGCAATTTGAGAGCAGTTATATAGGTTTGCCGGTACTGTTTGGCCTCATTGCATATTTCATAATCAGACACTTTATCAGGAAGTTCAGATAATTTCTTCCTGTTTAATCCAGCTATTGATACTTGAGCAACTTAAATTATTTATGAATTATAGAGATATTTTGTCAATTGAGAGGCTTATTCCTGAGAGTGAGAGACAATTTTACATAAATCTCAAGAGTAAGGTGATGAACAAGAATTTCAGGGTGAAGTTTTTACCCGGAAAGAATCCTTCCTCTCAAAAAGTGGGGAGTGATACCAGCTTGAAGTCACTGAGCTTCCTGAATCTGCTTTTTCCAAACAGTGACAATTCTACTCTTCCCGATGATGCCGAGAGGAAGGTAGAGGCTCTTCTTGCACTTCTCTATATTATAGTTTCTGCCGACGAGAATAAGAAGAGATTCACCAATATCACAAACTTCATTATCAGAAATGACAAATATACATCTGTAAATTCAAATGATGTTTATGGTGTGCTCAAGGAGCTTGAATCGTTTCTCCATTTTATAGGCAAAACAGTATATAATGGAGTGCAATCTATTGTAGATGATGTAGTTATAGATGCGTACGAGGGAAACAACAGGGTGAAGGGTATACAGAAATTGATGAACCGTTATCTTATTGACGGCAAATTTGAAATTAAAAATGCCCCATTCCCTGAGGTCAACGGCAAAAGAGGCTTTGTTTATGTTGACTGGCTGAATGGGAATAACCAGTATAATGTTCTCTATACAACAATCTGCTTCAGAAACAAGCAGACACACGACTACCATACAGATGATGAGATCAGACTCTTTGTCTTTAGTGATGATGAGGATGATGTAATTTTTTCTGATGAAAATGAGTATCATCTTTTTTTGAATAAGAAGGTTGCTATGGATGCAATGCTGGCATCACTGCTTCTTCTTGTTGATTACAGATATGAGGAGATTGCCAAATATTTTTCTGACACTATCCAGGATTTCCAGTCACAAAATCTGCAGGAGAAAGATTGGCATACCGAGGCAATGAATATCTTGAAGGAGAGGTATCTTCCTGCATTGGCTGAGTCACAAAAGAGGATAATAAACCGGGTATATCAATGGGGTAAAGGGGGAGCCGGAGATAATGGGACACTTGCAAATATTGTGAATGTAGAGCTTGTAAAGGAGAAGATTGGGGGTGGGGAACTTTTGGAGAGTGAGGATGGTGATAATGGATCTGATGGAGTATATGATGATAACGAAAGATTTACTGCACTTGCCCTGTTGGAAGATTCTTCATTGAAGAGAATATTTATCGGCGGTGGTTCCGGAACAGGAAAGAGTACTATGCTTGCCCAGATGGTACTGAAATCTGCAACAGATCTTCTTGCAAGGTTTGGAAATGGTGAGGAGCTTGAAGGTCTACTTCCCGTCAGAATATCAATGGCAGATTTTAACGGAACAGAGAAGGGACTGAATTATTACATAAGCAATTGCATCTTTTCTGGCTTTGCAAATTATGATATCACAAATGAGTCCGATGAATTGAAGAGTGCATTGAACTCTTTAATAGACAGTCTGTTGGAGGAGGGGCATATTGTCATTTTCCTCGACGGTCTCAATGAGATACCAAATAATATCTTCACCACTATCAAGGATGGAATCCTCCAGGAACTCAACACCAGGAGTTACACAAATTGCCGTTTTATCATAACCAGCCGTAAGGATGAGATCTCCAATGTGCTCGATGATATAAGAGATGATGGTTTTTCAATGTGGGATGTATGCCCGCTTGATGAGAACAAGATAAAGAGGCAGATCAAAAATTCTGCATCAGTATGGCAAAATGATAATTTAGATAATATTTGGGAGACTCTTGATACAAACCAGGAGCTGAAGATACTTGCCAATAACCCTATGCAGCTTATGCTGCTTCTTGGATTGATATCCGACGGACAATTGGAAAATGTTGAGAAACTCAACAAATACCAGCTATATGACCGTTTTTTTGCAAGAATTGTCAGAAATGAAGCAAATAAAAGGGGTATCAATTCAGAGAGAAAGAAGAGTGATCTTGAGCAGTTGCTTCTTGCGATGGCAGGTGAGATGCTGGAGAGGAAGAGCCGTTTTGTAACCGGTTACTCCTATATAGAGAAGATTGAGAATTGTGATAATTTGAGACAGCTTCACGGCCAGCACTTTGGAGATTATATTGATGCACAAGTGAGGGATCTTGTAGATATTACATCACTGCTCTCTGAAAGTGGTGACCGACTCTCATTTATGCACGACTCCTGGATGGAGTATTATCAGGCAAGATATCTGCTCCAGAGTTATTTTTCATTATATGATTCAAATTCCGGATCTGATGCAAAGCGGGCCTTTCTCGAAAATTATTTTGGTGCAGGGAGGTGGATCGACAAATTGGACAATGAGAATGGAAAGAGATTGCTCAGAGATATTTTCGGTCTGATTGATAGTGGGATTGTTCCAAAAATTACAACCGGGATTGCTGATGATGTAATATTCCAGCTGCTAAGTTTGTCTAAGAATGAAGAGGGTGGAGGTACTCTTGAACTTGAATTGTTCTCAAATGCAAATGGAGAAGCTGTTGGTGAAGAGAATGTGCGATTGAAGGGTTCTGCAAATTTGTCGGAACAAAATTTGCCGCTACCCAATATTATGGTTGAGAGGATAGCCGAAGCTGTTTCCCGTTTTGGCGGCAATACTCTTATAAATAACCTTATTCTCAACCAGTTCAATCTTTATAAATTAGAAAATCCGGAAGGCAGGAATCCTGCAAGTAAGGCAAGTGCCGAATTTCTTGAAAGGCTCTTTAAAATGGCCACAATGAGCGGTGCTCCTGAGATTCTCGATATCCTCTTTGAGCCCTATTGGTTCAAGATGTGGATAGTCAAGTATGAGGATATCAGGTTGCTTCAGAAAGGGGGTAGCTCCGGAGTGGTTGCAGATGAGGAACAGAAAGAGCGGATACAGCATAATAATATCCAGCAGAAACTCACTCTCATTATTGTAAAGAATGCTACAAATGCAAGATATCTTTTAAGCAAGCTCTTTGAGCAGTACAGATGGATGAAGGGAATGAGGTTCAACAAGACGCTCCCTCATCTGCAGATATGTATGATAAAGCTGATAATCTCACTCGACGAGAAGGGGATACGTACTATATATGATGAATTTAAAGCCAATTACAGCGACAATAATATGAGAAATATCTATCTCAATTATCTTGCTCTGGCAACAAATGATGCAGATTATATAGAACAGAGATATAACTATAACTGCAGATTTACCCTCAATATCACTCTGCTCAACAGATTCCTCTCTACTGTAAATGCCACAACTGAAGATTCCGACCGTTTTATGGAGATTCTTACAAAAATTCTCCAGACTATGCCCAAGGGAACAAGCCAGGTAGAGAAGTCTGTAAAGTACCTCCTCTTCAACAACAAATATGATGAAAAGATAGCCGGCTATCTGTGGGATTCCAATGATAAGGAGAGCAAGGAGCTTCAGAAGAAGATTGCAGATCTGCTTCCAATGTCCTCCCTCTCAAATAATTACCTATTGCATCAACGGTTTGATATGGATGTCTATAATCATCTGATGAATTCCCAGCCGCTTGATGATTCGGCAGTCCAATATTTCGTATATGAGGTTGGCGAAGAGAGGTTGAGAATTGCAACATTTGACCTCAATTACAGATTCACAGGTAAATTTATCAGGCTCAAGGCATCTGATGATAATAATTTTCTTGTTGCTGAGATAAAAAGTGAAGATTGGCTTGATGATGACAGATATACTGTTACAATAAGGGAGAAAAACTCCGGCAGGTTGCTTCCAAAATATGGTGAAATTGCTGTTGTGACAGAATCTGGTAAGGAGGTAAAGTTCAAATATCTCTCACCGATGAGCAATAGCGAGGGACTGGAGATCTATCTCTACAGCAGGCAGGTTGTTGATGGAATTAACAAGACAGCACTCTTCAGATGGCTGCACCAAAACAATGCAATATTGAAACTCAACGGCCTTGATTGCTCGGTTGTATCAATTAAAAAGAGCAAGGTGCAGAACAGATTGCGTCTGCTTGATATCTCGTTGAAGGAATGTAACGGACTTTTGCCAAAATTCAGGGGTGCATTTGAAGTTTATGAGAGTAAAGAGTGCGGGAATGTGGTAATTCTTGACAAATCAATTGCAACTCCAGCCAATTACCGCCGACAGCTCTTCAGAAAGGTCTCAAAATATGACTCTACAATTGGTTCAAATGTCAGAAGGGATATAGGATATGCAATTCATAATATTCCTGATAAAGAGCATATTGTAATCTCCGCTGATGCTGTTTCCGAGAATTTGAGAGGCAAATATTCAATATTGCTTGACTCTTCAAACGAAATTTTTGACGGCCGCTATATTGTAGAGGAGGTTACAAGGTTTAATGCAAAACAGTTTGCTGAGCTGACTCTCTCCGGTACAGCTATGGAGATTCCTCTCAGAGGATTCATCAGACTCTCCATCAATCTCTCTCCTGATTCGCTTGATGATACAGATTGGAGCAAGATTCCATATATCTACAGCTTTAAAAGGGGAGAAAACTACATCCTGCGCATAGATTCTCCAATTTGGGTAGATATGCTCTCAAAAGAGAGTATCAGGATGACTCTTGTAAAACATAGTTCCGTTGCTGTAAGAAAGCAGAGTTTCAAGATTAAGGCGATAAATCTTTTTGATTATCCGCAGAACACATCCAGAATCACCCTAAAGAGTATCTCTTTACCAAATGTAACAGGTACTGATCTTTCACTCCCGGTTGAAGGCAGAGTACTCTTTTTTGCCAGGAAAGAGGCTCTTGATTCATCCCACTTGAGGAGCCGGGCGATGAGCCTTACACCGGATGTTACAAGATACAATACCGACAATTCTATAAAAAATGTAATGTTTGAGGGTTATGAAGGTGATGACGGTCTCTTCTCTTTCGAGGGTACACTTCATCTGTCCCCTGGTTCTTATGTGAGGTTTGAGGAGCTTAACCATACAAACAAGGTTATCGGGGTTGAATCAGAAGGAGATATGGTGAGGTTCAAATTGGAGGATTTTGAGAAGGGATATGAGACCGGCCGACTATTCAAAACCGCAAAACTCGAGTATTATCAGCCTATCAACAACAGCAGTGAGGCATCATTGCTCGACTCGGTCCACGGCCAGCTCTATGAACGGAGTGTAATTCCTTATTCCTATTTGCAAGGAGTTGATCTGCTTGCCATCCATAAACCTTCGACAGATATATCAAATCTGTACTTCAGGTTTGAAGAGGGAAAAGCATTCTATCCGGTAGAGGTAGAGAGAGATGTACGTGAAGATGTGAAGAGGGGGTTGGGCTATCCCGTTGAATTTATTAAAGTAAAGGCAAAAATGCGGTTTGACCATACAAGAAGTGGGGGAAATCTACTCTTTTACTACGACGACAAGGGTGTGAACAGGGCAACGTTGGGTTATTCCGATCTCTTTTATCTTGTTGATTTTACAACTCCCCAAAAATACCATAGGGCAATATGTCCGCCGTTGTTGAAGGAGTGTAAAAGGCTTGGTCTTGGAAACAGATTGATTTTCAAGTTTTTTGAAGAGAGGAATTATGCTGCTGAATATTTTAGATATTATATGGAGCAAAATGACGAGTGGAAGCAGCTGCATAGTGTGGAGGGGGAATCAATAAAGCCTACAATTGCCATTGTAGTGAGTATCGGCAATACCAATATCGAGCTCTTCTCTCCAAATTTTGTCGACAGGTCGTGCAAATCGGGAGCTATTAGTGAGGCGGATTACGAAATGGGTGTACTCAATACACCTGATACTTCACTTATCGACAGTTTGCAGCCCGACACTCTGGTCTACTGCGAAAATAATGGCAAACTCACCCCATTTGAAACAGGAAGCAGAGATCCATTGCTTGGCTTCCGTCAGGGCATTGTGACTAGAATCAATAGAGATGGTGATGCATTTATTCACGTCAAAGGGGTGAAAAAGGATACATATTATAAGGTCAACAGCAACTCTATCCAGTTGTCTGAGGGCGACAGAGTCTCATTCTTCCCAACCATAAATATCACAATCAAGAAGAAGAAAAGTCCACTTGCCGGATTGTTAAAAGTAGAGGAATCTGTTAAAGAGCGTATTGTTAAAGGTGAAGTTGTAAATGTGCTGAACAATGCCCAAACGGGATTAAGAATATATGAGATCCTTACTGATAGAGGATGCTACAGGTCTTACATCAAAATCAGAAACATTTCCGACTATCTTGTCAGAAAGTTAAGTAATATAAAAGTTGGTATTGTTCTCTCCATCTATCCGATAGATGTAGATTATTATGGCAGAGAATACAGCAATAGCTGCAACATTATCTTATAAAATGGAGGAGCGGTTATGTCACAAAAGAAATTTTTTGTAAATATTGACGGTGAGAAATCTCCTGAGATAGGCTCTGAGGGAAATGTTTTATTCTACAGAGAGACCAACGGGGTTGTTGAAGAGGTAAAATTCGCTTCATCTACAGGTTCACTTGAATTTGGGCTTGATATACCCGAATCAAAATTTGAGTCGGTATTCAATGAGAGCAGGGCTTTATTTGAAAAAGAGGTTTCTGAACTTGAAGAGATCTCTGCCAAAAAGGAGCTGATGACGCTGAATCTGAAACAGGTAAAGGGTACCACTGCAGAATTCAGTTCAGACAAGTATCCGAATTGGACATTCCAGTTGAGAAAAGAGCACTCCGTAGGGGGCTATTTCACAGATCTGAAATCAAGATTTGATAATCCTGTCATCAAAGATGGTATCTGCTCTCATCTCTATATCACAAGGGTAAATCCTGAAGATACCATTGTGGAGACCTCATATCTGAAGCCTTATGATGATTTGGCGGTTACCGATCTTGCTCCTGAATTGGAGGAGCTGAGAGTTGCCCTCAATGAGAACAGACCGGTAAAGGTAAAGATTGCAGATATCCTGCCTGACCGTATCAATCTTGAATATAAAGGGATATATGGAGTAATCTGGTTTTCGGAGCTATATTACTCTCCAACTTATCCCGACAATCTTGATTATTACAGGAGTAAAATTGGAGAAGAGATTGATCTCTATGTCTACATTGTAGATGAAAATGGTAATGTAAGCTATTCTGAATGCCAGATTCAATGTGGTCATAAAGGAAAGGTCAATGTCAATGATTTTAACCATCAAATCGGAGACCTGATTGAATGTATCCCATTCAAATATGAAAACAGGACCATCAATGGAAGGGTGTCAAAAGGTATCTATGTTCTATATAACGGTGTTTCTCTATTTATTCCGGCAGATGTTATAAAGGATTATGAATGGAGTCAGGTTAGGGAGCTGGTTCCCCTCGGAAAGCCTGTAGAGCTGAAGGTGCTCAGGATAAACCGTGTTCCAAAACACAGCATTCATCTTACATTGCCTAATATTAAGAACAATTCAGCAATTAATCGTGAGGAGTTGCTGATGCAGACAACAACTGAATCACTCTCCGACTCTCTAAAAGAGGGAGACAGATGTGAGGTAAAAATGAGAGTGCACAAGTTTGATGAGAAGTATGTATGGGCAACTTATGGTAAGATAAGGGGAAAAATTTACTATAATCATCTTCCTGTTGTACTCAGAACAAAGTTGATTCCAATTGTACTTAACGAGATGGATTTTCCTGCTGTAGTACATATTGTGGATGGCAAGTATGAGTTCAATATTCTTGAGGCGATTGTAGATTGTATCAAAGCTCAGGATCTTATCGGATATCCTAAGACGGCTCTTGTAAAAATCTATCTTTATGATGGTCAAAACAGAAAAATGTTGTGCAGGTGGAGTGATATATTCATTGATTATAGCCTGAATGGATATGAGGCATCAATTTATAGAAATCTTAAGCCAATGTCGGAGATTGAGGTCAGCTTTGCCCCTCCGCAGTATGATAAGAAGGGCAAATTGCTGCTCAAAATAAATGGACTTGGCAGTGATATCGCCAAAGGGTGGAGCAATTTTTCGTTGAAGAGGGGGGCAATTATTGATATTGCAGCCTCTGGTGCAGAGGTTATAAGGGAGAATAACGGCTCTCTCTCCGTCAATTATAAAGAGAATGGATATACCTATCCAGGTGAGATAATCTCTGATACAGTTCCAAAAGGGACACCATTGGGTTCGATAAGAAATCTTATTCTTCTGAAAATTGACAGAGATGACAACAAACTGCTTTTTGGAGCTGATGCGCTCAGCTTTGCCTACCAGAGGAATGTACATCAAACTGATGGAGCGAGAGATTATACACTTGAACATATCATAAGGCTGGGACGGACTTCGTCTCTTGTAAAGTATGGTGATTTCTATTCCGTCCTCGATTATGATGGGGAATATGAGGAGGATATTCTCAGATATTGCAACCAGTATTGTTCACAAAAGATGAATATCGGAGGCACATTGTCGGGGTTCAATATGGAGAATGATCTTGCCTTTTTTAAATGGAACGGCATTATAAATGGCAAATCCTACAGAAAGTTCATAAGCAGATCAACTATAATGAATGAGGCTGTTGAATTGTTGGACATAATCAATAACAAATTGATTTTGAAATATAATGACCTTCTCTGCGAGAGTCAGAAGATTGTTCCTGCGGGCAGCTGTGATATAAATATTCTGAAAAAGGGACTCGATTCATTCTCCTTTACCTACACAGGTGAATATAGTGACTCTACCAACAGATTTTCAATTGATATTTCGGAGAGTTTTGTTGAAAGGGTCAACTCTTTGAGCAGTAAGATAATTGCAGTAAATCCTCTCATCAACCTTTCAAATTATATTGAGGTTGCCAAAGAGCCTTGCAGAGGGGCAATATATCTTGCTACAGTAAATTCAGTTGAATCTGATTCTGTCTCTTTCAAAATTACCGACAAGAGGTGCGGGGAAAATGGCCGGATTATATCCATACCTTTTGAAGAATTGAATCTGTCCAGGGAGGATATTGACAACAAAGTATATTGTGACATATTCAAACCTGAGAGAACTCAAAAATATTTGGAGGTTAGAAGCAGAAATGAATTATCAGGTACACAATATCGAATTGCAGAGAAAAATAGCCTTGATCTATCCAAGAGTATGGTGGGCAGCACTTTCCGGTGCAGAATACAGAAAATAACTGATGCGACAATCTCACTTTTGCCGCCAGAAGGATATGAAAATGCAGGATATAGCTGGACTGTGAGTCAGAGGGAATGGAGTTCAGATGGTGACAAACTGGCCAAAGCTTGTGGATATGAGGGATGCTGTTTCAACTTTATGGTTGTAGAGGTTGACGGCTCTACGATCTGCCTGAGCAGAAAATCGGCAACAAAATCACTTGAAGAATTAAACAATAGTGCCGATTGTGATGAGAATTGGAGTATTCTTTCCCAAAAAATTTCATCGGGTGAGAGAGTTGGCTGGCATGTTGTTGAGAGAGGAGAGAGCCTGCTTTATGTTGAAGCTTGCGGTGTTGTTGCAACCATAGGAATTGAAGAGATTGCAAAAGAGGCAGGAAGAGATATAACCTGGGGATTGGCTTTGGGAGATAGAATTGATCTTTATGTCTGTTCTTTTGAGAGCAGCAATAGAGAGATTTCCCTTAGATATAAGAGGAGCGAGGAGAATGATTGTTCTCTTAATGCTCCCTCTGCAGGGGAGATTGTAGAGTGCACAGTTACGGCAATTACCGGTGACAATATGCTTATCGTTGATGATGGGGAGTGGTGCGGTTTTGTAAAGCCAAAAGATCTTGTATGGGGAATTCTCGCCGATGGAGAACTGCCATATCCTGTTGGCAGCAGAGTCAGATGCCGGGTTGTAGGCCAGGATGATTCCGACGGCAGAATATGGTGGTGCAATATCAGGGAGCTGCTCGTTTCAGGTGAGAAGATTGAAGATATTTTCAAGAGTGGTTATCTCTATAACTTTACAGTTGACGGGATTGATGACGAGAAGATTCTACTTTCAACATCTTATTCTCCGTCAGAGCAGGATATAGTATTCAAATACAGGGCTTTGCTTCCGCTATCAGAATGCGGTGTAACAATAGAGGAACTTGATTATAGTATTGGAGATAAAATCAATGCAATAGTTACAGGGATTGATTATGGAAGTCAGATGCTCAAATGTTCGCTCGAAGAGCTCTACAACTTTGTGAGATTGGGCCAGATAATCGAATGTGAGGTTATTGAACATTTGCCGAGCGGTATATTGGTTAATTATAAAGGGTTGAAATCATCCATCAACCATACGGAGCTTGGTTGGACAAGATATCCGGCAGCACTTGTTTTACAATATCCCGTAGGAACAACAATCAAAGCTAAAGTAAAGGGCTTTCTTTGGAGAAGTCCGCTCCTTATGCTCAATCTTACTGAGCTGATGGAGAATCCTTGGAAGGAGGAGCTCTATACTGCAGGTGAGTCTCTACAAGGTGAAATTATATTGATCTCAAATACAAACATCACAATCACACTTGGAAATGGTATAATTGGTTCCATACCCCTTAACAGGGCCTTTCCGCAACTTAACAACTACTTCGATCCGGGTGAGTATTATAAGGTCGGACAGAGACTTGATTGCAAAGTTGTCTCATATATACCGGAGAAGTATGATCTTACCTGTGCCGTTGATACAGATTTCAAATCATTGCTTGAGCAGAGTTCATTGAAGGTCAATGATATTGTAAAAGCGGAGATAGTATCAAAAAAGGCCAGAAGGGCTGTATTGCAATACAAGGGTTTGCGTGGTGAGATATCACTTGACGAACTCTATTGGATAGCTCCATACAATAATGAGATACATTATGAAGTAGGAGAGTGGATCGAGGTTGGTTGCAAATCGATAATTGAGGAGACAGGCAGGATTATATTCAGTGTAAAATTGGGGCAACCTGCAGTATATGAAAATATAGTTGTCAAGAAGATTCTCAACATCCCCGATGAGAAGATATGCGGATTGATTGTTGGAATTGACGGTTATGATGCATTTATGGAGATTGCACCTGGTCATAGCTGGATATTTAAAGAGAATGAAAGGGTTACAGCAAGAGCGGTTGCCATATCAGATGAGACTGCTGATATAAGGTACAGGCTGATGCTCAGCAAGAATAGTGGATATGAAGGCTCTATCTCTGAGGGTGATATTGTGGAGGCTCTTGTACGCAGGACAGATCCAAAGGGTCTGGTTGTTGATATTGACGGTCTTGTTGCCTTCATTAATTTGACCAATATCTCCTGGTTTGCAGCTGAAAGGGATCCTCATAAATATAAGGTGGGTGAAAGTGTAAGGTGCCAATGTGTTGGGGTTGATAAACTTTCCGGTATTTGCCACTTCAGTATCAAGGCTTTGGAGAAGGATCCGATGGAGGGTGTTGTTGAGAGCTCTTCCGGTATATTCAGGATTGGTTCATTTGATGAGAATTGGGCAAGCGGTATATTGACACTTGAAGCAGAAGGAGGAGATAAGAGAACTGTTCGGGCCATCGCCTACTATTATGAACTTGACTGGAGATTCTCCAGATATAAGGCAATTGATCCGACTCATCTATATAGTGTGGGTGATGAGCTGGTGGTAAAAGTATTGTCAATTAACAGGGATCTTGGAATGGTAAGGGTCTCTGCCCGCGACAATGATCCCGATTTCAGATCTCTGCAGCTTGCAGGCTCCGAAATTAAGGCTAAGGTCCTCCTTTATGATAGTGAAAACCATTGTTATATAGTAGGATGGGAGTCTAATCTCGGAACACTTGATATGGCAGAGTCATCATTCCAATATTGGGAGAAGGGTGAAATTGGTTATCGTTATACACCTCTTATTGTGGGCCATATTCCTGGTGAAGAGATATCCCTTCTTGTTAAAGAGAGTTACCATATAAAACAGAAGCGGATTACAGCTCTTCCATCATTGACATTTACAGGTTCTAAACAAAATGTGGATCCATTTGCCGATAAGAAACTTCTTCCAAAAAAAGGAGATATCATTGATGTTAAAATTATAGGATTCAACCATTTTGCGGATGAGGAGATAGCTGAAAAGTCATCAGACATTTTCGGAGCTATAGTAGATATAGGATTGGGTATAAGAGGGTATATTCCACTTCAGATACTCTATAGAAAACATAGTGATTATCTGAATGGCTATCATATAGGAGATACCATTAAGGTTGAAGTTGGTGATGAATTTTCAAAATTTCCTGCTCTTACCCCATATTTGGATGCCACTTCAGAGGATGAACTTTCTGTCGGTTCAACCTATGAAGTTGAGATGTTGAGCAGAGAGCGCAAAGGGTTCAATGTAATAATAAAGGAGTGCGGAAGATTGGGATGGATACCGGCACAACAGCTGAGCCACAAATCAACTGATAATACAGATTGCTTTGAATGGAGTGCCGGGGAGAGTAGAGTTGCAAAAATTATAAAAAACATCCGTTATCCCGTATTGAGTTTGAGTGAAGCACTACCGTTGGAAAATCTCTATCAGATGAATGAGGTTGTCAAAGGTACAATATTGAGCTATAGAATAGAGGGTAAAAACAATTTGGAATATTATATTGTTGAGCTTGAAAAGGCCTACGGAAGAGTCTATGCCAATAACCTCAGCTGGCCTAAGGCTGATGGCGAAAATCCTGCAGTAGAGATTGGAAAAGAGTATAACTTCCACGTTATTGGATCTCAGCGTGATGGAAAATATCTCTATTTGTCGGCTTTGAAATTAGAGGAGTATCCTTTTAAAGATGGAGGTTTCAAGAGTATTGAGAGAGGAAGAGTCTTTAAATTGACAACACGATATGCTCTTGTAGACGTCAGGAATTTTATTGTCAATGTAAAACTCAACTCTACCAACCGTAACCGCCTGATTGTTGGCAATGAAGTTGAACTGAAACTCGAGACAATTGATTTAAAGGAGACAAAAATTGTGGCCAAAATGGTGGAATAATTGATATTTATTTATTAATTTTACAACTCTTTTTCCCAATTTTTAACCTCGCTAACAGCTTTCTTTATATGATTGAAAAGGATTATACACAGCAAATAGAGGAGAGTGTCAGAGATCTCTTCTTCAATATGTCGCAAAGAGTATCTGCCGAAGATATGGCAAGGGTACGTTCTGCATACGAACTTGCTAAAGATGCTCATAAAAACCAGCGCAGAAAGAGTGGAGAGCCCTATATCATTCATCCGATAGCTGTTGCAAGAATCGTTGCAGAGGAGCTTGAACTTGGAGCCAATCCTGTTATAGCGGCATTTCTGCACGATGTTGTGGAGGATACAAATCATACTATAGAGGAGGTTAGGGAGCAATTCGGAAAAGATGTCTCATTTCTTGTTGCGGTTGTAACCAAACAGAAGAAGGAGAGTTATGTGCTCTCCAAACAGGTTGACAACTACAGGCAGATTCTTGCATCCGTGCAGTTTGATATCCGCGCAATCTTGTTGAAACTGGCCGACCGTCTCCACAATATGAGGACATTGGAGAGTATGCGTCCCGACAAACAGATGAAGATTGCCGGAGAGACTGACTACTTCTATGCCCCATTGGCTAACCGTTTGGGATTATACCATATCAAGGCGGAGCTGGAGAACCTCTCTTTCCGCTACCGCTGTCCTAAAGAGTATTCAACAATCGAGAAGTTGCTCAATAAGGAGAAGGCGGAGAACAAGGAGAATATTACTGCTTTTACAAAGAGGGTGAATGAACTGCTGCGCAAAGTGGGTGCAAAGGTGACTACTGAGGTAAGATACCGTACTCCGTACAGTATCTGGAGAAAGATGCAGGCGGCAGGATGTGATTTCAACCATATTGACGGCAAACACTATATCAGGGTAATCTAT
Organism: Candidatus Egerieisoma sp.; assembly: GCA_045594125.1. Taxonomy (GTDB): domain Bacteria; phylum Bacteroidota; class Bacteroidia; order Bacteroidales; family UBA932; genus Egerieousia. The sequence continues at coordinate 57,033 of JAZNXX010000010.1, forward strand.
TCGCTCGACAGTAACTATATCAGTGTTATGAACTCCGGAAATGAGGAGGCTGCAGTGTTGAAACTTAAGGAGTTGGAGAAGAGGGAGAGTTTGAGGATTTATGCAACCTTAACTGATACACTCAAGGAGAAGCCGGGCAGTGTTACAAACTATATTGATACACCTAAAGAGAACGGTTATCAGAGTTTCCACGTAAAGTTGCTTAGTGATAAAGGCCATTGGGAGGAGATACACATTTCATCTTCAAGGATGGTGAGGAACTCCCGTTTGGGCTGTAGTGCAGAGAGAACTGAAGAGAATGTACTCTCCTGGATAGGCAAGTTCAAAGCTGTCCTCCACGATGTGGCAGACCATACACACGGAATTGATTTTATGGATGATGTAACATCATCATTCTATTATGACGATATCAATGTATATACACCCAAGGGGCGTAATATAATATTGCCAAAGGGGGCAACAGCTCTCGATTTTGCATTTGATCTGCACAGTGAGATTGGAAAACACGCGGTGTATGCCAGAATCAACGGCAAACTTATGTCGGTAAAGAGCAAACTCCACAGAGGCGATTGTGTAGAGATAGGTACAGATGAAAATGCCTTTCCCGAGAGTGACTGGCTCGATTATGTAATGACTTACAAAGCCAAAAAAGCTCTCAGAAGCTATTTCCAGGACCAGCCGGAACTTGAATATAATCTTTGCCCTGTCTGCAAGCCGCTACCTGGTGATGAGGTGATTGGATTCCAGTCTGGAAATGAAAAGATTACACTTCATAAGAGGAATTGTTACGTTGCCATTAGGGAGGCATCCCAGAATGGAGACAAGATTGTGAGTGTCAATTTTAATGAAAATGAGTCATTCCTCTACCCTGTAAGGATAAGGATAAGGGCTCTCGACAGAAACCACCTTTTAAGGGATGTTGTAGCGTGCATTACAGAGAAACAGAAACTCTCGATGACAAGCCTCACAATGGTTACAACTGACAGGATTGTTGAGTCTACTATAGACTTTATGATTCACTCTATGACTGAACTTGATGCTGCAATCAAATCCATCTCAATGATTGATGATGTAGATGAGGTTCAGCGTCTTGAGATTAAATAGTGAGTTCCCTATCTCCGGGTGTTGAACTTAATGTCAGAGGTAATTTCATACCCCTCATTATAGAGTTTCAGAAGTTTTTGGATATCTCTCTCCATCCGGTCAACCTCAATCGGACGGAGTGGTCTTATGACTGTAAGCTCTCCCTTCTCCTCCAGCTCTTCAATCATATCAAGCTGTCTGTTGTATAGTGAGTTGCGCTTTCTGATAGCCTCCTTAAGCCTCGGATATCTGCGGTAGAGGAAAAAAGGTACTATTGTACTCTTTTCGGGTTTGCGGTAACCTTTATTGCGTGTAAGCACAACAATATTCTCGGTAAATCCGAGTTCTCTGGCTCTTAGCAGAGGAATGGAATCTGCAATTCCTCCGTCGAGCATAGGTTCACCGTCAACATAAGAGATTGGACAGACGAAAGGCAGTGAGCTTGAAGCCCTCACTATCTCTATAATCCTCTTGGGATCCCTCTTTTCATTATAATAGACTGCATTGCCGGAGATACAGCTTGTTGTTACCATCTCATATTGTTCGCTGCACTCTTCATAGGCTTTATAATCGTAGGGGATAATCTCTTCAGGGAAAGTTTTGAAGAGAAGGTCAAAATCCATTATATTGCCTTTGAGCAGAAGCTTTGAGAGCCCGATATATCTATATTTCTCAAGCAGGTCGATATTGCTGTATTTAGCCCTACCTATTTGTCCCGACATATATGAGAGCCCGTTACAGGCACCTGCACTCACACCAATGGTATATGGGAATCTGATTTTTCGCTCAATAAGATTATCGAGGACACCGCAGGTAAAGACACCCCTCATTCCCCCTCCTTCAAGGATCAGTCCTGATTTGGCTGTGATATTGACAGTTGTACCCATAGAGCAAATTTAGATTACTTAAAAAAGAAATTTTATCTATTTTAGAGGTTTTTTCTTTGCAAATATCACAAATTTGAGATAAATATAAAAATGTTGGTGGAGGATAAGATCATTATTAGCGACGATGGATCAAATACCATCAGATCGTCCCGTTTCAATGAGTGTTACCACTCTAAAAATGGAGCTTTTGAGGAGGCGTGGCATATTTATATAAAGTGTGGTGTGGAGTATCTCTGGCAAACATTGGGCCTGTCCGGAACCATTCAGCCAGGAGGAGTTCCCAATAGGTTAGCTGTATATGATATTGGTTTCGGTACAGGACTTAATGGCTTAGTCTCAATTGTATGGCAGGAACTTCTCAAGCGGAGTGGGGAGTGTTACCCTGCCATTGAGTTCAGGAGTATTGAAAAATACCCTGTTGCTTATGATGTTGCAATAATGATGAATTACCCGTCGGCAGTTGCAAAATATGTTGCAGATGAGTGGAACGGAATAATCTCTGAGAAGGAGATTTTTGGATGGTTCTCGCAAATGCACGGTTCTGAGTGGGAGAGGAGAGTTGCAGTCAGTGATGATTTCTCTATCGAAAAGCATTGTGATGATCTGCTTGAGGTTGAAAGCAGCTGGTTCAGGAACGGTATCTCAAATTCCGGAGAAAAGTTACTCTCTGTAGTTATGTATGATACATTTTCGCCTGATGTCCAGCCTGAATTGTGGAGCAAAGAGATATTCGGCAGAATATTTGAAGAATCTGCAGAGGGTTCAATATTGACTACGTACTCTTCAAAAGGAACAGTCAAACAGGCACTTAGGGAGAGCGGTTTCAAATTGTCAAGACTTGCCGGACCTAAAGGGAAGAGACATATTCTCAGAGCCGTAGTATAGAGCCCACTCTCCAGCAGTAAAGAATATTCGCAATCCAGATATTTGAAATCTGATAAATATAGCCTATCTTTAAGGGTTGTTTTTAAACTTGAAGACTATGGCAATTATCAGCAAAAAAGAGAAGAAGTATAAATGGGAGTTTACCAATTTGGGAGGTACCTCAAGAGTGAAGATAAATAAGGGTGAGGATATAGCCCATCTGGAAGAACTTGATCCAAAAATGTGGACAGTGCTCTCTTGTCCTGTAAGTGGTTTGGAGATAGAGGAGAAGAGTTTGAAATATATGGATGTCGACAATGACGGAAAACTCCGCATTAATGATATTGTTGCAGTTTCAAAATGGATAACCTCACTTCTTAAGGAGCCGGATCTGCTCCTCAAAGGTGGTGATTCAATAGATATTTCTCAGATTTCCAGAGAGGTGGAAGCCGGCAACAAACTCTACAACTCAGCCCGCCAGATATTGGCAAATCTTGGTAAGGAGGGCAGCGTAATCTCAATAGCGGATACAGCAGATATTACCGCCATATTCTCAAAGACAAAATTCAATGGCGACGGCATCATTACCGAGGCCTCTTGTGACGATGAAAATGACAAAGCTGCAGTTGCTGCTGCAATAGCCACTGTGGGTAGCGTTGCCGATAGAAGTGGAGCTGCAGGTGTAGATACCGCACTTGTGGAGAGTTTCTATCAGAATCTCAATGATTATACCGGATGGCGCAAAGGAAATATTGAGGCGCCATTTGGAGATGCAACTGACTCATTAATTGAAGCATATAATGAACTTGATTCTAAAGTTAAGGATTATTTTATGCGTTCTGACCTTGCCTCTTTCTCTCCCGACAGTACAAGCTCACTTGATATCCAGAACTCTAAAATAGAGGCAATCAGCAATGAGAACCTTACAGATAAGGTAGATGAGATAAAGAGATATCCTTTGGCAAGAGTGACCGGTAGTCCGATGCTTGATCTTAGCTCACCAATCAATCCGGTTTGGGCAGCAAAATTCAAATTTGTGGTAGAGAACTGCCTTGAATCAGATGCTTTGACACTTACCCTTGAAGAGTGGAACGGTATAGGCCAGAAGTTTGCAGCCTATACAGGATGGAAGGCTTCGAAGGCCGGTACAGCTGTAGAGTCACTTGGCCTTGAGGCTATTGAGAATTTTATAGCACAAGGGAGAAAAGACTCTCTTCTCGAGCTTATCCAAAAGGATCTTGAACTCAAGGAGGAGGCTGATAATATTGAATTGGTTGAGAAGTTCCTCTTTATATACAGAGATTTCTATAGACTTTTGAGAAACTTTGTCACCCTTCACGATTTCTATGACAAGAATAAGGAGAATAAGGCAATTTTCCAGTCCGGAACACTTATCATTGACCAGCGTGCCTGCAAGTTCTGTATGATGGTTGCAGATATGGGCAAACATAATACATCTGCCCCTGCCAGCGGAATGTACCTCCTTTACTGCGATTGTACAACCAAGAGCAAGCCGGGCAAATTGCAGATTGTGGCTGCTGTGACTGTTGGTGATATAGGTGAGTTTATGGTTGGTAAAAATGGTATCTACTACGATAATGCAGGAGTTGAGTGGGATGCCGTTATAACCAAGATTGTTGACAATCCTATCAGTATTGCCCAATCATTCTGGTCTCCTTACAGAAGAATGGCTGCTACGGTTGAGAATCTCATCAACAAGAGTGCTGCCGATAAGGATGCAAAGATTATGTCAAAAGCTACAGCAAGCATCAATGCCGCGCCGGCTGCTGTAGGTGCTGATGGCAAACCTGTTGCAGTGGCTCCGCCATTCGACATTGCCAAATTTGCCGGCATATTTGCAGCTATAGGAATGGCTTTTGGAATGATAGGTACTGCCCTTGCTTCTATTTTTAGCGGACTCTTAGAACTTGAATGGTGGAAAATCATTCTTGTATTCTTTGGAATTCTACTTGTAATATCAGGTCCGGCTATGGTAATGGCCTGGATGAAACTGCGACGGAGGAATATAGCACCACTTCTAAACGCCAACGGATGGGCAGTAAATGCATCATCCAAAATAAGCATACCATTTGGTGAAACGCTTACCGACATTGCCAAATATCCTAAGATGAAGTTGAAGGATCCATATGCCAAAAAGGGTATTCCTACCTGGAAAAAGTGGACAGTCTCTATAACTGTACTTATTATTGCTCTTGCAATTCTTTGGCTCTCAAATGCATTCAAATGCATCAATATCAACTCTCCGCTTCCTTGTTTCAATAAGGTTGAAGAGGTTGCCCCAGTTCCCGAAAGTGGCAGTGTTAATGGAGAGGATGGAAGGAGTGTTGCAGCTGATACAACTGTTCCAGAATCGCAAGAAAAGCAACAAACTACTACTGCCCAATAGTAATTTTTAAAAGATAATTGTATTTCAATAATATAGTTACGCATTAACAGTGTTGTATTATGAATAGAAGAGATATGTTGAAGACCTCAGGAGCGTTGGCCGGAACCTCACTATTCGGTCTGAACCTCTTTGCAGAGGATGGCAAATCTGAGGGAAAATCAAGAAAGGCATTGATTATAGGTGCCCACCCGGATGATCCTGAGACAGGATGCGGAGGAACAATGATCAGATTGAAAGAGGCCGGATATGAGGTGGTATCTGTCTATATGACAAAGGGAGAGAGGGGAATTCAGGGCAAGAGCCTTGATGAGGCTGCAGCTATCAGGGTACCGGAAGCTACTGCTGCCTGCAAAATTCTTGGCGCAAGACCTATATTTATGACTCAGATTGATGGTGATGCAATTATAAATAAAGAGAGATATGTGGAGATGAGGGAGCTGATTGCAGCTGAAAAGCCTGATATTGTCTTCACTCATTGGCCAATTGATTCACATCCCGACCATAGGGTCTGTTCGCTTCTTGTATATGATGCCTGGAGAAGATTGGGTTTCTCTTTTGAGTTATACTATTTTGAGGTGATGAGCGGTGTACAGACACAACTTTTTCACCCTACCGATTGGGTAGATATAACATCTGCTGCACAGAAGAAGAGGGAGGCTTCATTATGCCACGTCAGTCAGGGTATAGAGGAGGTTTATGATAATTGGCACGTTCCAATGGAGAAGTTCAGGGGACTTGAATTGAGATGCAGCAGGGCTGAAGCTTTTATCCACCTCCGACGCGATAACAGCGATATTTTTGAATAGTAGCGCAATTTCTCAAAAGGATTTTCATATTTTGTGCGGAAGGACTCACGGGCTTTCCGCACATATAGTTTAGAGTTCCATTATCCCATTATTGTCAAATTTTGAGACAACTCTTTTAAGATTGGGATTATGGATTCCGAGAACTCTTCTTCCCTCGAGTGGGTTGATTACTCTTATATCTCTTTGCCGATAATATTCATCCGAGAGATATCTTTCAGATATCAGTGGAGTGGGGATATCCAGTATCATATACAAATTTAAAATTAGCGTGAAATCAGCAGATATATAATTATTTGTATAGTTATGACAAGGGGGATCCCGTACTTGAATTTTGCAACCCTCTTCTTATGGTTCCATAGCCACATTCCCGCCAAAGCACCAATACTTCCTCCTGCTACAGCTGAGAGTATCAGACTCCTCTCCGGTATTCTCCAGAGTTTTCTCACCGATTTGAACTTGTCGAAGCCAAAGAGAAGAAAAGAGAAGAGGTTGACAATAATCAGGTAAAGGTATATCCACTCTTTCATATACTCATCTATTGAATTATTTCCCAAAAATAGTAAAAGTGTCCAAAACTATAATAACGGCTGATAGTGATATATTACAGCGAGTGAAAAAAGAGTACTTTTTGAGTACAACAACACCAAATAATAGTTAAATTTGCTCCACTATGAATACTAAGAAAACCCATAAAGCCCATCCTTGGCACGGAATAAGCCAAGGTCCAGACTTTCCGGAGGTAGTCAGGGCATTTATCGAAATTGTACCAACTGATACTGTTAAGTATGAAGTTGACAAGGAGTCGGGTTATCTGTCACTCGACCGTCCACAAAAATTTTCAAATATAGTACCGTCGCTATATGGTTTCTTGCCAAAGTCATATTGTGGCCCAAAAATGGCTGAATTGACAAACAAAGCACTCTTCAGGGAGGATGTTCAAGGTGACGGAGACCCTCTTGATATCTGTATTCTTACTGAGAAGGATGTTACTCACGGTGATATTATTGTCAATTCTCGTCCGATAGGCGGACTCAGGTTGCTTGACCATAATCAGGCTGATGACAAAATTATTGCTGTATTGAGAAGTGATGCAGTATATGGCTCAATGACAGATATCGACCAAGTTCCAAAAGATATTATCCGTCGTCTTATCCACTATTTCAGCACATATAAGGATATTCCGGGCGAAAATACAAGCCGTATGCAATTTATCTCTGTGTACGGTCCAGATACTGCCAAGGATGTCATAATGCGTTCAACAGAGGATTACTACGACCTTTTTGGTGAGGAGAACAAATAAAGAGATTTCCAATCAATGAAGATAACAATATTACAAAGTGATATTGTGTGGCAAGATTTTGCCTCAAACATTATAAGTGCCGGGGTTGCAATAGAGAGCAATCCCGGTGCTGATTTGTATATATTGCCCGAGATGTTTGCTACGGGATTCTGCACAGTCCCATCTGAACTTCCTCCCAATTCCGGTGAATTTATACTCAATTGGATGGTGGAGACCTCGGCAAAACACTCCGTTGCGCTTGCCGGGAGTGTTATTGTAGAGGATAAGGGAAAATTCTATAACCGTCTCTATTTTGTAAAGCCTGACGGAACATATTCCAAGTATGACAAAAGGCATCTCTTTACTTATGGAGGTGAAGACAGATTCTATACAGCGGGAGAGGAGAGGGTTGTTGTAGAGTATATGGGTGTGAGGATATTGCTTGGAGTCTGTTATGACCTGAGATTTCCGGTATGGTCGCGAAACCGAAAAGATTACGATCTTATTATTTATGTTGCCAACTGGCCTGTTACCCGCTCTTTTGTATGGAGTTCACTTCTTGTTGCCAGAGCCATTGAAAACCAGTGTTATGTTGCAGGAGTCAATAGAGTGGGAGAGGACCCGCAATGCAGATATAGCGGTGGAAGTGTTGTTATAGATCCGTATGGCCGGAGGGTTGCCGACTGCGGAGATTCCATCTCTGCAGCCACAGCTTCAATTGATCTTGATATGGTTGGCGATTTCAGGAAAAAGTTTCCGGTACTTGATGATGCCGACAATTTTGAACTGATATAATTCTCAGTATCCCAACGATTTAAAAAAGAGTTCCCTTCTCAATATATCCGGAACAGGATAGATTGATATACGACTCTCCATTCCATTGTAGAAGTGGTCATCTGCAAGATCGCAAACATATAGAGTATCAGTTTGGGAGAGATAGAGTTTATTGTAACGTATATCAAGGTTATCCTGCAAGGCAAGGGTGTAGGTCAGAGCTGCGTCAACCTGAGTGAAGTCCAGAAGATCACGACAGAAGACATACAGTCCGAACTCCTCAAAATTACCATAAAATCCCCTTGCAACCTTTTCAATTTTGCTTGCCAGGATTCTTTGCAGAGGAAGTGCGAGATTCCAGTATTGCTCCTCAATTGCACCTGTATAGTTCAGCCCGGGCAAACCATAGGCATAACCGTGCTCAACAATCTTCTGCAAATCGTCGTCCGTCCCGTTTTTCACCTCCATCCCTGCCAACTCTTTTAGAAGCCGGTTTGCATTTTGACGGTTTGGCTCCATCGCCCTGGTCACCTCTATTCCGAGAGATTGGTCTTCCAGCTGGAGATCCGGACGGTCCCTGTTTACAAGATTTGAGTAACGCTCTCCAAGAAGATTCTCAAGAGTGTGTTGAGCATACCGCTCAAAAAAGCAGGTTCCGAATTTTCTGTAGCCCATTTCAGAAATTGATTATGATTTTCTATCCTGTATATTGATCCGCCATTTTCTGTTGATGTAAAATTAATAAAAATATTGCTTCTGAAGCGGATAAAAAGTATATTTGTAAGAGAATTAACTTAAAGGGCAAAATTTATGGTGAAAAAAATTCTCTTATCAGCAATGAGTATTTTATGTTTGAATAGTTGCGGCCGAGAGGGGCAGATTCCTGCGCCAAGCCAGGAGTATTATATCTCTGTTGTAAAGGAGCTCTCTTCTGAAAAATATTATGGAAGGAGCAATTATAAGGATGGTACAATCTATGCGGGAAAATTCATTCTTGGAGAGCTTGAAAAATTGGAGGCAAATCCGATACCGCAGGAGGTGATAGAGAGCGCCTGGAAAGGTAAGGAGCGTCCTGAACTCCACTCTTTACAGCCAGAATTCAAGAGTCTGATTACACCTTGCGATGCCCGCAGATGGAGCGGTGAAAAGGAGAGTTACTTGAATTATATGCAACATTTCAATTTCCCGCTCAATGCACAGAGAGGTGCTGTTGAACTTGTTGTTGATGGAGATACTCTTGTAAACACTGTCAATTACACACTTAAGGAGTTCTCTCCAACATACAGCGGTGAACTTGAGGTGGTCTACCTTGACAACAAATATATCGATCCCGACAATTTCTGCAACTACCTCAACAGCGGAAAATTCCAGAATAAGGCTGTTGTGCTTGATTGGGACTGTTTTGGTGAGCGTATGTTCACATATAAGGGAATAGAGGTCTACAAGACCTATTTTATGCCATTGGACAAGGTTGGTGCACTTATCTGCAAATCAGAAGAGTTGTTGCCATATTTCAAGTCGCGTAACCATTATAATACAAAGATGCCGGTATTTATGACCGACAGCTCATTCCCTTCAGATGCTAAAAAAGTTTCAATCAATGTGGAGGCGGAGATGATAGATAATGATGCACACAATATCATTACCTACATTCAGGGCTCCAAATATCCTGAAAAACATTTCATTATTGCCTGCCATTATGACCATTTGGGAATATGTGGCCGGAATGATATCTTTTATGGTGCAAACGACAACGCTTCAGGTACAGCAATGTTGTTGAACCTCATCCGTCACTATAAAAGGAACCAGCCTGAACACTCGATTGTCTTTATCTTTTTTGATGCGGAGGAGAACAACCTTCTGGGCTCATTCTTCTATGCCGACAATCCACTTCTTCCGTTGGAGAATATAGAGTATTTTATTGAACTGGATATGATTGGCGACAACGGTAATAAAGTCTATTGCCAGATTTCCGATCAGGGGGTTGCAGGTCTGGAGTATTTGAATAAGGTTAACGGCACTATGGAGAATCCTTTCGACAAGCTTGACTGCCATCCTCTTGATGATTATGCCGACCACTATCCATTTGCCCTTAAAGGGGTACCGGCAATATATATGGAGGTTGATGGTGATACCAACAAGAATTACCACTCTCCAAGAGATACTTTTGAGAATTTCCACGCTACAAATTATGACCGCTTCTTTACACTGGTTACAGGATTTGTTGACGGATACTCTTCATCCAAATAATTGACAGATTTTAATACTTATAACTTATTTATTAACCCTTAAACAATTAAATTATGGAATGGTATATCAAATGTTTGAAACAGTATGCCGATTTTAACGGCAGGGCACGCAGAAAAGAGTTATGGATGTTTGTCCTATTCAATATGATTGTCTATATTGTTCTGTCTGTTATTGATGGATTAATTTTTGGAGCAAATATTCTCAGTGCTATCTACTGTCTTGCTGTAATGGTTCCAGGCATTGCTGTATTTGTTAGAAGATTGCACGACATCGGCAAGAGCGGATGGTGGTACTTTATCAGTTTTATTCCTCTAATCGGTGGTATCTGGCTTTTGATTCTCTGCTGTCAGGATGGTAAACCGGGTACAAATGAGTGGGGAACAAATCCAAAAGAGATCCAATAATTTTATACTATATAAATAAATGGTGACCGGCAAAGGTCACCATTTTTTATGTTCATAAATTATATCTTCTCTTTTTTGTGATATAAAAGGTTTAGAGCACCTCCTCATACATATAGTAGTGGCACTCTGCCATACCCAATTTCTGATACACCTTCTGCGCAGGATAGTTTGTCTTGTCCACATATAGACGCACCTGAACGACACCCTGCTCTTTTGCCATCTCCTTTATCTTTGTATACATTGCGCGGTAGGCTCCCTTTCCCCTATATTCAGGTTTAACATATACACTCTGTATCCACCAATACCATCTGTTGGTCCAGTCGCTCCATTCACGGGTGAGCATAAGGCTGCCGATTGTCTTGTCCCCATCCTTTGCAACAATATATGTTCCTTTTGAAACATCATTCATCGCTGCATCAACCCCCTTGAGCACAAGCTCTTTATCAAGCGTTGTCCCCTCAGACTCCGCTGCCATATCAACCTGGAATTGTGCGATGGCCTCAATGTCTGATTGTGTTCCTGTCGTTACGTAATAGTTAATTAGTTTATCCATAGCTATCTGCTGTCAATTTATTATATTGGTTAATATATTATTCAATAAATTTAATTTTACCCATATCACGTGGTTTGGCATCTGGATTCTCAAGTGAATAACCCAATCCGATACAGATTATCGGGTTATACCCTTCACTGAAGCCGAGCATCTCAAGTGCGCCTTGTGAATTCTTCAATAGTCGGATAGGACTTCCAAGGCATATTGAGCCTACATTCAAGGACCAGGCTGAGAGCATAATGTTTTGGGAGAGCAATCCGCAATCGATAGGAGAGCAGTCGTATCCTCTGTCGTTTGCAATGAAGATAAGGGTAGGGGCTCCTCTGAAACATCCCTCTACTGCAGCTCTGTTGTCGGAATTGTTCTCAGTTGCCATTAGGTCAACAAACTTCTTGAATGTCTCGGGATTGTCAATGATACGCAACTCCCAGGATTGCTTGTTCATTCCATTTGGAGCATTGATTCCACATCTGAGAATTGTATCCAATGTTGCCCTGTTGACAGGCTCAGCCTTATATTGCCTGATGCTACGGCGTGCCATTATGGTCTCGATTACCTGATTTTTACTCTCCATAGTCTCTTGTTGGGTTTGGTTCTCTCCGCTGCAGGAAAATAGTGCCGAGAGGCAGAGTGCAGCTGTAATAGTCTTGATATATTTCATAAAAATTGAGTTTTTGTAAAATTAGTCCCATTTATCTTCATTTCAAAATTATTTGGCAAGCTTTACGGGAAATGATTAAATTTGAAAAAAATTAACCCGTTAAAACTATAGTATAATGCGTATTTCTAAATTTTTTATGGCGTTGATGGCCTTGGCAATATTGGTTGTCTCTTGCTCTCCATCAAAAGAGGAGTTGACAAATCAGGCTATCAATGATGTACTTAATGAATTTCAGGCAGTTGGAATTTCAGCTGCTGTGGTAAAAGATGGTAAAATTGTCTATAACCAATCTTTCGGTTATAAGAATCTTGCAGAGAAGACTCCTCTTGCAAATGATGATGTTATGAGAATTGCATCTATCTCAAAATCCTTTACTGCAACATCACTTATGCAGCTTGTTGACAAGGGAATTATCTCTTTGGATGATGATGTTAGTGAACTTATTGGTTTTCAGGTGAGAAACCCTCACCATCCTGATGTCCCCATTACCTTGAGAATGGTCTTGTCGCATACTGCAAGTATCAAGGATAAAGAGGATTATTTTACACTTGACCATCTAAATCCTGCAGTATATGGTGATTGCATCGAATCTTATTATGAATATAAACCCGGCGAAGGTTATAACTACTCCAATATGGGTCTTAACTTGGCAGGTACTATCCTTGAGAAGGTATCAGGCGTGAGATTCGATGATTATGTTAGAGAGAATGTTATCTGGAAGCTTGGATTGTATGGCGGCCATAATATCGATTCGCTTGATGCATCAAAATTTGCCCTTATCTACAATAAGATAGATGGTGAGTATGTTGAATCTGCCGGTGCCTACAGAAGCAGGTCTGAAGATATGCCCGGTTATGTATTCGGTTACTCTTCTCCAATCTTCTCACCAACTGGCGGTGTAAAGATTTCTGCTCACGACCTTGCTGTATATATGATGATGCATATGAATTATGGAGAGTATAACGGTGTCCGCATCATCTCAGAGGAGAGCGCAAAAGCTATGCAGACTCCTGTATGGATGATAAAGAATAAGGGTGAAGACCAATATGCACTCTGTTTGAAGGAGTTTGTCAATTATATTGATGATGAGAAATATAATCAGCCTGGCTCATATCCTGTTGGACATACTGGTGGTGCATACGGTCTCAACAGCATTATGATCTGGAGTCCAGCAGACGGTTGGGGTATTGTGGCAATGACAAACGGATATACCTCTGTAGAGGGCAAGAGCTTCTTGAAGAGCATTACCAATGCAATCTATAACTCTTATATTAAAGAGTAATTTTCTGAGTCTGTTGCTTTATAAGAGACATTAAAAGAGTAAAAACTTGATAACAGAGAAGGGCAGCCACCGAAAGGGTTGCCCTTTATTTTAGCCACAAAGAGAAGAATTTCCAGATCTCTTCGGCTGTATCCATATCCTTGTCGGGCCAGGCGTGCTGACCGCCGACAACCTCGTAAAGCCATACCTGATTACCATTTATGCCATTCACATATCTGTGGGCTATAACTCTGTTTCTTTTTAAAGGGAGCTCCTCACTCTCTATATGTGTGCATCTGTTCTGAGTTGCCCATACATTTACCGCTACAGGCACAGCAATATACTCCCCCCATCCATCTTTATTGTAGGGATCGCCATTCCATTTTGAGACAACATCCTCTGTACCATGGATTTCAAGAAGAGGAATTATCTGACCTGCAGGAAGTTTATCATACATCCACTTCATTGTAAGGCCGGATATAGGCGCAGCAGCAGCAAAAGTTTCAGGTGCGCGATAGGCAAGTAGGTAGCTCATTTCACCTCCATTTGAATGGCCGGTAACAAAGATGTTCTCCATTGAAAGCTCATACTCCTTTTGAAGATATTTTATCAATTTGAGAGTAAAACCCACATCATCTCTCTTCCAACCCTTCTCCTTATGGAAAGAGTAGCCTACATCCCAGCAATTTTGCCCCTTAAAATCCTTCGGACCGGTGGGGTAACATACGGCAAAGCCATATTTGTCGGCAACAGGATTGAAACCGAACTTTTGTGCAAGAAGACCATTTGCACCATAACCGTGAAAAACAATAACCAAAGGTGCATTATCCTCCATATTCTGCGGTTTGTAGAGGTGATATTCATATTCTACCCCTTTATGATTTATAGTATGATGTGAGAGTTCTCCCTTACCATCAAAATTATTCTCCTGAGCATAAGCAATTGCAGAAAGAAGTAGAAGATATATGAATATTATGAATCTATTTTTCATTGTTCCAAAAATTACAGATTGATGATGATGTGTTTATAGATTGTCGATAAAGTAATTACGAATTATTTATGAATTAATTACGGATTATTTATGAAGCATTTATCTTTTAATATCAATATTATTTTTCCTATGATCAATTCTCTTTTACAGCTTTGCCCGTAATATGCTCTACAGAAAAATCAAGCAGAAGAACATTTGGCCCGTTATGTTGGAGCTCTTTTCCTATGTCATAACCTTCAGGAAAATATTTCTGTCCAAAAGGCCTCAAACGGGTTAACCTTTCATTCTCATCTTCAACTATATTGATTTTTCCAAAACAGATGACACTCTGTACGTGAAACCACCAGTCACCCTCTTCCCTGACAGGGTCGTCAATTATTGTAAATGAGGCTTTTTCTGACCGTAGAATAGCATCTACCTTATGGCCTGTTTTTGCACTGTGAAAGTAGATATGGCCATTATCATAAAGAAAATTCATTGGAATTGTGTAGGGATAACCATTATCACCATTGACCGATAAAAATCCCCTGTATCCATTTTTAAGAATAGAGATACACTCATCGTCAGACAACGATTGCCGGTATCTTCTCATTGGTCTGAATTGATTGCTGTTTGTCATAATTCATAAGAATTTCTGGGTATGCAAATATGGGAAAATATTTCGGATATATTTGATAAAATAGGAGGCTTATGTATTCCGGAGCTTACAAAGTATTTATGTTTGGGGCGCAAAGTGGTTGGGCACCGAAATCGTGGCTGTAGCGCTTCCAGGGGTCCCAACCCGGTAAAATTTGAAGGGGTTGGGAATCAAAAATGGCCCTGTGGAGCATATAAGGCACATTAGCGTTCCCACCCCTTTTGCAAAAGTAGTGATAGGGTAGAAGATTAATTGGACTAAGAATATGAGGCCGGATCAAAATGACATTTGACCCGGCCTCTCCTTATATAAAGTAAATCCGATTATCAGAAATCATATCCTTGTAATTGGCTATCAAGAGCAGGCCATTTTGATTTATATAGTTCTAAAGATGATGTAGGCACATATATAATTGGCATATAATCAGGATAAGGGAATGAATTTGTTGATAAACTTGGCGGATTAATTGCCTTAATGTAAATAGTTTTAACTGAACTCATATAATATTCCCCCAAGCTGAGGATCTGTATCGTTGAAGGGAATATAATTGTTGATAATCCACATCCACTGAATGCATTTAAAGAGATTTGGACCAACCCTTCATTTAAGATTATATTTTTAAGTGATACACAACCACTAAATGCCTCTTTGCCGATATCTGTAACATTATCTGGAACAACAATCTCCTCAATTGAGGTACAACCACTAAATGAATATTCATCCAAAGTCACTACCTTATCTGGAATTATAATCTCTTTAAGTGCAGTGCAATTTCTGAAGGCTGCATATCCAATATATTTGACACTTTCAGGTATTATTAGCTCATTTAAGGAATTACAACCAGAAAACATACTTCCACCTATCTTTGTTATCCCTTCAGGCAAGTTGACTGTTTCTAATGATGTACATCCGTCAAACCAATAATTTGTATCAAAACTGTCTTCATTAACATTACACTGAGAAGGTAATTTGACAGATTTAAGTTTTTTGCAGTAACTAACAATGCTTGATTCTATACTTGAACAATTTTCAGGGATTATAATTGATGTAATATTTGTATTACTAAATGCTCCCGACCCTATAGTTGTTATATTATTACCTAATATTATATCGCCTGATAGAGATGAGCCTGAATACGCTTCTGTTCCAATTATTTCTACATTTGCAGGTACAGTTAGGTTTTTCAATTTATTACGATTATAAAAACATCTATAAGGAATTTCCTTAAGATTTGCAGGTAAAACGACCTCCTCCAAATAAATACAATTGGCAAATATCTCGTCAGGCAATTCTGTGATATTATCATTTAAGATAATTGTCTTAAATGCTCCACCATCAAATACATTCGGATTTAATCTGGTTACAGATTCTGGAACTCTATACTCCTCAACCTCTTTAGAAACATAGATAAGTCTACCATTATAAACAATACTGACTCCATCTGGTGAAAATTTTGAACTATTGATCCGACTCAATTTGCATCCTTCAAATGCTTTAGGGCTAATAGTCTGGACATGGTCACCAATTGTTATCTCTTTAATAGAGGATCCATAAAAAGCCCTGTCGCCTATTGTAATAACACATTCCGGAACTGTAAAACTTGTGATATTAGGTATGCCAACAAACATACCCAATTCACCAATCTGACCAGATGGATTATTGGGACTCCAAAATCCTGTATTGCCTCCACTTACACCAGCCCAAGCCTTAATGATTTGCATTTCGGTACATTTTTCGAACGATATCTCCTTCAGCTTTGTACAGTTATTGAAAGCACCTCCCCATAGGCCTTTAAGTTTTGCAGGAAGTACAACCCGTTCCAATTCGGTACAATTTTGAAAAGCACCGTTAAGAGTTGCCTGACCTACAGAGTTATATCCTCCGGAACCACGAATCTCTTCTACTTCAGAATTTTCACCAAATTCGAGAATTTTGAGTTTTCTAAGGTTATTAAATGCTGACCAATTTATGACTTTAACTGATTGAGGCAGATATAATTGTTCCAATTGTTGAAAACAAGCCGGGAAATTGGGATGAAAGCCCTCAATGACAACTTTTGTGTTATCATTTGATGTATCGTATATCATATCATCAGTGATATCAAGATAGTGCAAATTAAGTATTTTTGCACTCCATTTACTATTCTTGTCAGGAGCGAAGAATAGACAGAACTCTTCTCCACTCATACTACCTGAAATCTTGACATTCAAGCACTTTCGTAATTCGTTAATAGAAATACCAGAAGTAATGATCTCTGTTCCATTAACTTCTACTGAAATTTCATCATCTGTTCCTTGCTGAACAATAGTAAATATATAATCAGATATTCCAAAATCAGAGTTCTTGTATTCTATTTTAATCTCAGCATTTCTTTCAAATTGTCTATTTTTAGGAAGATTAAATACCAATGTATCGTAACAAACATTTCCATAATTGACATTTAGATCATGTATAATATGATTTCCTTCTGTTAACCATTCATTTCCACTGATTATGGAATAGTCAAACTCTGTATTTCGGGTAATAGGTACCTTAATCTGCTGTTCATCATCAGAGTAAGTTTTTATTTTATCATAAGAATTGTCAAAATCTAGTTCAACAGACAATTGATTCTTACCATGTTGTATAAGAGTAACTGTATCTTCTAATTTGAACGGATAATTATATAGATGTAACTCCTCAATGTATGGTTCCAATCCATTATTAATTGATTTGGCATATACAACAAAGTCATAATAGCCACTATTGTCATCTTCCTCTTTTTCTACCTTTTCAACTCTGAACCGGTTTTCATTCATACCATAAGAAACAGGAACTTCACACCGGACTCTTACATCTTGTCCTGAAAACCCTTCATTTTCGGTTTGATTCCAGAAAAAGTATACGGTGTCAGCATTAAATATTTTCTCAATTTTGTATGGAATTTTCTGTACAACAGTCATTGTCTGACTTAATGTACTATCTTTTGAAGTATATGTAATATATGCTTTACGCTGCGTATCTTCTTTGTTTTCATCAACAGTGAATTCAAATTGGCGTGCACCCAAACCTTTTGTCTCAATTGGTTTAATCCAATTGCCGGATTCGCACCGGACAGAAGCTGTCATATCAACATTCGTATTAACCATAACAGTCATTGTCTGTGCCCTACTGTCAATTATACGTAATGTGTCTTTTGTTTCTAACCATAAACTGTCATTTTGTCTCTGATAAATTTTTAATGTATCAGTTATTTTATGGTCAAGTGAAGAAAAAATCAATGCACAAGCTCTCTTATTGAATGTGGTATTTTTACCAATTTTTATCAAGCCTCGATTACCTGTAATTTCCACCTTCATTCCATTGATATGTGGCCAACCTTCAATTTGTAAATCATCTTCCCAATAATCTACATTTTCTGTAAATGTAATATTATACTCATAGGCATCAGGGCCCAGATTTAGAACCTTTTCTCCCAATATTAATCCTTTATTATATTGGGTTACGGTTACGGTATCTGTAAGGTTGCTCTCTGCATTACTGAATAGAATAATTGCTGTACGTGGTTCAGATGATATATTTTCATCTGCTGTAAAGGTGAATAAACTCTCCGAAAGGGATTTGGTTTCAGTTGCCCTGAACCATGGATCAACATTTTCAGGAAAAACAGGTTGTGCTGTTGCGGTTACATTACTCTGTATTCTAACGGTAAAATCTCCACCTGCTGACTTAATGTAATATCTTGTATTGCCAATTATGATGGCATTGGTTTGTAATTGGGTAATATTAACTGTATCCTTATTGCTGTTGTCTGCATTATTGAAGAGCAGAATTGCACTTCTGCTACTATATGAATCATTTTTGGCAACATTAACGATACATTGTTTATCGGTGACAGATGCATCAATCCATCCACCTGTATTCGCATCTTCATATTTTATCTGTACTGATGCTTTTTCGATAAGGTCAATGGAGAAATTTCCACCTTGCATCTCTACTGTGTACTCCTTATCACCTGCAACCAATCCTTTCTGGTATTGAAAAACATTTACTGTGTCTGATAAATTATTTTCAGAATTTTTAAAGACGATTTTCGCACTGCGCGGTTCAATGGATATGTTTTCTTGAGCCACAAATTTAAATGTACTGTCGGAAAGTGCTTTAGTATTAACTTCACTCAACCAAGGAGTTACATTCTCTGGGAATATTGTTTCTGCTGTCGCCTCAATATTGCTCTGAATTTTAATTTCGAACTCACCACCTTCACAAGGAAGATAATATTTGTCATTTCCAATTATAATTGCATTATTCTGTTTCTGGGTAACATAGACCGTATCAGCTATTTCAGCATCTCTATTATGGGCAATTATCATTGCACTTCTGCTGCTGTATGTACTGTTTTCTTTCGCAACAAAGCTATATTTATTTGTCGAGGCAGCTCTTGTTTCAACAGAAGAAAACCAAGGTATAACACCATTTGGAAAAATTGCTTCCAATGCCGCATCCACATTATGGGTAACCTCCACATCAAAGATACCGCCATCTGATTCAATGGTAATAGAATTACTACCCAATACAACAAATGGATTGCTACCCTGCTGATAAATTGTAATTGTATCTGTCAAAGTACCATTTGTAACATATATCTCACCCTGTCGGCTATCAAGATCTGTATTGGCAGAAACATCAAATACGAGTTTAGAAGTTTTTAAAGCTTTTGTAGAAATATACTTGATCCATCCAGATACTTCTGAACTAATCGAATACTTAAACGAAACATTAGCCTTTACCTCTACAGAAATTTCTCCTCCTTCAGCCTCCACCTCGATAGATGACTCTGTTATTGTAAGTGCATCTTTCTGTTTCTGGGTTATAGTAATATTTTTGGTAGTTGTTCCGCATTTGATTACAATTGTCGCACTACGTTCATCCGGAGTTGTGTTCTCTTTGCAACTGATATTGATATCCGCTTTACCTGCGGCTCCGCTTGTTGGATAGACAGAACACCAACTGTCGGCTCTTGTATTAATTATTGAGGCTGTCCAGGTTGCAGAAGCGGTAAATGCAACGTTTACAGTATCTGCACTTTCAGTTATGGTTGGCGTAGTGTCCACTGTGGATGGTATCTCAATTGATTCCACCTTCTCTTCAGGTTTATTCTGGCCGTTACCGCCATTCTCCTCAGGCTCAGATTTTGAGCAGGAGACTGCCATTAGCAGTAGGAGAAACAAAAAAGCAATTTTTTTCATAAACTATTAGTTATAGGGTTAATTTCTAAGTTTAAATCTGGAGAATGGGCATAAAAAAAAGCGCAGACTCCGTCATACGCTGTCTGGGCTCACCACAAGCCACAATTCTAATTAGAGAAGCCTGCGCCATAAATGGCACTTCCCCAATAGAATTGTAATTTCACTCGTAACATTCCGAGGTGGTGATTCAGACAGCATTGAGTGATATGTAAAATGCAACATACCGAATGTTGCCTTGCAAACTTACAAAAATAATCTGTATAAATATTGCATAGACTGATTGTAATTTAAAAATATTCATTCTAACTTTATTCCCGTTATGGAAATAAGGCCAATTGCACATATTAAGACAGATTTTAAGGAAAAGTTTGGTATTCCCCGTCAAAGTGGTCTTGCTCAACATCTTAAAGGGTCTGTTGTCTTTGAAGAGGAGTACAGGAATCGAGATGCATTGAGAGGAATTGATGGTTTCTCGCATCTGTGGCTTATTTGGGAATTTTCGGCCAACAGAAAGAGTTCAAAAGAGTGGCACCCAACTGTACGCCCACCCAGACTTGGCGGCAATGAGTATATAGGTGTATTTGCCACGAGATCACCATTCCGACCAAATCCGTTGGGCCTATCCTGTGTAAAACTTGAATCTGTTGATTATAATACACCTGAAGGGCCTGTCATATATGTTTCGGGAGCAGATCTGATGGACGGTACGCCAATATATGATATTAAACCCTATATTACCTATGCCGATTCTCATCCAGAGGCACTCTGCAGTTATGTTGACACCCTACAGGAGCGCAAACTAGAGGTAACATTTTCAGATTCCATCAAAGAGAAAATTGAAGAAAAAGTGGTATTGGAATCGTTGACAGAGGTGCTGCAGCTTGATCCCCGCCCATCATATCACAACGATCCGGAGAGGTTATACGGAATGACATTTTCCGGGTATAATATACAGTTTACTGTGGATGGGAATAGAGTTTATGTAATTGATGTGGATAAGATGATATAAATACAAAAGAGAAATAAACAACTCTTCATTCAACATATGAAGATG
Source organism: Candidatus Egerieisoma sp. (assembly GCA_045594125.1). Taxonomy (GTDB): domain Bacteria; phylum Bacteroidota; class Bacteroidia; order Bacteroidales; family UBA932; genus Egerieousia. Next base: position 78,172 of record JAZNXX010000010.1, read on the forward strand.
ACTCAGAAAAACATTGTAAAATATTAGAAATTAGAATTGAAAATTTAAATAAATCCTCAATCCCCAATATTCTTAAAATCAATAATCATGAAAAAAATCCTTTTTTTAACAATATGCGCTCTACTTACTTGCGGTAACCTTGAAGCGCAGAGTTTTCTTAAAAAAATTGGCAAAGCTGTAGAAAAGAGTGTAACAAAGGAGATTGATAATCTTATGTCTAAAAAATCAGCCGACAAAAAATCCAATGATACAAACAATAATACTCAGCAGAAACAGAGACCGGCAAATGGGACAGAATCGGGAAGTCAGTCCCATTCATCTGCTCATAACACCCCGGTGGTGGATAGGGGAGAAAATATTCCTCGTGAACCGGGACTTGATTATATCGATGAGTGGGGAATTAACCACGGAGGTGGAATCCTGATAGATACTGTTTTATGGGCACCAGTCAATTGCGGCTACCACGCTACATATTATCCTTATGGAAAACTGTATCAATGGGGAAGAAAAGATGGTCAGGGGTACGGTATACCATTTTTTAATGAGGATTGTAATGTTAATCCGGATAGTGAAAGTGCCAAAATTGTACCTGCTCCGGTAACTCCAGATGCTGCTCTAAAATATCCGGACAATTTTTATGCACGCTCAAAGAATGGACCCTTTAACTGGACAAATAATAATATGAAGCTGTGGAATAATTTCTCCGATGATGGCATTATTTCCAAGAACAGGGCTTATGATCCTTGCCCTGAAGGATGGCGAGTAGCGGATCTGCACGATTATTATTGTCTTAGCCAGAACTATTCTCAATTTACAGAAATGACAGATAAAGGGCCTAAGGGGAGATGGTTCTCCGGCTCAAAACCATATAGTACGGATGTTCCGCGAATATTTCTGCCTGCAGCAGGTATAAGGGATGCCAACGGAGTATGCGGAGGTCGTGACAAGTATGGTTACTATTGGTCGAGCCGTCACGCCGGCGGTGAGTGCCTGATATGGCACCTAAAACTTGATGATTATAGTGCAGAGGTTAATCCACATGCCTATCCGCACGAAGGTTACCCCGTAAGATGTGTCAAGGATGTAAAGGGCCAAAGATTGAGATAGAGAAACAAAACAAGAATATACCCGAATGACAGGCAGATCGAATATGCAAACAGATTCTTGAATTTAATTTTTACAGCAGAGTGACAATCAGAGTATTATATAACTATTTTCTCTACTTGTTGGGATTGGGACAGATGCTTCCCGGAGATATTTTGCGGGGAAAATGTGTTAAGGAGTGTGGTGAGCCAATGGTGACTCTTACCCCAAGATTAGGGCTGTTTCTTGATGCAAATGGTGCTCTGTGCAGATATTCTGTTGCCGAAAAGCTGAAGAGGGTTGCAAGGAGGCTGTCTGAAGAGGGAATGGGTCTCTATATTTTTGAACTTTACCGTACTCCGGAGCAGCAAAAAATAAGATTCCAACGTACATATCAGCACTATTCCGACAAATTCTCAGACAAAGATGAACTGGATAAGTATGTACGACGCTCAACGGCCGGGGTAGGAGGAGGGCATCAGACAGGCGGAGCCGTTGATCTTACACTTTGTGACAAAGATGGAATTCCTCTTGATATGGGGAGTATCTATCCAGTCAAATGCCCCGAAATGGCTACAAATTTCCAATTGTCATCTACTATAATGGAGCGCCGTAAATTGCTTTGCAGAATTATGAGGGAGGAGGGATTTGCAAATTATCCCGGAGAATGGTGGCACTTTTCATATGGAGACCAACTATGGGCAGCATACCGTCATAAAAGGTGTGCAATATATGGGGTAGTTGGTGATGTTGAGCTGTCATAACTCAACAATTCAGCCTAAAACAGGGAAATTGAAAATAGAGAGAGCTCCCAAAGGCTCTCATACTACTGCTTTCCATATAACAAATGAATCTGTGTCGGAATGAGAAAATATTCTTAAATTTGTTTAAAACAATTGAACATATGGATAAAGGAAAATTCTTTAGTGGCATTTTTGTTATGACAGGTCTGATTATTATTGGTTTCAATATATCCGGAGCTGTAAATAAATATCGATCTTACGACCGTACTGTAAATGTAAAGGGACTATGTGAGAAAGAGGTAAAGGCGGACAAAGTAATATGGCCTGTCGTATATAAGGTTATGGCTAATGAGATAGAGACAATTTATGACCGTATAGGTGCAAATAATGACATTGTCATCTCATTTCTTGAATCAGGAGGAATCAAAAAGGATGAGATCTCTCTCTCAGTACCGAATATTTCTGACAAATATGCGAATGAATATGGAAGTAACTACCGCACATACCGTTATATTGCAACAAGTATAGTAACCGTGTGTACTTCAGATATAGATGCTGTGCTGGCTCTAAGATCGAGAGAAGCAGAACTTCTTAAGAGAGGTGTGGTTACCGGAGGAAACAACTGGGAGAATAGAGTTGAGTTCAAATATGAAGGTTTAAATGAGATCAAACCTCAAATGATTGAAGAGGCAACAAGAAATGCCCGTGAAGCAGCCGAAAAGTTTGCAAAGGATTCAGATAGCCGTCTGGGTAAAATCAAAACTGCAAACCAGGGAACATTTACCATTGAGGACCGCGACAGTAATACTCCTTATATAAAGAAGGTACGTGTAGTCACATCAATTACATATTATTTAAAAAACTGATCTTTTGATGATCTTGTTTATTGTTTTAGAATTTTCCCGTATGAAAACATACTACCTTAAATCAGCCACTCCTTTGATGTGATGACAAAAACAATTTTTCTCTACAATAGTTTGCTTAGAGTAAAATCAAATCTTAATCCGCCATTGGAACGGTTTGTTACAGTGATGGTACCGCCGTGGAATTGAACCGAATGTTTTACTATTGCGAGTCCGAGTCCGGTACCTCCCTACGGATATGACACATAGTTCCGCCATTTTCAAGTAAAGAAATATAGATATTTTTACCTTCAGAATAGGCTATAGCATTTTCTGTCAGGTTGCGGAATATAGAGCCAATCAAGGAGGGATTCCCGTATACGATAACCTCTTCTTCAAAATCTGAATGCAGCATCAGACGCTCATCTTCGGGCAATATTGACAACTCTTCTGAACCTATTGTTTCTGATGGATCATCAAATCCTATATGGATGCGCTTGCCCACTTTGCCTATAAAGGTGGGACAGGTTTCGTTTGCACCTCCACAGACTGTTATAACATAATCCCACGAATCGTTAAGATAAATGTCAACATTTTTTGGCGTGTGTGATGAATTGTCAATACCTGCCTCCTTCATCACTTCTACCGCTACAGGGTTTACTTGAGAAGCAGGTTGTGTACCAGCCGATTTGATACAAAAATAGATACTATCTTTTAAACAATAAAGCATTGTACAATATAATGTACTTTTGTAATTAATTTACCTGCTGAGATGGTCTCTCTTTTTGGCCTGAAATATTCCGTCATATAAAAGAAATGAGTAGTTTTGTGATATAATGGTCGTGATAGCTGGCAAATTGCCTGAATTAATTGAGCTTTGAAAGAATTAAATTATATGATAACAGATACATTCAAAGATAAAGCAGTCATAGTAACTGGTGGTGCCAACGGAATTGGCCGATGCATTGCCGATGAGTTCCGTTCTCAAGGTGCCTTAGTCTATGTGATTGACAAGCAGGAGGGTGAACATTATGTTGGAGATATCTCAAAGAAAGAGGTGTTGGAGGCTTTTGCTAACGAGGTGATGAGTAAACATAATAAAGTGGATGTCATTGTTAACAATGCCCTGCCGTTGATGAAAGGGATAGATGAATGTTCCTACGAGGAGTTCCAGTATGCCCTGAGTGTGGGGGTGACCGCACCCTTCTACTTGGTGAAATTGCTGAAGAATCATTTGGCCGAAGGTGCATCCATCATCAACATCTCTTCGTCTCGTGACCGTATGAGCCAACCGCAGACTGAGAGCTATACAGCAGCCAAAGGGGGCATTGCGGCACTCACGCACGCGTTGGCAGTCAGCCTGTCTGGAAAAGCAAGGGTGAACTCCATTTCTCCGGGTTGGATAGATACGGCCTACACGGTTTACGAAGGACCCAATGCCACTCAGCAACCTACAGGCAGGGTAGGGAACCCCATGGACATAGCCAATATGGTGTTGTTCCTTTGCAGTGACAAAGCCGGTTTTATTACAGGCGAGAATATCTGTATTGATGGTGGCATGACCAAGCAGATGATTTACCACGGAGACTGTGGTTGGAAGTTAGAAAAATAAATATTCAGACAATTATGTTAGCTTACACATATATCGGAAAAGGAAAGTTCGCTTTGATGGAGAAGGCGAAGCCTACACTTGTTGAGCCTACCGATGCCATTGTTCGCGTAACGATGAGCAGCATCTGTACGAGCGACCTGCATATCAAGCACGGAAGCGTGCCTCGTGCTGTTCCGGGTATTACCGTAGGTCACGAAATGGTAGGTGTCGTTGAAGAAGTAGGTGTAGAAGTCACCCATATAAAGCCAGGCGACCGAGTTACTGTGAATGTAGAGACCTTCTGCGGAGAGTGTTTCTTCTGCAAGAATGGCTATGTAAATAACTGTACCGATCCGAATGGCGGTTGGGCATTGGGCTGCCGAATCGATGGTGGACAGACTGAATATGTGCGTCTACCCTTGGCCAATCAAGGATTGAATCGTATTCCAGATAGCGTAACCGATGAACAGGCTTTGCTGGTGGGAGATGTTTTGGCCACAGGATTTTGGGCAGCTCGTATTTCTGAGATAAACGAAGATGATACCGTACTGATCATTGGAGCAGGACCTACGGGAATCTGCACCCTTCTTTGTGTGATGTTGAAACAACCCAAACGAATCATCGTCTGTGAGAAGTTGGAAGAAAGGCGTCGATTCGTTCAAGAACATTATCCTGAGGTATTGCTCACTACTCCAGAAGAGTGCAAGGATTTTGTTTTAAAGAACAGCGATCATGGAGGAGCAGATAGAGTGCTTGAGGTGGCAGGTGTAGATGACACTTTCCACTTGGCTTGGGAGTGTGCCCGTCCGAATGCGATTGTAACAGTGGTGGCTCTTTATGATCAACCTCAGACACTTCCTTTACCCGAAATGTATGGCAAGAATCTAACCTTCAAGACTGGCGGTGTAGATGGATGCGATTGCGAGGAAGTTCTTCGCCTTATTGAAGCAGGAAAGATTGATACCACTCCGCTTATAACGCATCGTTTTCCGTTGAGTGAGATTGAAGAAGCCTACCGCATTTTCGAGAATAAGCTGGATGGGGTGATAAAGGTGGCGATAATCTGATTGCAAAGTCGAATATATAATTTCAGGACAATGAAGGAGGAGTGTTTGATATGTAGGATTGAGTTCGGGTATGTGCGTTTCCGTCATCTCTCACTCCACACCATTGACTATAGAACCTTTTGCTTTGTCGCATAAGATGTCGGCTGCATCATTAGGTAAGATTGCAGAGGTGGGTATGTATCCGAATGCATTGCCTTTTTTTCCAAATAATAAACCGGCCGATAAGGGGCATAGCTCAAGAGCATCAGCCAAGACAAGAGATACATTAAAGGATGTACCCTTGTAACAGGGGGTGTAAAATGGGCGGAATGTCAAATGTGTGGATTTTGATTTGTGCCAGACACTCTTTTCCCGATACACTTAGCGATAAGTACATCTGACGCTTGTCCTGTTTGCCTAATTTGCGGATGACATGTTTCTTGCTCTCCAATGAACTGATTACTTTGGAGGTGTGCGAAGGGCGAAGGCCGGTTCGCTCGGAGATGACTGATGCAGTAACGCATTCGTCTCCCATAGCGCATAGGGCCATCGCTTCGTTCAATGTTACACCGTGACTCTCCATCAGTTGGGTCTCAAAGTCTGAGAGAGCCTTCATCAGCTCTCTCATGACGCATATGCAGGTTATCTTTTCCATTTTCTCAGATAAACAGATTTACATTGGCCTGTTCGGCTCTTTCCATATAGGTAGCAACTCCACCTACGGTTACTTCGTCTAACAAATCTTCACGTTTTACACCCATTACATCCATTGACATTTGGCATGCAATGAATTCCACTCCGTTGTCAATAGCTTGCTGACGAAGGGTTTCTAATGAATCTACACCTTTTTTCTTCATCAGGTAGCGCATCATTTTGGCACCAATGCCCAGCATATTCATCTGCGAGAGGGAGAGTTTGGTGGAATCGGAAGGGAGCATCCAACTGAACATTCTGCTCCATATATCTCTCTTCACACGTGGCTTATTGGCTTTCTTGATGGCATTCAATCCCCAGAAAGTAAAGAAGATGGAGACTTTCTTACCAGTTGCAGCTGCTCCATTTGCAAGTACAAAGGTAGCTAAAGTTTTGTCAAGATCATCACTGAAGAGGATCAATGTCTTCCCTTTTTCTTCATGTATTGAAGGGCAGGTTTCGGAAGATTCGCAAGGAACTGCTTTTTCAATGATGGCATAATAGATCCCGCCTTGCGAGCTCTTTTCAATGAACAGATTACCTGTAGTTCGGCACCATGCTTCAGCATCGCGCGGGAAACCGGCGTCGGTGGCACGAACCTCCAGACGTTGGCCAGGCTGAAGCGTTTCCATATATTTTTTCAATTTAAGAATAGGGCCTGGACATTGGATACCGCACGCATCTACTTGAACAACTTTGGTCTGTATAGCGGATGATATGCCTACAGTTATTTCCTTGTGAGAACCTTGATCTGGTGGAAGTACGGGTTTTATTGCAGATTCATAGAGTTTTAAACCTCCAATAAGGTTGCGTACATCTTTATATCCGTGCTCTTTCAAAATATTTGAAGCAAGGTATCCTCGCAGACCTACACCGCAAAATAGATAGACGGGACGGTCTGTTGGAATCTCATCCATCCGGCTTCTCAAGTCGTCCAGAGGGATATTGATGGCTCCAGGGAAGCTATTTAATGAGGCTTCATCGGCTGTGCGTACATCAATCAAAGAGACTTTATTTAGATCGGCTTGCTGAAGTTCCCTCCAGTAGAGTGGGGTCATTTTGCCGCTAAGAATATTACCCGCTACATAACCACTGATGGCAACAGGATCTTTTGCTGAGGAAAACGGTGGAGCGTAGGCATGCTCTAACTGGGTAAGATGAGAGACATTGGCGCCTCTCTTGATGGCATAGGCATACTGGTCTATACGCTTGTCTACACCGTCGTAACCCACAATTTGTGCACCAAGCAATTGTCCCCCTTCTGGAGAGAAGGTAATCTTGATGGTCATCTGCAAAGCTCCAGGATAATAGCCGGCATGTGAGCCTGAATGAATGGTGGCGGAGAGGTAAGGAATGTTCATCTGCTTTAGCCGCTTTGCAGGCAGGCCTGTAGAGGCAACTGAAAGATCAAATACTTTTGCTATGGAGGTGCCGATAGAGCCCTCGTAGGTCTGTATGTTACCAAAGACCATATTGTCAGCCACTATGCGCGCCTGGCGATTGGCAGGTCCGGCCAAGAAATTTAACCACGGCTTACCGGTAATGGGATGAGGAAACTCAATAGCATCGCCTACTGCATATACAGATTCGTCAGAGGTCTGTAGGTATTCGTTAACATAAATGCCACGCATTTCGCCCAACTTCAAGCCGGCTTCTTGAGCCAATCTGGTCTCGGCACGAACGCCAATTGAGAGTAAAACCATATCTGCTTCTAACTGGATACCCGACTGGAAATTAACTTTGAGCTGATTGTTTTGGCGGGTGAATGATTCAACGGCTTGCTCCAGATAGAGCTGAACTCCTTTTTCTTGCAGGTGCTGATGAACAAGCGATGCCATTGAATAATCAATTGGCCCCATAACTTGATTGGCCATCTCAACTACAGCAACCTGGGCACCGGCACGATGCAGGTTTTCAGCCATTTCAAGACCGATAAATCCGCCTCCTACAATCACTGCACGTTTTACAGGATATTGCTGCATATATTGCTTGATACGGTCGGTATCAGCCACATTGCGCAATGTAAAGATTCCCTCGTTGTCGATACCTGGAAGAGGAGGACGAACAGGAGAGGCTCCTGGAGAGAGCAATAATTTATCGTAAGACTCAGTATATATACGTCCGTCATTTGTGCGCACTTGCACATTTTTTTTCTTAATGTCAATACCTATTACTTCACTATTGGTACGTACATCAATAGCAAAACGCTGTCCAAATGCTTCAGGTGTTTGGACAAATAATCTCTCCCGCTCATCAATTACTCCTCCAATGTAATAGGGGAGTCCGCAATTGGCATATGAGATATGTGCCCCTTTTTCGAACAGGATAATTTCTGCTTGTTCTGTATTTCTACGGATGCGTGCCGCTGCAGTAGCTCCTCCGGCTACTCCACCAACAATCAGATACTTAGGAATTTTATTTGCTTTCATTTTGAAGTATATTTAAATTATTTATATTCATTCAGACTTTATTTCCATCGGAAACTATTGCAAATATAAAATATTATTTCCATTAAACAAAGTTTCCAAAGGAAATATTTAGGTAATGAATAAATTTATCGATATTTTAGGAATTATAAGACCATACTGAACCGAACTATCCAAAATTATTGGATAGCTCGATTCTATTCATACATCCCAGGTAGTCTGAGTTTAGTCTTCTATTCTATCCTTTGATTTTTCTCAGAATTCGGGGAATAACGTAAATACACAAGTAATACCAATGTGAGTGAAAAGGAACAATCCTCCCATTACATATACCAAATCGACAATTCGGAGATACTTGCCAAAATCAGATGAAGTATCATCGTATTATGTTATACAAGAAATCTCAATATTTAATAACCATTCCCCCTCCGTTAATAATGATTCCATCAGGATGACATAGATACAACTCCTTAGCAATTGCATCTATTCCTGTATAGAGAGACTCTGTAATGCATTTGTCGGTAGAAACCAAATTGAAGTGATTTATATTCAGTCTCTTACCGCATTTGCATTCCAAATGATTTATGGTGCAAAGATACGATTTTTAAGCGATAATCAGTAATGATTAGCAATGATTATTATTGACTAATAAGCATTATAATACTTTACTTTGCAAAATATTCAGTCTTCAACCAATAGGCATAAATCGGATCTTGGAACGAGATTTCTCCTGCTTTGTTATCCAAAATATCGTTCTTGATTAGAGCCGCTTTTGAGCGTGCTATTGAGGTTGTAGAAGATATTTTGTAGCGGTGCATCACATCGGTAGAACTGATTGACTTTTCTCCTGCAATAAGGGCTTTGAGGTAGTTCAGTTGCTGTGTTGTCAATTTCTCGGTAATCGTTACAAATAACAAACTTAATTGCTCTACCAATGCGGCATGTGCCTCGTGCACTATCTCAACCGTACATATATCCTTTGTTCGCAACCACGACTGTTGTGCGAGTTGCTGTGCGTAGTAAGGGTGATTGTCTACGAGTTTCACAATCAGGTCGGCTGCATCCTCATTTATGCTCTTGCCGGTATCTGCAAAGCGACTATTAAAGAACTCTACAAGATAAGGCGTGTCAATCTTATTGAGGAACATCAGATTGCCGAACTTGTAAAATGGTTTAGACGAGTTGGTAAACACCTCCATCATCATATGGCGTTTGCTACCATATAAGCAATAAGCAACATTCTGATGCTGTTGCCAATGCGAACGCAATTTCTTCTGAAAATAGTCAGGATCAGTGAACTCTGCTATATTCTGGAACTCATCAACGCAAATCACAATTTTGAGTCCCTTCTTCTGTGCGATTTTCTCGGCAAGGTCAAGCACTTCATCGGGGTTCTGTTTTATAGTCTCCCAATCAAAATCGATTGAAACTTCATTGGTAGGATCACTGCCAATAGAAATCTTTGGCACAAGATGCGAAAAGAAACTCTTTGCGCTCTCAACTGCCTCTTCCCACTTGGTAGATGTCGCTGCAATAACCTTCTGTGCAAGTAACGAATAGAAGTGCTCCTCATTGCGAACATTGAAAAGGTCGATATGGCAGATACGCAATTTGCTATCCTGCTCCATTGCTAACTTGGCCGCCTTATTCACAAGTGAACTCTTACCCCAGCGACGAGGAGAGATAATGATAGTATTGATAAGCGATGTGAAGTTCTGGACCAAGTTTGCTGTTTCCAACTCTCGGTCTGTAAAATTCTTCTCAGTTGCGATTTTTCCGAAGATAAAAGGAGTTTCCATAATCCAAATTTTAATTATTCTACCGCAAATATAGTACAAAATATGTAACTACACAAATTGTTATAACAAAAAGTGTATATACGCTTTTTGTTATATTGAATGGTTGATAAGGTTGACACTCCTTATGTTCTTATAAAATTTGGACAACTGAATACTGAAGTATTTTAATTGGCTATATTTTAGGCCTCTGTAAATCAATCTTTTTTAGCCAATCGGTTAAAATGGAGCACCCTTGTAATGAACATAAATACAAGATGTTATGACTATAATGAATTGAACTATCTGACAGTTTTGGATAGTTCGATTCTATTTATACATCTCTGGCCTACGTAGTTCGTTTTCCTCTTTCATTCTCTGGATCATCTCTGAGTTAGGAGGAATAATCTCATAAGTAGAACTATAAAGTTTTACCCAAGGTACGAGTCAAGAGAAATGTAAATATAAATATCTATTATAATATATTAATATACTAATTATATATAATGATATACATAGATATTAATATGAAATATATTATGCATATCTATTAATATTTGGCGAAAAACTTCCTGAAATACAATAGGTTACGCTGTTTTAATTTTGAAATCTGCTCTATACTTTTGCCCCATGATGTAGAGGGAACAGTTCCCTCTGTAAACTTGTCAAATTAAAAAAGAAGTTATGAGCAAAAGACATTTCATTGTGTCGATCAAGACCATTGACGACATGCTACTTTTTCCGACAGATTTCAATGGAGAGGTGTTTTTGTTAGGAGCCACTGCAAAAGCTAGTGCAAAGACTGGAGTTATCTTTAAAGGATACGCCTCTTTTCCTACTGGTCTGGAGTTGGTGTTATATTGTAAGAACGGTCAGGAAGCACGCATGTTTGCAGACGAGATTGCGAATACAATATACATGAAGACAAACAGTCTTGGGCACATCATACAAAGTTTTGGAATACATATAGGTGAACTGACTAATGATGAGCGAACTCTGGAAGCAGTCATGATGGACATGATGACTCGTAGCATGGCTGCACGTGGGTTTGATATGGAGTCTATTCCTACATTGTCATTTGGTGTGGATGGTAAGTTACTGAATTAAAATGGTTACTCATGAATAACGATGTTGTAATTTATCAGTCTGCTGATGGACTTGTGAAAATAGAGGCGATGATAGATCCCTCTAATGAAACTATCTGGGCTACGCAGAAGGCAATGGCGGAGTTGTTTGGAGTGACAGTTCCGAATATCTCTTATCATTTTAAGAGAATATTCACAAGTGGAGAATTAGAACCCGAAATGGTAATTAAAGAAATTTTAATTACCGCACAGAGTGGTGTGAGAGGCCTTTCTGAGGAGAAAGTTAAGTATTATAACCTGGATGCAATTCTATCCCTTGGGTATAGAGTTAATTCGGTTCAAGCAACAGCCTTCAGGAAGTGGGCGACCTCGGTCTTAAAGCAATATATGCTCAAAGGATACGTAGTCAACCATAATGCTGTTTCAGAGCAGAAATACGAGGACGTGAAGCGTGCCCTGGGCTTGTTGGAGAATGTATTCGGTCAGAACCTGATTATGGCCGAACAGCAGGCTAAGGAACTATTTGCTGTCGTAAAGGATTATACCTATGCGCTGGATACTCTGGATGCCTATGACTATCAGAGCCTTGAAATATCCGATACTACCCTTCATGAGAAGTTCCGTGCGACATATGAAAGTGCAATGGATGCAATCCAAAGTCTGAAGGAAAAGTTCAAGGAGAGCCGGTTGTTTGGAGTCGAGAAGGACAAGTCCTTCCATAGCAGCATCGGTCAGATCTATCAGACATGGGATGGTCAGGAACTCTATCCAAGCGTAGAGGAGAAAGCTGCGATGCTTCTGTATCTCGTGGTGAAGAATCATTCATTCGTGGATGGAAACAAGAGAATTGCAGCGACCCTGTTCCTCTGGTTCCTTCAGAACAACGGCATCCTCTACCGTCCGGATGGCACTAAAAGAATCGCTGACGGAACCCTTGTTGCACTGACCCTGCTAATCGCAGAGAGCCGGATGGACGAGATGGATATATTGGTCAAGGTGGTCGTTAATCTTATAAACAGGAAACAATAAAGCGATGGAGGAACAGTTTAATAAAGAAATTCATGCTCTGGCACAACAGATCAAAGGTATGCATGACCAAGCTGTAGTTGTATATACACCACTGGTGGACGACATTTGCAGCAGGGTTGCCCCGATGAAAGAGGTTGAATGGCTTCTGGATTATATGTTCGGTTTTGCAGGAGAAGAGCGCATGCTTCTGTTATATGCCGGACAAATACCGGACAAATTTAACAAAATCGCCCTCCCAGATGTCTGAGAGGGCGATTAAAGTGATTCGGGGATTAAGCCTCTGCGAGGCTTTTTCCCTTCCTCCGCGGGCCATCATTGAAACTGAAGCAAAGCGGCATTCTGTTGACGCAGATGCCGTTTTTTGCACCGCACCATCCCGCCTGAAAGCAAGCTTTCGTCGGTCTGGCACGGCACAAAAAAGCGTATGACATCGTCATACGCTTTGCTTCTGTTTCGTGATTCGGTTGGCCCATGTCACCTGATTTGAGTGTCAAAGAGTTACGAGCCGATTTTCAAAAACGGTTACAGCGTACGGTTACACCTTTGTCTTCCGGATGTCATTGGTGAGTAGACAAAGGTTACCAGAGTTTTT